>PHEE01000024.1 GCA_002842855.1 Alphaproteobacteria bacterium HGW-Alphaproteobacteria-4 | reverse complement strand
CCAGAACAGGAGACCTGACATGGCAAGCTTTGACGTCATCATCATCGGCGGCGGCCCCGGCGGCTATGTCTGCGCCATCCGCTGCGCGCAACTGGGGCTGAAAACCGCATTGGTCGAGGGCCGCGACACGCTCGGCGGCACCTGCCTCAATGTCGGCTGCATCCCCTCCAAGGCGCTCTTGCACGCCACCCACAGCCTGCACGAGGTGCACGAGAACTTTGAAAAGATGGGCCTGATCGGCGGCGCCCCCAAGGTCGATTGGGCCAGGATGCAGGCCTACAAGGCCGATGTGGTTTCCGGCAACACCAAGGGGATCGAGTTCCTGTTCAAGAAGAACAAGATCACCTGGCTGAAAGGCTGGGGCGCCATTGCCGCCCCCGGCAAGGTCAAGGTCGGCGACGAGACCCACGAGGCCAAACACATCGTCATCGCCACCGGGTCCGAGCCCTCATCGCTGCCCGGCGTCACGGTGGATGAGAAAACCGTGCTCACCTCCACCGGCGCGCTCGCTCTGGGCAAGATCCCGAAATCCATGGTGGTGATCGGCGCCGGGGTGATCGGGCTTGAACTCGGCTCGGTCTACGCCCGCCTTGGTGCCAAGGTTACGGTGGTCGAATACCTCGACGCCATCACCCCCGGCATGGATGGCGAGGTGGCCAAATCGCTGCAACGCATCCTGGCGAAACAGGGGCTGACCTTCATTCTCGGCGCCGCCGTGCAGGGGGTCGAGGTCGCCAAGGGCACCGCCACCACCCGCTATAAGCGGCGCTTGGATGACAGCGAGGCGAGCCTTGCCTCTGATGTGGTCTTGGTCGCCACCGGGCGCAAACCCTACACCGAAGGCCTTGGGCTTGAGGCGGCCGGGGTGGAACTCCTCCCCCGCGGTCAGATCAAGACCGATGCGCATTTTGCCACCTCCGCCCCCGGCATCTACGCTATCGGCGATGCCATCACCGGCCCGATGCTTGCCCACAAGGCCGAAGACGAGGGCATGGCGCTGGCCGAGATCCTCGCTGGCCGCGCGGGCCATGTGAATTACGACGTGATCCCCGGCGTGATCTACACCACCCCCGAGGTGGCCTCGGTCGGCAAGACCGAAGAGGCGCTGAAACAGGAAGGCCGCGCCTACAAGGTCGGCAAATTCTCGTTCATGGGCAACGCGCGGGCCAAGGCGATCTTTCAGGGCGAAGGTTTCGTCAAGATCCTCGCCGACAAGGCCAGCGACCGCATCCTTGGCGCCCATATCATCGGCCCCGCGGCGGGTGACCTCATCCACGAGATCTGCGTGGCGATGGAGTTCGGCGCCTCGGCCGAAGACCTCGCCCTTACCTGCCACGCCCACCCGACCTATTCCGAAGCGGTCCGCGAAGCGGCGCTTGCCTGCGGCGATGGCGCGATTCACGCCTGAACATGGCCGGGGGGCGCTACCCCCGGCCCCCCCTGGGGGTTTGCGCATAGAAGACGCCGAAAAGCATTCCTTCTATACAAAATGTCCTCGGGGGGTGAATGGGCCGCAAGGCAAGAGGGGGGCTGAAGACCCACTTTCTGCCCCGTGCGCCGCGGCGCTTTGCTTAATCGGGCGGTAAAGACAGCGGGCGCTCGGACTCTAACGGCGCAAGGATCTCGGCAACAATATTGCGAAACCATCGATGCGCGGGCGTCGCGGTGCTGCGCTTGTGCCATAGCATGCACATCTGTGCGTCACGCAGCGGCATCGGCGCAGCAAAGGTTTCCAGGCCCAACCGCGGCGCCAGATGAACCGCAAGCTGTTCCGGCACCAGCGCGACCAGATCGCCTCCGGCGACAGCATTGCAAACCCCAGAAAAGACCGGCAAGGTCATCACTACACGGCGTTCCCGCCCGACCCGCGCCAAAGCCGCATCGCCCATCGCCTTCAGCTTTCCCTCCGGCGAAAAGACAACATGTCCGAGATCGCAAAATAGGTCGATCGGCACGACTGTCCCCGGCGCCACACCCATTCGTTTCAACCTCGGCTGTCCTCTGCGCGCGATCATCACAAAGCGCGAGCGGAAGACCTGCTGATGGTCGCTCCATTCCGGAAAATCGGTTCTCGGGACCAGCGCAAGATCAATCCCGGCGCGCTCCAGCGTGCTGACATAGTCGTTAGGAACTAGGTCGACCAGTTGAACCTGCATTCGTGGCGCCGCTTGCGCCAAGGCCTCGGACAATTTTGGCATCAGCAGCTCGGCAAAGAAATCCGACCCCGCGACTTTGAAACTCTGCGCGACCGCTTGCGGATCGAACCTGTCGGCAGACGACAGAAGTGTTTCCAGATCATGCAAGATTTTCTGAAGCGGCAGTTCGAGCCCAAGTGCAAAGTCCGTCGGCACGATCCGCTGCCCTTGCCGCACGAACAGCGGGTCATTCAGTTTGACCCGCAGACGACCCAGCGCCGCCGAAATGGCCGATTGCGAAAGGCCAACCCGTGCCGCAGCCTTGACCGTCGAACGCTCGATGAGAAGCGCGTTCAAGACGCGCAGAAGATTGAGATCGAGGGTGAGCATATTCATGCGGCGAATATACTCTATCTAAAAGATTTGTTTAACAAATATGCGGCTCACGCCGATGCTCCTGCAAGATCACGTTAGGCAAGGGAGATCATCATGACGAGCCAGAAAATGCCGAAATCGGTCAATTGGCAGGGCACGACCTACAAGCTTTTGCTTCCGTCTTCGCCGTCAAACACTAGGCTGAGCATCTTTGAAAGCATCGATCAGCCCGGTTACGGACCACCGCGCCACATCCACACTGCGGAAGACGAGACGTTCTATGTGCTCTCGGGCGATGTCGAATTTCTCGTCGGCGGCGCAACAACGCTGATGGGGCCGGGCGACATCGCTTTTGTCGCCAAAGGGCAGGAGCACACATTTCGCGTCGTCGGCGAGATGGCTGCGCGCATGTTGACCGTCATGACGCCCGGAGGATTTGAGGGCTTTTTCGTCGAAATGGCAAAAGACCAATATCAGATTCCGCAAGACCTGCCAAAAATTGCCGCCATTGGCAGCGGTTACAATCTTGAGTTCACAGGCCCACCGTTGGGCGCGAGCTAGGCGAATAGCGGGGCCCGCAAGCCGCCGGTCAGACCACCTTCACCCCGCCAGATGCCGCAGCCCCTGCGTCACATCGGTGCGCACCGCCAGCCGCAGCCCCGGCTCGTCGCCCGCGCGCAGCGCCGCGAGGATCAGTCGGTGGTGGCGGGGCGGTTCGTTGCGCGCGATCCGGGTGTATAGCGCGGCCATGGTGGGGCCAAGTTGCAGCCACACCGTCTCGATGATCGCCAGCATCGCGGGCGCCTGCGCGCGCAAATAAAGCGTGCGGTGAAATTCGAGGTTGGTGCGCACATACGCCACCGCGTCGTGCTTCGCCACGGCCTCGGCATTGGCGGTGTTGATCGCCGAAAGCCGGTCGATCAGCGCAAGGTGGGCGCGCGGCAGCGCCCGGCTGGCCAGTTCCGGCTCGATCAGCGCGCGCAGCGCCGCCAGTTCCTCGATCCGCTCCTGGCTGAGTTCCGGCGTCGCCACCCGCCCCGACGACGACAGCATCAGCGCCCCTTCCGCCACCAGCCGCCGGAGCGCCTCGCGCGCCGGGGTCATCGACACGCCATAGGCCTTGCCCAGGCCCCGCAACGTCAGCGCCTGCCCCGGCTTCATCTCGCCATGCATGATCTGCTGACGCAGGCTGCGGTAGATGCGGTCGTGCGCGGCAAGGGCGGTATCGGAGGGGCGCGGGGTCAGGGTCATGGCCGCAAAGGACCACAGCACCCCGGCGCGGTCAATCGTTGAACCGATAGGCGTGCAGGCCCTGCCCATGCTGCTTGAGCCAGGCACGGGGCGCCGTGTAGCCGGGGCAAAGCCGGGCCACCACCGCCCAGAACGCGGGCGAATGGTTCATCTCGGCCAGATGCGCCACTTCGTGCGCCGCGACATAGTCGAGCACCTCGGGCGGTGCCAGAATCAGCCGCCACGAGAACATCAGGCTACCATCGGGCGCGCACGACCCCCAGCGCGAGCGGGTATCGCGCAGGGTGATCCGCGCGAAAGGCCGCCCGAGCGCGGCTGAATGGCGCGCGCAGGCTGCCTGCAGCCGCTCGCGCGCAACGAATCGCAGATAGGTTGCCAGCCGCGTGCCCAGCCGCGCCGCGCAAGGCGGCAGCAGCAGCGCTTCGCCCTCGATGCGTGGCGCGCGCACCGTGCCCGCGGTCAGCGCCAACATGCGCCCTTCGATCGGCAGCACCGCGCCAAACCCGATTGTCGCCGGCGGCGCCAACCGCGCCAGCGCCGCACTGACCCAGGCCCCCTTGCTGCGGGCAAACGCCATCGCATCAACCTCGGGCGCCGAAGTGGGCAGGGTCAGCGTCACCTGCCCGTCAACCCGCGACACCCGCAGGCTGAACCGCCGCGCGCGGGCAGATCGGCGCAGCGTCAGATGGACCTCCGGGGGGCCGGGCAGCAGCAAGCGGCGCATTGTGTTCCTTTTTCGGTCATCGGAGTTGTCAGAACCTCGTGCAAAAGCCTTTGACACCCCGCATCTCTTGTGGCAGTTGGCTTCGACTCTCGATTACCGAGCGATGCCAGGAGTTTTCCATGCCGAAAGAGGAATGGGGCGTCAAGCGCCTCTGCCCGCATTGCGCGAGCCGCTTCTATGACCTTGCGCGTGACCCGATGACCTGTCCGGTCTGCACCAACACCTACACGGTCGACAGTCTGACCGCGGGGCGCGGCCGGGTGATGATTGCCGACAAGGCAAGCGTGCGCGAACGCGAACTCGAAGTCGAAGATCTCGACGCCGAAGAGGATATCGACGCCGACGCGGGCGATGTCGATCTTGATGACGACCTGCTGGAAGACGACGAGGATGATACCGTTTCGCTCGACGACATCGCCGATGTCGCGACCGGCGACGAAGAAGTCTGAGCCGTCACGCAAGGCGCCGCAATTGCGCAAGGGCACGGGCAGAAACCCGTGCCCTTCGCGCGTAATTGGCCACGCCGCACCTGCACACCCGATGCCGCCAGAGCCGCAATTTTCCGCTTGCGCGCCTGCCAGCAACTGCCTATATGACCCCCCACGCGGGCACCCAAGACCGCGCAAACGTGGGGTCATAGCTCAGTTGGGAGAGCGCTTGAATGGCATTCAAGAGGTCGGCGGTTCGATCCCGCCTGGCTCCACCAAATTTTCCGTGAATATGCCCTGACCAGTCGTGTGGCGACATAGGCCGGTTTCTTGCGTTTCTTCAGATCCGCAGCATCCTCGTGCGGGTCCGGGCCGCGGTGATGGCTGTTTCGTTCGCCCGTCGCCGCGCAAGCGGCCGGGCCCTGACCGGCCCGAACATCGCCAGCCACCCCTTTCTCGTGCGTCACGTCCCGGTAATGCGCGCCCTCAGTTCCTCGCGCAGATTTCCCTCATCCAGCCCACGCTCGCGCGCCAGGCGTTTGAGTCCAAAATGCACCCGCGCCATTTCCTGATAATAGCTAGTGAAGGCATAGTTTATCGCGGCTCCGGCCACCGCACCCAGCACGGGTGCCGCCTGCGCCGCGAGCTTTTGCCCCAATACGGCAGAAAGGCGCGGCGCCACCTTGGCGATGAGTGCATTCAGGCTCTGCCCGGTTACCGTGAACCGCGCCGCCAAGAACCCGGTCTCGGCGCCGTCATCCACCCGCATCGGTCCGGCACTGGCAAACACCTCGATGCAATCCATCCGCACCGCCTCATCGGCGGGGTCAAAACCGTGCTCGGCGGCAATCCCCTGAATGGCACGCAACAGCACCGTCACGGTCACCGGCAATTCCGCCAGCGCCCCCGGCAGTCCACCAAAGCCGCCCGCAGCGCCCATCGCGGTCGCCAGCGCGGTGTTGAGCCAGTCAGCCCGGTCCGCCACCACCCCGCGCGATTTCGCAGCCGCCGTGAAGGCGCCCATCAGCGCCGTTTGGGTGGCCCCGTCAAGCCGGTCCTTTACCGACGCGGGCAGCTTGTCCAGAAGCGCCTCGGCGCTGCCACCGACCATGCCCAGCACCTGCATGCCAAGCCCGCTCGCACCTTTGTGGCGCCGGGCCAGCGCATCGAGGGCGCCCGCCACCTCGGCATCCTGCAGCGGTGGAAATACCGTCACGCCCGCCGCCCTGTTCGCACCCGCCATCGCACCCTCCATGCTGTTCGCTGCATATAGGGGGGCGCGGGCGCGCCTGAAAGGGCAGCCTTCGCGCAGGCCCCCCAGCGCGTCTTCAACGTCCAAATACCCCGGGGGCGCGGGGGTTGGCCCCCGCTTTTTCTCACGCGGCCTTCTCGACCTCGCCGCGCACCCCGTCCCATGCGCCGGGCTGCAGCGCGAGGCCCAGCACGCGGTCGGGGTTGGTCGGGGGCGGCATAACCACAGCGTCAAGTCTGGCAAAGCCGAACCGGCCGTAATAAGGCGCATCGCCCACCAGCAGCACCCGTTCCCAGCCCAACCGCCGCGCCTCGGAGAGGCTTTCGAGCATCAGCAGCCCGCCCAGCCCCTCGCCCTGCCGCGTCGGGTGCACGGCGATGGGGCCCAGCAGCAGCACCGGCTTGCCCGCCACCCGCACCGGCCAATACCGGATCACGGCGGCCAGCGTGCCGCCCTCGTCGCGCAGCACGAGGCACAGCTCGGCCACCGGTCGCACGCCGTCGCGCAGCCGGTAGGAAGACAGCGCAGTGCGACCCGGGGCAAAGCAGAGGTCGTAGAGCGCCTCGACCTCCCACCAGTCTGCCTCGGTCTCTTCCTCAAGCCGGTACATGCCCGCGCTGCCCCCCGAATCTGCTTGAAATCGCGCGTAACATGCGCGCTTGTCGGGGGCAAATCCCGATGAGGCCCGACATGTTCTATCGCCCCTCCGAAGGCCACGGCTTGCCGCATAATCCGTTCAACGCGATCGTGGCGCCGCGCCCGATCGGGTGGATCGCGACGCGGGGCAGCAGCGGTGACAACCTCGCCCCCTACTCGTTCTTCAACGCGGTCGCCTACACGCCGCCGCAGGTCATGTTTGCCTCCACCTCGGCCAAGGCGGACCGCGACGACACCAAGGACAGCATGGCGAACATTCGCGAGACCGGGGTTTTCGCGGTCAGCATCGTTTCCGGCGACATGCTGGCGGCGATGAACGCGACCTCGGCGGCGGTGGCGGCGGGGGTGGATGAGTTCGCGCTGGCGGGGGTGGAGCGGGCCGATTGCGTGAGCATCGATTGCCCCCGCGTGGCGGGCGCGCCGGCAACGCTGGAATGCCGGCTGGTGCAGATCGTGCCGCTGCTGGGGGTGGCTAATTTCCTTGCGATCGGAGAGGTCACGGGGGTTCATATCGCGCCGGACTGCCTGCACGAGGGGCGCTTTGCGCTGCCGCCCTCGGGGCTGATGGCGCGGCTTGGCTATCAGGATTACGCGGTGATCCGCGAGGTGATAAGCCTGCCAAGGCCGGGCGAGGGCTGAGGCCCGGCACCGGCATGAAATGCGTCTTACGAAACTCACGCCGCTGATTTCGCTTGTTATTTCTTCTGGCGTCAGGGGTTTAGCAAGGTTTGACAAGCACCCGATCGTGCGCCGCCGCGTCAGTTACAAAAGCTGTCGGGCAGATCAAGCAAGACATGCCCGTTGGTTGCAAAACGGAACCATTCGCCCAGATGATTTCCGCGCATGGAACCGGTCGGATTGAATTCCAGCTCGGGCGCCATGAATTGCCGATCCGAAACCGTGATGGATTTTATCCAAAGGTCGGTATCGCCCGGCAGATCAGGCCCCGCCCAATTGTCATTGATGAAATACAGCCAGAGTGTTTCGGGTTTCGCGGTGATGGGCACCGAAAAGCGGAACTGCGCCGCACTGGCCGCGATTTCGCTTGCCTCGATCTGGCGGTTGACATTTTCCAGCGCGTTTTCAACCACAACTTCGCCCAGATAGGTATCGTCGAGCATCAAGCGGAACCTTGGCGCCGCGCCAAACCATGTGCCCGATGCTGTAACACTGATCTGCAAATTGCCGGCGGCATCCAGACATGTGCCTGCAAAGCCGGTAACGCCCGCAGGCGCGACAGCCGAGGCGCTGGCGGTGGCCGCCTTGGCCGAGACCAGGTCCTGAATGACGCCGCTGGCCTTATAGGCCGCAACCAGAGTTTCAAAACGGCCGCACTTGCGGTCATCGCCGGCGTCGGCGCGGCCATAGAAGCTGGTCGCGATCAACTCACCGATCCAGTCGCGGCCGCAGTGATCGTACTGATAGAGGTTCTCGGGCAGATAGAGATCCGAAACCGAGGTCGCAATATAGCTGCTGATCAGGGTAGGCAGCAGGGTCGCCGGCACCGGCACGTCGCCGCAGCATTCCAGCGGGTTGGGCAGCGAGGATATGATTTCAAGTATGGTCTTGCGCTTGCTGAAATCGGCACGCACCGCTGAAAAATCGAGCCCCATGTTGTGCTCGGCACTGCCGCCGCCTGTAAACGAATAAGGCTGGTGGTCGCCATAAACGGCCAGCACATAGTCGCGCCCGGTTCTGGCCTTTTCGGCTTCGAGAAAGCCCCGGGCCATGGCTACGGCTTGTTCGGTCAACTTTGCCTGACGCGCGTATTCCTTGAGCGCGCAAATCATCAGTTCGTCGGCTTCGCCTGCAAATGCGATGTCTTCGTAGACATCGGCGTATTCCGGGTTGCACCAGTGCGGCGCATGGTTTTCTGCAAGCAGGACATGCTTGAAGAAGGGCGCGTCAGGGCCGCCAAGCGGAAAGTCCAGCGCGGCTTGCATGATCGGAATGTCGCGCGCGCCATAGCCGATGGTATTGCCGCCCAAAAACTGTTCGTATCCGTAATTCAGATAGCCGTTGCCATAGTTGTAAAAACCGCCCTCAACATTGGTGAAAACCGCGGTCGCGTAGCCGCGCGCGCGCATGTAGCGTGGAAAGGTGTTCCGCGTATATTGCGAGAGCGAGGCATGCGTAAAGCGGCCGGCGACGCCGAACAGGCGCGAATCGAGGCCCGTGACCAGCTCGAACTCCGACACCCAGGAGCCACCGCCGATGACATTGACATACATCGGCCCGCGCACATGCACCATCGGGTCTTCGGCGCCGTAATGGGTGTAGAACAGGCTGTTCTCAATGGGTTTGACGAGGTTCAGAACGTCGTTGGGGTCAAAGGTCGACTCGGCATGAACAAGGATGACGTTTGGTAGCCCGCGCGACGGCAGGGCATCGGCACGGACATACTTTTCTACCGAGCGGCGGACCGCCGCGCGCGGCGGCGGTTCTTTGAGGGGTATGTAGGTAAGAAAATTCTCGCGCTCGCCGGTTTCAATGAAATGGCCATAACTGAGAAATCCGAGCACCCCGACCCGATCTGACAGCGCGATCAGCCCGTCAGGCTCCCAGATGGAAAGCGTGGCGGAATGCTTGCCGATATAGGATGAAACCGCCCGCACGACCGTGTCGTTCAGGGCAAAAAGCACCGGCACCGTGATCAACAGTTTGAGCGCGAAGGGCACCAGGCGCCGCGCAAAACCCGCCGCGCCGTGCGCCCTGATCGCGCCAAGGGCAGACCAGCCCAGATAGGCCAGCAACGCAGCCGCGGAAACCAGAATCGCAATATAGACCCAAGGCGGCGCCCCGATCGAGGTGAGCACGCCCGAAGTGCTGAGCGCGAACATCTTCAGGTCGGTGGCCATCAGCGGAAAGTCGGTGGCAGCGGCCTTTTGCCGGTTCGCTTCCTCAAGGAGCAGCACGATTGCAACGAAGATAGCCGTTGCCACGAGAAATGTCGTAATCCGGGGCCGCAAAACGAGGATGCTGGCGATTAGGGCAAGACCGACGAAGATGGTCAGGGTGGCACCAAAGAATGCGTTCGGGATGGTCGGGATCAAGGCCAGCAGGGAAGCCGCAAAGACGCCGTAAGCGCCGACTTGGGCCAGCCACAGAAGAAGCGCCGTTTTACGGTCAACAAGATCGAGGTGCATGGTCTGCCCTTCGAACGCTTTTAGGTGGCCACTTTAGGCCAGCACCCGGAAAATGCAAAGGATTGCAACAGACCCGCTTTAGAAATCAACCCATACCCCCGGCAGCCGCCGCGCCTGCATCGGCGCTTAGCGGGGTTTCCAGTGCGCCACATCGGGCCGCGCCCGCCGCACATTCGGGTCAGCCTTGAGGGTTTCGGGCTCAAGGCCCGCAACGTCCTGGAAAGCGCGGCGAATTTTGGCGATCATCGGGGCGGCGCGGTGCAGGGCCGCCAGCTCGACCAAAGCGCCGCGGGCATCGAGCGTATAGAAATGCACGAACTTGTTGTCTTCGATGGTGCCTGGCCGGTTGCTGCTGCCGCGGTCGGACGAGGCCAGAAACTCGCCCAGCGGCTGGTCCGGCCCGATGGCAATTGTGCGCGCGCCGAAGAATGTGGGCACCACAAAGGCATCGGGCCGAATCGTCAGCATCGGCGTGCGCCAGGCATTGATGAACCCGGCCCCCAGCGCACAGATGCCCGAAAACCCGAGGCCGATCAGGACAATGGTCTTGAGATCAAAACCCCGCGCCATCAGGGCGGCCATGACCACGCCCACGCAAGCGGCCAGGATGAGCAGCAGGCCCATGCCTGCAACCAGAAGGCCATCCGGTCTTTTGAATACGGCTTGCTGCATGGACGCCCCCCTGCCAGACACGCCCGAAACATATCACGGCGCGCCTGATGCTCAAGGTTGCTGCGCTCTGAGGGGTATCAGCGCGACGGGTGGCCTAGAAATTGACCGTCACCCCCGGCAGTTTCAGCGCCTGCATCAGGTCGCGCAGTTCCTGGCGGGCGGCGACGTTGGAGATGTTGAGGGTTTCGACCCCGACATCGCGCAGATCAAGCAGGGTCAGGCCGCGCGGGAAAAGCTCGCGGAAGATCACCCGCTCGGCAAAGCCGGGGGCAACGCGAAAGCCGATCCGGCGGGAAAGCTGTTCGAGCGCGGCACCGACCTTTTTCTTGTTATGCATCTGCTGCGCGCCAAGCCGGTTGCGCAGCACCACCCAGTCGATTGGCTTGAGCCCCGCGCGGGCGCGCAACTGGCGCGCCGCCCAGACCATTTCAGAATAGATCGAGGGGCCGGTGACGCGGCTGGTCTCGGGGTCGATCCGGGCCAACAGGTCAAAGTCGATGAAGCTGTCGTTCAACGGCGTTATCAGCGTGTCGGCGAGCGAATGCGCCACCTGGCTGAGGCGGGTGTGGCTGCCGGGGCAGTCGATCACGATGAAATCGACCTCGGTTTCAAGCGCCGAAACGGCGGCGGACAGGCGGTGGTCGAACACGTTTTCGGCAGGGCCCAGGTTGGTTGCGTCGATCTCGGGAAGGTCGCGGTATTCGGGGCTGGGCAGGCTGAGGCTTTCGCGCGCGAGATAGGCGCGGCGGTTCTCGATATAGCGGGCAAAGCTGCGCTGGCGCAGGTCAAGATCAAGCGCGCCAACGCGGTGGCCCATGCGCGCCAGCGCGGTCGCCACATGCATGCAGGTGGTCGACTTGCCGGTGCCGCCCTTTTCATTGCCCAAGACGATGATATGCGCCACTACCCCTGCCCCCGCTGAGACCAAAAAAGGCGCGCCGTTGCGGGCGCGCCTTGACTATATCTTGTGCGCTTCAATTGCGAAAGCGCTACCGGCTCAGAACCCGAGACCAGCGTATTTGTTTTTGAACTTGGTGACGCGGCCACCGGTATCCATCAGACGGGCATTGCCACCGGTCCAGGCCGGGTGCACCAGCGGGTCGATTTCAAGCGACATCTGTTCGCCTTCCTTGCCCCAGGTGGAGCGGGTGCGGAACACGGTGCCATCGGTCATCTTCACGTCGATGAAGTGGTAGCCGGGGTGAATTTCTTTTCTCATGATCCCGCTCCTCAGGCTTCGGCTTTGGGTTTGTAATTGGCGACCTCGGCGATCCGCGCCGATTTGCCGCGACGGTCGCGCAGGTAGTAGAGCTTGGCGCGGCGGACGCGACCACGGCGCACAACCTCGATGCTGGCGATGTTGGTCGAATAGAGCGGGAACACCCGTTCCACGCCTTCGCCGAACGAGATCTTGCGCACGGTGAAGCTGGCGGCCAGCGAGGCGCCGCCCTTGCGGGCGATGCAGACGCCCTCGTAGTTTTGCACGCGCGAGCGGCTGCCTTCGGTCACCTTGTAACCGACGCGCACGGTGTCGCCTGCCTTGAAGTCGGGGATGGTCTTGCCAAGCGCCGCGATCTGCTCGGCTTCGAGTTGTGCGATAAGGTTCATCGCTGGTCCTTTCCAATGCTCACGGTTTTTGCCCGTGAAGGTGTGCGCGGCCTCAGAGCTCTCGGTCTTCATCCGGGTCCGTTTTGTGCTGTTCACAAAACGCCCGCCAGAGGTCAGGTCGTCTTTCCTTGGTCAGCCTTTCGGCCATGGTCCGCCGCCAGTCGGCTATCTTCGCGTGGTGCCCGGATTGAAGCAGTTCCGGTATGTCGCGGCCTTCCCAGACGGTGGGTCGTGTGTAGTGCGGGTGTTCCAGAAGCCCGTGCGAAAAGGATTCCTCTTCGGTGGACGCCTGATTCCCAAGCACGCGGGGTATAAGGCGGACCGCCGCGTCAATCAAGACCTGTGCGGCGATCTCGCCGCCGGTCAGGACGAAATCGCCGATGCTGACCTCTTCGACCTCGAAATGGTCAAGCACGCGCTGGTCAACGCCTTCAAACCGGCCACAGAGCAGGGTGGCGCCCTCGGCCCGGGCAAGGCTGCGCGCCATGTCTTGGGTGAACGGTTTGCCGCGCGGGGAAAGGTAGAGCACGGGCCAGCGCGCGCGGTCGGGCGGGGTGCCGATGGCGGCTTGCGCAAGTGCCGCCCCCACCACATCGGCGCGCAGCACCATGCCCGCGCCGCCGCCTGCCGGGTTGTCATCGACGTTGCGGTGCCGCCCGATGCCGAAAGTTCGCAGGTCGATGGTTTCCAGCGCCCAAAGTCCCTCGGCCAACGCCTTGCCGGTAAGCGATAGCCCGAGCGTGCCGGGGAAGGCGTCGGGGAACAACGTGATGATGCGTGCCGTCCAGGCGCCCCTGACGCGCGCGGTATCGGCGATCAGGTCGCGCGGCGTGGCCGACGCGGCAATGCTGATGCGGCCATGCGAGCGGGTCTTGGGGGCGCCCTCGTCGGTCATTCGACTTCCTCGGGGGGGTCGGCGACAATGCGGCCTGCGGCGAGGTCCACGGTGGGCACCACGGCGCGGGTGAAGGGCAAAAGCAGCGCAGACCGTGCGCCGGGCACGAACACTTCCAATATGTCTCCCGCGCCGTGGTTGTGCACCGCGCGCACCTGCCCCAGCCGCACGCCGCCGGTATCGACCACTTCAAGCCCGATCAACTCGGCGTGGTAAAACTCGTCATCGGGCAGCGAGGGAAGTTTGGATTTTTCGGCCCAGAGGGTCACGCCCTTCAGCGCATCCGCCTGTTCCTTGGTGGCGATGCCGCCGAGCCGGGCACCGTAACCGCCCGCCACCGGGCGGGTGAGTTTGACGGTAAAGCTGCGGCTGCGGTCTTCGGTGCAAAGTGGCGCATAAAGGGCAATATCTTCGGGCCGGGTGCAGAAGCTTTTCAGCCGCACCTCGCCCTGCACACCAAAGGCGCCAGCAATGGCGCCAACGCAGATCAACTCGGGTTCGCTCATCGCCGCGCTTTCACAAGGGCGAAGGCCGGGCAATTGCTGCCCGGCCCGGTATCAGGGCAGCCCCGGCCGATCACTCGACCGGTTTTTCGGCCTTGGCGGCCTTTTCGGCGGCACGTTCCTTGGCTTTCTTGCCCGGTTCGGCGGCCTTGGGGTTGTTGCGCACGGTCTTGGCCATCACGCCTGCCGCTTCAAGGAAGCGCGCGACGCGGTCGGTCGGCTGCGCGCCCTGCCCCAGCCAGTATTGCGCGCGCTCAAGGTTGAGCTTCACGCGCTCTTCGCTGTCCTTGGCCAGCAGCGGGTTGTAGGTGCCCAGCTTTTCCAGAAAGCGGCCATCGCGCGGCATGCGGCTGTCGGTGGCCACGATCGAGTAGAACGGGCGCTTGTTGGAGCCGCCACGGGCGAGACGGATTTTCATCGACATTTGAGTATTCTCCTTGGGTTTGGTTGGGGGCGGCGGCGCCGCTATTTGAGGTATTGCTCGTGATGCCGGATCACTTCGGAAATCACGAAGGTGAGGAACTTCTTGGCAAAGGCGGGGTCGAGGTCAGCCTCGCGCGCCAATTCTTCGAGCCGCGCGATCTGTTCGGCCTCGCGGCTGGGGTCGGAGGGCGGAAGATTGTGCAGGGCCTTGAGCTTGCCCACCGATTGCGTGCGTTTGAAGCGCTCGGCGAGGGTGTAAACCAGAATCGCGTCGAGCCGGTCAATGCTGGCACGATGTTCTTGCAGCAGCTCGGCGGCGCGGGTGACATCATCGGTCATGCGAGGGCCTCCGGTCGGGGGTGGCGGAACACAAGGCAGGGCGCATCGCCGGGGTGGGCAGCGGCAGGGTCTTGCACCGCGCCAAGGCGGCGGGCGAGCGCGATGGAACGGGTGTTGGCGGGGTCGATATAGCTGACGGCGGTGGGCCAGCCGAGCGCGGCAAAGGCATAGGTGCGGGCGGCCTCGGCGGCTTCGAAGGCGTAGCCCTTGCCCTCGGTTTCGGCCGACCACATGCTCCAGCCGATTTCCTGTTCGGGCCAGCTTTCGGGAAACCAAGGCCCGGCCATGCCGATGCCCGCCTCGGTGCCGCTTAGCGCCACCGCGAACATGCCGTAGCCGCGCAGCACCCAGTGGCCGACCAGGTGGCCAAACGACCGCCAGGCCCGCTCACGGGTGACCGGGCCGCCGACAAGGGCGGCGCGATCCGAGGTGAGGAAGGCGGCGAAGGCCTCCCAGTCGCGCAGGTCCGGCACCCGCAGCGTAAGGCGGGCGGTGTGCAGAACCGGGGTGCCGGTCAGCGCGATCATGCGGCCCCCAGCGGGTTGCGGTGGCGGAAAACCAGATCGTCGGGGTGCGGGCGCGGCGCGACGGGGTCTGGCATGGCACCGAGCCGCCGGGCCAGCGCCACCGAGCGCAGATTGGTGGGGTCGATGTAGCTGACCACCGTGCGCCAGCGGAGGGTGCGAAACACGAAATCGAGCGACGCTGTGGCAGCCTCGAAGGCGAGGCCCTTGCCTTGGTGCATGGGGTTCCAGAGCGCCCAGCCGATTTCGGGTTCGGGCCAGTCGATCGGGTGATAGGGGCCGACAAGGCCGATGGCGTCCGCACCCCCCTTGAGGGTGACGGCGAACGAGCCATAGCCGCGCATCACCCAATGCCCGAGGTGGTGGCAAAACGCCCGCCACGCCCGGTCGGCGGCAAGCGGACCGCCCGAATAGCGCGACCTTTCGGTGCCAAAATAGGCCAGCCATTGCGGCCAGTCTGCCGGGCCGGGGGCCCGCAGCACAAGGCGTTCCGTTTCCAGAACCGGGGTGCCGGTAAGCGCGATCATTTCTTCTTGCCAAGCCCGAGGCCGGAAAGCCCGCCCGGCAGCTTCAGCCCGCCCGGCGCGCCGGGAAAGCCGCCGCCAAAGCCGCCTGCGCTTTTCATGGCGCGCGCGGCCTCTTCCAGTTGTGCGGGGTCCATGTTCTTCAGGTCGGGCATGCCCTTGCCCATCATGCCCTTCATCGCCTGCTTAAGCATGCCGCCCTTGCCCATCTTCTTCATGGTGTCAGCCATCTGCCGGTGCATCTTCATCAGGCGGTTCAGTTCGGCCACATCGAGCCCTGCGCCTGCCGCGATGCGCTTTTTGCGGCTGGCTTGCAGCAGGTCGGGGTTGGCGCGTTCCTTTTTGGTCATCGAGCCGATCAGCGCGATCTGGCGGCGCAACATACGGTCATCAAAGCCTGCGGTTTCGGCGGCCTTGGCCATCTTGCCCATGCCCGGCAACATGCCCATGACGCCCTGCATGCCGCCCATCTTCAGCATCTGGTCAAGCTGGCCGCGCAGGTCGTTCATGTTGAACAGACCCTTCTGGAAGCGCCGCATCATGCGCTCGGCCTGTTCGGCCTCGAAGGTTTCCTGCGCCTTTTCGACCAGCGCGACAATGTCGCCCATACCGAGGATGCGGCCGGCGATGCGGTCAGCCTCGAAGGTTTCGAGCGCGTCCAGTTTTTCGCCAAGGCCGACAAAGCGGATGGGCTTGCCGGTGACGGCGCGCATCGACAGCGCGGCGCCGCCGCGCCCGTCGCCATCCATCCGGGTAAGGACAACGCCGGTGATGCCGACCTTGCCATCAAACTCGGTCGCGACGTTCACCGCGTCTTGCCCGGTCAGGCCATCGACCACCAGCAGGGTCTCGCGCGGCTGGGTGGCATCGCGCACCGCCTGCACTTCGGCCATCAGGGCCTCGTCGATGTGCAACCGGCCCGCGGTGTCGAGCAGGTAGACATCATAGCCGCCAAGGCTGGCCTGTTGCTTGGCACGGCGCGCGATTTCGACCGGCTTTTGCCCCGGCACGATCGGCAGCGTATCAACGCCGATCTGTGCGCCGAGAATGGCAAGCTGTTCCATCGCCGCCGGGCGGTTCACATCAAGCGAGGCCATCAGCACGCGCTTGCCCTGCCGCTCTTTCAGGCGGCGGGCGAGCTTGGCGGTGGTGGTGGTCTTGCCCGAGCCTTGCAGGCCGACCATCAGAAGGGCTGCCGGCGGGTTGTCGATTTTGAGCGCGTCGGGTTCGCCATCGCCCGCGAGCACCCGGATCAGTTCGTCATGGACGATCTTCACGACCTGCTGGCCGGGGGTGACGGATTTGGTGACCGCCTGCCCCTTGGCCTTGGCCTCGACCGCCTTGATGAAATCGCGCGCGACGGGCAGCGAAACGTCAGCCTCCAAAAGCGCAACCCGCACTTCGCGCAGCGCGGTGGCCACGTCGGCATCGGTCAGCGCGCCCTGTTTGGTCAGGCGGTCGAACACCCCACCAAGGCGTTCGGAAAGGTTCTCGAACATCGCGCGCCCTCCGGGGCTGCTGCAAAGACCAAGGGCGCCAGTGGGCGCAACGCGCTGACTGACGGCGATCCCTGCCATAGGCTACGGGACCGGAAGCATCGAACACTTCCGGGAATTGCGGCTTGCTAAAGGCTAATCGGAGCAGAGTCAACCAATGCGCGCGGCGGCGCCAGTTCAGCATTGTGCGGGCAAACGCCGGGGTGCAAACTTGGCGCGAAGCGTTTGCAGGTGCACGAGATGGGCTTTGACAGCTGGGATGAAATCCGAACCGCCTATCAGGTGGCGCGGGCGGGCACGGTCAGCGGTGCCGCCGAGGTGCTGGGGGTGCACCACGCTACGGTGATCCGGCATATCGACGCGCTTGAGGCGCGGCTGGGGGCGCGG
Organism: Alphaproteobacteria bacterium HGW-Alphaproteobacteria-4; assembly: GCA_002842855.1. Lineage (GTDB taxonomy): Bacteria > Pseudomonadota > Alphaproteobacteria > Rhodobacterales > Rhodobacteraceae > UBA6213. The sequence continues at coordinate 8,413 of PHEE01000024.1, read as the reverse complement.
CTGTTTCAGCGCCACCCGCGCGGCTACACCCCGACCGAGGCGGGGCGGCTGCTATTGGCGGTGGCGCAGGCGACCGATGACCAGTTCGCGCAGTTGGGCGCGCGCATCGCCGGGGCGGGCGAAGAGGTTTCGGGCGAGTTGATCATCACCTCGCTGCCAAACCTTTCGGCAATGGTGATGCCCGCGCTGGCCCGGCTGTCGGCCGAGCATCCGGCGGTGCGGCTGCGCTATATCACCGATCCGCGCGTATTCCGGCTGGAATATGGCGAGGCGCATGTGGCAATCCGGGCGGGGGCGCGCCCGACCGAACCCGACAATGTGGTGCAGCATCTGACCGAGCGGCAAACCGCGCTTTACGCGGCCCCCGCCTATATCGCGGCGCATGGCGCGCCTGCCGACGATGCCGGGCTTGCGCGGCACCGCTTTGTCGGCCCCGAAGCCCCCGAGGGGCGCGCGCCCTACCACCGCTGGCTGGCGGCCACTGTGGCGCGCGATTCGGTAGTATTCGCCTCGAACGAGAACGATGCCCAGCGCGCGGCGATCATGGCCGGGCTGGGGCTGGGATTTCTTCCGGTGCTTGAGGCGCGCGGGCAGGCGGGGCTGACCGAGGTGATGGGCCCCCGCCCGGAATGGTCGGCGCCGCTCTGGCTGGTCACCCATGTCGATCTGCACCGCACGCCCAAGGTGCAGGCGGCGCTCAGGGCGCTGAAAGAGGCGGCGGCGGCCTGCCCGATCGAGGGCTAGGCCCTATTCCTCAGGCTGCTCGCGGTTGCCAAAAAGCCCTGCCAGTGCGCGGCCCACAAGCGCGCGCACCTTGGGGCGGGGCAGCGCGGTAAAGGGCAGCGGGCGGCAGACCTCGATCGCGGCAATGCCGACGCGGGCGGTCAACGCACCGTTTACCACGCCTTCGCCAAAGCGGCGCGAGAGTTTGGAAAGCAGGCCGCCCCCCGCCACGGTCTCGATCATGTCATCGCCCACCGCCACCGCGCCGGTGGCCACCAGATGCGTCAGCACCGTGCGCGCCAGTCGCCAGCTGCCAAAGGTGCCGGCGCGGCCACCGTAAATCTCGGCGACGCGGCGGATCATCCGCAGGTTGGCGGTCAGCGCCGCCACCACATCGGCCAGCGCCAGGGGCACCAGCGCGGTGACGGTGGCCACGGTGCGCGCCGCCGCCTCGACCTCGGCGCGCGCGGCGGTATCGAGCGGCGCCATCAGTTCGGTTTCGGCCAGCCCAAGGAGGCCCTCGGCATCAAGCATTTCGGGCTCGCGCTCGACCATCCGGGCGCGCGCCCAAGCCAGTTCTTCGCGCCCCGCGTAAAGCGCGCGCAGGCGGGCGGTTACGGCGCGGGCGGCGGTCAGGCTGCCGGTGGCGCGGGCATCGGCGGCGGCGCGGTGCACGCGGTCAAGGCGGGCAAGGCGGGCGAAGGCCGCCAGTTCGCGCAGCGCCACCAAGGCGGCGGCGGCAAGGAAGGCGACAAGCAGGCCGGTGCCGAGCCAGCCCAGCACCGGGTGCGCGGCAATCAGCCCGGTGAGAAAGTTCCACGCCGCGACCGAGACCAGAAACCCGACCAGCGCACCCCCCGCCTGAAAAAAGAAGCGGTTGAGCCGCGACGGGCGGCGGGTGGCCAGCCGCACGGCCATCTGCATGGCGCGGCCCTGCGGCGGCGCAAGGGCGCCAAGATCAGGCACCGGCGCAGCCTCGGCGGGGCTGGGGGCGGCGCCCTCAAGCTCGATCAGCACGGGGCCTGAACGAGGTTCGGCGAGGGGATCTTGGCGGGGTTCGGTCATTGGGGCCTCAAAACTTGTCGCCCAGCAGGAATTCGGCGGCACGATCAAGCCTGATGTGCGGCGGCCCGTCGCCGGGTTTCAGGCGCTGCGCGGCGGGGCGGAACTGCATCATCGCGTAATCGGCATCTAGCCATTTGGTGGCACCTTGCCGCGCCGGTGTCAGCAATTGCGCGGGGTCATCGGGTAGCGCGCCGGGGTAAAAGGCCGCCTGCCGCCCGTCGGCCAGCGTGCCGCGCACGGCATCGAGCGGGTCGCCGTGGTGGCTGAGGGTTTCCTCGGTGGTCGTGCGCAGTGCGGCTATCGCCAGCGCCTCGGTGCGAGCCCCGGCAAAATCGGCGCGGTCGCGTGCGTCGCGCAGCATCGCCTGCATGATCGCGGTCAGTTGCGGGTGCTGGCTGTGGTGCAGATGGTCGGCCTTGGTGGCGGCAAACAGGATACGGTCGATGCGTTTGCGGCCGATCAGACGGGCCAGCCGCCCCGAGCGGCCGGGGCGGAATGCGGCAAGGATCTCGGCCATCGCCCGGCGCATATCCTCTACCGCTTGCGGCCCGGCATGGATGGCACCCAAGGCATCAAGCAGCACCACCTGACGGTCGATGCGCGCGAAATGGTCGCGAAAGAAAGGGCGGACCACATGCGCCTTATAGGCCGCAAAGCGCCGCGCCATCTCGCGCCAGAGGCAGCCGCGCGGGGTGGCGGCGGGGCGCGGCATCGGCGCGAAGGTGAGCACCGGCGAGCCCGCCAATTCGCCCGGCAACAGGAACCGGCCCGGCGCGCAATCGGAATAGCCCGCGGCGCGGGTTTCGGCCAGATGCGCGGTGAAGGCGGCGGCGAGGGTTTGCGCGGCAGGCTCGGCGAAGGGCGCGGCAGGGTCGGCTTCGGCAAGGGCGGCAAGATATTCGGGGCCGCGCGGGCGGGTGGGCAGGCGGGCAAGGGTGGCCTGCGACCAGTGCTCGAAGCTCTGGTCGAGCAGGGCGAGATCGAGCAGCCATTCGCCGGGGTAATCGACAATGTCGAGGTGCAGCTTGCGCGGGCCGCGCAGGGCGCCGAACATGCCGGTGGGCTGGATCAGAAACGACAGCCGCAGTTCGGATACCGCCCGGGTGCCTTCGGGCCAGTGCGGCGCAGGGCCGGTGAGCGCGGCAAGGTGCGATTCGTAATCAAAGCGGGGCACGGTATCGTCGGGCTGCGGTTGCAGCCACGCGGCGCGGATACTGCCGTTGTTGGCCGCCAAAAGACCCGGCATCCGGCCCCGGTCCATCAGGTTGGCGACCAGCGAGGTGATGAACACGGTCTTGCCGGCGCGTGAGAGGCCAGTGACGCCCAGCCGCACCACCGGCTCGAACAGCGCGGCCGAAACCGAGGCGCCGAACTGCTCGACCCCGCGCGCCACCCCATCTGCCAGATCGCCAATGCCCAAGATATGCGCGCCCCCGAATGGTTTGGTTCAAGATAGGCGGCTGGGGGGCGGGATGAAAGGGGCTGCGGCGGCGTGGTCGGTTGCGGCGCGGGCGGGGGGCATTCTGCCCCCCCAGCGCGGCCACGGGCCGCGCGTTCAACGGGGAAACCGTCCACCGGACGGTTTCTTGATCCCGTTTCACCCCCGAGGGTATTTGGGCAATGAAGAAGCCGAGGCGCGGGATTGCGCGGGGGGCAGGCGACGCGATATGGGGGGGGCATGCCCAGATACGCGCTCAAGCTCGAATATGACGGCGGCCCGTTTGCGGGCTGGCAGCGGCAGGTGGCGCGGGCCTCGGTGCAGGGCGCTGTTGAGGCGGCGCTGGGGCGGTTGCAGCCGGGGCCGCACACGATTGCCGCCGCCGGGCGCACCGATGCCGGGGTGCATGCCACGGGCCAGGTGGCGCATGTGGACCTTGCGCGCCGATGGGAGCCGTTCCGGCTGGCCGAGGCGCTGAACGCGCAGCTTCGCCCCGATCCGGTGGCGGTATTGGCGGTGGCCGAGGTCACGCCCGATTTTCACGCCCGGTTTTCGGCGCTGGAGCGGCGCTATGTGTTCCGCCTGCTGGAACGGCGTGCCCCGGCGGTGCTGGAGCGCGGGCGGGTGTGGCAGGTGAAGGCGGCGCTGGATGTGGGGGCAATGCGGGCGGGCGCGGCGCATCTGATCGGCACCCATGACTTCACCACCTTCCGCGCGGCACTGTGCCAAGCGAAATCGCCGGTGAAGACACTGGATGCGATCGAGATCGAGGAGAGCGCGGGTGCGGGAGGGCGCGAGATACGCTTTCACCTTCGGGCGCGCAGTTTCCTGCACAATCAGGTGCGCTCGATCGTGGGCACCCTGGAGCGGGTCGGGGCCGGGGCCTGGGTGCCCGGCGATGTTGCGCGCGCTTTGGCGGCGCGCGACCGGGCAGCCTGCGGGCCGGTCTGCCCACCGCAGGGGCTATACCTTGCCGGGGTGCGTTATGCGCAAGATCCCTTCGCCTAGGCGTTTCTGCGCGGCCCTGCACAGGGTCTGAGCGCCGCCGGGTCTGCCGTTGCGGCGCGGTTGCGCCTATCTTGGCTGCAACGCGATTTGCAGGAGAGCAGCATGACCACCCCCATCCACCCCGAAACCCGTATTGGCCACATGCATCTGAAGGTGGCCGATCTTGAGCGCGCCATCGGCTTTTATTCCGGCGTGCTCGGGTTTGAGTTGCAGCAACGCTACGGCGCGCAGGCCGCGTTCCTTTCAGCCGGCGGCTATCACCACCATATCGGGCTGAACACCTGGGAAAGCCGGGGCGGCAATCGGCCTGCACCGGGCACCACCGGGCTTTACCACACCGCCTTTCTTTACCCCGACCGCGCCAGCCTTGCCGACGCGCTGCGCCGGGTGGTACAGGCGGGGGTGCCGATAGAAGGTGCGGCCGACCACGGGGTAAGCGAGGCGATCTACCTCAGCGATCCCGACGGCAACGGCATCGAGATTTACCGCGACCGCCCCGAGGCGGAATGGCCGCGTGGCGCAGACGGGGCACTGACCATGGTCAACGCACCGCTCGATTTGCAGGCGTTGCTGGCCGAGGCGCCCTGAGCGGCGCGCGGGCAAACAGGATGACGTTGCCCAGAAGCGTCAGCCCGACCCCCGCCAGCGCCGTGAGCTGCCAGTGGTAGCCCTCGAACGCCCACGAAAGCATCAGGGCAATCACCGGGAACATCACCGTGGCATAGGCCGCGCGCCCCGAACCCATGCGCGCCACCAGCATCAGATAGGTGGTAAAGCCGATCACCGACCCAAACAGCGCAAGGTAGACAAGCGCGCCGAGGTAGCGCGCATCGGGCGGCAACGGCAGGGCGGTGCCGCTGAGCCCGATCAGCGCCAGCAGGAACAGCGCCCCGTAGCCCATGCCCCAGGCATTGGCGGTGATGGGCGGCACGCCCGAGGCACTAAGCCGCCGCGACACCATGTTGCCGAGCGAAAAGAACAGCGTGCCGAGGCCGGCCAAGCCGATGCCTTTGAGCGTGCCGAGGTTCAGCGCGCCGCCAAAGAGGTCGTGCCAGAAAATCAGCACCAGCCCCGCCACCCCGACCGCCGTCGCCATAAGCGCGCGCGCGGTGATGCGTTCGCCAAAGAACAGCCGCGCGTTGAGGGCGTTCAGGACGGTGGCGAGCGAGAAGATGACCGACACCAGCCCTGAGGGGATGAAGGCGGTAGCGTTGTAAAAGCAGAGGAAGTTGAGGCTGAACAGGCAAAGCCCCTGCAACCCCATGAACAGATGGTCGCGCGGGCGGGTGCGCGAAAGCCGCCCGCTGAGCACCAGCACCGGCCAGAGCAGCGCCGCCGCCAGCGCGAAGCGGTAAAAGACCGAGGTCAACACCGGCACCGGGCCTAGTTCGGCGGCGATGGCAATCCAGGTCGAGCCCCAGATGAGCACGGTGGTGGCGAATAGGGCAAGGTTCATGGGCTGGTTCCTGTCTTGCGGCTTGGACCGCGTGTTGTATGCCGGGGCGCAGGCCCTAGCCGCCGAACCAGTTTGACCACATGCCCGCCGCCCAGAACATCAGGCTGAGGGTCAACATCAGGATGCCGAGCCCGAGCTTGTCGCGCAGCGCGAACACGATCGGGTCGTAATCCTGCTTGCCCTGCCAGCCGAGCGCCACCATGCGGATCAGCCACCACGCCATCGGCAGCATCGCCAGCCACAAAAGCCAGGTGTCGGGGTAAAGCGCGCGCCCCTGTTCGGAAACCGAATAACGAAAGAAGATCACCAGCGCGCCAAACACCCCCAGCCCGGCAACGTTCAGCAGATCGCCCCGGTCGGCGCGGCCGTAGCCGCGCCCCGGCAGGCGTTCGTCCGACGTGGCAAGCGTGAGTTCCGTCAGCCGCTTGACGCAGCCGAGCGTCAGGAACACCGGAAAGATGAAGATCAGCATGTAGACCGAGGCATCGACCTGCCCCGCCGCCGCACCGGCCGCCACGCGCAGCGTATAAAGCGCGGCAAGCGTGGCGATATCGACCCAGCGCATGCGTTTGAGGCGCAGCGAATAGGCAAGCGAGGTGAGCATGTAAAGCACGACCACGCCCAGAAAGCTGAGGTTGAGCGTGGCGGCAATGCCGAGTGCCAGTGCCGCCAGCACCACAAAAGCCGCCATGCCGACGCCAATGGGCACCGCGCCCGCGGCGAAGGGGCGGCGGCACTTGGTCGGGTGCAGGCGGTCGGACTCAAGGTCCAGCAGATCATTGACGATGTAGATCGACGAGGCGGCGGCGGAAAACGCCATAATGCCCCAGAGCACCGGCACCAGCGTCGCCAGATCGAAATGATGCGAGGCAATCATTGGCAGCAGCAACAGCACGTTCTTGACCCATTGGTGCGGGCGCAGCGCGCGGGCGAGTGCGCGCCACGACCAGCCGCCGGGAACCTGCACCACGGTCTGCCCCCGGCCCGAAAGGCTGCGCGCGGCGCGCACGCGCCCCACCACCAGCGCATTTTCGGCGTGTTGCCAGACCGCAAGATCGGTGGCGGAGTTGCCGGCATAGTCAAAGCCGCGCTCGCCCATGTCGGCCACAAGGGCGCGGGCCTTGGCGGCGCCCTTGAGGTTGACCGCGCCATCCGAGGCGTAGATGCGATCGGAAAACCCGTAATCGGCGGCAAGCCGGGCCACTTGCGACGCGTCCGAGGCAGAAGCCAGCACCACCTCGCGCCCCTCGGCATGGCTGGCAAGCGCCAGTGCCGCAATCTCGGGGTTGACGGGCAACAGGTCGGTGCGCAAGGGCGCCACGCGCGCCAGCGCCGCCTTGAGCCGCGCCGGGTGGCGCAGGTGGCGCAGGCAGGCAAGCGTGGCAAGCGGCGCGCGCCCAAGCCCGTGCCAGAACGCCTCAAGCAGCATGTCGGTTTTCAGGAAGGTGCCATCAACATCGAGCACCAGCGGCTTTGCCGACCCGTTCATCGCCTACCCCCGCACTGCGAACACGCAACCATCCGAAACCAGTTCCGGCTGTGTCAGGCACAAACCCCGCGCCAGCGCCCATGCCGCCAGCACCTTGGGCACATAGGCCCGGGTTTCGGGATAGGGCGGCACGCCGCCAGCGCCCTTTACCGAATTCTCGCCCGAGTTGTAAGCGGCGAGCACCAGCACCGGGTCATTGCCGAACTCGCGCATCAGCCAGTCGAGGTAGGCCACGCCACCGCGAATGTTCTGGCGGGCCTCGGTGCTGTCGGCCACCCTGAAACGTTCGGCGGTGGCGGGAATGAGCTGCATCAGCCCCACCGCACCCGAGCGCGACACCGCATCGGCGCGGCCGCCGCTTTCGATCGCGATCACCGCCAGCACCAGCGCGGGTGATACGTTGGTGCCCACGGTCGCCGCGAGAATGTCTTTGCCGTGCTTGGCCGCGATGTCTTGCAGCTGTTGCAGGCGCGGCACCGCCTGATCGGCGCCGGGGGTGCGGCCCAGCACCACCATCGCCTGCTGAAACCGCCCCGCGCCATCGGAAAGCGCGGGCGAAACCTCGGACCAGAACCAGCCATAGGGGTCGGGCCCGGCGGGCGCCTCCGCGGCGGCGGCGGTCGGGGCCTCAGGCGGCGGCATCACCGCGCGCAACAGGCGCGCCTGTTCTTCGGGGTCGATCTGGATGTTCAGCCGCCGCGCACCCGGCTGCGGTACACCGACCCTCTTGAAGGTGAAATCGGGGTAGGGCTGCGGGCCGACCTCGGCCCCAGCCTGCATGGCGCCCAGCGCCGCGCAGATAGCGATCACGCCTGTCAGCCGCTGCATTGCCGCGGAAATCCTGCCTTGCCTCGTTTATCGTCTTTTGTGCGTTATCCCGGAAATCGGCCGCCAAAGCCAGTAAAACCCGCCAAAATCCCCGATTCGCCGGGCCGCCAGCGGGAATTTGCGCACCAAAGGCCGGAGCACCGAAGAATTCGGCAATTTTTTCTATCTTATTACCAATGGCTTAGATAATTTCTTCGCGCAATTTCTTGGTTCCCAGAAAATGTACGACGCCCGCCCAAATCAGGTCACGATTGCCCGGCAAAACATCCTTGTACCGCGACGGAAGAGGCCATGTATTGAAGGCCAGCGACACCGGGACGCGGAGATACCGAGGACCGAGGAGCTACCAATGAAACTGTTCAAAATGCTGAAATCCTTCCGTGCGCAAGAAGATGGCGCTGTGACC
>PHEE01000051.1 GCA_002842855.1 Alphaproteobacteria bacterium HGW-Alphaproteobacteria-4 | reverse complement strand
CGACAACACCGCGGTTTCCAGCCAGCGTGCCCAGACCGGCCGGCAGAGCTGATGCGCGATCACCCCGTGCTGCAACTGCTCGACGCGGCGGCGGAACTCGACCAGTTCGGCGCGCAGGCTGGAGTAGTTGGCCTGCCGCACATCGCCGGTGACCAGGTGATACGGCAGCCCCAGAGACGCCGAGACCGACAGCAGCATGCGGTACTGGAACGCCTCATAGCCGCCACCAACATCGGCGGGGCTGGAGAACTTCACATCCTCGCCCGGCAGCAGCACCTGCAGGGTGCCTGGCTCCAGACTGACGGTCGCACCGCTGTCGTCGGTCGCCTCGATCTCGCCCATCAACTGCTCTTCCGGCGCGGTCTTGGTGATAAAGCCCGCGAACATCGCCGCCGTCTTCTTCCGGTCGAGTTCGGCGTCGTCGTATTGGTCCAGCAGGAACAACCGCACCATGGCAGGCGCCACATGCGGCAGGCCCCGGATCTGCCCCGCGTCGATGGGCCGGTAGATGTGCAGGACATCCTCGGCCGGGACGCGCACGGTTTCGGTCGCGGTCATGCCCTGATCGGTACTGTCGCCAGGATGGCGGCGGCGGAAGTGATAGGCCACGCGCCTCCCGATGGCATCGAACTCGATGCCGCAGCGGATGCGATTGCCATTAGCGGCGGCCTCGGTCTTCTCGAAGGGAAGCATCTCCGATTGCAGCAGTTGCAACTGGATCGGTACCAGCAGCCCATCCTCGGCCCGACGCGGGCGCAGCCGCACGAAGCATTCGCCCGCGACGAACATCTCGCGCGCCACCATCGCCTGCAGACCGTAGAAGTCAGTCAGCCCATCGGCATCCGCCTCGTCGGTCCATGCGAGCCAGAGCCGCTGAACCTGATCGCGCAAGACCGGATCCTCGATCAGCGACGACGGCTTGATCCCGTCGCCCACGAGGTTTGATGCAAAGGCCTCGCAGGCATTAGCGGCATAGCCGTTGGTCACCACCAACTCGCGTGACCGCGCCAGAAGACGCGGCCCGCCCGACGCAACCAGCGAGTTGATGTTTTCCAGCGGCGGCTGCCAGCCCCGCAGCCGGCGTTGTGACATCGCCCCTTCCAGCCGCGCGCGCACAGCGACAGGGCCACCGGTTCCCCGGCGGCGAAAAGCGTCAAGCCAGCCCATGCGTCACAGCCCCTTGGTAGTGATCACGCGCACCTGCCGGATGATCTTGCGCCCCTCGGCAGTCGCGATGTCGCGGTCCAGCACTTCGATGGCCCGGTCGATCTCGGCAAGGCTGCGGTAGTCCACGGTCTTGCCGTCATAACTGACACGCGCCACACCAGATGACCGTTGCGCCGCAAGCGCATCGCGTCGGGCACGCAGTTCTGTGATTGTCGCCATGGCCGTCGCCTTCTATGTTTGCGCCAAAACCACGTTCAGGTTGCGCCATGTCTCAGAAAATCGCCCGGATCATTATTGAGCTCGAACATATCGAGCCGCGGATCTGGCGGCGCATCGAGGTCAGCCTCACCACCAACCTGCGGGCGCTGCACGAGCTGATCCAGGCGGTGATGCCCTGGGAGGGGTATCACCTCTACCAGTTCACGATCGGCGACCGCGATTACGGTGAACCCGGCCCCGATGACGCGATCTGGGCGCGCAAGACCTATCAGGCCAAATCGATGCGCCTTGGCACGCTGATCGATCGCGGCGTCAGCGAGTTTCTCTACACCTACGATTTCGGCGACGACTGGCGACACCGGATCACGGTGGAAAGCGTCGGTGTTGCTGATCCTGACATCGACTATCCCACCTTCATTGATGGTGAACGTCGCGCGCCGCCCGAAGACGTCGGCGGTCCGTCCGGCTTCATGGACTTTCTGGAAGCCATCGCGAAACGCAACCACCCCCAGCACAAGGACATGGTCCGCTGGTATGGCGGCCCCTTCCACCCCACCGATTTCGGTGCGGCGGAGATCACGGCACGCCTCCGCGCGATTGCCGAGCGCCGCAAGGTCTCGCTCGAAGCCTTCCGGCGCAGCCGCGAGATGCGGGAACGCTGATATCGAGACCGGATCAGGCCATGTAACTCGACCGCACGGTCTTTCGCCGCGCCGAACTTCGGGGCGCGCGCGGCTTCTCGCCTCGTGCTTCGGACCCTCTGCCACTTGGTTCGATGATTTTGAACTGCCCTTCCAGCTCCTGCCATCGCGCGTCCGGCCAGCGATCCGCACCAAGGATCCACGCGGCCGCCCGCGCATAGATGCGGATATCGAGCGCCTCGTTGCGCTCGCGCAGCTTCTGCCATTCGAGCTTCGAGAAGCCACGTCTGCTTTTGACCGTCACCAGTTGTTCGGCAGTCAACTGCTTCAGCCACTCGCTGTCGGCCCAGTCCGGCAGGTGCACCGTTCCCGCGGGGAATGTCGCACCAGCGCTGATATCCTCGGCCGTCGGCCGATCCTGCCGCAGGAAGCGGTAGGTTTCGGCCTTGAAGGTCGAGGTGGCCACGGTCCAGAGCCGGACACCCCGGCGCAGTCGTTTGCCCGCGATGGTGGCGTCGACATAGGTCGGCCCCGACACCGGGCTCGAGCGATTGAAGCCCTCCAGCCCCTTCACCGGGGCAACCTGTGCAAACCCAACCTGCCGCGACCAGGCGTAGACGGCACTGGTCTCGAAGCCGGAATCGATGGCCAGCCGGGCAATCGTCATATGCGTGCCGCTTGCGTGAGCCCATGTTCGTCCGAGCAGATCGGTCAACTGCCGCCAGCACGCCGGATCGCCGGGCCCGCCCTCGATGACGACGTGATCGACGAGCCAGCTTTCCAGCCCGCGACCCCAGGCCCAAACGTCGACCTCGATCCGGTCCTTCTGCACGTCGGCCCCGGCGGTCAAGAACAGCCCGCCCGCTGGCACCGTGCCGGACGTCCAGCGCTCGCGGCGGTCGTAGAGCCGCTGCCAGTCGGGGGCTTCGCCGGTTTCGACCCAGGTTTCGCCGAGGATCGTGTTGCGGAACGCCTTGATCGCCTCGTCCGACCCTTGGGCCGCTTCCCATGACCGCACGATCCGCTCCCAACTCAGCCAGCCGATGGGCGAGTAAAGCGCCGAGAGGTGATACCCGACCGTGGTCGGATCGGTGGCGACGGCGGTCGCCCGCCATTCGCCGCCTTCCAGCATCGACGTCTTGTGGTGTTCGCCGATGGGCTGGTCACAGGCCTCGCAGTGATATTCCGCCGTTTCCGGCTTGCCCTTTTGCCAGCGCATGCGGTCGAATTTCAGCCACTGCATCGCGCCGCAATGCGGGCACGGCACGAAGAACCGGCGCTGGTCGCTGGCCTGATATTCCCGTTCGATCCGGCTCAGACCCCGGATGGTGGGGGTCGAGACCAGGAAAACCTTGCGCCGGTGGGCAAAGGTCAGCGATCGTGCTTCGGCCAATGTGACCGGATCGCCTTCCTCGTCGGCCGAGGCCGGATAGGCGTCGACCTCGTCGAGGAAGATGTAGCGGGCCGGAGTGGATCGCAGCCCGACCGCCGAGTTCGCCCCAGTCATGATCAGGATGCCGCCCGCGAATTCCTTCGACAGCATGGTGTTGCCCGCGTCGCGCGACCGGGCCGGTTTGACGCGGTCCCGAAGGTCAGGGCTTTCCTCGATCAGCGGATCGATCCGCTGCCGCGAGTTGCGTTTCGCAAGTTCCACCGTCGGCTGGACCGCCAGCATCGGCCCCGGCGCCTGGTGGATGGCAAAGCCGATCCAGTTGTTCCCGGCCTCTGTTGCGCCGACCTGCGCCGCCTTCATGAACACGACGCGCTGCATCTCGTCGCCGGGCGAAAGGCGGTCCATGATTTCGCGCATGTAGGGCGTGCGCGCGGTGCGATAGCGCCCCGGTTCCGCCGAGGCGCGGCCCGACAGCATCCGGTGCCGGTCCGCCCACTGCGAGACGGTCAGGTCCGGATCAGGCGTCAGCCCCGCGCCCCAGGTGCGCAGGATTTCTGCTGCGCCATCGAACTCCGTCAGGCCATCATCGTCACCGGAAATCAGGCCGGACCTCGGCAAGTTCGTCGAGGTGGGCACGTACATGTTTTTCCAAGGCCTTCTGCATCGCGGCCGGTTCCACGCCCAATTCCGCCGCCATCAATGCCGACGACCGCGCAGGCCAGTTTACCCATGCGTCCCGCACCTCGCGCGCCAGCCGGAACACCAGCGCCAGCGCGCGGGCCCGCTGGATCAACTCCCCCTTCAGCTTCTGCAGCCGGATGCGCCGCTCCTGCGCCTTCAGCACCTCGTTCGCGGTCTTGGCCTGCAGGAAGGTTGTGCCGCCGCCGACTGCTGGAACCGCCAGACCCTGTTCGCGCAGCGTGTCGCCGACGGCGGCCACCGCCGCCTCGGGGACGGGCTTCAGCTTCGGCGCGGGCGGCTTGCGGGTCTTCGACGGGTCCGTCGTCTCGGCCCGTCTGGCGTCGCTGGCCGCCGCGTTGATGCTGCCGTCGGGATAGAGAACCAGCCGCTCGGCCGTCTTCGCCTTCTGGATCGCGCCCCGCGACAGCCCGACATGGGCGGCGTACTGGCGCTCGCTCATGCCCCGCATCGACGGCTCCGATTATCATTCAGTTTCATGCGCTTATCGAGTTGATAAGCGGCGCCACCGGAGCGAACGTCCTTTCAGAAGGACGATGCAACTCACCACGGAGCCACCACGATGACCACGCGCCTGAACCCTATCACCACCCCGCGCTTTGAGGCCCGCGCCGAGAAGGCGCGCCGGAACAGGGAAGCCGCGCTCGCGGCCTTCATCGGCAAGAAGGCCGAGATCGACGAGATGCTCGCACGCCTGCAGGCGCTCAGCGACGACCATTTCAACTGCCACCCCGACGAGGCGGGCTGGGCCATGGTCGGCACCCTCGAACACTACGCCAGCCTCCTGAAGCGCATCACCGAC
>PHEE01000023.1 GCA_002842855.1 Alphaproteobacteria bacterium HGW-Alphaproteobacteria-4 | reverse complement strand
AAGCGGCTCGGCATCACCGGCAAATGGGATGCCCCCTACCTGACGATGGATTACCACGCCGAGGCGGTGATTGCCGACGAGTTCATGAAGATCCTGATGAACGGCTCGCTCTATCAGGGGTCTAAGCCCGTGATGTGGTCGCCGGTCGAAAAGACGGCGCTGGCGGAAGCCGAGGTCGAGTATCACGACCACACCAGCCACACCGTCTGGGTGCGGTTCGGGGTGGTTTCGGGATCGCATTTCCCCGAACTCGACGGCTGCATCAATACGGAGTTGCTGCAAGCTTCGGTGGTAATCTGGACCACCACCCCCTGGACGATCCCGCAGAACCGCGCGGTCTGCTTCAATCCCGGGATCGAATATGGGCTTTATGAGGTTGTAGAACTGGCCGAAGGCGCGACCGCGAAGGTCGGCGAAAAGCTGGTGCTGGCCGACAAGCTTGCGGGCGAGGTGTTCAAGGCGGCAAAGGTGGAAAGCTTTTCGATGCTGCGCCGTGTCAGCGCCGAGGAACTGGCGGGCCTCGTTCTCTCCCACCCGTTCCGTGGCGTGGCCGAAGGCAAAGGCGAATGGGATTTCGACGTGCCGATGCTGCCCGGCGAGCATGTTACCGATGATGTCGGCACCGGTTTCGTGCACACCGCCCCCAGCCACGGCGACGATGACTATCAGATCGGCGTCAAATACCGCCTGCCGATGACCTGGAACGTCGAACCCGATGGCAGCTACCGCGCCGATCTGCCGCTGTTCGGCGGCCAGGCGATCATCACGCCTGAAGGCAAGGAAGGCCCGGCAAACGTTTCCGTCATCAAGCAGATGGCCTATGCCGGCGCGCTCTTGGCCAAGGGCAAGATCAAGCATCCCTACCCGCACAGCTGGCGGTCAAAAGCGCCGCTGATCTTCCGCAACACGCCGCAGTGGTTCGCCGCGATCGACCGCAAGCTTGACGATGGCATGGGCACATATGGCGATACCATCCGGCAGCGCGCGCTGACCTCGATCGACCAGTTGGTGCAATGGACCCCGCCCACCGGCCGCAACCGCCTCTATTCGATGATCGAGGCGCGGCCCGATTGGGTGCTGAGCCGCCAGCGCGCCTGGGGGGTGCCGCTGACGGTGTTCGTGAAGCGTGGCGCGCGGCCTACCGACGCCGACTTCCTTTTGCGCGATCCGCAGGTGAATGCGCGCATCGTGCGGGCCTTCGAGGCCGACGGGGCCGATGTGTGGTATACGGGCGGTTTCAAGGAAAAGATGCTGGCTGGGCTGCATGACGCCGCCCTTTATGACCAGATCTTTGACGTTCTCGATGTCTGGTTCGATAGCGGCTCGACGCACGCCTTCGTGCTGCGCGACCGGCCCGATGGGGCCGCCGACGGCATCGCCGACCTCTACCTGGAAGGCACCGACCAGCACCGCGGCTGGTTCCATTCCAGCATGTTGCAAGCCTGCGCCACCAAGGGCCGCGCCCCCTACCGGGCGGTGCTGACGCATGGCTTCACGCTCGATGAAAAGGGCATGAAAATGTCCAAATCGCTCGGCAATACCGTGGCGCCGCAAGAGGTTATCAAGGATTACGGTGCCGACATCCTGCGCCTGTGGGTGGCGCAGTCGGACTACACCACCGACCTTCGGATCGGTAAAGAAATTCTGAAAGGCGTGGCCGACAGCTACCGCCGCCTGCGCAACACCATGCGCTTTTTGCTGGGTAACCTTGCCGGGTTCACCGAGGCCGAACGGGTGGCCCCCGAGGATATGCCCGAACTGGAACAATGGCTGCTGCACCGGCTGGCCGAACTCGACCACGTCGTGCGCAAGGGTTATGCCGCCTTTGATTTTCAGGGCGTGTTTCAGGCGCTGTTCACCTTTGCCACGGTCGATCTTTCGGCCTTCTACTTCGACATCCGCAAGGATGCGCTCTACTGCGACCCGGTTTCGGGTGCCACGCGCCGCGCCGCGCGCACCGTGCTTGACCTTCTCTTCCACCGTCTGACCACCTGGCTGGCACCTATCCTGGTGTTCACCATGGAAGACGTTTGGCTGAGCCGCTATCCGGGCGAGGCCTCGTCGGTGCACCTGGTCGACATGCCCGCCACCCCCGCCGACTGGCTCAATGAGCCCCTGGCGGCAAAGTGGGAAGGCATCCGCCGCGCGCGGCGCGCGGTGACGGCGGCCTTGGAGGTGCAGCGCGCCGCCAAGGTGATCGGCGCAAGCCTTGAGGCAGCGCCGGTGGTGCATGTCGAGGATGCCGGGCTGCTCGCCGCACTGAAATCGGTCAACTTCGCCGATCTCTGCATCACCTCGGCGGTGGAACTGACCGCGACGCCTGCGCCCGAGGAAAGCTTCCGCCTGCCCGAGGTGCCGGGCGTGGCGGTGGTGTTCGAACTTGCCGATGGCGCCAAATGCGAGCGCTGCTGGAAGATCCTGCCCGACGTAGGCCAGCACAGCCACGCAGGCGTCTGCGCCCGCTGCGACGACGCGCTGGCGTGAAAAAGGCCGGGGGCTTCGCGCCCCCGGACCCCCGCGGGGTATTTTGGCGTTGAAGAAGACGGGTGGTCAGACCGCCGCGACGACCGCCTTGAGCATTTCGCGCACTTGCCCCGCAACTGCCTTCAGCTCGGCGTTGTCGATCGCCTGCATCGAGGCGACCGGGTCGATGGCCGAAACCTCGACCCCGCCTTCGACGGCGCGCAGGATCACGTTGCAGGGCAGCATCGCGCCGACGCGCGGCTCCATTCCGATCGCCTTGTGCGCCATTGTGGGGTTGCAGGCGCCGAGGATGCGGTAGGGGGTCATCTCGACATCAAGTTTTTTCTTCATCGTCGCTTTCACGTCGATTTCGGTCAGCACGCCAAAGCCCTTGTCGGCCAGCGCGGCGCGGGTGCGGGCGTCAACCTCGTCAAAGCTGGCGTCGGTGATGGTGCGGTTGATGGTGTAGCTCATGGTCAGGCTCCTTGATGTGACTGCCTGCGCAACCTAAGCATTCATAAGCTTGAATGCGAGTCCCCCGTCAGCCGCGCCCGTGTGGGGCCTCGAAATCAAGGATAGGGTTGATCGGAATGATCCGGTGCGGGTTGATGGTTTCGTGGCTGTAGTGGTAGTGGCGCACGATATGGCCGAAATCCACCGTCTCGGCGACCCCTGGCCACTGGTAAAGCTCGCGCGTGTAGGCCCAGAGGTTGGGGTAATCGATCAGCCGCCTGCGGTTGCACTTGAAGTGCAGATGGTAGACAGGATCGAACCGGACCAGCGTGGTGAACAGCCGCCAGTCGGCCTCGGTGATGCGGTCACCCAACAGGTAGCGTTGCCGCGCAAGCCGCGCCTCGAGCCAGTCGAGGCTGTCGAAAAGCGCATGCACCGCCGTGTCATAGGCGGTTTGGGTGGTGGCGAACCCGGCCTTGTAAACGCCGTTGTTCACGGTATCGTAGACCCGCGCGTTCACCGCCTCGATCTTGGTGCGCAGCGGGGCGGGCCAATACTCATCACGGTTGCCGGTGAGCCCGTCGAAGGCCGAATTGAACATGCGGATGATTTCGGACGATTCGTTCGAAACGATCACCCCGCGCGCGCGGTCCCAGAGCACCGGCACCGTGACCCGGCCGGAATAGGCAGGTTCGGCGCGGGTGTAGAGGTCGCGCAGGTAGGGCAGGTCGAACAGGCCGTCGCCGGTGGCGCCGTCGAAATCAGTGCCGAAGGTCCAGCCTTCGGTCAGCATGTCGGGGTGCACCACCGAAACCCCGATATGCGGCGCGAGGCCCTTGATCGCCCGAAAGATCAGCGCGCGGTGCGCCCAGGGGCAGGCGTAAGAGACATAGAGGTGATAACGCCCCGAGGCTGCGGCAAAACCCGCCTCACCAGAGGGGCCGGCGGAACCGTCGGGTGTGACCCAGTTGCGAAACTGCGCCGTGGTGCGCACGAATGCACCGCCTGAGGCCGAAGTGTCATACCAGGCACTTTGCCATTTGCCGTCAACCAACATTCCCATCGCGCGTCTCCTTGCACTGCATGCCCCAAGGTAGGCGGCCCGCGACCTGTGCAAAACCGTCATGAGCGCGCAGCCCTTCCTTCATCACCGCACATCCTTTCGCGTTTGTGCAACTCCAAGAAACCCGGGGGCCGCAGGCGGGGCAACGCCCCCCTTGCTGCGCCGGGCAAGGGTCGTTACCGAAGGCGGCAAAGGTGAGGGTGCGGCGCGCGATGACACTTGGTTTAATGTTGGCGGTTCTGGGTGCTGCGTTTTTGCATGCGCTGTGGAATGCGCTGATCAAGGTCGGTGCTTCGAAGATCGGCGGCATGGTGGTGCTGTCGGTAATGGAGGTGCCGATCGGCCTTGCGGTGGCGCTTTCACGGCCCTGGCCAAACGCCGAGGTCTGGCCCTGGGTGCTGGCGGCGGGGTGCACGCATTTTGGCTACAAGTTCTTTCTCACCCACGCCTATGATCACGGCGACCTGAGCCGGGTCTATCCGATTGCGCGCGGCGCGGCGCCGATGTTCGTGGCGATCGTGGGGGCGGTATTCCTGGCCGATGCGGTCAGCCGGGCGGAATATCTGGGTATCACGGTGCTCGGCCTTGGCATTCTGATGATGGCGCGGGGCGTGTTTTCTGATGGCGAAAGCCGCCGACTTTTGCCCTTCGCGCTCGGCTCGGCCGTGGCGACGGCGAGCTACACGCTCATCGACGGGCTTGGCGCGCGGGTTTCGGGCGATGCGATCGCTTATGTCGGCTGGATCTTTGTGCTTGATGGCATCCTGTTTGCCGCGGGCATGGTCGCGTGGCGTGGGCGAAAGGTGCTGGCGGGGGGCATGCGCGGCTGGGCGCTTGGTGGGTTGGCCTCGGCGGCTTCTTACGGCGCCTACGCGATCTCGGTCTGGGCGATGACGATGGCGCCGATTGCGGTGGTGGCAGCGTTGCGGGAAACCTCGATCCTGTTCGCTGTGCTGATCGGCTGGCTCGCGTTTGGCGAGCGAATGAACCCGGGCAAGGCGCTGGCGGGGGCGATGATCGTGGCGGGAGTCATGCTGACACGGCTTTAGGCCGCGGTGCCTTCACGCGGGGGCATCAGTTGCTGCACGATGCCGACCCCGAGCAAGTAGGACGAGGTTGCGACCAGCCCCCAATGTGCCCAGCTGGCAGGGTGAAAATCAACCCAGGCGGCCCAGGCCGCAAAGCCTGTCCAGGCGATTGCGACAGGCAGCGACAGCGCGCGCCAGCGCGCCGTGCGCACCGGGTGAATGAAACGCAGGTTGGTGAACATGGCGCCTGCCAGCAGCACCACAACGGCGAGTGTTACCCAGAAATTAGGCTGCGCCGCGAACAGCACCAGCACCACCATGTTCCAGCAGGCAGGAAAGCCTGCAAACGAACAATCCTTGGTTTTCATGCGGGTATCGACGAAATAGATCACCGAGGCATAGGTGATGACGATGATCGCTATCCAGCCGGTCCAGCCCGGCAGCAGGCCCGAGTGAAAGAGAGCGAAGGCGGGGATGAAAACATAGGTAAGGTAGTCGATGATCAGGTCGAGAAGGACGCCATCATACGTTGGCCAGTTTTTTTTGACGTTATAGCGACGTGCCAGCGGGCCGTCGACGCCATCGACAATCAGCGCGCCCACCAGCCACAGGAACATCATGCTCCATTCGCCCTCGACGGCGGCCAGCATCGCCAGCATCGCAAGAACCGCCCCGGTGGCGGTAAGAAGGTGGACCGAAAGGGCGTTAAGGCGCGCAGACATACTGCATTCATGCCGCAAATGCCCAAGTCTGGCAATGCTGCCGCGCCACCCTTTTGTCACATGCGCGGGTGTGCGGCTTCGTAAATCTGCATCAGCCGGGCACTGTCAACCGCGGTATAGATCTGGGTGGTGGCAAGGCTGGCGTGGCCGAGCAATTCCTGAATCGCGCGCAGATCGCCGCCGGCGGCCAGAAGGTGCGTGGCAAAGCTGTGGCGTAGCGCGTGGGGGGTGGCGGTGGCGGGAAGGCCAAGGCTCATGCGCGCGCGCTGCATGGCAAGGGCAATCAGCCGCGGGTTGAGCGGCCCGCCCCGCGCGCCGCGAAAAAGCGCCAGCCCCGGTTCCATCCGGTAGGGGCAAAGCCGCAGGTATTCGGCCACCGCCCCAATCGCGGCGGGCAGCACCGGCACGATGCGTTCGCGCCCGCCCTTGCCGGTAATGCGCAGCGTGGCCCCCAGCGGCAGGTCGGCCCCGGTCAACCCCAGCGCCTCGGAAATCCGCAAGCCGCAGCCATAAAGCAGCGTCAGCACCGCCGCGTCGCGCGCCGCGATCCAAGGCACTTCGGTCTGTGTTTCGGCGCGATCGATCACATCGCGCGCGCCTTCTTCGGTCAGCGGGCGTGGCAGGCTGCGCGGGTATTTGGGTGCCCGTGCGGCCAGCACATGGGTGGCATCAAACCCGTCGCGGTCGGCCAGCCAGCGGACGAAACCCTTGACCGCCGAAAGCCTCCGCGCGAGCGAGCGTGCGCCAAGGCCCCGCCCGCGTTCATGCGCCATGAAGGCGCGCATGTCGCTCTGGTCAATGCTGGCAAGCCGCGCACTGCCCATGCTTTCGCCCCGGTGGCTGGAAAGAAAGCCGAAAAACTCTGCAACGTCGGCGCGATAGGCGGTCAGCGTATGGTCGGCCGCGCCATCGAGCGCGCGCAGATGGTCGAGCCATGTTGCCAGTGCATCGCCCGCCGCAGGGGAAAACCCCGTGCGCATGTCAGCCAAGCCAGCGGCGCATCGCGCGCTCGAACACGCCCGCGAAGAAGGCCAACAGGTCGGTGCCCTGCGAGGGCTTGAACTGGTGCGGGTCTTCGGCGCCCATCACCAACATCCCCGGCAGGCGGCCATCGCCGAAATCGAGCCGCATCAGGGCTTCCGAGCGAATCCATTCGGCCTTTTCGCCATGGATCGCATCAGAGTTGGGCTGGGTCTGGCGCAGCACTACGGCGCGCGGCTGGCCATTGCGGCCGGCACGCATGTATTCATAAATGAATCCCGGTTCGGCCACGCAGAGCACATCGCCAAGCTGGCGCAGCGCCGGGTCATTTTCGGAATGCAGGCTTTCAAGCACCAGGCGCACCGAATCGACGCGCAGAATCTCGGCCACTTCGGTGCCGAGGTTCAGCAGGAAGCCTTCAAACTCCAGCGGGTCGAGCATGCTCAGCACGGCGCGGTGAATGAGGTTGGTGCCCGCGAGGTTTTCGTAGGCCGCAGCAATCACCGAACGGTGGGTGTCTTCGAGCCGCTCAAGCCTCGCTTCAAGCCGCTCCATCGCGACGCCGCGCAGATCGACGATGTTGGCGCCCATCGCGCGTTCGTTTGCCGCCACCAGCGCGCGCATCACGTCGCGATCTTCGAGAATCACCTCGGGGTCGCTGATGATCTTTTCACGCAGCTGGTTGACCAGTACCTGTTCGCTCATGCCCGTATCCCCGCCCGCTCCGGTGGTCATTTTGGCGCCAGCTTACACTATTCGAACAAAAAATCAGGCGCTATTTCAGCCGATTTTCTGCCCGGTCTTTGCCCAATCTTTCAGGAACTGTTCCAGCCCCTTGTCGGTCAGCACATGATTGGCCATCGCCTTGATGACGGCAGGCGGCGCGGTGATGACATCGGCGCCGATGCGCGCGCAATCGGTGATATGGTTGACCGAACGGATCGAGGCGGCGAGGATTTCGGTCTTGAAGCCGTAGTTGTCGTAAATGGTGCGGATATCCTCGATCAGCTGGATGCCGTCGTAGTTGTTGTCATCGAGCCGCCCGATGAAGGGCGAAATGAAGCTCGCCCCGGCCTTGGCGGCAAGAATCGCTTGCGCGGCGGAAAAACAGAGCGTGACGTTGACCATGTGGCCTTCGGATGCGAAAGCCTTGCAGGCGGTCAGGCCATCCCATGTCAGGGGCACCTTGATTGCGATATTGGGGGCGATCTTGGCCAGCGTCAGACCTTCGGAAATCATCGTTTTCGCGTCAGTGGCCACCACTTCGGCCGAAACCGGGCCGGACACGATGCCGCAGATTTCGCGGGTGACTTCCAGAATGTCGCGCCCTGATTTGAGGATCAGCGACGGGTTGGTGGTGACGCCATCGACCATGCCTAGGTCGTTGAGTTCACGAATGGCGGCGACATCGGCGGTATCGACAAAGAATTTCATGGCGCGGCTCCTGTGGCGGGTTCGGCGGCGTGATAGCGCAAAACCGAGGCGCCCGGAAGCCCTTGCGCGCACCAATGCGCCTGCGGCGGGCGGCACAGGGGGGGCTGCCCGCCCCCCCTCGGCGCATCCGCGCCTCACCCCCCCGGGGGTATTTTCGACGTTGAAGAGGACTGGGCTTCTCCAATGCATGAATACCCCCGCCGGAGGCGCGAAAGTATCAGGTCGGCAGTATGGGTGAGGTCAGCCATTACGAGGCGGGTGCACTGGTTGCGGTGCTGACCGCCGAACCGGTGGGGCGGCCGCTGGATTACCGCGCCCCGGACGGGGGCTGCTTTGCCGGGGCCCTTGTTGAGGTTCCGCTGGGGCCGCGGCGGGTGTTGGGGGTGGTCTGGGGGCCGGGGGAGGGAGGTTATGACCCTGCCAAGGTGCGCCCGGTGACGCGGGTTCTGGACGCTGCACCGATGAGCGGCGAGATGCGGGCGTTTTTGCTGCGGATGGGGGAATACACGCTGACGCCGCTATCGGTGATGTTGCGGCTGGCGACGCGCGCACCCGGGTTGGGTGACCCGCCGGGAATGCGCAAGGTCTATGGGCAGGGCACGGCGCGGCCGGAGCGGATGACCGACGCGCGGGCACGGGTGCTGGAGGTGCTGGCCGAGCATGGTGGCGCGGGGTTTGCGCTGGCAGAACTGGCCGGGCTGGCCGGGGTTAGTGCGCAGGTGGTCAAGGGGCTGGTGGCGTCGGGCGCGGTGATCGAGGCCGAGGCGCCGCGCGACGCGCCATTCGTGCGGCTCGATCCGGCGCTTGCGGGCAAGGAACTGGCCGAAGATCAGGCCGCGGCGGCAGCGCTGTTGCGCGCCTCGGTGCGTGGCGGCGGTTATGGCACCACACTGTTGCAGGGCGTCACCGGCTCGGGCAAGACCGAGGTCTACCTTGAGGCGGTGGCCGAGTGCCTCGCACAAGGGCGGCAGGCGCTGGTGCTGTTGCCCGAAATCGCGCTGACCGGGGCGTTTCTGGGCCGGGTCGAGGCGCGGTTTGGGGCGCGGCCGGGTGAATGGCATTCGGGCCAGACCCAAGCCGAGCGGCGCCGCTTGTGGCGGATGGCCGGGGCAGGCGGGGTGCAACTGGTGGTGGGCGCGCGCTCGGCCCTCTTTCTGCCGTTTCGCGACCTTGGGCTGATCGTTGTCGATGAAGAACACGACACCGGCTACAAGCAAGAGGAGGGCGCGCTTTACCATGCGCGCGACATGGCGGTGCTGCGCGCCTCGCTTTGTGGCGCGCAGGTGGTGCTGGCATCGGCCACGCCAAGCCTCGAAACATGGGTCAACGCCGAGGCGGGCAAATATGCGCGCATCGCGCTGACCAGCCGCTTTGGCGAGGCGGAACTGCCCGAGATGCGCGCGATAGATCTGCGTGCCGAGGCGCTGGAGGCGGGGCGCTGGATCTCGCCCACATTGGTGGCCGAGGTGCAGGCGCGGCTTGCGGCGGGCGAGCAGGCGATGCTGTTTCTCAACCGGCGCGGCTATGCGCCGGTCACGGTTTGCCGCGCCTGCGGCCACCAGATCGGCTGCAAGCACTGCGATGCGCGGATGGTTGAACACCGCTTTCAGCGGCGCCTGATGTGCCATCAGTGCGGCGAGACCCAGCCGATTCCCGAGGCATGCCCGGCATGCGGCGCGGTGGGGCGGCTTTCGGCGCTTGGGCCGGGGGTCGAGCGGCTGGCCGAAGAGGTGGCGGCGCGGTTTCCCGCAGCACGGCTGGCAGTGCTGTCATCCGACCTCTTTGGCAGCGCGCGGGCCCTGAAAGAGGCGATCGAGGGCATTGCGGCGGGGTCTGCCGACATCATCATCGGCACCCAGATCGTGGCCAAGGGGCACAACTTTCCCTTGCTCACGCTGGTCGGAGTGATCGACGCCGACCTTGGCCTGCAAGGGTCAGACCTGCGCGCCGCCGAGCGCACCTTTCAGCTGATGCGGCAGGTGGCGGGGCGGGCCGGGCGCACCGCGCGCCGCGGGGTGGCGCTGTTGCAGACGCACCAGCCGGACCACCCGGTGATCCGCGCGATTCTGGCGGGCGACGAAGAGGGTTTCTGGCGTGCCGAGGCCGAGGCGCGCCGCGCCGCCGGGGTGCCACCGTTTGGCCGCATGGCGGGGGTCATACTTTCCGGCCCGGACCTCGCGCGCGTGTTCGATTTAGGCACCGAACTCGCGCGCCGCGCAGCGCCGCTGAAGCGGATCGGGGCCGAGCTTTACGGCCCCGCCGCTGCCCCCATTGCGCGGGTGCGCGGGCGGCACCGGGTGCGGCTGTTGATAAAGGCCGACCGCGTCGCGCCCTTGCAGGCGGCAATTGCCGAATGGCTGGCGCAGGTGAAGGTGCCGGGGCAGGTGCGGCTGGCGGTGGATATTGATCCGCAGAGCTTTTTGTGAGGGTCGGGGCGCCACCCCAATGAAGCGGTCGGGTTTGTGTGATAGGCTGGCGGTGCCGATGGCCGCCCTCCCGTTTGGTTCGGCGCAAAGGAGCCCGCCCGATGACCACCGATCCGCCGCCCAATGCCAAGACCCCGTCGCAACTGATCGACGCGCGGATCGCCGAACTGGGCGATTGGCGCGGCGACATGCTCGCGCGGGTGCGCGCGCTGATCCGCCGGGCCTGCCCAGATGTGGTAGAAGACTGGAAGTGGCGCGGGGTGCCGGTCTGGTATCAGGGCGGCATGATCTGCACCGGTGAAACCTACCGCAGCACCGTCAAGTTGACCTTCGCCAAAGGCGCGGCACTGGCCGACCCGTCGGGCCTTTTCAACGCGAGCCTTGAGGGCAACACCCGCCGCGCCATTGACCTGCACGAGGGCGATGCGATCAACGAGGCGGCGCTGGTGGCGCTGGCGCAGGCAGCGGCGGCGCTCAACTCTGCGGGCAGGTAAGTCAGGTCAGTTGCTCCCACGCTGCGGTGGCAAGGCTGCGCAGCGCCTCGCGCGGCACCTCGCCCACCACCGCATAGCGCAGGCCGCTGTCGACCCACCAAAAGCCCTGCGTCGCCCCCGCCTCGACAAACCGAAACGCGGTCTCGCTGCTGCCATCGCCGGGCGCCGCATAAAGCGTGATCCGCTGACCGGTGGCGTTTTCGTACATGAACACCGCCGCAGTGCCCGGTTCGGCGGGCAGAATGCGCCCCCCCATCAGCACGAAACCAAAGGCCGCGAAATCGGGCGCGTTGATCGCATGACCGAGCCGCTTTGAAAGCCACCGCGTCAGGTGCTCGGCCTGATCGGCCTTTACCTCGACCGGATGCGTCACCTCGCCGACAAATGTCTGGTGCGCGCGGATCGCGGCGAACGCCGCCGCAGGCGGGGCGAAGCCCCCCGAGGGTAGCAGCCGCGCGGCGCCCCAGCCCCCGGCAGCGCCCAGTGCCACCAGCACGAACGCCGCGGCGATACGGGCGCGCGGCGGCCATGCGGCGCGCGGCGCTGCATCTTCGTGCGCGGCGCGGCCCAGTGCCGCGCGCATGGTGGCGGGCAGTGGTTCGGCGGCTATCGGCCCATAAAGTGCTGCCAGTGCCGCATCCTGCCGATCCCATTCGGCCAAGGTTGCGGTGGCCGCGGCATCAAGGGCACGCGGGGCCGCAGGCCGGGCGCCGTGCCGCCGCATGATCAATTCCAGATCGGAAAATGGTTGCCGCCCGGTCATGGCTGCACGGTCCCTTCATTGCGCGGCCGCACCGCTTTTGCGCTCTCACGCCCGGTCGCGGCGCGCAGGCTGGCACGCGCCCGCCCCAGCCGCGAGGCAAGCGTGCCTTCGGCAAGCCCAAGCACCGCAGCCGCTTCGACCAGCGACATGCCCTCAAGCGCCACCAGCAGCAGCGCCTGGCGCTGGTCGTCGGGCAGCCGCGTAATTGCCGCCTGCACCTCGCGCAGGGCCATATGGCCTTCTTGCGCGCCAGGGCGGGAAAACTCGGCCATGTCATCGCCCACCACCGACAGATGCGGGCCTCTGGACCGCTGCCGTTGCCCGTCGTGGTGCAGGTTGACGAGGATGCGGAACATCCAGCCGCGCACGCTGCCCTCGCCGCGCCAACCCGCGCGGCGGGCAAGCGCGCGCTCAAGACAATCCTGCACGAGGTCGTCGGCCGCCGCGCGGTCGCGCAGCAGCGCCTGCGCGTATCGGCGCAGCGCCGGTATGGCCGCTTCGATCTCGTCCAGCACCGTCATGTGCGCGCGCCCAAAGGTGGCCTACATACCCATGATGACGTGCCAGACGCCGCCGACGCCATCCCCCGTAACATCACCGGGCTTGGTGTCTTTGATCCAGAGGTAAAGCGGTTTGCCGTCATAGGTCCACTGCATCGCGCCGTCGGTTCGGGTGGTCAGCCCGAATGACCCCTCGGGCACCGCGCCCGCAGGGGCGAGCAACGGCGGCCAGTTTACGGCGCATTGGTTATAGCACACCGAGGTGCCGGGGGTATCGGGGTCGTAGGTGTATAGCGTCATGCCATTGGCATCGACCAGCACTTTGCCAAGGCTGGTATCGGCCGAAATGATGCCGGTTTCGGCCAGCGCCGGGGCGGCAAGCCCTGTCAAAACTGCGGCAAGTATCAGATGTCTGCGGATCATGATTGTGCTCCCTGGTTTGCCGGATGTGCCGTCTCCCACGGCCACCCTGCACCTAAAGACGTGAATTGCGCTGATTTCATCCCGCCGATCACACGAAGGTGACGCGCCCATGCGCGCGCGCAGGCGTCGCGGCGCCAGAGCAGAAATCGGGGCGTTTCGCAACCTGGAAGAGAGCAATGGGCGCGACATGGTCCCTGCCTGCCGATTGTCAGGATCAAGGCGTATCCACGCAACACCAGATTTTTTGTAACTTTTTTCGCCAATAAGCGGAAAACTCGGCCGCGACCGTGAAGGTCGGGGCGGCCTCCGACCGGCCCGGAGCCAGATAGGCCGATGCGCATATTGGTTCTGGGCATCAACTACGCCCCCGAAATCATCTCGACGGCGGTCTATACCTGCGGTCTGGCCGAAGATCTGGCGGCGCGGGGGCACGACGTTTCAGTGATTGCCGCCGTGCCCTACTTTCCGGCATGGAAGCGCATGGCAGGGTGGGCGCAGGGCTGGCGACATGAACGGCGCGGGGGCGTTGAGGTGATGCATTGCCCGCTTTATGTGCCGGCGCGGCCAACAGGGGTGCGGCGGGTCCTGCACCATGCCTCGTTCGCGCTTGCGGCGCTGCCGGTTGCGTTGTGGCAGGCGGTCCGGTGGCGGCCAGACATGGTGTTCGTGGTGGCGCCGTCGCTGATTTCGGCGCCTGTCGGTTGGCTCGCCGCCCGCCTTGCCGGGGCGAAGGTCTGGCTGCATATCCAGGATTTCGAGGTGGAGGCAGCTTTTGCCACCGGACTTTTGCGCGCACAAAGTTGCCTTGGCCGCGCCGCTATGGGCTTTGAGCGCTGGGCGCTGCGCCGGTTTGACCGGGTCAGTTCGATCTCGGCGCCGATGGTGGACAGGCTGCGCGCCAAGGGGGTGCCTGGCGAACGCCTTTATGAGTTGCGCAACTGGGCCAATGTCGCGGCGGTAACGCCGCTTGAAGGCCCATCGCCGCTGCGCCGCGAGCTTGGCATATCAACGCCGCATGTCGTGCTCTATTCGGGCAATCTGGCCAACAAGCAGGGGCTCGAAATCTTGCCCGAGGTGGCGCGGCGTCTCGCCCACCGCGCCGACCTGACCTTTGCAATTTGTGGTGAAGGGCCGATGCGCGATGACCTGCTGCGCAGATCGGCGGGGCTTGCTGCGATCCGCTTCTTTCCGCTCCAGCCACTCGACAAGCTGTCTGTCCTGCTTGGCATGGCCGACGTGCACCTGCTGCCGCAGATTGCGGGGGCCGCCGATCTGATGTTGCCATCGAAGCTGACCAATATGCTGGCCTCGGGCCGCCCGGTGGTGGCGACGGCCGACCCGGCAACGGCACTGGGCCGCGAGATCGACGGTTGCGGCATTCTGACGCCGCCTGGCGATGCCGGGGCGATGGCAACGGCGATAGAGGCTTTACTTGACGCGCCAGACGCGCGCGCCCGCCTTGGTGCCGCCGCTCGCCAGCGCGCGATATGGCGTTGGGACGGGCAGGCCATTCTTGCTGGTCTCGAAGGCGAGTTCACTCGACTGGTGGCCTCGGCCCCGTATAGTGCTGTGGCAAAACCCTGATGCGCAAAGGACCAGAGCCGTGGCAAAGAAAGCGCTTATCACCGGCATTACCGGGCAAGACGGCTCCTACCTTGCCGAGTTCCTGCTGGAGAAGGGCTATGAGGTGCACGGGATCAAGCGGCGGGCCTCGTCGCTCAACACGCAGCGGATCGACCATATCTATCAGGACCCGCACACCGACAACGCCCGGCTGAAGCTGCATTATGGCGACCTGACCGACAGCTCGAACCTGACCCGTATTCTCAGCGAAGTGCGCCCCGATGAGGTTTACAACCTCGGCGCGCAAAGCCATGTTGCGGTCAGCTTTGAAGCGCCGGAATATACCGCCGATGTCGATGCGCTCGGCACGCTCAGGCTTTTGGAGGCGATCCGGTTTCTGGGGCTGGAGAAAAAGACCCGCTTCTATCAGGCCTCGACCTCCGAGCTTTACGGGCTGGTGCAGGAAACGCCGCAGACCGAAACGACGCCGTTCCACCCGCGCAGCCCCTATGCGGTGGCCAAGCTCTTTGCCTTCTGGACCTGCGTGAACTACCGCGAGGCCTACGGGCTTTATGCCTGCAACGGGATTCTGTTCAACCACGAAAGCCCGCGCCGTGGCGAAACCTTTGTGACGCGCAAGATCACCCGGGGGTTGGCAAACATCGCGCAGGGGCTGGAAAGCTGCCTTTTCATGGGCAACATCGACAGCTTGCGTGATTGGGGCCATGCCAAGGATTATGTGCGCATGCAGTGGCTGATGCTGCAACAGGAGGCGCCCGAAGATTACGTCATTGCCACCGGCCTGCAGTATTCGGTGCGCGATTTCGCAACCTGGGCCGCCGCCGATCTCGGCATCACGCTGTCATTCGAGGGCAAAGGCGTTGACGAGGTTGCCCGCGTCGTCTCGGTCAGCGGCGACATGGCGCCCGAGGTGAAACCCGGCGACGTGATCCTGCGCATCGACCCACGCTATTTGCGGCCCGCCGAAGTCCCGACACTCCGGGGCGACCCCAGCAAGGCCCGCAGAAAACTGGGCTGGCAGCCCGAAATTACCGCACGGGAAATGTGTGCCGAGATGGTCGCCGAAGACCTCAGGCACGCCCGTCGCACTGCCTTGTTGCAGGCGCATGGGCTCGATCTGCCAGTAAGTCAGGAAAGATAGATTGGCCGCGCAGGGCGGGCCCGGCCAGCGCAACAGGCCGGACCTTTTTGCCGAATGCGCTACTGCCTCAATGGGTCAGGGCGAAGATGCCGTCCGCGGTCGTGCCGGTCGCATGAACGCGGGTCACGCCGACCGGAATGATCGCGAGGTCGCCAACAGCGAAGGTCCGGGTCTCGCCCTTTACGGTGTCAACGGTCAGCGTGCCGCCGGTCTCGATATAAAGCGCGATTGCCACCTCGGGCAGGTCAGTGCTGTCGGCGGGCACGACAGGCGAAATGTCTCTGGCAGGGCCGCTAAGAGAAAGTGCACGGGAATCGAAGGGGTTGGTCATGATTTTCCTCGTTGGTGATGTGGTTTGGGTTTTCGGATGCGTTAGCGGGGCGCCGCGGGTGGAAATCAGATCCCGGCCGCTGTGAATGCCGCCGCCACGATCGCGTAACCCGCGTCGTTCAGATGTATGGCGTCAGAGCGCAATGATCGCGGCACGATGCCCGCGGCGAGGTCGGCAATGTCGCCCGGCGTGCCCCCGGCATGGGCTTGCAGCGCCCCGAGCAGATCCACGAAATGCGTCCGATAAAGCGCCGCGAGATTGGCGTTCAACGCTGCGATGGTGCTCACGCCCGCGGCAGTGTCTGCGGCACTCGGCAGAATCGCCGCGACAAGGTAGCGCGAATGCCCGAGGCTTGCGACCATCGCCGCAATGTCGACCATGACCTGTGCGGGCTCGGTGTAATTGCCACGACCAGCCCATATCCATGCCGTGCGTGTGGCGTTGTCGGTGGCGCTGGCGGGGACAAAGCGGGTGCCATCCGGCACCGCGACTGCGGCACCGGGCGCTGCGCGCTCGAATGTCCAGTTGCCCCCCGCGTCGGTCCGCATGGTGCCGCCGACGCCAAGCAGGTTTCCTGCGACGCTGCCGGAATAGTTGCCGGAGTTCATCAGGATGTTCACCGACTTGGCGCTTACGGCGCTGCTGACGACCTCGCGCACCACGAGGTTTGAAAGCCGGTAGGTCGCAACCCGTGTGTGGCTCATCAACAGCAGACTGTTTGCGGTCTGCTCGGCGCCGGACCCCACGACCAGTGTGAAAGACTTGTGGCCGCCCGATGAAAACCCCTTTGATGCTGACCAGTTGCCAGAAAAATGCGTGGGATTGCTGGCCTTGACGAGTCCGATTTCACACCAAGGTGCGCCACCAATATCAATGTCGAAGGAAAACTCCACGATCGATCCGGCGGCGAAAGTGTGGTCAAGCCAGACCTGTGCACCAGAGCCACTGGTGCCGATGCCGACCAGCACCAACTGACCGTTTTCAGTGTCTGCATACACCTCCGCAGGCGGGTTCGTGGCAAGCCTGCTTGCCCACCCGCCGAGGCCCTGTGAAAAATTCCATGCGGCGCCAAACTGCCCGGGGATCGACCCCGTCGCCAGCGACACCGCAATCGGCACCCCGCCTTGGCGCGCGGCAATCTGGGTGGATGTCTGCCCGCCGATACCAAGGTTTGCAATGTCGCGCACCGGGGAACGCAAGCCCGACGCAACGGCGGGAAACGCGGCTGAAGGCGCGCTCGCACCGGCCCCAACCGTGAGGCTGTCGCCCCATGTGGCGACCGGCATGCGGGCGGCGGTTTGGCGTCTCAGGCGGGCGGCCTGGCCGGTCGCAAGTCGTGGGGTCGAGGTGCCCAATCCGATCATGAGGGGTCGTCTCCTGGTCAATGTCATCGCAGGTGCTCATCCAACGCAGGACCCGAAAAAGACCATATTCGTTGCAGGGTTGAACAAGAAACCTGGCGCCGAACATCCGGAAAATGGGCTAACAACCGCTTCGGCCCGCGTTTGCGCCATTAACCGGGCGTCAACCAACCCCGATGGCTCAGCGCGCCTTTTGCACTCAGTATTTCATGCAATGCGAGGCAATGGACCCGCGCGCGCCCGGATCGCCGATGTAGTGAGACTGGATTGTGCTATCGACCGTGGCGCAGCAACTTGCCAAATTCACGCGTTGTAGCGCGGGCCCAACGACTGCGCCGGGTTGCCCGCGTAGACCGTGTTGGCCGCGAGGTTGCGCATCGCGACCGCGCGCGCCCCAAGAACCGCGTCCTGCCCGACATGCACACCTGGGCCGATGAAAGCCTCGGCGGCAATCCATGCCCCGTCGCCCAGGTGGATCGGGCGCGCTACAAGCTGGAAGGCCCGTTCCCGGAACGCATGGGTACCTGCACAAAGGTGGGCGCCTTGCGAAACAACAACCCGGTCGCCGATCACGATTGGGGCCATGTTGTACACTGTCGCGCGCGGCCCGACGATGGAGTGCGCCCCGATAACCAGGTTGCGAGGCAGCCAGATTCTGGCCGACGCGTAGACCCGCGCCTTCGGATGCACCTTGGCCCCGAACATCCGCAAGATGGTGTTGCGCCATTGGGCCATCGGCGGTGGCGTCCAGCGCGCCAGCATCAACCATGTGACCTGAAACGTTGCCCGTGTGATCCGGTTGGCCAAGCTGAACGACGGGGCGCCGGAAAACATGTCATGCGTGCTTGCCGACAAGATATCCTTGTTGCCAAAATCATCCATGGGCAACCTCCTCGAGAAGACGGGCAAGAGCGGCAGCAGCGGTTTCGGGCCGGAAATGCCGTTGGTAACAGGCCTGCGTAGCGGTAGCCATTGCCGCACGCTGTTCGGGTCCGCAGCCCGCCCATCGTGCCAGCGCGCTACGGAACCCCGCCACCGTGTCCGGCGCAACAATCCCTGCGCCGGCCGCCTCGACCTCGCGCCAGATGTTGACCTTGTCGCTGACGATGACGGGGCGGCCGCAGGCCAGGGCCTCGGCCACCGCGATTCCGAAATTTTCCTGATGCGAGGGCAGCACAAAGGCTTCCGCCCCAAGAAAGGCGCCCCACTTGGCCGATCCGGTGAGCAGGCCGGGAAAGTGGGCCCGCGCGCCGAACCCGTGTGCTGTCGCGCGTGCCGCGAGGCCGGCGGCAAGCCCAGTTTCGTCGGGTCCTGCGATGACGAGATGCAGATCAGGGCGCGCTGCGGCGATGGCGCAAAATGCGTCGATCAGGATATTGGCACCCTTCTTCGCGTGGATTCGGCCAAGGAACAGCAGGTAAGGCGCATCGCCCAAGGCCGGGCATGCGGCACGCATGGCTGCGACGCCAGAGGCGAGATCGCTAGGCCCCGGCGCCGCCGCGCCGTAGGCGATGACCTCGCGGCGGTGGCGATGCCCTCGAAACGCCCCGCCGGCCAGCCGCATTTCTTCCTGCGAGGTGAACAGCACACGTCCGGCCCCGGCAAGAACCCTGCCTTGCAGACCCCACCAGAACAGCTGCTTGGCTAAGTGCTTGACAGGGTAGGCGCCGCGAAACCATGGGTCCATCATCCCATGCGTGAACACGACATAGGGAACCTTGGCGCGGATCAGGGCATGCCCGCCCCCTACGACCGCGTGGTTCCAGAGCCCGTGAACCACCGCCACGTCAAACCGATCCGCATGCGCGCTGAACCATTGACCCAGCCGTGGCGTATAGCCGTATCGGCGCGGCACCGGGCCCAAGGCGTGCACCTTGAAGGGGAAAGCCGTCACATGCGCGCCATTCGGCGGGTCGAGCGAAACGATTTCGGTTTCATGCCCCATCGCGCGGTGCAGCAACGCCGAGGCCCGCAACCCTGCGACCGGCCCTCCTTGCGCCGGATGCACGCTGGCGATGACCCGGAGAATTTTCATGCCCAAGGCGCCTTTTCCCCCGACGATAATTCCCATCGCAGAATTGGCGAAAGCTTGCTGTAGAAAAATATGCCCGTTCGTTGGGCGGCTTGGCGCGCTGAGGCGCGGCTTCGGGACCATGCATGTGTCACCCGCGCCCTCGCAGCACCAGATCAAGAATCCCGTCCAACCGTTGTGCGAAATTTGCCATCAGATAGCGTTCCTGAACCTTCGTATGCCCTGCGTCCCCCATGGCGCGACTGGCCGCCGGATGATCAATCAGCCATGCCATGCGGTCGGCCAACGCCGCGATATCTGCAGGATCGACGACGAAACCGTCCTCATTGTCGGAGACGATTTCACAGGCGGCATCGCGATTGCCGCAGATCACCGGCAAGCGCCGCTGCCACGCCTCAAGGAATACAATCCCGAACCCTTCCTTTTCTGACGGCAACACGAAAGCGCAGGCGCGTGCATAGGCTGCGTTCAAACCTGCCTGATCGACCCGGCCGGCAAAGTGCACGCGGTCCGTAATGCCCAACTCGTTCGCAAGCGCCATCAGGCTGGTCCGCAAGGCGCCTTCGCCAATGACAGTATATCGCAAACCCGGATATTGCGGCGCGATCCGTGCCACCGCGCGCAGAACCTTGTCGATGTTCTTGCCCTGTTCGGCGTCTGTCAGTCGGGCAACGGAAAGAAACTCTTGCGACGGGGCATTGCCCTCGCGCGCAACATCGACCGCATCGACGGCGTTTGCGAACACGCTGAACAAATCTGGCCAAAGCCGAAATGCCGCCTCGGCGCGGCGCGCAGTGAAGGCAGACACCGAAACTACCTTGTCGAGGCGTCGCAACAGGGTGCCATCGTACCATTTCGGCCTGCGATACCGTGGAACACCCCAGACCTCGACCCCATGCGCAAACAGGACCAGCGCGGCCCTTGGTGCCCACCAGCGCGCCACTGCGGCAAATGGCAAGAGATTGATGTGCCCGAGCAGGATCAGGTCGGCGCCGCGCATCGCTTTCATGGCCTCGAATGCCGCCCGCGCCCGTGACCGGCCGCAGGGCCGAAAACGGGCGTTCAGGCCCTCGGGCATGTCGCCCTGCACGTCGTCGCGCAGCACGATCAGCGGTGGTGCCCCCGCACGCGTCTCTGCCCGCGCAACAAGGGTGCGGATGACGCGTTGGTTGAATGCCTGAATGCCGCCGACCCCGCCATAGGTCCGCAACCCAAGGAACACCATGCGTTCTGGGCGCGGCGCCACGCCTGCGTTTGCGCGCAGAAGATGTCTGAGGCCCCAATGCGCACGGCTGCGGTCTGCGTGTTGCGCACTCATCGTTGAAGCCCGCCTTCAATGCGGCGCTCCAATCCGCCCCGCGCCAAAGTCGCCTGTTGATGGGGGTCACCCGTGCCACCGGGCAGCGCCCGCCGCAGCACGAAAACCTGCGGCAAGGCAACTAGCATGGTGCAAAGCTGCGCCGTCGCAACGGCCCAGCCGATCGCGACAGGCGTTGCGAGCGGCATCGAAACCACAATGGCGGCCACAGAGAACACAAGAAATGCCCGCGCCACAACCCGATGTCGGTTTACCGCCGAAAGTGGCGCAAAAACCGAGGTCCAAAGCATTTCGAACACCACGCCCGCTGCCAGTGCAGCACAAAGCGCGGCGCGCGGCGCGATCTGGCCGTGCGACACCAGGCGCACGCCCCAAGGCAAAAGCCAGAAGGCCGCTGCCGCGTACATCGCCACAGCCGCCCAGATCACCCCGGTCTGCAGCCTGAGCAAATGGCGGAAGCCATCGCCATCTCGCCGCCCCCAAGCGAAGCTGTATTCCGGAACGAAAGCGTAGGTGACCATGTTCGTTGCAGCCATGCCAAGCCGCGCGACCGTCCGGCTGACCGAAAACAGCGCCACCGCCGCCGGAGTGGCCACGGCGCCAAGAATCAGCACCGGCGCCTGAATCAGAAGCGCGTTCGAGATCGGCACTGCCATGTAACCAACCGAAGGGCCGAAAAGACAGGCGAGCCGTGCCCGCGTTGCCACTGAAAATCCGATTCGCAACCAGGGCGTTCTGAACCGAAGCCAGCCAGTGACGAACACCAGCGCTGCAAGCCGGGCCACCAGCGCGCCGAGCGTTGCAGCAAGCAGCGAGCCGCCGGAAAGCACCGCAGCCGCAATGGCGGTGGCCTCAACAAACCGGCCCGTTGCGCCGAAGACCGTCTCCAGCGCCGCGTGCCCCTCGCAGCGCACGCCGGCACTTGCCAGCAAAAAGAACTGATAGATCAGTGCCATGCCGATCTGGAGACCGAGCACCCACCGGACCTCATCGAGCGGCAATCCTCCCAGATTGAAAATCCGGTCGAGCGGCAGAACGCAGACCAGACCAAGCAGCGCAAACCCGAGCGCTGTAGCAACCAGCACCAATAGCGCAAGGATGCTCTGGAATGTCTCGATTGCCCCCTCGCGGTCGCCCGCGGCAACACGCATTGCCATGTCGTTCTTGGCGATGAATGTGAACCCGAAGTCGGAAAACGAAAGGTAGGCAGGAATCGCGGTCAGCAGCGCCCAGACGCCGAAGGTCTCAACACCCCAGGCCCATATCAACAGCGGCAGCATGCCAAGTTGCACCGCAAAGGTAACCGCCTGTGCATAGACCTGCGCGCCAAGGTTGCGAGAGAGGGCGCGGGTCATGCTCGCACCTGCGCGGTGTCCGCGCCCACTCGAAACCGCGGCCTGCGGCTTGCTGCCGCAAGTGCCAGAAAGAATAGAATTACAATGACAACGTCGCGCAGGAAAAAGGCATACATCGCATCAATTTCCTTTTCCGGCAGCATGACCGAGAGCACAAAAAAGAACGTCCCGAACGAACTTTGCCGCAGGTGCCCAAACAGGAAATTCGCTAAAGAATACAAAAGCAGCACTGAAACAAACATGCCGAGCGCAACCGCAGGTATCCCACCCATGGCCAGCAGCGACGCATAGGGCCCGATGACCGGGCGGCCGATCGTGCCAAAGCTGCGAATGCCGTATTCCCACGCCACAAGGTCCGCCCCCACCATCGCGTCTTTGCTGATCAAGATCGACGGCAGCACCGACTCGGCGGTCTGGCGCAGGAATGGGCCCGCACTCATGCGGTGCCCCTGCAATTCTTCGCGCGCCACCTGATCGAGCGGGAAGACCAGAAAAAAGCGCTCGAGGTTGGCGACGGTCGGAAAGATGAAGGAGCGGTCCTCGCGATTGAGCATCGAGAACCCTGAAAGGAACTGCGCTTCCTTGTCCAAAAGACGCGCTGCCGAAAAGTCGTTCTCTTCGGCAATTTCCCATGCACGATGAAGCCGCTCCGAAGCAGACAGGCCGACAAACTCGTTACGCATCAGGTGGATGATCGGGGAAAGATAAAAGACGAAGATGCAAAGCGTCAGCGCCAGCACAAACACCGGCAAAATCTTGACACGCAGCCGAAATGCGAGCACTGTCAGCGCCACCGCCATCGCGAACTGGGCGAACTCGATCTTCGTGTTGGCGATCAGCGACAGCGTCAGCATCAAGCCAAAGGCCAATGCCGCTGCGCTCTGCGCAAGCCGGTCACCGCCCTTTCCAAAGGCGTGCAGGGCTGCCGTAATGCCGAACAGCAACATGAAATACAGTGACCCGAAGCCACCAAACCCTTCCCCTGCAACCAATACCCCATTGGTGAAGCGCGGGCGCAGCGCGACGTGGAGAATGAAGAATACCGTGCCGACCGCCAGAAACGGAACGTATGACTCTGAAAACCTGCTGCCGCGCCAGACCTTCTCAAGAAAACATCGATCGACCCCAGGTCGTTGCACCCTGCGCGCAAGCCATGCCCCCGCAGCGGCGGCACCGAAGCCCGCAAGCAAGACCGTGGTGGAATAGAATGGATGGATCAGGTTTGCTTGCAGCGGCTGCAGGAGCGCGGCCTTCACGACCAGG
Organism: Alphaproteobacteria bacterium HGW-Alphaproteobacteria-4; assembly: GCA_002842855.1. Classification (GTDB taxonomy): domain Bacteria; phylum Pseudomonadota; class Alphaproteobacteria; order Rhodobacterales; family Rhodobacteraceae; genus UBA6213. Next base: position 27,878 of record PHEE01000023.1, on the reverse strand, counting down.
GCTGCGGTCGCCGAATAGACCGCAAGACCGAAGATGTAGAAATCGCTCGCCCAAATGGTTTCGCGAAGCAGCAAACGGCTGCCCATAAGCGAAATGCAGGTGAACGCGACGACCATGTAAAGGTTGGATCCGATCCGTATGTGCAGCAACGCAAGGCTGAAATGGGCAAGAACCAGCGCGAATTTCGCTGGCTGGATCGTGCGCACCGATGGCGTGCTCGCCGTGCGGTCGCCCCGCCTGTGCACCGACCCTTTGCCTGCGTCGATCACGAATTCTCCCCGACATCCGCGCACCACGCCGCGTAGGTTTCGGCAATTCCTGCGTCCAGTGGGCGGACGTTGTTCCACCCCAGGGCGAGCAACCGCGAACTGTCCATCAGCTTGCGAGGGGTGCCGTCGGGTTTGGTTGCGTCAAACACCAGCCGCGCTTTGTAGCCAACCACCGCGGCGATCGTCTCGGCGAGCTCGCGAATTGTCACCTCGACACCCGAGCCGACATTGATATGCTCATGTCCTGAATACTCCTTGAGCAGGAACACCAGCGCATCGGCCAGATCGTCGCAGTGCAGGAATTCGCGCAGCGGTGTGCCCGAGCCCCAAACCACCACCTCGTCTGCGCTGCTCACCTTCGCCTCGTGGAACTTGCGCAAGAGCGCCGGCAGAACGTGGCAGGTGTTCAGGTCGTAATTGTCGCCGGGGCCGTAAAGGTTGGTCGGCATCGCCGAGATCCAGTCTCGGCCGTATTGCTGCCGATAGGCCTGCACCAGCTTGATCCCCGCGATCTTGGCGATCGCGTACCACTCGTTTGTCGGCTCGAGCGGCCCGGTCAACAACGCCGCCTCGGGGATCGGCTGCGGCGCCAGCTTCGGGTAGATGCAGGACGACCCAAGAAACAGCACCCGCGCCACATCGGCCTCATGCGCGGCTTGCAGGATATTCGCTTCGATCATCAGGTTCTGGTAGAGGAAATCGACAGGAAACTCGCTGTTGGCCTTGATGCCTCCCACCTTAGCTGCGGCCAATACAATCGCATCGGGGCGGTTCGCGGCCATCCACGCCCGCACACAAGCCTGATCGACGAGATCAACCTCCTCGCGCCCTGCGGTGATCACCTCGCAAGGCTCCGAAGCCAGCCGTCGAGCCAACGCACTGCCCACCATGCCGCGGTGCCCGGCAATGAAAACGCGCTTGCCTGCAAGTTCGAATACCATGATCGCGTGCCTTGTCTCATTGCCCTGTTCGCGGCGCCTCTTGGCTGCACCAGCCTTTGTACTCTCCGCCGCGCGCTGCGCACTATCAACCGCTTCAAACCCGGAAGGCCTGCACGCCCGTCCGAAAGGGCAAATTGCTGCCCCCCCACCGTATCACCTGCCAGTCATTTTCAGCACGACCCTTGCCGTTTGCAACACCAGCAGAGCGTCGCCGAAAAGCGACCCGTTGCGCGAATACGCGTCATCAAACTGCACCCGCTCAACAAACCGCGTCGCGTTGCGGCCATGAACCTGCCATGGCCCGGTAATGCCGGGGCGCACCCGAAAATATGAGCGGCCACCGGCGCCAACATAAAGCGGCAACTGATCCGGGGTGAAGGGCCGCGGGCCGACCAAGCTCATTTCGCCCATCAGGACGTTCCAGATTTGCGGAAGTTCGTCGAGGCTTGTCTTGCGCAAGAACGGCCCGATCCAGGTGACGCGCGGGTCATTTTGCAGCTTTTGGTGGCAGTGCCATTCACGCGCTACCTCACCGTCGGCAGCAAGCTGTGCCTGCAACCGGCTCTCGGCATCCGGCACCATCGTGCGAAGCTTCCAGCAGGTAAACGCGTGCCCGCCGAACCCCACCCGCTTGTGGCCGAAGAAACCGGGCCCGCCGTCGAGTTTGACGAGGCACCAGAGCATCGCGATCACCGGCGCAAGAAGCGGCAAAGCCACCAGCACCAGAACGGTGTCGAATATTTGTTTGCCCCGATACCCCGCAGGTCTTGGCGACCAATCAACGCCGCTGGCAACGTCAACAGCGTCCTGGTGTTCGTAATGCATTCGCGCCACCTCCGAGCAGCCGGAATGTGCGGGCCTGTCAGCGACACTGCGGCAACACCGGGCACACAACCTAAAGCGGAGTAAATATCTAAAAATAAACCTGTAAAGTGCGCATATTGGTGGACATCAGTTCAAATTACTATCCAAGGTTGAATGTTGCTTATTTGTCGCAACTCTGTTAATATTTGCGGCGTCCCTTGGCGAGAAACACTTCCTTACCTCGCTTGGCCCCCGGCGGGGGGCGGTCCGGGCCATGTGTGAGTCGCGCGCGCGTCGTTCGCGGCGGCTGCCTCTTTTGTTCGGAATCCGTTCGTCCGCACCGGGCGCCTGCTCGCCCGCCCGTGCCGCATAGGGCGGGCAAAAGCCCCCCTATCGGGTAGAACTCAACCCGGAGCACCCGCAGTCGGCATCGGAAAATTGAAACTTCGGCCGGGTTCGCGCTGCGCCTGACGCGCGCGATCACCCCCGAAGCGGCGCGAGATCCAAGCTTCGCGCAGCGGTCATGCCGCGCCCCAAGGGCCGTGCGGCGCTGGCGCACCGTCAAGCCGTTCAAACCCATGCGCGCCGAAGAAATCGCGTTGCGCCTGAATCATGTTGGCGGTGCCGCGCGCAGCATGCATCAGATCAAACCACGCCAGAGCCGCGCCAAGCGCGGGCAGCCCGTGCCCGTGCAGGGCACCCGCCGCCACCACCTGCCGAAGCGCCGGCAATGCCGCTTCGATCCGCGCGGCGAAAGCCGGGGCAAGAAACAGGTTGCGCGTGGCATCCTCGGCCAGCGCTGCGGCCATGTCGTTGAGCATGGCCGAGCGTATGATGCAGCCTGCCCGCCACACCCGCGCGATATCGGGCAGCGCGAGCGCCCAGTTGAAACTGGCGGACGCACCCGAGATCATCGCAAAGCCCTGCGCATAGCACAGAATCTTGCCCGCGATCAGTGCGCTTTCCAAGGCCGCGACCGACAGTGCAACCGGCTGCCCGCCGGCGCCAAAGCGTGCTGCACCCGCCACCCGCTCGCTGAGGCGGGCCGAGACGTTGCGCGCCATGACCGCCGCTTCGATTACCGGCACTGGCGTGGCCAGATGCTGCGCCTCGATCGCGGTCCAGCGGCCGGTTCCCTTTTGCCCGGCAGTATCACGGATCACATCAAGCATGGGTTGGCCGGTCAGTGGATCGGTGGCGGCGGCAACCTCGGCTGAAATGTCGATCAGATAAGATTTCAGCGGCCCCTCGTTCCAGTCGCGAAAGATCGCGGCAATGTCTGGCGCGGCGATCTTTAGGCCGTCGCGCATCAGGCCGTAGACTTCGGCGATCATCTGCATGTCGGCATATTCGATGCCGTTGTGGACGGCCTTTACAAAGTGCCCGGCCCCGGCCTCGCCCATCCATGTGGCACAGGCCGTGCCATCCTCGGCCTTGGCGGCAATCGCCGTCAGAATAGGGGCAACGCGGTCCCAATCGGTGCGGGCGCCGCCGCCCATGATCGCGGGCCCGTGCCGCGCACCTTCTTCGCCGCCCGAAACGCCCATGCCCAGAAAGCGCATTGGCAGACCCGCAGTGGCCCTGCGGTTGGTGTCGTGAAAATTGGCATTCCCTGCGTCGATGATCAGATCATCCGCGCCAAGCAGCGGTGCCAGCGCCGCGATCTGCTCATCGACCGCTTTGCCCGCGGGCACCATCAGGATGAGTGTGCGCGGTGGCGCGATTGCGGCAACGAGGTCGGCGAGGGTTTCGGTTGGCATCACCCGGCCGGCCAGCGCACCCGCCGCGGCGTGAAACCTGCGGGTAACGTCGGTCGTGCGGTTCCAGACCGCGATCGGGAACCCCTTTTCGGCAATGTTCAGCGCCAGCGCCGCGCCCATGGTGCCAAGACCGATGAGGCCGATTTTTGCTTTGGTCATGGTAACGGTCTGCCTTTTCGAATGCGGGTCGGGTAGGTCATGGCGGCCAGCACCACATGGGTGCCGAGAGCTTGGTATCACGCGACACCACAAGCCGGACATAGCAAGGAATTGCCGGTCTGCATTGCCGATTGCGTCTGCTGATAGCGATATCATGGGGCAAAGTCCAACTCTGCCCTTGTGTCTGCGCGTCACGCGGAGGGCGAACAGGGGTTCGCCACCGGCACGCGGCCATATTGCAGCCGGGCATTCAAGCGCGGCCCGGAGCCGTTTTACCCGGCCCCCAACTGTTCCAGCAGGCGGGCATAGGCAGTCTGCCCAAGGCGGAAGGCATCAAGGCGGAAGAACTCATCCGGCGCGTGCAGGTTCTCGTCGTCATGCGAAAAGCCGAACATCACGGCGTGCACACCCAGCACATCAAGCAGTGTCGTCATCACCGGAATCGAGCCGCCCGCCCGCGTGCGGTAGGGCGCGCGGCCATAGACTTCGGTAAGCGCCTTCGCCGCAATGCCGGTTGCGTTATGGCCTGCGGGCATCTGGAAAGGATCGGCGCGCCCGGGGTTCTGGATCAGTTCGGCGGTTACACCGGGCGGGCAATGGGCCTTCACATGCGCTCGGATAGCGTCCAAGACCGCCTCGGGCGACTGCGCGGCTACAAGGCGGCAGGTGATCTTGGCGCGCGCCTCGGCGGGCAGCACGGTCTTGGTGCCCGCCCCCTGCCAGCCGCTGGTCAGCCCGTTCACGTCAAGCGTGGGTCGCGCCCAAAGCCGCTCGCGTGTGCTATACCCCGGTTCACCAAAAGGCGCGGGTGCGCCGGTTTCGGCCAGATAGGCAGCCTCGTCAAAGGGCACGCAGGCAATGGCGGCGCGCTCCGCATCCGAAAGCGGGATCACGGCATCGTAAAATCCGGCCACTGTCACCAGCCCGTCAGCCGATTTGAGCGAGCCCAGCAGCTGCGCCAGCGCCATTGCCGGGTTGGCAATGCCGCCGCCGTGCAGCCCCGAGTGCAGGTCAGCCCGTGCCGCGCGCACAACCAACTCCATCGACACCAGCCCCTTGAGCGCCTCGACGATCTGCGGCTGGCCGGGCGCCCATTGCAGCCCATCGGCCGAAAAGATCATGTCGGCCTTCAGCCGTTCGGCATGTGCCCGCACGAAAGGCGGAAGGTCGGGCGAGCCGATCTCCTCCTGCCCCTCGAAGAAGAACCTCACGTTAACCGGCAGCCTGCCCGCAGTCCGCAGCATCGCCTCAACCGCAAGGATCGGGATCAGCATTCCGCCCTTGTCGTCCGATGCGCCACGGCCCCAAAGCCGCCCGTCACGGATCTCTGGCGCGAAGGGCGGTGAGGTCCAAAGTTCGAACGGTTCAGCAGGCTGCACATCGAAATGGCCGTAGATGAGCACGGTGGGTTTGTCCGCTCCGGCATGCAGCCAATCGGCGCAAACCACAGGGTGCCCTGCGGTCGCCAGAACCTGGGCATTCTCGGCCCCTGCGGCGGTCAACCTTGCCGCCACCCATTCGGCGGCGCGCCGCACATCAGCGACGTTTTCAGGCTTGGCGGAAACCGATGGGATGCGCACGAACTCGATCAGTTCTTGCACGAACCGGTCTTGCTCGCGGTCGAGGTAGGTTTGCCAAGCCATGGTTGTCTCCAAATGCGGGCGCGGCCTTGGCCGCGATTATCGGGGTAGGGTCAAACGGCCGCAGCGCGGCGCGTCATTTCAACTGGCTGTCTTTCGGCCCGCGCCTATTGATACCGCCGCGCGGCGCCCTCTGCGCGTCTCTCGACTTCTGACACTCCAGACACAATTGAACCCCGGGCACAGCGCGCTGGCGTGCCTCGGAAATCGGTTCCTCACATTGCGCACAGTGGCTTCGACTTGCACCACCGGGCACCCGCCGCGCCTGCATCCGCCGCAACTCGTCCTCGATCGAGGCTTCGATCTGTTCATTTACCGCGCCGTCGCGCGCCCAGCCTCCGGCCATGGCACCTACTCCCATCCTTGCGGCCCAGCCTAACCGCTCCGCAGCCCGCAGGTCAAAGGCCGATACGCCGCGCGCGCCCCATGTTGCTGGACCGACCGTCGCGCCCGGAGTATAGCCAGCGCATGAAGATAGATGCCGAAATCGATGCGATCGGGCTGCTATGCCCGCTGCCAGTGCTGAAGGCGCGCAAGCGGCTGCTGTCGCTGGCGCCGGGGCAGGTATTGCGGCTGCTTGCGACTGATCCGGCGGCGGTTTTGGACGTTCCGCATTTCTGCCGTGAAGCGGGGCATGAGCTGATCGATCAGGCCGCCACTGGCACAGCAACCGCCTATCTGATCCGCCGCGGAACCTGACGCCCGAAAAGCGCGCGCGGCAGATGGCCTACCGGCGGGCACGGCCACGGCTGCGGTGGGCCTGCCCCACCGCCGGATCACCCGGGCGGTCGGCGCGCCTGAGGGTAGACCGCACGCCCGCGGGTGGCGGCCAGGCAACGTTCCGGCAAATGCGGTCAGGCTGCGGCTTTGCCGCCGGTGACACCGCGAATCTTCATGCCTGCTGCCCTGCGATGCGCTCGGCCAAAGCCAAATCCTCTGGTGTATTGACGTTGAAAAAGGGATCGAATCGGCCCGCGTCAAACGTCGCGGTGCCGGCATCATGGCGGTCGGCCCAAGCCGCGACCTTGCGCAGCCCCCCTTGCAGCGCAGCGCGCAGATCATCGCGCCGCGCCACGGGCCAGAGCCCGAAGGTCGGGTGCCGTTGAAGCCGCCCCTCGGTGTCGGCACTGGCGCAAAGAGCAAGGCCAGACGGGCCAGCAGCGGCGCGCAGGCGCGCCACCAGATCGGTGGGGAAGAAAGGCGTATCCGCCGCCGCCGTGACGACTGCGCCAAACCCGTGCGAAGCGGCCCAATCGAGCCCAGACAGCACACCCGCAAGCGGGCCGGGATAGTCGGGCAGGCTGTCGGGCAGAACCGGCAGGCCAAAGCCCGCGAACCGCGCCGCGTCGCCGTTGGCGTTGATCGCCAGTGCCGCAACCTGCGGTGCCAGCCGCGCGATCACATGGTCGATAATCTGCCGCCCGGCGACGTGGCAAAACCCCTTGTCGCCACCGCCCATCCGCGTTGCGCGCCCGCCCGCAAGAACGACGCCGGCCAGATCAGTGCGCATCCGGTGCCTCTCGGAACGCGCGCTCGCGCTCGGGGTCGAGCCACTTTTGCAGAACAATCACGGCGCTCTCTTCATAGCCGAGGCGGTCATAAAAAGCGCGCACCGTCGCATTCGACCGGCGCACCAGCAATTGCAGCTTCGTGTGGCCCCGCGCGCGCGCCCAGGCTTCCGCCGCGGCCATCGCTGCGCGGCCCCAGCCTGCACCGCGCAGTTCTGGCGCCGAGCAGAGATAATAGACCCAGGCACGGTGGCCGCCATCTTCGACCGCCACAGTTGCGGCGAGCGTATCGCCGGACCACGCCACCAGCAGCGCCGAAGCGGGGTTGGCGCGGATCGCGGCAATGTCTGCCAGCGGCGGGTTCCATGGCCGGGTCATGCCTGCCCGTTCCCAAAGGGCCACCACCGCGTCGGCTTCGTCGTCGCGCATGGGGTGGAAAGCGTCAGTCATCTTTGGCCCCCTGCGGCTGCGGGTTTCGTTGTCGCCCGAGCGTGCACGATCGCCGACGATAGGCGCAATGCCGATTGCCCGCGCGTCTGGCGCGGCTTGGTCGGATCGGGGAAGGTCCGTTGGTCGCCGGGCATGCGGAACTTTCCTGTTGGCGTGGCAATATGAAGTGAGGCCATGAACGATGGCAAGCGCCGAAGTCCGGGTCGGTATGCCAACATATGCGGCCGGCGAAGCGTGCCGGTTCTGACGGCGTTCACCAAGGGCGCTATCTCGGTTTCCAGAACAGCCGACGCCCCCATCCATCGCATGACGAGAATACCCCCGCCGAAGCTATGGCCGAAGAACCCGCGGCCTTCACATCAACCGTCGCACTTCAAACTTGAATCCGCCAAAGAGAACATGAATTGCATAGATCGGTGAACCGTTCGCAAAGACTGCCTTTCACTCTCCCTTCCCGCCTTTCATCCCCGCCCGCCAGCGTTGCGCGCGCTTTCTTCTGTTGCTGCTTTGCGCCACCTCTATCCACGTTCCCTGCGCGGTGTCTCATCCGCCTTGCAACGCTCCCCCCTCGCCTTGATCAGCGCCGCCCCGGTCGGCTGCGGCCGCCGTGTTGGCCCGGTCTGCCGCCGGTGCTCCGCCCGCCCCCCTTCACCGCCTTCTCCGCCGCTGCTTCCACTTCGCTTTGCCGCGCAAGCGGGTCATCTGACACCGCCAATTCCACCGCCTCAAGCCGTCGCACCTCGTCGCGCAGGCGCGCGGCCTCTTCAAACTCAAGGTTTTCGGCGGCCTTGCGCATTGCCACCCGCATCGCGTCGAGGTGGGCGGCGAGGTTGGCGCCGACCATCGGGCGGTCAACGCGGGCGGTGACGCGGGCCATGTCGGTATCGCCCTTGAATTGGCCCGCCATGACATCGTCGATGTTCTTGCGGATCGTCTGCGGGGTGATGTTGTGTTCGACGTTGTAGGCCACCTGACGGGCGCGGCGGCGGTCGGTTTCATGAATCGCGCGCTCCATGCTGCCGGTGATGCGGTCGGCATACATGATGACGCGGCCTTCGACGTTGCGGGCGGCGCGGCCGATGGTCTGGATCAGTGAGGTTTCGGACCGCAGGAAGCCCTCTTTATCGGCATCGAGAATGGCGACGAGGCCACATTCGGGAATATCCAGGCCCTCGCGCAGCAGGTTGATGCCCACCAGCACGTCGAAGGCACCAAGGCGCAGATCACGCAAAATCTCGATCCGCTCGATGGTGTCGATGTCACTGTGCATGTAGCGGACGCGGATGCCCTGTTCGTGCAGGTATTCGGTCAGGTCTTCGGCCATCCGTTTGGTCAGCGTGGTCACCAGCGTGCGGAACCCGGCAAGCGCCACGCGGCGCGCCTCGTGCATCAGATCATCGACCTGGGTTTCGACCGGGCGAATCTCGATTTGCGGATCGACAAGGCCGGTGGGGCGGATCACCTGTTCGGTGAAAACGCCGCCCGTCTGCGCCATTTCCCAAGCGGCGGGGGTGGCGGAGACGAACACCGATTGCGGGCGCATCGCATCCCATTCCTCGAACTTGAGCGGCCGGTTGTCCATGCACGAGGGCAGGCGAAAGCCGTGCTCTGCAAGGGTGAACTTGCGCCGAAAGTCGCCTTTATACATGCCGCCGATCTGCGGCACCGAAACGTGGCTTTCATCGGCGAAAACAATGGCGTGGTCGGGGATGAACTCGAACAGCGTGGGTGGTGGCTCGCCGGGGGCGCGGCCGGTGAGGTAGCGGCTGTAGTTTTCGATGCCGGCGCAGACGCCGGTAGCCTCAAGCATTTCGAGATCGAAGTTGCAGCGCTGTTCCAGCCGCTGCGCCTCCAAAAGCTTGCCCTCGCCGGTGAGTTGCGCAAGGCGCAGCGCCAGCTCGGCCTTGATGCCCTTGATCGCCTGCCGCAGGGTCGGGCGCGGGGTGACGTAGTGGCTGTTGGCGTAGATGCGAATCTTTTCAAACGTGTCGGTCTTGGTGCCGGTGAGCGGGTCGAACTCGGTGATGCTTTCCAGCTCTTCGCCGAAGAACGAGAACCGCCAGGCGCGGTCTTCAAGGTGGGCGGGCCAGAGGTCTACCGTGTCGCCTTTTACCCGGAAGGCACCGCGCGCGAAGGCGGCGTCGAGCCGTTTGTAGGCCTGCGCCACCAGCTCGGAAATGAACTTGCGCTGTTCGTAGTGCTGGCCGACCACCAGATCCTGCGTCATCGCGGAATAGGTTTCGACACTGCCGATGCCGTAGATGCACGACACCGAGGCGACGATGATGACATCGTCACGTTCAAGCAGTGCCCGCGTCGCCGAATGGCGCATGCGGTCGATCTGCTCGTTGATCTGGGATTCCTTTTCTATGTAGGTGTCGGTGCGCGCGACATAGGCTTCGGGCTGGTAATAATCGTAGTAGCTGACGAAGTATTCGACTGCGTTTTCCGGGAAGAAGTTCTTGAACTCGCCGTAAAGCTGCGCCGCAAGGGTCTTGTTGGGCGCAAGGATGATGGCGGGGCGTTGGGTTTCCTCGATCACCCGGGCCATGGTGAATGTCTTGCCGGTGCCGGTGGCGCCCAAGAGCACCTGATTGCGCTCGCCCGCCTCGATCGCGGCCGAAAGCTCGGCAATCGCGGTGGGCTGGTCGCCGGCGGCGGTGTAATCGGTGTGCATGACGAACCGCCGCCCGCCTTCAAGCTTGGGCCGGGTCAGAACCTCGGGGCGGGGGCCGGGGGTGTTATCGTTGTTGTGGGGCATGGCATCCTCATCGCGGCACCTCAGATTTGATCTGTTTTTGTTCACATGCAAGGGGTTAGTGTAAAGGTTATCGAAATGTTAAGGAAAGCGCACAATTTTAGAAATGAAAACATAGACTTACGTGACAATTTGCTTGCCGGTGCGCGAGGCGCGGTTTATGGTTTGCGGGCAAGCAGCAAAGGCTGCCGACCGTTGCACCACCCCCACCCCTCGCTCCCCCGCACGGTCGGCAGCATCCTTTGCCCAAAGCGTCGCACCCGGCCTTGCCGCCACGCTGGGGGCTTGCACTTTTGCCCCACCTTCACGATAACAGGCCAACGGATTTGACGGGAGTATCGCCCATGCGCGCACGCATCTATCAGCCTGCCCGAAACGCCATGCAATCGGGTGCCGCCAAGACCAAGGTCTGGGTGCTGGAATATGCCCCCGCCGAGGCGCGCGAGATTGACCCGCTGATGGGCTGGACCGGCTCGGGCGACACGCAGGCGCAAGTGCGGCTGAAGTTTGAAACCCGCGAAGCCGCCGAGGCCTATGCCCGCGCCAATGGCATCGAAGCCACCGTGGCCGAGCCGCACAAGCGCAAGGCCACCATCCGCCCCGGCGGCTACGGCGACAATTTCGCCACCGCCCGCCGCGAAGTCTGGACCCACTGAACGCGCTTTTGTCCGGGCAATGGGTTTGCCTACGGCACGCGGGCTTGGGCTTTGCCCCACAATTCGACGTCTTCAATGCAAAAATACCCCCCGCGGAGCGTGCTGTGCGCGTCACCTGCGGCCATGTTTCCGTTGAGGCCAGATGATCACCCTGTCACGCGAAAGCCCTCTGGCGCCCGACCTCGCGCTGCTGCACGCCCGCCACACGCAGGCGATGCACGCTGACACGCCACCCGAAAGCATCCACATGCTGCCCGCCAGCGCGCTTGCCGCCCCCGGCATCAGCTTTTTCGTGATGCGCGAAGGCGGGGTGGCGCTTGGCATGGGCGCTTTCAAGCGGATCGATGCAACCCACGCCGAGATCAAGTCGATGCATATTCTGCACGAGGCGCGGGGCCGGGGGCTGGCGCGGGTGATGCTGGATCACCTGATGGCCGAGGCGAAGGCGGCGGGGTTTGTGCGGCTCAGCCTAGAAACCGGGGCGCAGCCAAGCTTTGCCGCCGCCCGCGCGCTTTATGCGCGGGCCGGGTTTGCCGAATGCGGGCCGTTCGAGGGCTATGGCCCCGACCCGATGAGCAGCTTCATGACCCGCGCGCTCTGACGGGGGCTTGCACGCCGCGCGCCGCCATAGGAAAAGGGCAGGCGCGGTCCCGTAGCTCAACTGGATAGAGCACCTGACTTCTAATCAGGATGTTGCGGGTTCGAGTCCTGCCGGGATCGCCAAAAACTTCAGGGGGCGTGATGCGGGTTTTCATCAACGGGTTCGGGCGTATCGGGCGGTCGGTGCTGCGCGCATGGGCCTTGGCGCCGGGCCACTGGCCGGGGCTGGAGATTGCCGGCATCAACGACATCGCGGCGCCCGAAATCTGTGCCTACCTGATGCAATACGACAGTGTTTTCGGGCCGTTTCCCGGCAGCGTGGCGCTGGAGCGGGGGGCGCTGGTGCTGAACGGGCGGGCAATTGCACTACACCGGGTGCCCGACATTTCGGCGCTGAATCTTGCCGGGGTCGATCTGGTGATGGAATGCACCGGGCGCGCCGATGGCGCCGAGATCGCCGGGGCGGGTCTGCGGGCGGGGGCGGGCAGGGTGCTGGTGTCGGGGCCTTCGGCGGCGGCCGAGTTCACTGTGGTGCTGGGTGCAAATGAGCGCGGGCTGGCGGGGCAGCGGGTGCTGTCGAACGCCTCATGCACCACCAATGCGCTGGCGCCGCTGGTGCGGCTGCTGGATGAAGGCTGGGGCATTTTGACCGGCAGCATGACCACCATCCACTGCTACACCGGCAGCCAGCCCACGGTGGATGCCCCGGGCGGTGATTTTGCCCGCAGCCGTGCGGCGGCGCTGAGCATGGTGCCGACCACCACCAGCGCGCAGCGCTTGCTCGATGCGGTGCTGCCCGAAATCGCCGGGCGGATCGAGGGCTCGGCGGTGCGGGTGCCGGTGGCATCGGTTTCTGCGGTCGATCTGGCCATAATGACGGCGCGGGCTGCCACCGCGGCGTCGGTGAACGCGGCCTTTCGCGCGGCGGGCGGCGTGATTGGCGCCACCGATCAGCCGCTGGTCAGCACCGATCTGCGGGCGCGGCCCGAAAGCATCGTGATGGCCTGCCCGGAAACCCGGGTGACGGCGCAGGGCATGTTGCGGGTGTTCGGCTGGTATGACAACGAATGGGGCTTTGCCAACCGCATGCTTGACGTGGCAATGCTGCTGAAATGAAAACCCCGCCCGGTTGGGGGCGGGGTTTGACGTTGCAGATGCAGCCCGGTCAGTTCCGGTTGCCGAGGAATTGCAGCAGGAACATGAACAGGTTGAGGAAGTCGAGGTAAAGTTGCAGTGCGCCCATGATGGCCGCCTTGCCGACAAACTCAGCGTCCGACTGCGCCATTTGCAGGTAGGTGTTCTTGATGTTCTGGGTGTCGAACGCGGTCAGGCCCGCGAAGATCAGCACGCCGATCACCGAAATGGCGAATTGCATCGCAGAGCTTTGCAGGAACAGGTTCACGACCATCGCCACGATCAGCCCGATCAGCCCCATCATCAGGAACGAGCCCATGCCCGAAAGGTCGCGCTTGGTGGTGTAGCCATAGAGCGACAGGCCCGCGAACGAAATCGCGGTGATCAGGAAGGTCTGCACGATCGAGAAGCTGGTATAGACGGCGAAGATCCAGCTGACGGAAACGCCCATCAGCGCGGCAAAGCCCCAGAACACCAGTTGCGCGGTGGCAAGACTCATGCGGCCCATCAGCGAGCCGAAGGCAAAGACCACGGCCAGCGGCGCGAACATCACCACCCATTTCAAGGGCGAGAGGTAGAGCGTCTTGCCAAACTCGGTCAGGTAGGTGTTGGCGCCGATCTGGTAGGGGGTCGGGTCGGCCGAAAGCGCCAGTGTCGCCATCAGCCAGGCGGCGCCGGCGGTGATCAGCATGGCAACCGACATCAGGCCGTAAACCCGGTTCATGTAGGCCCGCAGACCCTCGTCGATCTGCAGGGTCCGGGCGCCGGCCTGGGCGGTGCGGATAGTGCGGTAGTCAGCCATTGATAGCCTCCAAAGGGTCAAACGGTGGGGCGTGCGAAAGCATGCGCGCCGTAGCAGGCAATATCGGGGCAGGGACCGCAGATTTCAAGCGCTTTGGTCGCCTAGCCCGACATCGTGACCACGATCTTGCCGGTGTTGGCCCGGCCGCGTAGCAGGGCCAGCGCCTCGGTGGCGCGCGAAAGCGGCAGCGTGGCGCCGATATGGGGGCGCAGCGCGCCCTCGGCATACCAGCCGAGCAGCGTTTGCAGGCTGAAAGCCACCAGTTCAGGGGCCAGCCGCTGGTAGCCGCCCCAATAAAACCCGTGTAGCGCGATGTTCTTGACCAGCAGGTGATTGGCCGGAAGCTCGGGCACCTGCCCTGAGGCAAAGCCGATCACGAGGTAGCGCCCGCCGGGGTTGGTGGCTGCCAGCGCCTCGCGTGCAAGCGCACCGCCAACGGTATCGTAAACCACATCGGCGCCGCCGAGTGCGCGCACGGCGGCCTTGAGGCCCCCGGCGTCGCTGTCGATCAGATGCGCGGCACCCGCCGCCTCGGCCACCGCCAGCCGGTCGGCGCCGCGCGCCACCGCGATCACCCGTGCGCCCATGTGCGCGCCGATCTCGACCGCGCTCAGCCCCACGCCGCCCGCCGCCCCAAGCACCAGCAGCGTCTCGCCCGGCAACAGGCGCGCACGGTGGCTGAGTGCCAGATGCGAGGTGCCATAGGCGATCTGAAAGGCTGCCGCGTGCTCAAAGCTCATCGTGTCGGGCAGCGCCATGCAGCGATGGGCATCAAAGCAGCCGTATTCCGCCAGCCCACCGTGCCCGGCATAAACCGCAACTCGGGTACCGCGCGCGGGTGCTGTGACCCCCGCCCCCAGCGCATCGACCGTGCCCGCAAGTTCCAGGCCCAGTGTGTAGGGCGGGGTCGGACGTTCCTGATAGGTGCCATCGATCATCAGCAAGTCGGCAAAGTTGAGCCCGCAGGCCGCGATCTTGAGCCGCACTTCGCCGGGGCCGGGGTGTGGCACTGGCTGGCGCACCAGTTCAGGGTCAGAGCCAACGGAACCAATCTGTAATGCGCGCATCATGCAATACTCCTCGACGCAGGCTACAGCGCAGATCGGAATCGTTCCAGCCCCTAACATGTCGCTGAAATAGTTGGCGGGTGGTTCGGCTGTCGATCGCCGAGTATCGGGATTTCTGCACGACATGGGGCGAGACACAGGCCTCGTGCAGATCGGCGACAAACCCGGCCGCGTCGTAGGGCTCTGATGATGTGACCGCCGCCCGCCGGCATCAACGTGCCAAGGTGGGTCATCTACGATCCACAAAGGAGGGCGATCCTGGGCAGATGTCCAGAGACATGTCGTCGCGCGGTGGCGCTGGTCCGGAGCATCAATTGCCGGGAGCGGCGGGCAGGGCTAGCGCTGCCAATGTTCCATCGGCAGGCCGGGAACCGGGCTTCGGAACATCGGAATGCGGGTGCCGCGCAGCGAGCCGATATAGACGTTACGCAGGTCTGGCCCGCCGAAGGTGACCGATGCGAACCACGGCGCTATGCGGCCACCGCAGGCCAGCATCAGTTCGGGCGTTACGGCATCGCGCGCGAACGCCTCGTAGAGCGCGGTCGAGGGGCCGGGCGCGTCATCATCAAGGATCACCCGGAAATCGCCATCAGGGGTGATCGCAAAGATGCGGTCCGACATCACATGCGTGCCCCAGAGGTTGCCGAAGGCATCAAAGGCGATACCGTCGATGAAGCCGCCGGTGTCCGTGGGGCCATAGACCTCGCGCGCCGTTACCTGAGTGTCGGCGCCGATGCGCAAGCGGGTGATACGCCGACCCGAGGTTTCCACCACATAGAGCCACTCCTCTGCGGCATCAAAGCGGATTTCGTTGGTGAAGCGAAATCCGTCCGCCACAATTCGCGCACCGCGTTCGTCCAGCACCGCAACATAGCCATCGGCGATATTGGGGCTGATCGCCTGCATCCAGTTCTTGATGCGAGTTGACACAGTCAGCCATATCCGCCCCTTGCGGTCGCGCAGCACGAAATTGACCTTGCCGATCGGGGTGCCGTCGATGGTGTCGAGCAGCACCTCGCTTTGGCCGGTTCGGGTCATCCGTTCCAACCGGTCGGTGCCGAAGTTGGAAACGAGAATGGCGCCATCGCCATCGAACGCCAGGCCGTTTGGCAACGTGCCTTGCGTGAACCGCGCGGCGGCATCGGAAGTTGCCGCAAAGCGGTCATCATGCGTCTGCGCGATCAACTCTTGCGTGCCGTCGGGGCGGATGTGCACCACCCCGCCGCGCGCGTCGGCTGCCCATAGCGAGCCATCGCGCTCGGCCAGAATGCACTCGGGCCGCTGCAACCCTTGCCCGACATAGGAAATGTCGGCCTCGGTCACGGTAAAGCCGTCGAGCGGGTTCATCATAGCTCTTTCCATCCTTCCGCAGTTTTCATGCGGTGGCGAATGGTGTTCTGCCGCCCCAGCGTCTGCTCGATGAAACAGCCCTTGCGCGCGGCGTTGATAAGGGCTGCCACCTTTTCCTCGGCATCCGGGCTTTCAATCGCCACATCCACCTCGAAGCTGCGCGGTCCGGTTTCATAAACGCGGCCCTTTGCCTCCCAATCCCATTGCACGCGGGCATCGACCGAAAGGTTGGTCAGCGTTACGCCCATGCGTTTTGCAAAGGCGCGGATCTGGGTCATGATGCAGCCGGTCAACCCGGCCACGAACAGCGCCAACGGCGGTGGCGCGGTGCCATCGCCACCGTGAAACGAGCCCTCATCGGTGGCCATCTCGAATGGCCCTTCGGCAAAGGGTTGGCGCATGTGGACGCTCAGGTCATTGCGCATTTTGCCGCTGGCGGTGCCGTGACAATCAAACTGCACCACCGCGCGCTGCATTGCCTTGCTGTCGTGTTGCTCGCTCATCAGAAGGCCACCTTGTCGCCGCCCTTGAGCGCGAGCATGGCGCGCGCTTCGTCGGGCGTTGCAATCTGGAAATCAAGCGCCTCGATGATGCCGCGGATCTTGGTAACCTGCTCGGCGTTGCTGGTGGCCAGCTGTCCGGGGCCGATATAGAGGTTGTCCTCCAGCCCGACGCGCACGTTGGCGCCCTGCACCAGCGCCTGGGTCAGAAACGGCATCTGGTGGCGCCCGGCGGCCAGCACTGACCACAGGTAATCGCCACCAAAAAGCCGGTCAGCGGTGGCCTTCATGATGCCAACGTTCTCCGGGTCAGGCCCGATGCCGCCGAGAATTCCGAAGATGGTCTGGATGAAGAATGGCGGCTTCAGAATGCCGCGGTCCGCAAGATGGGCGAGGTTGTAGAGGTGGCCGACATCGTAACATTCCAGCTCGAACCGGGTGCCGTGGTCTTCGCCCAAGAGCTTGGCGACGCGCTCGATATCTCGGAAGGTGTTGCGGAAGATGAAATCGTCGCTGGCGCGCAGGAAAGGTTCCTCCCAGTCGAACTTCCAGTTCTTGTAGCGGTCGGCCATCGGGTGCAGCGCGAAGTTCATCGAACCCATGTTCAGCGAACACATCTCGGGGCTGGCGCGCAAGGGTGCCGCAAGGCGTTGCTCCACCGTCATGCCAAGCCCGCCGCCGGTGGTGATGTTGACCACGGCGTTGGTGGCCCGCCGGATCATCGGCAGAAACTGCATGAACACCTCGGGGTCAGAGGTCGGGCGGCCGATTTCCGGGTCGCGCGCGTGCAGATGCAGGATCGCCGCACCCGCCTCGGCCGCAGCGATTGCCTGCGCCGCGATGTCGGCGGGCTTGTAGGGCAGGGCGTCCGACATGGTCGGGGTGTGAATGCCGCCCGTGATGGCACAGGTGATAATGATCTTGCGGGGCGATTTCGCCATGTTCGGTCTCCTCTTTGGCCAATTCGCCGCTTTGCAGGCGGGCGCTTGGCGGTGGTGGGCAAGGGGTATCAGTCGTCGAGAATGGCCACGGCGCGCACGAAGCCTGCCGAGGCGGCCTTGATCTTGAACGGGAAGCACGAGAGCCTGAACCCGGTGGCGGGCAGCAGGTCGAGGTTGGTCAGCTTTTCGAGGTGGCAATAGCCGATATCCATGCTGGCCCGATGCCCCTCCCAGACAATCGCCGGGTCGGGGTTTTCGGCCCACCGCTGCCGGGTGTAGAAAAACGGCGCATCCCAGCTCCAGCCATCGGTGCCGGTCACGCGTACGCCGCGCTCCAGCAGCCAGAGCGTTGCGGCCCGCCCCATGCCGCAACCACGGTTCAGGTAATCGGGCTGGCCGTAGGCTTTGCCCGCAGCAGTGTTGACCACCACGATTTCCAGCGGCGAAAGGGTGTGCCCGATGCGCGCAAGCTCGGCCTCGACTTCATCAGGGGTAACCACATTGGGTCTGCATCTGCAACAGTTCGATCGCCCAGCCCTCGCCCCCCGGCAACTGGTCGGCGGTCATGCCGGGAAAGAACTGCAACACCTGCGCGGGCGTGGCCTTATGATCAAGATAGGTGATCTTCGGCTCGTATCCCGGTGGGTCCGAGGCGATGCCCGCTTCGAGCGGAACCGAAAGGTCGATGATGCGCATGAAGGGCCCTTTCTTACAAAATACCGATGGCGATGGCGGGAAAGGCGATGACCAGGATCAGGCAGGCCAGCATGATCAAGGCAAAGGGGGCCGCCCCAATGAACACGTCGCCCAGCGAAACGTTGGGGTCATCGAGCGCGCTCTTGATGACGTAAACCGAAATGCCCAAGGGCGGCGTCAGCAGCCCGATCTCCACCGCCAGCACGGTGATGACCCCGAACCAGATCAGATTGATGCCCAGTTGCTGCACAATCGGCAGCACCAGCGGTAGCGTGATCAGCATGATCGACGACGAATCGAGAATGGTGCCCAGGATGATCAGCACCAGCACGAACACCGCCAGAAAACCGTAGATGCCAAGATCGAGACCGATGATCCACTCGGTCAAGAACACCGGCAACCCCGACATCGACAGCATGCGGCTATACATGGTCGCGGCAATGATCAGAAAGCAGATCGAGGCGGTGATATGCCCCGCCTCAAGCGTCACCCGCCAGAGCATGCGCAGGTTCATCCGCCGCTTGGCAAAGGCGATGACGATTGCGCCCAGCGCGCCGATGGCCCCCGCTTCGGTCGGGGTGAAGACCCCGCCATAGATGCCGCCCAGAACCAGCGCGATCAGTGCCAAAATTGGCAGCAGTTTTGTGCCGGTGTCGGCAATCGCCGCGCCAAAGCTTCTGGGTTGCAAGACCTGCGGCGTGGCGCGCCCGGTAAAGCCGGGGGACAGGCGCACCATCACGTAAATGCCCAGTCCGAAGGCGGACGCCAGCAGAAGACCGGGCCCGATACCCGCCATGAACAGCAGCCCCACCGATTGCTCGGAAAGGATGCCGTAAAGGATCATCAGCAGGCTCGGCGGTATCAGCATGCCCAGCACCGATGACCCTGCGACCACTCCGGTTGCAAACCGCGCGGTATGCCCGGCGCGCACCATTTCGGGCACGGCGACCTTGGCAAAGACCGCGGCCGAGGCAATCGAGATACCGGTGATGGCCGCAAAGATCGCGTTGGCGCCCACCGTGGCCATGCCAAGCCCGCCCGCCACCCTGCGAAATGCCCGGTTGGCCACATCAAAGGTGTCGTGCGCAATATCGGCACGGCTGACCACTAGCCCCATCAGCACGAACAGCGGCACCACACCGAAGAGATAGCTCGAAATGCCCTCGCGCGCCGCCAGCGACAGCACCCGTGCCGCTATCTGCGGGTTGTCGCGCAGCAGCCAGACGCCGAAAAAGCTGACCAGGGCCAAGGCAATGGCAACGTGCATGCCGGTCCAGATCAGCACCAGGATGCCGACCAGCGAGGCGAGTCCGATTTCGATGCCGGTCATAGCGCGGCCCATGGCCTGGCGGCGCGGTGCAGCAGCGCCAGCGCGCGCATCAGGAAGACCGCGAACAACAGCCCGGCCCCGATCAACACGATCAGATGCACCGGCCAGATCGGCGCCAGAAACTGCCCGACGGCGCCCACCATCTCGCGCCGTCCATAGCTGCGCTGAAACAGCGGCAGGAAGGCGGTGATCAGCACGCCTACGAGGAATGCCCCGGTCCCATGCAACGCTGCATCCAGCACATCTGCAAGCCGTGGGCGATACCGCCGCAACAGCGTCAGAAGCGCATCGGATCGGGTCAGCTTGTCGCGCGATAGCGTGTTCGCGATCTGCAAAAAGACTATCGCCAGAATCGACATTGCGACAATCTCGGGCACCCCCGCAATCGGGTGCCCAAAGCCAAACCGCCCGATCACATCGGCCGCAATCAGCGCCATGATGCCCAGAATGCACAGCGTGCCCAGCGCGCTTGCCACCACGGTGGCCCTGTCGAGCAGCAATGCGGCAACATCAAAGGCGCGAACGCCCGTTCGCAGATCAACGAGTGTCGACATGGGGTTCTCCCGGCGGGTGGGGTGAACCGGGGCGGCGCGCGGCGCGCCCCGGTCAGTGCCTTTAGCGTTGCGACCAGTCACGCGGCAACGTCACGCCAGCCGCTTTCAGCGCCGCAACGTAGGCAGTCAGCACTTCGGTTCCGGCCAGCCCCTGACCGTCGGCATCCTTGGCCCATGCCCCGGCCACATCAGGCAGCGCCGCAGCCCAGCGGGCCTTTTCGGCATCGCTCAGCTTGGTGACCTTCGACGGGTCAGTGCCGCCAAGTGCGGTCATCGCCGCCGCCACGCGCTGCGATTGTTCGGCAAGGTAGGCTGTGGTGTAGGCTGCGGCACCCTTGCGCAGAGCGTCTTGCACAGCGGCGGGCTGCGCGTCGAACCACGCCTTGTTGGCCACCAGCGACCCGGCATATTGCGCGCCGAAATCGGTCACGGTCACATAGGGCGCAACTTCCTGCAGCTTGGCCGGGGCAGCCGCCGTGGGGAACACGATCAGCCCGTCGAACACGCCGGTCTGCATATCGTTGTAATAGGTGGTCAGGTTGCCCGCCACGCCAACGGCGCCGGTGCCTTCCAGCCAGTTCACCGCCGCACCCGGTGCGGCAATGCGGTGGCCCTTGAGGTCATCCATCGAGGTAACCGGGAAGTTGGTCATCAAGACGTAATTATCAAGGGCGAAGCCACCGCCCAGATACTCCAGCCCATACTTTTCCCACGACGAGATCATGCCTGGGATCGAGCCGTGCAGATCATCCATGACCTGCATCACGAGGTTCGGGTCAGAAGGACCGAAGGGGGTGTAATAGGTCACGTTCTGCAGCGGCAACGACGTGGGTTCAAACACCGTGGGCACCGCACCCACTTCAGCAAGGCCATCTTCGATCGCCTCAAGTTCGCCGCCAACAGCTGCAAGCGTGCCGCCATAGGCTTCAGTCCAGTTGATCGTGTAGCCCGACCCTTGAAGAGCAGCATTCACGGTGGGAATGTAGGTTTCGGTCAGGTGCTTGACCCAGAGGAAAATCGGCGGATGGCCGTTTACCAGCGTCACGTTGATGGTTTGCGCCTGGGCCGCCATCGGCAGCGCCAGAACGGCAGCAATCGCCCCTGCGGCGAGGTTCAGTTTGGTCTTCATGGTATCCTCCCTTTGGATGTTTCGGGGCCTCCTCCGCCCCGTTTCTTCAGTCGTCCCTTTGCCGCGCGGCAAGTGCACGTATGCCGGCCGCCGCAAATATCTTTGCCTCCTCGATCGCCTGGTTCACGTCGTCGTCGCGGCAGGCGCCCGCTGAAAGATCGGTGGCGCGGCCCGTGCGCCCCATCAGCGACAGCGCGATGGACACCGCGAACAGATACCCCCGCACGGCATCCTTCTGCGCCAACCCCGGAACCGCACCTGTGAAAAGCGCGATGAACTCCTGCGCTATGCCGTTGTAGTTTTGCGCGGTCAGGCGGCGCGAGCGCTCGTCGGTGCCCGCTGCAACATGCACCAACAGCCGCGCGTAACGCTGACCATCCCGCGTTGTATCGTGCCCGAACTCGATCGTCGGGCGCAGAAATGCCTCAAGCAAGGCTTCCAGCGAGGGCGCCGAAGTTTGCGCCAGAAGCTCGCCCAGCAGCGCGCGGCGGCGGCCGTTGATTTCACCGGCGCGGCGCTCGACAACGGTTTCGAACAGCTGCTCCTTGCTGCCGAAGTAATAGTGCAACAGCGCCGCATTGACCCCGGCGCCCGCCGCAATTGCCCGAGTCGTGGTGCCGTGAAAGCCGTTTTCCGAAAACTGCGCCTCGGCCGCATCAAGCAGGCATTCGGCAGCATCTTGCGGCGCGTCGAGGGCAGTCAGAGTGCTGGCCATGGCGATTTCTTACAGGAGGGTGAATTAATCATGCGCTTAATTAAGGCTACCGTCAGGCGCCGCACGCTGTCAAGCGGCTCTGTCGGCGGCGGGGTTGCCCTCTGCTTTAGTGATGGCTCCAACGACCATTGCATTGGCTGATTGCGGTGCCGTCAGGCGCGGGCATCCCACGACCAGGATGGCTGCGGCAGACAGCGATATAGACGGTCTGATCTTCGCAATCTGCGCAGGTTCTGTGCCGCGCCGTCAGCCCTCGATAATCGCGCCAGCATCGGCTCCGGGCCGACCGTGAAAAGCGCGTCGGTCGCTGCCAATGCCGCCTGCGCAAACTACGCATTCCGCAGAGTCGCCTCCGAGGCGGAACAAAGAAAAAAACCCAAAGTGAAACCAAAGTGAAACTGCGACCGTAACGAATAATAGGGGTGCGCCCAAGTCTTCGAAATGTTTGGAGGCGGGTACCGGAATCGAACCGGTCTTCACGGATTTGCAATCCGCTGCGTAACCTCTCCGCCAACCCGCCGTTCCTTTGAGGTTGCAAAGACATAGAGGAAGGTTCGGGGGCGTGCAAGGGGCGGCTGTGGGTGAACGTGGCGGTTCAGACGTGGATATTCCTGAGCGTCGCGCAGAGCGGTTCGGGCAGCGGCTTCTGGCGCCCGCGAATGCGGATTTCCGCCTCGAAGCAGGTGGCGGGCGGGGCGGCAGGCAGGTCGCGCACCGCCAGCATCAGCGCGGCCGACCAAAGCACCACGCCACCGTCCGTCAGCGGCACCGCGCGAAGGAAGGCCGCCCCGGGGCCACTGGTGAAGACCGGAACCTGCGAACGCGGCAGCCGGGGGGCGAGCCTGCGATCGCAGATGTCGCGCTTGAGGCCCCAGTTCAGGAACTTCAGCGCACCATGCGGGTCCGGCGGGTTGGCGGCGCCGATCAGGCGAAAATCGGGGGCAAGGGCTTCCTCCTTGAGGTCCGTACAAGCCTGGGTTTGCTGCCGTGGCCGATCAAGTTGGTGCAAACCGCCGCGGGCCGGACCGTCCAAAGCGGCTTGCGCCGCCACCCGGGATGCGGTGAAACTGGCGGCGGAAGCCACGGCCAGCGCGGGCGGGGTAGGGTGCCGGGGGCGGGTCATGTGGTGGTTTGTGGCGGCGGTGCTGGTGCTGCTGGTGTTGGTGGAACTGAAGACCACGCGCCCCGATGGCACGCTGGTGAAACCCCATCCCTATCGGCAGATGTTGCCCTATCTGATGCCGACACCGAACGGCGCCATCGCCTATTACGATGAATATGTGCGCGCCGAGGCCCTGCTCGACTATATCGCGGCGCAGCGCACACTGGGCCGCGATGTCGATGTGACCGATTGCCTGCTGGGCGCAATTGCAGTGGCGCTGGATCAGGTGCCCAAGGTCAACCGCTTCATGGTCGGGCGCAGGCTGTATCAGCGCCGGGTTCGCAAGCTTTCGTTTTCGGCGCTGCGGCGCAAGAAGGACCGTGGCGCCGAGGTTTCGGCGGTGCATCTGACCGTCGGTGATGCCTGGTCCTTCGATGATCTGCACCATGCGGTGCAAGACCGCATCGCGGTCGAGCGGTCGGGGCGGCGGACCTATACCGACAAGGAACTGCGCCTTACGCTCAGCTTGCCGCGGCTGGTGCTTGGTCCGGCGGTGGCGGCGCTGAAATGGCTGGATGCGCGCAACCTGTTGCCGGGGTCGTTCATCGCGAATGATCCGCTTTATTGCAGCGCCTTTTTGGCAAATCTCGGCAGTATCGACATGCGCCCCGGCTATCATCACCTCTATGACTGGGGCAATTGCCCGATCTTCGTGGTGGCAGGCAAGATCGGGCCGATGCCGATGGTCGAAGATGGTGCGGTTGTGGTGCGGCAAGTGCTGCATCTGCGCATCAGTTTCGATGAGCGGATCGATGACGGGCTGAATGCCAATGATGCGGTGATCGCCGCGAAAGCGGTGCTGGAAGACCCGTTCACGCGGCTGGGGTGCCTCAGTGCCGATGGCAGCGACAGGGTGCCGCTGACCGCGCGCGCCTGAGGCAGGGGCGGGGGGCCGTCTGCCCCCCGGGCCGCCCGTTCCGGGCGTCCTCCCCCCGAGGATATTTGGACCAAGGCAGTGAACCGCGCACAATTATTTCGCAATGAGTGATCGTAATTGCGCCGCAATGCAAGCGCCATTTTCTCGCGCAACGTATTGATATTTAATGGAAGTTTCGGTTGGGCAAGTTGCCGCAATCGTGCGCGAGCTTCGTCAATCGTAAGTCATTGATTTTGTTGATGGTGGCGCGGATTGGGAAACCTATTGGGAAACCCCTGACGCGCCGTTTACTCGGCTCGCGCTCGGCGGGCTAGATCACGCAGGAACGCATCAACATCTTCTGGCGAGCTTCCCTTACTGAACTCACCAGAGGCGCGGAATATCGCCCCCAGACGCGCAATGTGTTCATCGACGCGAGGGCCGCGCAGTCGTTCTCGCGTTCGAGGGTCGTCCTCTATCTCCCGCAGCAGCGTGCCAATGATGTTCTTCACGGTTTCGGGGCGCGCGGCTCGAAGAACCCCGACAATTGCAAGCTCGTCCTCTGTTTCGTTCCCGTCGTTCAACACTCCCTTTCCGGCCACGACGAGATTCAACTCGTATTCGTTGCGAACCTGACCCGAGAGCAGAAAATCGTCTGATAGCCCAAGCTTGCGCGACACCTCTCGCAGCACAGAGGGCTTCGGCTTTGTTCGGCCAGTCTCATAGTTTGCAAGTGCGGCGCGGGTCAGGCCAACTTTGCGCGCAAAATCCTCTTGGCTCTGCTCGCCTCGGAGGAATTTGAGCCGTTGACCTAGGTCGGTGCTGCTTGGTGTTGACATGTGCTAGCGTGTGTATATCTTGGTGACGACTTGTGCAGAGTGCCACGGGAGCTACTCAATGTCAAAGACGGCGGCGACGGTGCAGCAAGAGTTCATACGGCAGGGGAAGTCCGTCGCACAATGGGCACGTGAGAACAATTTCCCAGTCGGTGCCGTGCGCGCGGTCATCTACGGCCATAACAAGGGCAACTATGGCCAATCGCACCTGATCGCCGTCGCTCTTGGGCTGAAAGACAGCCCCCAATGAGCTTGGTTTCGCCTCAAGAATTCGCGACGGCACGAGCCATTTCTCGCCAGGCTGCGGCAAAGGCGTTCCGTGAAGCTTCCGAGGGCAAGCCTTGGCGCGGCCATCATCTTCCCGTTGTGCCGCTGGACGGCCATCGGGGCGGGGCGGGCGGCAAGGCTTGGGGGCTGGTGATCGAAGCTGCCAGCCCGGAGCTCCGCGCGCTGTTGAAGCTGCCCGAAACACCCTGTTCAACGCTGCCTTCAACGGGCCATGAAGGCCTCTTGAAGGGCCGCCCGGATGACTGGCATTTCACCGTTTCGCGCGACAAACAGCGGATCATCGGGCCAATCCTTGCGACGAAGCGGGGTTCGACCGAAAGGGCGGCGGCGTTTCGGGCGGTCGCGGCCAAGCCGCACAAATTCGGGGACGGCTGGACCCAATTCAGCGAGCGGACGCTGCGCGACTGGGTGAAGGCGCATGAAGAGCGCGGCCCGGCCGCGCTGGTACCCGCCGCGCGAAGCGACCGGGGCGTGACGCGGGTGCGGCTGGCGCGGGAATGGCACCGGAACTGCGGCTTGCCGGAAGATGTTCAGGGCGAGATTGCTGAGCGGGTCGAACGGATCGCGCGCGGCCTGATCGTCAAGCGCCGGTCGGATCGGGAAGTGCGGCGGTTGTGCAGCATCGAGCTGGCGCGCCTGACCGAGGAAGCCGGGGCAAACCTCCCCAAGGCGAGGACGCAGCGGCTTTGCCGGTTGTCGCTTCACTGGTCGCGGCGGTTTGCCGAGATGAAGCCGGTGCGCGACTTCCTGGGCGATCACAAGCGATACAGCGACGAACACGAATTCCGGGTTCAGCGCAGCCTGACGCGGGTGCCGATGGACGTGCTTTTTGGTGACGTGCACCACGTCGATATCAGCATCGCCGACGCAATGCGGTCGCAATTCTCGGACCTTCGGCAGGCAGGAAAACACGCAGAGGAACAGGAGCTTGTCTCCATGCGCGTGTCGATCATCGGATGGATGGACGGATCGAGCCACTACCTTTGGGCAACGCCGGTAATCCTCGGCCCCGGCCAGGGGATCACCCAGCAAGACGTCGCGCAGTCGCTGTTCAATGTAGTGACCTGTCCGCACGGCGGCATCCCGCGCGAGATTGTCATCGACAATGGCGGCGAGTTCGGGGCCATCGGCGAGGCAATTGCGCGTTTTGCCGCCTTGTCCGAGTTCAGCGGGCTAGGGGTGGTGAAGAGCCGCCCTTACAGCCCGGAAGGCAAGGGGCGGCTGGAAGGCGCGTTCGGCATCCTGGAACATCGGTTTCTCAGCGCGTTGCCCGGCTATATCGCCGGGGATCGCATGAAGTCTCCCACAAAATCAAAGGGCAAGCCGGTCGATCCCTATCCGCACGGGGCTGAGCGACTGGTCGAGGATATCCTTCTCGCCGTCGCCCAATACAATGGCACGGCGCAGGACGGGCAACTTGCAGGCCTGTCTCCAAAGGAAATGCTTGAAGCCAAGGCGACCGCGACGGGCTGGTCTGCACGTGTGGCTGATGCTGACACGTTCGATCTGATTTTCAGCCGCGAGATTCGGCGCGACGTGCGCAAGGGTGGCGTCACCATCGACAACGTGGGCTATTCGGGGGCGGTTCTGGCGTTTCTGACTGGCGAAAAGCAGGTGCCTTTCCTGGTGCCTTCGCGCGATCCGAACGGGCCGATCTTGCATCTCAAGGCAGACGAGGCCGGGCGCGGCCTGGTGGTTCATCGCCTCTATCCCGAGACCTTTGGCCTCAACGACCGCGAGGGCGCCCGGCGCAAGGGCGAAGTGGTCAAGCTTCAGAATACCGAAATGAAACGACGCATGGCCACCGCCGATCTGACGGTGGACGTGCAGGCCCTGTTGTCGGCAGGGGCGAACCTTGGCCCGGTCAGTGTCAACCCGCCCGAGCAGTGGACACTGAGCACTCTGGACAAGGCGGGCGTGATCGGCGGCGCGATAACCGAGGAAGACGCGGCTGCGGCCGAGGATGCGCGCGACCGCGCCAATATCAACGAGTTACTGGCCTTCGCAGGCCAGATGAGCCGAGGGGCCAGCGGCGGCAACCGCTGACCCCTCATTCGTGCAACGTGACAATCAGGAGACCATCAAATGTCACACGAGCAGGGAAGTAGCATAAAGACGGGGGTCGGGGACACCCTTTCCTTCGTTTGTGATCAGGTTGTCGCTGGGGCCGGGCTGGCAGTGCTGCGCGGCGCGGTCGGGATCGGCAAGACCTTCGCACTGGACCGGATCGCCTGCGATCTGGAAGATCGCGGGGTTGTCGTGGTGATGATCACTGCCACCGAGGCAATATCCGGCAACATCAACGCCTTTCTCAAAGCAATCCTCGGGCATTATCACACAGACACCGGGTCAAGTGCGGACGCAGAGGAAGCGACCTGGGGAATGCTCGCGGGGCGGCCGTTCATGACGAACGGGAGGCGCGTTCTGCTGATCGTGGACGAAGCGCAGAAACTGGCAGGTCGGGTGCTTGAAACAATCCGGGGCCTTTGGGATCGGGGCGACGACGCGCGACTCGGCGATCCGAACGGACTCGCGTTCGGCTGCGTCATGGTCGGTAATCCGACCTTCATGAGCAAAGGCGGTGCTCAGCGCACCGCGTCCTTCGAACCCTTGCTCAGCCGCGTGACCCACAACATGCGGCTGCCGGGTCCCAATCGGGCAGAGTGCCTTTCCCTCGCTCATTCCGTGTTTGGCGAGGCGGAGCTTGCGGCTGAACTCGCCGAAGGAGGTTATGTTCGGGGCAACTTCCGGGTCATGGCAACGGCCGCGCGCAACGCTCGCCTGTTGGCGGGCGAGGGGCCGATAACGGTTTCCCATCTTCGCCAGGCGTTCAAGATGATGGGGGCCAAATAATGCGGACAATCACGTTGGAAGTTGCGGTTCCGGAAGCTGTGGCGGCTGCGTTCGAGGCGGGCGAGTTTGCCATGATGGTGGTTCCTGCGCGCGTGGGCGAGATCGCCGGGGTGCAATATA
>PHEE01000022.1 GCA_002842855.1 Alphaproteobacteria bacterium HGW-Alphaproteobacteria-4 | reverse complement strand
GGTGATCGCCGCCGTCAGCGTCGTCTTGCCGTGGTCAACGTGGCCAATCGTGCCAATGTTGATATGCGGCTTGTTACGTTCAAACTTTGCCTTTGCCATCGCGGCGCCTCATCCTTGGGGGGCCTGCGGCGGCCCGGTGGAAACTTGCGCGCTTGCCTATTGGGAAAGCGGGGGAAAATCAAGCCCGGTTCGGCCCCGTCATTGCATCAGCAGAACCGGTTGTCGCGCGGAAAACCGCGCGGTGCCATGCGGCCCGAGCTGGCGCGTTTGGCCAGCCACTCGGCAAGGTCGGTTTCGGTGCGGGTGCGCCCGGCGGGGTCTTTCCACGCCAGCCCGTCGGCAAGGCGGAAGGTGGTGGCGTCGCTTAGACCGCCATCCTTGAACTTTTGCAGCCGCACACCCTTGCCACGCGCCATTTCGGGCAGTTCGGCCAGCGGGAACACAAGCAATTTGCGATTCTCGCCGACGACCGCCACGGTGTCGCCCATGACCTTGCGGCAGACTTGCGTGCGCGCAGTGCCGGAAAGGTTCAGCACCTGCTTGCCCGCCCGCGTCTGCGCCAGCAATTCTTCGGAGGCGACCACAAAGCCGTCGCCATCGGAAGACGCCACAAGGTATTTCTCACCCGCCCGAAACAGCAGCATCTCGACAATTTCGGCCTCATTCGGCAGATCAAGCATCAGCCGCAAGGGTTCGCCCATGCCCCGGCCCCCGGGCAGGTTGGCGCCCAACAGCGTAAAGAAGCGCCCGTTCGAGGCGGCAAGCAGAATACGGTCGGTGGTTTCGGCCAGCAGTGTAAAGCGCGCCGCGTCGCCATCCTTGAACTTCAGCTCGGTGCCCGGCGTCTGGTGCCCCTTCATCGCGCGCACCCAACCCATTTTCGAGACGATCACGGTGATCGGCTCGCGCTCGATCATCGCCTCGATCGGCACCTCGGCCACCTCGCCCGCCTCGGCAAATCCGGTGCGCCGCGCGCCGCCGGGGGCGGTCTTGCCAAAGGCCTTGCGCACCTCGCCCAGTTGCTTGGCAATCGTTTTCCACTGCCCGGTGGGGCTGGCGAGCAGGTTTTCCAGCGCCGCGCGCTCGACCATGAGAGCATCACGCTCGCGCACGAGTTCCATCTCTTCGAGCTTGCGCAGGCTGCGCAGGCGCATGTTGAGAATCGCCTCGGCCTGCACGTCGCTCAGTTCAAACTCGGCCATCAGCACCGACTTTGGCTCATCCTCATACCGGATGATGGCGATCACCCGGTCAAGATTGAGATAGGCGATGATATAGCCTTCGAGCACCTCCAGCCGAGCGTCGATCTTTTCCACACGGTGCTGGCTGCGGCGCAGCAAGACCTCGCGGCGGTGGTCGAGAAACGCCCGCAGCACCTCTTTGAGGCTGCACACTTTCGGCACGCGACCATCGATCAGCACGTTCATGTTGAGCGAAAAGCGGGTTTCGAGGTCGGAATTGCGAAACAGCATCCCCATTAACATTTCGGGGTCAACCGTGCGGGCACGGGGTTCGAGAACGATGCGGATGTCATCGGCGGATTCATCGCGCACATCGGCGAGGGCCGGCACCTTTTTCGTCTGGATCAGCTCGGCCAGCCGTTCGATCAGCTTGGACTTCTGCACCTGAAACGGAATCTCGGTGACGACAATCTGCCATGTGCCACGGCCAAGATCCTCAACCGCCCAACGGGCGCGCAACCGGAACGCGCCGCGCCCGGTGCGGTAGGCTTCAAGAATGTTTTCGCGCGGCTCCACCAGCACCCCGCCGGTGGGAAAGTCAGGGCCGGGAACCAGGTCCACCAGTGCGTCATCGCTGGCCTCGGGGGTCTTGATCAGCAGCAGGCACGCCTCGATCAGCTCATCAAGGTTATGCGGGGGGATGTTGGTTGCCATGCCCACGGCAATGCCGCTGGTGCCATTGGCCAGCAGATTGGGGAACGCAGCAGGCAGCACGATCGGCTCTTCCAGCGTGCCATCGTAGTTGGGGCGAAAATCGACCGCGTTTTCGGCCAGGCCTTCCAATAGCGATTCTGATGGGGCGGCGAGGCGGGCTTCGGTGTAGCGCGCAGCGGCGGGGTTATCGCCATCAATGTTGCCAAAATTGCCCTGCCCGTCGACCAGCGGGTAGCGCATGTTGAAATCTTGCGCCAAGCGCGCCATCGCATCGTAAATGGCGACATCGCCGTGCGGGTGATAGTTGCCCATCACATCGCCGGAAATCTTGGCAGATTTGCGAAAGCCCCCGGTCGATGTCAGCTTCAGCTCGCGCATCGCGAATAGAATGCGCCGGTGCACGGGCTTGAGCCCGTCGCGCGCGTCGGGCAGGGCGCGATGCATGATGGTGGAAAGCGCATAGGTCAGGTAGCGCTCGCCGATGGCGCGGCTCAGCGGCTCGGAATGGGTACTGGCAGTGGGGGTGTTGTCATTCGGCTCGCTCATGATGGCGTGATGTAAAGCGCGCGGCGGCGCCGGTCCAGCGCGATTTGCCACAAGGTGTGGTTGCATGGCCGCGCGAAACCCCCTAGCCCTGCGCAAAACGGGGGTTTGCGATGAAGTCCATTCTGATCACCGGCTGTTCTTCTGGCATCGGCTATGACGCCGCGCACGGGTTGAAGCGCGCGGGCTGGCGGGTGTTTGCCACCTGTCGCGCCGAGGCCGATTGCGCACGGCTTCGCGGCGAGGGGCTGGAAAGCTTTGCGCTTGATGTGGACAGCAGCGAAAGCATTGCGGCGGGCGTGGCCGAGGTGCTGGCGCGTACCGGCGGCACCCTCGATGCGCTTTACAACAACGCGGCTTTTGCCTGCCCCGGCGCCGTGGAAGACCTGCCGCGCAATGCGCTGCGCGAAATATTCGAGACCAACGTGTTTGGCCTGCACGAACTGACCTGCCGGGTGATTCCGATAATGCGCGCACAGGGGCATGGCCGCATTGTCAACTGTTCCTCCGTGCTCGGCATCGTCGGCATCCGCTGGCGCGGCGCCTATGCCGCGACCAAATTCGCGCTGGAAGGTCTGACCGACATCTTGCGGATCGAGATGGCCGACACGCCGATCAAGATCATCCTGATCGAGCCCGGGCCAATCGCCAGCCGCATCCGCGCCAACTCGATTCCGCACTTTGAGCGCTGGATCAACTGGCGCGCCTCGCCGCGCCGCGCAGAGTATGAGGCAAACCTGCTCAAGCGCCTATATGAAGGCGGCAAGCCCGATTACTGGCAACTGCCGCCCTCGGCCGTTACGACCAAGCTGCTGCGCGCGCTTGAAAGCAAAAGCCCGAGGCCCCGTTACTATGTCACGACACCCACCTATGTGTCGGGCATCGCGCGGCGGCTGCTGCCCACCCGGTTGCTCGATCGCGCGGTTGGCGGGCGCTGAAATATCCGTTCGCTTTTCGGCGCGGCGGGGCTACATCTGACGCAAGACCAAGGGGGAAACCATGCGTTTTGGTGCAACAGAAATTGTCACCGTCGTTGCGGTGCTGGCAGTTTTGGCAGTGCTTGCCTTCGGCCTTGGCGGCTTCGCGCGCGGCGCCAACCCCAAGACCTCCAACCGCCGCATGTGGTGGCGTGTGATCGCGCAGGCGGTGGCGGTGGCGCTGATCCTGCTTACCGTCTGGCTGCGGGGGAGGGGCTGACATGGTTGTTTTGAACCGCATTTATACGCGCACCGGTGACGCCGGCGAAACCGCGCTTTCCAATGGCACGCGGGTGGCCAAGCACTCGCCCCGCGTTGCCGCCTACGGCACGGTCGATGAAACCAACGCCACGCTGGGCCTTGCGCGACTGCACGCGAAGGGCGAGATCGACGTGCAGCTTGCGCGCATCCAGAACGACCTGTTCGACCTCGGCGCCGATCTCGCCCGCCCCGACATGGAGCGCGATGGTGACGCGGGCTACGCGGTGCTGCGTGTCAGCCCGGCGCAGGTAACGCGACTGGAAACCGAGATCGACGCGATGATCGCGCGGCTGGAGCCGCTGCGCAGTTTCATTTTGCCCGGCGGTTCGGCGTTGTCGGCCCACCTCCACCTGTGCCGCACGGTGTGCAGGCGCGCCGAGCGCTGCGCGGTCGAACTTGCCACTATGGAATCGGTCAACGAGGCGGCCGTGAAATACCTCAACCGCCTGTCGGACTGGTTCTTTGTCGCCGCCCGCATCGCCAACGACGAGGGGCATGCCGATGTGCTCTGGGTGCCCGGAGCCAATCGTTAGCGCCAACGTCGGCAAAACGTGACGTTCGCGCGCCCCGGCGCGGCGATTTTAGGCTGTTCCTGCCGGGCATGAGCGGGTAACAAAATTTCCGAACGCCGGTTTCGCCGCCCGATGCGCGGCTGCAATGCAAAGGGAGACCCTCGCCCATGAAAGTCCTGGTGCCTGTCAAGCGGGTGATCGACTACAACGTGAAGGTTCGCGTGCGCGCGGACGGCACCGGGGTCGATCTTGCCAACGTCAAGATGTCGATGAACCCGTTTGACGAAATCGCGGTCGAAGAGGCGATCCGGCTCCGCGAAAAAGGGATCGCGTCCGAAATCGTCGTGGTCTCGGTCGGCGTGAAACAGGCGCAGGAAACGCTGCGCACCGCGCTGGCAATGGGCGCCGACCGTGCGATATTGATTCAGGCAGCGGATGATGTGCACCAGGATATCGAGCCGCTGGCGGTGGCAAAACTGCTCGCCGCCGTGGTGCGCGAAGAACAGCCGGGGCTGGTGATCGCGGGCAAGCAGGCAATCGATAATGACATGAACGCCACCGGGCAAATGCTGGCCGCCCTTCTAGGCTGGAGCCAGGCGACGTTCGCCAGCGAGATCACCATCGAGGGCGAAAAGGCCATCGTGACGCGCGAGGTTGACGGCGGCTTGCAGACCCTTTCGGTTGCCCTGCCCGCGATCATCACCGCCGATCTGCGCCTCAATGAGCCGCGCTATGCGAGCCTCCCCAACATCATGAAGGCAAAGAAAAAGCAGCTCGACGAAAAGACCGCCGCCGATTACGGCGTCGATGTGACGCCGCGCCTTCAAGTGGTGAAGACCGTCGAACCGGCGGGCCGCAAGGCGGGGGTCAAGGTTGCCTCGGTCGATGCGCTGATTGCCAAACTCAAAGACGAAGCGGGGGTGCTCTGATGGCCGTTCTTCTTCTTGCCGACGTGAACGACGGCACGCTTGCCACCGATGCGGTCGCCAAGACCCTTTCTGCCGTGAAAGGCTTGGGTGAGGTGCATGTGCTGGTCGCGGGTGCGGGCGGTGACGACGCCGCAGCCGAAGCAGCCACGCTTGACGGTGTCGCCAAGGTGCTGTTCGCCGGTGACCACGCCTATTGCCATGGGCTTGCGGAACCTACTGCGGCACTGATCGTGTCGCTTGCGGGCGATTATGATCACATCTGCGGCGCGGCAACCGCGTTCAACAAGAACGTGTTGCCCCGCGTGGCGGCGCTGCTTGATGTCATGGTGATCTCGGAGGTGACGGCGGTCATTGACGCGGACACCTTTGAGCGCCCGATCTATGCCGGGAACGCTGTTCAAACCGTGAAGTCGATCGACGCGAAGAAGGTGTTCACGGTTCGCACCGCAGGTTTCTCGGCCGTGGCTTCCAGCGGCACGGCAGCGGTGTCTGCGGTGTCCGGGCCCGCCGATGCCGCGCTCTCATCCTGGGTTGAAGACAAGGTGGCGGTCTCTGACCGCCCCGAACTGACCTCGGCCAAGATCGTGGTTTCGGGCGGGCGTGGCGTCGGCTCGGAGAAAAGCTTTGCTCTGATCGTCGATCTCGCCGACAAACTTGGCGCTGCGGTGGGTGCCAGCCGCGCGGCGGTTGACAGCGGCTATGCGCCGAATGACTGGCAAGTGGGCCAGACCGGCAAGGTTGTGGCGCCCGCGCTCTATGTCGCCGTCGGTATTTCGGGTGCGATTCAGCACCTTGCCGGGATGAAAGACTCCAAGGTCATTGTGGCAATCAACAAAGATGAGGAAGCGCCGATCTTCCAGGTCGCCGACTATGGCCTCGTGGCGGATCTGTTTCAGGCGGTGCCCGAGCTTATCAGCAAGCTGTGACGAAAGCCGGGGGTTTCGCACCCCCGGACCCCCGCGGGGTATTTTGCGTTGAAGACGCTGCATTGCTCGCGCCATTCGAAATGCGCCGCACCAAGAACCCAAGGCCCGCGGCCCCGGGCGGCGTTGGCATTTTTCAGGACGCGCCGATCCCCGGTATCGGCACTCCGAATGTCTGCGCCAATAGCACAAAGTTGAGCCCCAACACCACAGCTGCAGCTCCAATCGCCAGCGCGTTCAGATGACGCGAATTGACGAACTCCCCCATCAGGCTGGCGCGCCGCGTGAACAGCACCAACGCGATCATCGGCACCGGCAGCGCAATCGACAACACCACCTGGCTCATCACCAACGCCTCGGTCGCATTCACCCCCATTGCCACCACCACGAAGGCGGGGATCATGGTGATCAGCCGGCGCAACCAGATTGGAACGCGCACCCGCACGAAACCCTGCATGATCATCTGCCCCGCCATCGTGCCGACCACCGAGCTTGAAATACCCGAGGCGATCAGCGAGACCAGAAACACCGCCGCCGCCGCGCCCCCCAGAAGCGGTGTCAGCATGTGGTAAGCGGTCTCGATTTCGGCCACTTCGCTGTTGCCCGCGTGAAAAGCGCCCGCTGCCATGATCACCATCGCAATGTTGACCATGCCCGCGACCGCCAGCGCCAGCACCACCTCGATATTGGAAAACCGCAGGGTCTTGCGCTGTTCGGCGACCGACGCCCTTGGGGCGCGATTTTGCGTCAGCCCCGAGTGCAGATAAAGCGCGTGCGGCATAACCGTAGCACCAATAATACCGACCGCGATGGTCAAAGCCGCCGCATCCCGCAGCTGCGGCGTCAGCATCTGTTGCGCTGCATCGCCCCATGCGACCGGCGCGATGAAGAGCTCGATCAGGTAGCACAGCCCGATCACCCCAACGAGGGCGCCGATGATAAGCTCCATCGGCCGAAATCCCCTGCTTTCAAAATAGAGTATGCCATATGTCGCCGCCGCCGTGACGGCCATCCCGGCCATCAGCGGCATGTCGAACAAGAGCGCGAGCCCGATGGCACCACCCAGAAACTCGGCCAGATCGGTGGCCATGGCAGCAACCTCGCTGACCAGCCACATTGCCAACACCATCGGACGCGGAAAACTGTCGCGGCAAAGCTCGGCCAGATTGCGGCCGGTCACTATACCCAGTTTGGCCGACAGCGCCTGAAACAGCATGGCGATCAGGTTCGCCATCAGCACCACCCACAAGAGGCCATAGCCATAGCCCGCGCCGGCCTGAATGTTGGTGGCGTAATTGCCTGGGTCCATATAGGCGATCGAGGCAATAACCGCAGGGCCGACAAAAAGCAGATAGCCGCGCGGACCGCGCCGGTTTCCCGCCAGCACGTCGCGCATACCTTCCGAGGCGCGCCCGCTCAGCGTGGTTCTGACCTTGGCGGCATGAGGAACTATCGGCTTCGTATCTGATTGCGTCATGGGTTCGCGAATCGTTACAGTGGCGCGCTTCAATAAAGTCACGTCTACACTTTTGTCAAACCACTGCACAGTGAAGACACTTAAAGATTATTGTCGGATGTAAACATCATGCTTGCAAATTGAAGCCTCGGCTTTAGAGTTTGACGGCGCTATGTTCTAATACCCCCGCCCGCACCAAGAAAGGTTCCACATGACCGAATCGGACCCGCCATCAGCTGAGGCCCCGGTGCAGGCCGAGCGATTCAGCCACGCGCGCTCGGCGCAGTCTATGGCGCTGGTCGAGGACTATACCGAGATGATTGACGACCTGGCGCGCGAGCAGGGCGAGGCGCGCGTGACCGATATTGCGCGCCGTATGGGCGTTACACATCCGACCGCCGCAAAGGCAGTGGCGCGGCTCAAGCGCGAAGGGCTTGCCACCTCGCGCCCCTATCGGGGTGTCTTCCTGACCGATGCCGGGGTAGCGATGGCAGCGCGCGTGCGCGCCCGGCATCGCACCGTCGTCGATGTCTTGATCGCCATCGGGGTTTGCCCGGAGGCCGCTGAAATGGACGCCGAAGGCATCGAACACCACGTTTCGCAAAGCACACTCGCGGCATTCGAGGCCTATCTGGCCGCGCGGGGCTAGGCACCCCCAAGCAGCCGCCCCAGCACCGGAACCAGCGCTTCTGCGACCTCTGCGTGCACCATTGGGCCCGGCATCTCTGCGGCAGCGGGTTCTTCCAACGCACCAAACCACATCCCCGCCGTGGCAGCGGTACGCGCGGTCATGGAGGGTTCCACCCGAACCGTTTGCATCGCAAGGTCGCCCAGTTCCGCAACCATGCCCGCGTCGATCGGCACCGGGTCGGCAGCACCGCCAATCCGGTGCGAGCCCACCCAAAGCAGCACCACCCGCCCGCCGATCCGCTCAAGCAGTGTTCGAGTGCGCGCAACCCATGCCGCGCGCATTTCATTGGCCATCTGATCGAACCGTTCCGGGTAACGTTCGCGCAGCGCGCTCAGCATGTGACGGGTAAAGTTGAACTCGGTAAAATCCACTTCGCGGTAAACCGCCCGCATCGCTGCCGACGCGCGCAGAAAGCGGTCGTTGCGGCGCGGATGCACGGCGTAGAACCGGTTCGACATGTTCTGCGGCCCCATCAGTTGCAGCACAGTCAGCCGCGCCGCCGCCGCAATTTCTGCTACCTGCGGATCCGATAGGAACACATCGACCCCGGCGTTCATGCAACCGAAATTGGGAACCTGCAGGCCCAGACGATCTTCCAGCAACTCTGGCCAGGGTCGGACCACGTATTTGCCGTAGGTTTCAGTTCCGCCCAATGCCGCAACATATGGCCCGGTCAACCGCCGCCGCGGCCCCCGGAACAGAAGTTTCGACCTGCCATAGCGACAAGGGCAATAGTCCAGGGCGCCTCCGCCCGGATGCTCATAAGCCATTTCCCCACCTTCGTCTTCGACTCACCCGCGCCCAGATTGCGCCGCAAGCCTTGCCAAAAGGCTAAAGCGACAATGCGATGCATCCGCTTATGCCTTGCGCCGGGCGCGGCGCGGCGCATATGGTCGGCCCGCAAACGACCCGGAGCGGCAGCATGGAAATTCAATCGGTAGGTATCGTCGGCGCGGGCCAGATGGGCAACGGTATTGCGCATGTCTTTGCGCTGGCGGGCTATGATGTGCTGATGACCGACATCAGTCAGGACAGCCTCGACAAGGCCATCGCGTTGATCGACCGCAACATCGAACGGCAGGTGGCGCGCGGCAAGGTGACCGCCGAGGCCAAGGCCGCGGCGATGGCGCGAATTGGCAGCACCCTGACGCTGGCTGATCTTGGCGCCTGCGACCTCATCATCGAAGCCGCCACCGAACGCGAGACGGTCAAGAACGCGATCTTTGAAGACCTATTGCCGCATCTGAAGCCGCACACGATTCTGACCTCGAACACCTCGTCGATCTCGATCACACGGCTGGCCAGCCGCACCGACCGGCCCGAAAAGTTCATGGGTTTCCATTTCATGAATCCGGTGCCGGTGATGCAACTGGTCGAGTTGATCCGAGGCATTGCCACCGACAAGGCCACCTACGAGACGCTGTCGGGCGTGGTCACGCGGTTGGGCAAAACCGCCGCCAGCGCCGAGGATTTTCCGGCCTTCATCGTCAACCGCATCCTGATGCCGATGATCAACGAGGCGGTTTACACGCTCTACGAAGGCGTTGGAAACGTGCGCTCGATCGACGAATCGCTCAAGCTTGGCGCCAATCACCCGATGGGGCCGCTGGAACTGGCGGATTTCATCGGGCTTGATACCTGCCTCGCAATCATGAACGTGTTGCATGAAGGGCTGGCGGATACCAAATACCGCCCCTGCCCGCTGCTCACGAAATATGTCGAGGCTGGGTGGCTGGGTCGCAAGACCGGGCGGGGGTTCTATGACTACAGCGGCGCGGTTCCCGTGCCGACCCGCTGAGGGCTACATTCCTTCACCGAAGCAGTCGGCAACCAGAGCCGACAGCGCATCAGCAAGCTTTTCCGCCTCGGTCCCCGTCACGGTCAGGGTAATGGTGCTACCCCTTGCGGCGACCAGTGTCAGCAGACCCATGATCGAGTCGCCCGACACCTTTTCACCATCCTTTTCTACCGTTACGCGGGCGTCATGCGCCTCGACCAGTTCAACGAACTTGGCCGAGGCGCGGGCGTGCAGGCCCTTCTCGTTGACGATCCGCAAGCGGCGCACCACACTCATTTGCTCAGTTGCCCCTCGGCCGCGTAGCTGCTGATATACTTGCGCCCGGCGTCAAGCGCCGCCTGCACCGCCTCGGGCACCGACAGGTGGCGAGACTTGGCGAGCTTGACCAGCAATGGCAGATTGGCGCCATAGACAATCACCCGCCCGCGCTGTGCGCAGGCAAGCAGGCTGAGGTTCGAGGGCGAGCCCCCGAACAGGTCGGTCACCACAACCACCCCCATACCCGCATCAACCGTATCGGCGGCGGCGCAGATTTCAGATTGCTTCAGGGCACGGTCGTGTTCTTCCTCAATCGCAAT
This sequence comes from Alphaproteobacteria bacterium HGW-Alphaproteobacteria-4, assembly GCA_002842855.1. Lineage (GTDB taxonomy): Bacteria > Pseudomonadota > Alphaproteobacteria > Rhodobacterales > Rhodobacteraceae > UBA6213. The sequence continues at coordinate 79,070 of PHEE01000022.1, read as the reverse complement.
GGCACGGATACCCGCTTGCGGCCCCACCACGTGTTCGACCGCCGCAAGGTATTCGCGCGCCAACCCGCCGTGCGCGACAATCACAATGCCAATCATGTGCCTTGCCCCAAGCCAATTCCCGCCACTCCGGGCACCGCAGCCGCACGCCGTTCCAACTCGCGGTGGCGGGTTGCGACATGCCAACGGGCCTCGGTCAGTGCCGCCGCCACCGCTTCGGCAACCGCCACCGAGCGGTGCTGGCCCCCGGTGCAGCCAAAGCCGACGGCGAGGTGGCTTTTGCCCTCGCGCAGATGCGCCGGCAACACGAACAGCAACAGACCGGTCACGAGTTCCAGAAATTCAGCATAAAGCGCGTCTGCCTGCACATGCGCTGCCACCGCTGCATCGCGGCCATCAAGCGCGCGAAGATCGGGCACCCAGTGCGGATTTGCCAGAAAGCGGCAGTCGAACATCATGTCGAGCCCGCGCGGAATGCCCCGCTTGTAGGAAAACGAGCTCACGCTGACCAGCAGGCCGGGCGCCTCACCCAACGCGAACCAGCGTGCGATCTCGGCCTTCAACTCATGCGGGCTCATACCCGTTGTGTCGATCAGCACGTCGGCGCGCATCCGGATCGGGGCCAGCAGGTCAAGTTCCATCGCAATGCCCTGCGCAGGGTCGGTCTCGGGCGAAAGCGGGTGGCGCCGCCGGGTTTCACCATAGCGGCGCACCAGCTCGTCCGATTGGCAATCGAGATACAGCACTTCGAGGTCGAGTGCGGGCTCGCGCGTCAACCGATCGATCAGTTCGATCAGGCGGCTGGCGGAAAACTCGCGGTTGCGCACATCAATGCCCAGCGCAACGGGGCGGCCCATTGGCGGCCCCAGCAACAGCCGCGGCACCAGGCTGAGCGGCAGGTTGTCGATCACCTCGTAGCCCTGGTCTTCCAGCGCCGCGATCGATGTGGTGCGCCCGGCACCCGACGCGCCGGTGACCAGCACCACGCGTTGCGCCCGATCGCCCTGCCTGCCCGTGGTGCCCGGCACCTGCGTCACGCCACCCGTCCTGCCTTGAGATATTGCCAGAGTGCAGCGGCAAAATGGACGCTTTGCACCCGCAGCACAAGGGGCACCGCGACCCCGTTCCATTCAATGTGCCGTGTGGGGGGAAGCCGTGCGGTCTCGTCGTGGTCAAGGTCGACCGCCAGCGCCACCTCGGCCTCGGCCAGAGACTCGGCACCCAGCAGCCCAACCCCGCGCGCCTCGACATAGCCGCGTATTGGCACTGGCGCCGAGGCGAAAAGGGTGCCGCCGCGTGCGACAATCTGGGTGCGGTCATCGGCCACCAATGCGGCGCCATATGCCATCAGTTGCAGCGCGAGTGCCGATTTGCCACTGCCGGAAGCGCCGAAAATAACCGCAGCCCGCGCCCCCAGCGCAACGGTGCTTGCATGCAGGCTCAGCGGTGCGGCCTTCACACCGGCAAGCCCACCACAAAGCGGGCACCGAGCGGCTCCGAGGTCACATCGGCATGGGTCGGGCGGATGTTTTCGGCCCAGATCACACCGCCATGCGCCTCGACAATCTGCTTGGAAATCGCAAGGCCAAGCCCGGAATGTTCGCCGAACTGCCCCGTCGGACGCTCGGAGTAGAAACGCTTGAAAATCTTGGTCAACGCCTGTTCGGGAATCCCTGGGCCGGTATCTTCTACCACCACCAGCACCCGGTTCTCGCGCTTGCGCGCCCAGACCCGCACCGCATCGCCCTCTTCGCAAAACGACAACGCATTGGTGATGAGGTTGACAAACACCTGCGCCAGACGCGCTTCCAAGCCTTGAATGACAATCGGCTGCTGCGGCAGATCGGTGATGAAGTCGATCCCCTTCTTTGCCGCCTCCGCGCCGTGATACTCTGTCAGATTACCAAGCATTTTCAGAAGATTGAAGGATTCTTCCTCTTCCTTCACCAACTCGCTGTCAAGCCGCGAGGCGTTGGAAATGTCACTCACCAGCCGGTCAAGGCGGCGCACATCGTGGTCGATCACTTCAAGCAGCCGGATGCGGTGGTCGTCGCGCTTGGTCATCCGCAGGCTCGCCACCGCCGAGCGCAGGCTTGCCAGAGGGTTCTTGATCTCGTGCGCGACGTCGGCGGCGAATTGCTCGTTGGCGTCGATCCGGTCATAAAGCGCTGCCACCATACCGCGCATCGCGCCCGAAAGCCGCCCGATCTCATCGGGCCGCGCGGTCAGGTCGGGAATGCGCACGCGACCCGGGCTCATTTTACGGGCGTTTTTGTCGCGGCCGATTTCGGCGGCGGCGGCAAGGTCGCTCAGCGGGTTGGCAATGGTTGAGGCGAGCACGAGGCTGAGGCCGATCGACACGATCACGGCAATCACGAACATCTGCAGCACCTGTTCGCGCTCGACACGCACGAGGTCGTCGATGTCGCGCGCCACCGAAGTTAGCCCGACCGCCCCCACCACGCGCTCCGCCTGCCAGATCGGCGCGGCCACTACAAAAACAACGTCGCCGTTGCTGCGGCTTTGGGTGCTGATCAGGGTGCGACCTGTGAGGACATCGGGCATCAGCGCCCGCACCGCGTCGCCTGTCTCCAGCGCCGGCGCGCCAGCAGTGTTTGATCTGAAAACCGACGCCGTCGCCTCCCAGAGGCGGTTCAGCATGTCGGTGATGATGGTCGAGCGGGAATCGACGCCCAACCCGTCAACCACTTGGACTGTGCTTCTGGGCAAACCCAACGTGCTGCCAAGCAGCGTCTGCGCAGGGTCGAACACATGGATTTCCACGCCTTCGGCGCGCCGCAATCCGGCGAGCACGGCCGGCACGTCAAGCGCGCCATCTTCGGTAAAGCCGGTGTCCGTGTCGGCGGGCAAAAGCGCTTCGAACATGCCCGCCACCAGATGCGCCTCGGCCACCAGCCCGCTTTCGCGCTGCAACACCAGACTGTCGCGAAACGGGTTGAGGTAAAGCACCCCAGCCACCAGAACCACAATTGCCAACAGGTTGAAGATGATGATCTTGCGCGCCAGCGGCGACGAGTTCAGCGAAATCCAGCTGCGCCGCGCGCGGTGTTGGCGCAGCTCGCCATCGACAAGGTCGTCGGGTGCGACCCAGTCTTCACCGAGCACAACCTCGGTGTCGGAACCCCGTTTGGACCTCGACACGCTCAACCCCGCCGCCATGCTCATTCTTCGTTGTAACGGTAGCCTATCCCGTACAGCGTTTCGATCGCGTTGAAGTCATCATCGGTTGTCCGCATCTTCTTGCGCAGACGCTTGATGTGGCTGTCGATCGTGCGGTCATCCACATAGACCTGATCATCATAGGCCACGTCCATCAACTGGTCGCGGCTTTTCACAAAGCCAGGGCGCTGCGCCAAAGCCTGCAACAGCAGGAACTCCGTCACCGTCAGCGTCACCTCCTTGCCCTTCCAGCTTACCGAATGGCGCAGCGGGTCCATCGTGAGGTTGCCGCGCACCATCACCTTGGTTTCCTCGGTGGTGGCTATCTCGCCGGTGGCGATGGCATCTTGCCGGCGCAAAAGCGCGCGGATGCGTTCCACCAGCAGGCGTTGGCTGAAAGGCTTTTTCACATAGTCATCAGCGCCCATGCGCAGACCAAGCACCTCGTCGATCTCGTCATCCTTCGAGGTCAGAAAGATCACCGGCATCGTGGTGCGCTGGCGCAACCGTTGCAGCAGGTCCATGCCGTCCATGCGCGGCATCTTGATATCCAGCACTGCCATGTCGGGCAGGCGCTTGCTGAATGCATCAAAGGCGGACTGGCCATCGTTGTAGGTCTCGACCTCGAATCCCTCGGCCTCAAGGGTCATCGAAACCGAGGTCAAAATATTCCTGTCGTCATCAACAAGCGCGATTCTCGACATGCTGGTGCCCCTTAACTGCTCTGACTGTTTCTGTTTGTTATGTTTTCCGGCATACTCCGCTTTCCGGGGCCCAGAATCAACTCTCAAGTGCGAATCACCCGCCTTCGGCGATTCAGCAAAGCGCAATAAAGCGAAGTATTGACTAATTTGCCTCACCCCTCGGGCTGGTTGCGCTAAAGCGCGCATGGTTGCGCTAACCGGGCAATTGGCTTCTGTTCCTTCGTTTCCGCGCCATGCTATAGGGGCGACATCCGCGGGCGCGTTGGCACCAAGTGGATCGGTAGCCCCCGGGCGAGGGCTGCCGGGCCTGACCCTTTGAACCGCCGCGTGACGGCATCGGGAGCAATATTGATGAGCATCGGACGCGTTAACCCGGCAAACCGCCTGGAAGATCAGGGCATCACCGGCCTCGGAACCATTCACTACAACCTCATTGAACCGCAGTTGGTCGAAGCGGCACTGAAGCGCGGCGAAGGCACGCTGGGCAAGGGCGGCGCGTTCTATTGCACCACCGGCAAGCACACCGGGCGTTCGCCGAAAGACAAGTTCACGGTTCGCACCCCCGAGGTCGAGGAATCGATCTGGTGGGAAAACAACAACCCGATGTCGCCCGAGGCGTTTGACCTGTTTTACGCCGACATGCTGGCGCATCTGAAGGGCCGCGAAGTCTTCGTGCAGGATCTTTACGGCGGTGCCGACCCCGAACACCGGCTCGACGTGCGCATCGTGACCGAACTTGCCTGGCACAACCTTTTCATCCGGCACATGCTGCGCCGCCCCGCACGCCACGAACTTGATGGATTCATCAACGATTTCACCATCATCGACTGTCCCTCGTTCAAGGCAGATCCAGCTCGCTACGGCTGCCGGACCGAAACTGTCGTGGCAATCAACTACACCAAGAAACTGATCCTGATCGCCAACTCGGCCTACGCGGGCGAAATCAAGAAGGGGGTGTTCACGCTCCTGAACTACATCCTGCCTGGCAGAGGCATCATGGCCATGCACTGCTCGGCCAACCACGCCGTGGGCGACACCGGCGATACCGCGATCTTTTTCGGCCTGTCGGGCACCGGCAAGACGACGCTCTCTGCCGATACCTCGCGCGTGCTGATCGGTGATGATGAACACGGCTGGTCCGAAAAAGGCACCTTCAACTTTGAAGGTGGCTGCTATGCCAAGACCATCAACCTCAGCCCGGTGGCGGAACCTGAAATTTATGCCACCACCTCGATGTTCTCGACGGTGATCGAGAATATGGTGTTCGACCCCGAGACGCTGGAGCTCGACTTTGCCGACAACAGCCTGACCGACAACATGCGCTGCGCCTACCCGCTGCACTTCATCTCGAATGCCTCGGAAAGCTCGCTTGGCGGTCACCCGCGCAACATCATCATGCTCACCTGCGATGCCTTCGGCGTGCTACCGCCAATTGCCCGGCTGACACCGGCGCAGGCTATGTATCACTTCCTGTCAGGTTTCACCTCGAAGGTGGCCGGCACCGAGGTCGGCGTGACCGAGCCGCAGCCCACCTTTTCCACCTGTTTCGGCGCCCCCTTCATGCCGCGCCGCCCCGAGGCCTACGGCAACCTTCTGCGCGACAAGATCGCGGCGCACGGCGCCACCTGCTGGCTGGTCAACACCGGCTGGACCGGCGGCGCCTATGGCGTTGGCAAGCGGATGCCGATCAAGGCCACCCGCGCCCTGCTGACTGCCGCCCTCGATGGCTCGCTCAATGACGCAACCTTCCGGCATGATCCGAACTTCGGCTTTGAAGTGCCGGTCGCGGCGCATGACGTGGAAACCCGCCTTCTCAACCCGCGCGAGACCTGGGCGGACAAGGCCGCCTATGACGCGCAAGCGGCCAAGCTGATGGCGATGTTTTCGAAGAACTTCGCGCAATACCTGCCTTACGTCGATGCCGACGTGAAAGCCGCCGCAATCGGTTGAACAGTCAGGCGTGAACGGGAAAAGGCCGGGGCAAAAACCCCGGCCTTTGCTCATCTAACCCGGTGTCTCCAATGCCCAAATACCCCGGGGGGAGCCCGGAACGGGCGGGGGGCAGAGCCCCCTTCTCGCCCGCCGCAGGCGTCAGACCACGCCCATTGCGCGCATCGCCTCGGCCACCCGCACGAAACCGGCAATGTTGGCGCCCAGCACATAATCGCCCGGCGCGCCGTATTCCTCGGCGGTCTCGAAGCAGGCGTCGTGGATGTTGTGCATGATATTGGCCAACCGCGCCTCGGTCTGCTCGAAGGTCCAGCTGTCACGAGAGGCGTTTTGCTGCATTTCGAGCGCCGACGTGGCCACGCCACCGGCGTTTGCGGCCTTGCCGGGCGCAAACAGCACCCCCGCCGCCTGCATGATCTTTACCGCGTCTGGCGTCGAGGGCATGTTTGCGCCCTCGCCCACCGCGATCACGCCGTTTTTCACCAGCATTTTTGCGTCCTTGCCGGTCAACTCGTTCTGCGTGGCCGAGGGCAGCGCCACGTCGCAGGGCACATCCCAGATCGAGCCCCTTTCAACGTAATGCGCTCCGGTGCCTTTCAGGCGCGCATATTCCGAAATGCGCTCGCGACGCACTTCCTTGATTTCCTTGACCAGCTCCAGATCGATACCGTTCTCGTCAACGACGTAGCCACCCGAATCCGAACAGGCAACGACCTTGCCGCCGTATTCCAGCGCCTTCTCCATTGCATAGATCGCAACGTTACCCGACCCGGAAACCACCACGCGCTTGCCGTCAAAACTCGACTGCCTCGCCTCAAGCATGCGCTGCACGAAATAGACCGTGCCGTAGCCGGTCGCCTCGGTACGCGCACGCGAGCCGCCGTAGGAAAGGCCTTTGCCGGTCAGCACGCCCGCCTCATACCGGTTGGTCAGGCGTTTGTACTGCCCGAACATGAAGCCGATCTCGCGCCCGCCCACGCCGATGTCGCCTGCCGGCACGTCGGTATATTCGCCCAGATGGCGGTACAGTTCGGTCATGAACGACTGGCAGAACCGCATGATCTCGCCGTTTGAGCGGCCCTTGGGGTCAAAGTCCGACCCGCCCTTGCCGCCGCCGATCGGCAGGCCGGTGAGGGCGTTCTTGAAGGTCTGCTCAAAGCCGAGAAACTTGATGATGCCGACGTTGACCGAGGGGTGAAACCGCAAGCCGCCCTTGTAGGGGCCAAGCGCCGAGTTGAACTGCACCCGGAAGCCGCGATTGATCTGCACCTGATTTTTGTCATCAACCCACGGCACCCGGAAGATGATCTGCCGCTCGGGTTCGCAGATGCGCTCGATCAGGGCGTCATCGGCATAGTCGGGGCGTTTGGCGATGACCCGGCCAAGGCTTTCCAGAACCTCGTGGACGGCCTGGTGAAATTCGGTTTCGCCGGCGTTGCGGCGCAGAACTTCGGTAAGGATTGGTTCGAGTTTTTCGTCGATGTTGATCACGGCGCGGATCTCCTGCCAAAAGAACGGGCTTTACAAACTGTCGCGTTTTTCGGCAGTTTGCGCGCTGTTAGCCCGTTCTTGCGGCATTTTGAATAGCGAAATGGCGCGGTGCCTGGAAAATCGGCAATTTGCCGCAGGAATCGGCAGCGGTCGCATGGCGCCGCGAACATCCGTCAGCGCTTCCTTCCGTGCCGCTCCTTGCGCGCTGCGCCCCGTTCGCGCGCCCTGCTGGCGGCAAGTTTGCGCCCGCCCGGTTTGACCGGCCTTCTGCCACCCGCCTGCGGCAGCGCGCGGCCCTCGATCTCGAGCAATTCCAGCATCAACCCGCCGGTCATTGGCACCGCTTCGGAAAGTCGCACCAGCACCCGCTGGCCGATGCTGATGGTCATGCCGGTATCAGCCCCGCGCAACGTCTGCGCGTCGCGGTCATAGTGGAAATACTCGCGCCCGATCTCGCGGATCGGTATCAGGCCATCGGCGCCGGTTTCGTCCAGCTTTACGAAGGCGCCAAAGCGCTGCACGCCGCTGATCCGCCCCGAAAACTCGGCCCCTACCCGATCCGAAAGGTAGGCCGCAAGGTAGCGGTCGGTGGTGTCGCGCTCGGCCGCCATGCTGCGCCGCTCGGTTTCCGAAACGTGCTGCGCAGTCTCGGCCAATGTTTCGATATCGCCGGGCGAAAGCCCGTCTGCGCCCCAGCCATGCCCCGAAATCAGCGCCCGGTGCACGATCAGGTCGCTGTAGCGGCGGATCGGTGAAGTGAAATGCGCGTAGGACCGCAGCGCTAGGCCGAAGTGGCCAAGGTTTTGCGGTAGGTAATAGGCCTGCTGCATTGACCGCAGGGTGGTGATGTTCAACAACTCGTCGAACTCGCTGCCCTCGGCTTGCGCCAACAGGCGGTTCAGATGCGCGGTCTTCAGCACTTGGCCCTTGGCGAGGGTAAAGCCCGAAGCCTGCGCCACCTCGCGCAATGCATTCAGCTTTTCGGGGCTCGGTTCCTCGTGCACGCGGTAAAGCAGCGGGCGGCGAAGCCGTTCCAGTTCTTCGGCGGCGGCGACATTGGCCAGCACCATGAATTCTTCAATCAGCTTGTGCGCATCTAGCCGCGCCTTGTAGCCGACCGACTTGACCTTGCCATCTTCGCCCAGTTCGATCTTGCGCTCGGGCAGGTCCAGGTCGAGCGGCTGGCGCGCGGCCCGCGCCCGGTCGAGCGCGCGCCAGGCGGCGTAAAGTGGCGCAATCACCGGTGCCATCAGCGGAGCGCAGCGCGGGCCGGGGCGGCCATCCTGCGCCGCTTGCACCTCTTCATAACTCAGCGAGGCAACCGACTTGATCATGCCGCGCAAAAAGCGGTGGCCGAGCTTGTTGCCCGCCGCGTCGAGTTTCATCCGCGTCACGATCACCGGGCGCGGCACCCCTTCGTGCAAGCTGCACAGATCGCCCGAAAGCCGGTCGGGCAGCATCGGCACCACCCGGTCGGGAAAGTAGCTCGAATTGCCACGCTTGCGCGCCTCGGCATCAAGCGCGCTGCCGGGGCGCACATAATGCGCGACATCGGCAATGGCGACCCAAAGGATGTGGCCGCCCTCGTTCGCCGGGTCATCGTCGGGTTCGGCAAGGCAGGCATCATCATGGTCGCGCGCATCGGAAGGGTCGATGGTGACAAAGGGCATGGCGCGCAGATCGTCACCGTAATCGTCGGGCACCAGCGTGGCGGCGTCGGCCTCGGCAATCACATCATCGGGGAAATCGTCGGGAATGCCGTGTTGGTGGATGGCAATCAGCGACACCGCGCGCGGTGCCGAAGGGTCGCCCAGCCGCAGGGTGATGCGCGCGGCCGGCAGGCCCATGCGGCCTTTGGGCCCGGTCAGTTCCGCCTCGACCAACTCGCCCTCGCGGGCGCCGAGGGTGGCGCCCGCGGCCACCCGCCACTCGCGGTCGGCACCCTTGTCGATCGGGGTGATGCGGCCGCCTTCGGCGGTCTTGCGGAAAATGCCGACGATGCGGTGCGCGGCCTCGCCAAAGCGGCGGATGAGGCGGGCTTCCCATTCGTAGCCCTCACCCGCAACTTCGCTCATGCGGGCAAGAAAGCGATCACCGGCGGCCAGCGGCGCATCGCCCTTTGCGGGCACGAACAGCACGCGCGGCGCCGGGGCGGCGCCCTGCCATTCCAGCGGCTCGGCCCATTGGTCGCCGTCGGCATCGGGCGGCAGCATGGCGAGCACAGTGACGGGCGGAAACTTGTCGGGCGCAAGTGGCGCGGGGGCGCGGTGGCGGGTATAATCGCCCGCCGCCTCCATCTCTTTCAACAGGCGCTTGAGCGCAATACGCTCGGCACCCGCAAGGCCGAAAGCCTTGGCGATGTCGCGTTTGGCCGAGGCGCCGGGGTGGGTGGCGAGCCAGTCGATGATCTGGTCTTTGGAGGGGATCTGGGTCATGGCCCCGCCCTAGCACAGGCCGCGCGCCGCGTCACGCGCCGGGGGCCCTGCCCCCGGACCCCCGGGGTATTTGGGCAATGAAGAACCTCAGGCGAAGTAATCGGCGAGGATGCGCGTGTAGATGCGTTTCAGTGCCCTTATCTGCGCCACTTCGACCCGCTCATCGACTTGATGCATGGTCTTGCCGACGAGGCCGAATTCGAGCACCGGGCAGTGGTCCTTGACAAAGCGCGCATCCGAGGTGCCGCCCGAGGTCGAGAGGGTAGGCGCCAGACCGGTTTCTGCCTCGACCGAGCGGGCAACGAGCGCCACGAATGCGCCCGGCGGGGTGAGGAAGCTTTCGCCCGAGATATCGAGGCGAAGCGAGATCTTCACCCCGGTTTCGGCCTCGACCTGTGCCGCCTCGTTGGCAAGCCAGCCCGAGAGGCTTGCACCCGAATGGCGATCATTGAAGCGGATGTTGACGGTGGCGCTGGCGCGCGCCGGGATCACGTTCGAGGCGGTATTGCCGCAGTCGATGGTGGTGATTTGCAGCGTCGAGGCATCAAAATGTTCGGTGCCGGTGTCGAGCGGTTCGGCGGTCAGGCGGCCAAGCAGGCTGACCAGCGCGTGCAGCGGGTTGCGCGCGCGGTGCGGGTAGGCGGAATGGCCCTGCACGCCTTCGGCCGTGAACCAGCACGAAAGCGAGCCGCGCCTGCCGATCTTGATCATCTCGCCCAAGGTTTCCGGGCAGGTCGGTTCGCCCACCAGACAGACCGACATGTGTTCGCCGGCCACCGCCATGTGATCGAGCAACGCGCGGGTGCCATCGCGGCCCGCGCCCTCTTCATCGCCGGTGATGGTCAGGATCAGCGCGCCGTCGGGCGGCGTGGCGCGCACGAAATCAATGGCGGCAGCGACAAAGGCGGCGACGCCCGATTTCATGTCGGTGGCGCCCCGGCCCCAAAGCCAGCCATCCACGATCTTGCCGCCGAAAGGGTCGTGCGTCCATGCCGCTGCGTCTCCCACCGGCACCACATCGGTGTGACCGTTAAAGCCGAAGCTGCGGTTGCTACCGGGCTTGCCCCAGCGGGCGAACAGGTTGGAAATGCCGCCGCGGTCAACGCGGGTGCACGCGAACCCTGCATCTGCCAGCACGCGTTCCAGCAGCACCAGCGCACCGCCTTCGGCAGGCGTAACCGAAGGGCAGCGGATCAGGTCGGCGGTGAGGGCGACGGGGTCAACAGGCATGGGCGGCCTCCTTGCGGGCACACAAGCCCTAGCGCGGCGAGGCGCGGGGTGCAATCGGGTGCCGTGCTGTTGCCGCGGGGGCACGGGTTGCGCGGCTGGCGGAATTGCGCTAAGAAAACGTTAGGAACGTGGCATAACCACGTCATAACGTTACAAAAAAAGAATAGTCCTGAGGCAGGGCAAGCGCATGGGGTCAACGAACCCCGACCGAGCGGTAAGATGTTGAGGAAAGCGGGACACAAGATCCTGTAGCATCACTTGTGCTGCCTCCTATATTTGGGGGCTGGAATGGCGACAGGCGCCGAACTAACCTACACGACCAACGCCTCTGCGATGCAGATGGCGAACGAGATTTTTGGCGACGGGGTGACGGTGGTCTCCGCCAGCTACACTGGCGCCACGAACTCTTCCGCCATTTACGGGCGCGGCGACTCGCGTTCGCCCGACGCTACGCCAACGGATACCGGGGTGATCCTTTCCACCGGCAACGCCGCCAGCTTCACCCAATCAAATGGTGATCCGAACCGTTCGGCTTCGACATCAACCGACACCTCGGGCCCGAACAACAACGCCCAGTTCAACGCCCTGGCTGGCGCCAGCACCTATGACGCCGCCTGGCTCGATGTGGATTTCATTCCCACCGGCGACACGATGACCATGCAGTTCGTGTTTTCGTCCGAGGAATATCCCGAATACATCAACTCGATTTACAACGACCTTGTCGGGGTCTGGGTGAACGGCGCACCGGTGGAAATGACCATCGGTGACGGCCAGACTTCGGTGACCAGCATCAATGGCGCCAACAACCAGAACCTCTATATCAACAACACCAATGACGCCTACAACACCGAGATGGACGGCTTCACCGTTACCATGACGTTGAAGATGACCGTGATACCGGGGCAGGTGAACAGCATCCGCATCGGCATTGCCGACCTGGGCGATGCGCAATACGATTCGAACCTGCTGATCGCCAGCAACAGCGTGCAGACGGCGCTGATCGCCCATAATGACACGGTCACACTGGCGCCGGGGGCAACAAAGACCGTTGACGTGCTGGCAAATGATTCCGGGCCGGGCGGTAGCACGCTGACAATCACCGAAATCAACGGTCAGGCGGTTAGTGCAGGGTCAACGATCACGCTGGCGACCGGCCAGCAGATCACGCTCAATGCCGATGGCACGCTGACGATCGTTGGGGATGCCGATACCGAGACGGTTAACTTTACCTACAAGGTCAACAATGGCGGCGGGAACGGGATTTCGGACGTCGCCTTTGTCACCATCAATCAGGTGCCCTGCTTTGTCGCCGGAACCCGCATTGCCACGCCCGACGGCATGGCGGCGGTAGAGGCATTGGCGCCCGGCGATCTGGTGCTGACCAAAGACGAGGGGGCGCAGCCCCTACGCTGGTCAGGTCGGCGCCTGGTGCCTGCCGAGGGCGATTTTGCGCCGATCCGCATTACAGCGGGCACCTTTGGGCCGCACGGCGAACTCTGGCTTTCGCCGCAGCATCGGGTGCTGGTCCGCGATCCGCTGGCAGAACTGCTGTTTGGCGATGCCGAGGTGCTGGTGGCGGCAAAAGACCTTGTGAACGGCACCACGGTGACCCGCGTCGAAGGCGCCATGGTGGAGTATGTGCACATCCTGTTTGATCGCCATCAGGTGATCTGGTCCGAGGGGCTTGCCTCGGAAAGTTTCCTGCCGGGGCCGCAAGCGATGCGCAGCTTTGATGCGCCGATGGTCGCTGAAATCCGCGCCCTGTTCCCGGAACTCGACCCCGCCACGGGCCATGGCTACAGCCCCGCCGCCCGGCGCCTCTTGCGCGGATTTGAGGCGCAGGTGCTGTTCTCGCAACCGCAGGCGGCATAGGCATGACGGCAGCTCAAGACCGCAGCATGGCGACCGCGCACCAGGGTTGGCTAGGGCTCTATCAGCGCGGCATCGGCGGCCAGCCCCTGGCCGGCGCGGCGCTGCCGCAGCTTATGGCACGCGGCACGCTTCTGGCCGAGTTCGTGCTGGAACGCGGCCAGCACGGGCCGCTGCCGCTGGTGCATCTGGCAACACATACAGGCTGGCCGAGACTGCTTTCGTTGGCGCTTGCGGGCGACGGGCGGCTGATGCTGCGACAACGACAGGGCGAAGCACATGCGGCGGTGTCGCTGGCGGCGGCCGACTTTCTGGGCAGCGGCGGGCGTTTTCGTCTGACCTATCGCTGGAATGCACCCGGCCGCCACAGCCTGCTGACGCTCGAGTCGCTCGATGGTGGGACGATCCGGCAGGCAGTTGGCGCAAACCCGTTGCCGATGCCGCAGGCCGACCTCGCTGCGCTGCTGGCAGGTCGCGGCGCTGCGGTGCACGGCGACGCACTGCGCTGGCTTGCGCTCAGCGAGGGCACGGTGCCGGTAGGGCCGGGTGCCGCCTTTGCCCCCTCGACACCTGTCGAAACGCCATCCGGTCCGCGCCCCGCCATGCAAATCCGTGCCGGCGATTTCGTGCAAACCGCCGATGCTGGCGCGCAAGAGGTGCTCTGGTCTGGCCGGGTGGCGCTGCCGGCGCTTGGGTCGCTGGCGCCAATCCGGCTTGGCGCCGGCCGCTTTGGGCGCACACGCGACATCTGGGTGCTGCCGCACACCCGCATTGCCATGACAGGCTCGACGGTCGAATACATGTTCGGCACAGATTGCGTGCTGGTTGAAGCGCGGCACTTGCTGGATAGCGTCTCGGCCAGCCAGATCGAGCGGCCGTCCATGTTGGCGTGGCACGGTATTCTTCTGCGCGGGCACCACCTGCTGGTGGCAGACGGGCAGCAAATCGAGAGCCTCTATACTGGCGCACTGGCCGCCGCACCCATGCTTGCCGCCACCACCGCGCTGGCCGACATTGCGGCCATGGGGAAGCTGCCCACACATCACCGACCCGCGATACGCGAATTGCGCCCCTACGAAGCCACTGCGCTTGCCGCCGCCCGGGCCCGCTTTCACGCCCCGGTAGCGGCCTGAGCTTCAGGCGCCCAGTGCGCGCCGGATCAGGTTCAGGCCCGTCAGCGCAAGCAAGATCAGTGTCCAGCGCCGAAAACGGGCCGCATCAAGCCGATCGTGCAGGCGAAACCCGGCCCAGATGCCCACCATCGCAGGCACCACCATCAGCGCCGAAAGTGGCAGCGTTTGCGCATTGAGCACCCCCGAGATCAGATGCGCGCCCAACAGCGCCACCGCCCCGATCAGGAACACCACGCCCTGCACCCGCACCGTCTCTTGCTTGCCCGCCCCGGTTGAGAGCAGATACACCAGCAGTGGCGGCCCCCAGATGCCCGAAATGCCCCCATAAAGCCCGCCAATCACCCCCAGCCCCGCCTCGGCCCGGGCGCGATGGTGAATGGCAATAGCAAGGCTGCGCCCCGCCAGTTGCACCACAGCAAAAAGCAGGATCGGCACCCCGAGCAACCCATACATCCAGCCCTGCGGGATGAACCGCATGAAATGCGCCGAGATCGGAATGAAGATCACTACCATGCCGATATAGAGCCGGTATTTCACCGCCGAACCCCAAGCCGCCCGCCACCCGTGCCGGAACGCCTGCGCGATATTGGTGGTCAGGGTGGGCAAGATCAGCAGCGCCAGCGCGGTTTCCGCGTTCAGAAACGAACCCAGGGCCGAAACCATGATCATCGGCATCGCAAAACCCACCGCGCCTTTGACAAACCCGGCGAACGCGGTGACCGCCAGCGCCAACACCAGCGCCCAAAGCTCCATACCAAGCATCGTCACCCCTTCTGCCCTGCCGCGCCGATATAGCGGGCACCAAAGGGGAGCGCAGCCGAATTCCGCAGCGACAGATTGCTTCGCTCTCAGGTTCTCGAACGAATTATTATTGCGCTGCCGGTGCGAAGCCCCTAAGCACAATGCAACTGCAGCATCAGGAGCCGCCACCATGCCCCAAGCCACCGCCCCGCACCTGCCCGATGCGCTCTCCCTCGCGGCGGCAACACTGCCCGAAGTCGAGGCACTCGTGGCGGCGGCCACGGCGGCGGTGAAGGCGCGGGTTGCCGGCGGCGGCAAGGTTTCGGCCCGCGCGCTCGATGCCGAGCAGTCAGCGGCGCATGGGCTGGCATGGCTGGCAACCTACGGGCAGGCGCTGGCGCAACTGCACGCCTGGGCGGCGCGGCTTGAAGCCGAAGGCAAGCTGGGCGAAATGGAGCGGCTGATCCTGCAAATTGGCTTTGGCGAATACCTCGCGCAGATTGCAGGTGGCATTCCGATGAGCCAGAACGAGGTTGCGCGCCTTGCCGACCTTGGGCAGGCCTGGGCCCCCGGCGACGCCGCCGCCCGGCTGATGGCAGAGGGCAACACCCCCGCCGCCCGCGCCCGCCTCGTGGCCCTGATGCAAGACAACCACGGCCGCGCCACCTTTGGCGCCTCGAGACTTGATGACGAGCTCGAGATGATCCGCGACCAGTTCCGCCGCTACGCCGACGAACGCGTGGTGCCAAACGCCCATGGCTGGCACCTGCGCGATGAGCTGATTCCGATGGAGATCATCCATGAGCTGGCCGAAATGGGCGTGTTCGGCCTGACCATTCCGGAAGAATTCGGCGGTCTCGGCCTGTCCAAGGCCTCGATGGTGGTGGTCTCGGAAGAACTTTCGCGCGGCTATATCGGCGTCGGCAGCCTTGGCACCCGCTCCGAGATTGCCGCCGAGCTGATCCTTTGTGGCGGCACCGAGGCGCAAAAGGCGCATTGGCTGCCCGGCCTCGCCTCGGGTGAGATCTTGCCTACTGCCGTTTTCACCGAGCCCAACACCGGGTCAGACCTTGGCAGCTTGCGCACCCGTGCGGTGCCCGAGGGCGATGACTGGCTGGTGACCGGCAACAAGACCTGGATCACCCACGCCGCGCGCACCCATGTGATGACCCTGCTGGCCCGCACCGACCGACCCCCGGCACCGTCGATGCCCCCTTCCCCACCCCCGGCATGACCGGCGGCGAAATCGAGGTGCTCGGTTACCGCGGCATGAAGGAATACGAGCTGGGCTTCGACGGTTTCCGCGTGAAGGGCGAGAACCTTCTCGGCGGGGTGCCGGGGCAAGGCTTCAAGCAACTGATGCAGACCTTTGAAAGCGCGCGCATCCAGACCGCCGCGCGCGCCATTGGCGTCGCGCAATCGGCGGTCGAGGTCGGCATGAAATATGCGCAAGACCGCAAACAGTTCGGGCAACCCCTGATCACCTTCCCCCGCGTGGCGGGAAAACTGGCGATGATGGCAGTTGAAATCATGATCGCGCGGCAGTTGACCTACTTTGCCGCCTGGGAAAAAGACCACGGCCAGCGCTGCGACCTTGAAGCGGGAATGGCAAAACTGCTCGGCGCCCGCGTGGCCTGGGCTTCGGCCGATAACGCGCTGCAAATCCACGGCGGCAACGGCTTTGCGCTCGAATACCAGATCAGCCGGATTCTCTGCGATGCACGCATCCTCAACATCTTCGAGGGCGCGGCCGAAATTCAGGCGCAGGTCATCGCGCGCCGCCTGCTGGAATAGCGCGGCCCAAGGCCGCGACCAAACGCGCCCGCGCCTCGGGCAAGGCCCGCCCGCCCAGATCGCGCGCAAGGCGGTGTTCGAGAAAATACCCGGTGGTGGTCAGCCCCTGCACTACCTCGGTACCGCGCGCCGGCCCCTGCCCCATAAGGCAGGCGGGCAGCGGCAATAGCCGCGCCTGCCATTCGCCCGCCCCGGCCCGGCTGACCGCGCGACCGGTTCTGGGGCTGACAAAGGCCAGATCGTCGCGCGCCCCGGTCACCGCACAACGGCTGAGGTCCAGGCCATAGCCGAGCTCCTCCAGCAACCCCAGTTCCCAGCGCAAATAGGCCAACGGCCAGTCTGGTGCCTGTGCCGCCAGCGCATCGAACAGTGCCTCGCTGGCCCGGTAGAGCACAAGATGCGGCTCGCGCTCGGGCAGCGCAAAGCACAGCAGCGCCGCCACTGCGTTCAGCCCCAGCAGCGCCATCCTGTCGCCCAGCACCCCGGCGCGGCTTTGCAGCGGCTCAACGGTAAAGGCGCCGATATGGTCTTCCAGCCGCGCCCGCCACGCCAGCGCTACCCGGCTGCCCGGCTGCAAGGTAGCCGCCAGTTTGCGTGAGGCACCACCGCGCACCACGCCCGCGTGGCGGCCATGCGCGACGGTGAAAACCTCGATGATCGCCGAGGTCTCGCCGTGCGGGCGAAGCGAAAGGATGGTGCCTTCGTCCTGCCAGTCCATGACCGCTCCGGCTTGCCTTGGTCAAAATATCCCCGCCGGAGGCATTTCCGGCCAAAGTCGGGGGTTTTGCACCCCCCAGCGCGGCCACGGGCCGCGCGTTCTTCGGGGAAACCGTCCACCGGACGGTTTCTTGATCCCGTCTCACCCCGCAGGGTATTTGCGCGTTGAAGAATGCGCTAGTCGGAAAGCCCGTCTTCGTCGAGCAACGTGCGGCCATCGCGCTGCTCGATCTCGACCACCCAGAGGTCGGGGTCATGGCGGCGCTGGCGGGCAATGGCGGCATCCACCTCGGCTTCGGGGCCCTCGGCAAGCATCAGCCAGACGCGGGCGCCGCTGGCCAGATCAAGGCTGCGATGCAGGGCGCGGGCGCGGCCGTCGAGCGTGGCACATTTGACCAGCACCGCGCCCGCGGTCGCATCGCCGCGGTGGGTGATATAGGCTGGGATGTTAGCGAGCCCCAGCCGCGCCAGATAGGCACGCACCCAGAAATCGGCGGTCAGGCGCGGTTCAGTTGCCATCCTTGAAATCAAGCCCGATCTCGTTGTAGCGCTCGGGCTCATCCAGCCAGTTCGGGCGCACTTTCACTTGCAGGAACAGGTGCACCGGACGGCCCAGAAACGCCGCCATTTCGGCGCGCGACGCCTGGCTGATACTCTTGATCGTCTCGCCGCCGTGGCCCAGCACGATTCCCTTGTGGCCATCGCGCATCACATAGATCAGCTGGTCGATGCGGGTCGAGCCGTCGGGGCGGTCTTCCCAGTTTTCGGTTTCCACCGTCAACTGATAGGGCAATTCCTCGTGCAGGCGCAGGGTCAGCTTTTCGCGGGTGATCTCGGCCGCGATCTGGCGCATCGGCACGTCGGCGATCTGGTCTTCGGGGTAATACCAGGGCGCCTCGGGCAGTTCCGAGGCAAGCCAGGCGCGCAGGTCGGCGACGCCGTAGCCCCGCTCGGCTGAAATCATGAAGGTCTTCGTGAAGGGGTAGGCAGCATTCATTTCCTCGGCCAGACCCAGCAGGGTTTCGGCCTTGACCTTGTCGATCTTGTTGATCGCAAGCGCCACCTTGCGCTCGCCCAGCCGTTCGCGCAGCGTTGCAAGCACGGCTTTCACGCCCTCGGTCAGGCCCCGATGCGCCTCGATCAGCAGCACCACGAGGTCGGCATCAGCGGCCCCGCCCCAGGCGGCAGCGACCATGGCGCGGTCAAGCCTGCGGCGCGGGCGGAAAAGGCCGGGGGTATCGACGAACACAATTTGCGCGGTGCCCTCCATGCAGATGCCGCGAATGCGGGCGCGGGTCGTCTGCACCTTGTGCGTGACGATCGAGACCTTGGCGCCCACCATCTGGTTGAGCAGGGTCGACTTGCCTGCATTCGGCTCGCCGATCAAGGCGACAAAGCCCGCGCGTGTGGGTTCAGTCATCGTTATTCTCCATCCGCGCCAGCAGGGCCTTTGCCGCCGCCTGTTCCGCCTGCCGCTTTGCGCCGGCCTGCGCCCGCTCGACCTCGCCCGAGGCCAGCCGCACCTCGATGGTAAAGATCGGCGCGTGGTCGGGGCCATCGCGCGCGATTTCCACATAGTCGGGCGGCGGCAGGCCGCGCGCCTGCACCCATTCCTGCAAACTTGTCTTGGCGTCGCGCGCGTCATCGGCCACGTCGGCCACGCGCGCGCCCCAGAGGCGGCGCACCATGTCGCGCGCGGCGATCAGGCCCGCGTCAAGGTAGACAGCGGCAATCACCGCCTCCATCGCGTCGCCCAGCACCGCCTCTTTGCGCCGCCCGCCCGACATCATTTCGCTTCGCCCAAGCCGCAGCACATCGCCCAGCCCTATCTGGCGCGCAACATCGGCGCAGGTTTCCTTGCGCACCAGCGCGTTGAAGCGCGGCGCAAGCTGGCCTTCGGTGGCGGCGGCATCGGCCGTCAGCAGCGTTTCGGCCAGCACCAGCCCCAGCACCCGGTCGCCCAGAAACTCCAGCCGCTGATTGTCGAGCTTGGCGGGGCTGGCGACCGAGGCATGGGTCAGCGCCCGCACTAACAGCGCGGGGTCGGCGAAGCGATGCCCGAGACGGCCCTGGAACGCGGAAATTTCGGCCGAAAGCTTCACTCGACTGCCTTGAAGAAGCGGTCACTCCGCCAGGTCCAGAAGTAGAACAGCGAGCGGCCTGCCGAGGAAAACATGATGCGGTCGGCGCGGCCGATCAGGTATTCGGCCGGAACCATTCCCAGCCCGCCGCTGGACGCGGGAAAGCGGCTGTCGCCCGAATTGTCGCGGTTATCGCCCATGAAGAAGTAGTTGCCCGCGGGCACCGTGAACAGCGCCGTGTTATCACCAGCAGCACTTTCCGAAATGTTCAGCACCGGGTGGCTGACGCCACCGGGCAGAGTTTCGATGCTGCGCGGCTTTTCACAGGTGGCGCCACGGCCCACCGGGTCATTGGCACAAAGCGGCACCAGACCCTGCGGGCCTTGCTGTTCCTTGATCTCAGTGAAAACGCCATCGGGCACCGAGGGCACCGCAGTGCCGTTGATGTAAAGCACCCCGGCCTTCATCTGCACGGTATCGCCCGGCAGCCCGATGACACGCTTGATCAGATCATCGCCGTGCGTCGGGTGGCGAAACACCGCTACGTCACCGCGCTCGGGCTCGGAGGAAAACAGGCGGCCCGAAATCGGGCATAGGGCAAACGGGCACGAATAGCGCGAATAGCCGTAAGCCATCTTGTTGACGAACAGGAAATCGCCGATAAGCAACGTATCCTTCATGCTGCCCGAGGGGATCCAGAATGGCTGAAAGAACAGCGTGCGGAACACCCCCGCGATCAGAAGCGCATACACCACGGTCTTGATCGTTTCGACAATGCCCTCAGAGGCCTTGGATGACATTTGCGCCCGCTCCTGCTCGATAATCCCGCACCCCTTTGCGCCGGGCGTCGCGGCAAGTCAAGCAAGCGCGCGCGCCTCGATCACCACGAAAGCTTGAGCCCAGGGGTGGTCGTCGGTCAGTGTCACATGCACGATTGCCGCGTGGCCGGGCGGGGTCATCGTGGCCAGCCGCTCGGCGGCCCAGCCAGTCAGGTGCATTACCGGCTGCCCAGTGCGCAGGTTGCTTACCGCCATGTCGCGCCACGAAATGCCCATGCGCAGCCCGGTGCCAAGCGCCTTGGAACAGGCCTCTTTCGCCGCCCAGCGCTTGGCATAGGTGCCCGCCACATCGACGCGGCGCTCGGCGCGGGCCTGCTCAACCGGGGTAAAGACCCGGTTTCGAAAGCGATCACCGTGGCGCGCCAGCACCCCCGCGATGCGGTCGATGTTGCACAGATCGGTGCCGATGCCGAGGATCATGCGCGGCCCATGTGCTGGCCGGGCACAGCTGCGCCGCCCCACCGCGTCATTTCAGCCCCTCATTGCCGCTGAGTATCTCGGCGCCAACCGCGCCGGTGGCCTGATTCAGCGTCAACCGCAGCCCACGCACCACCGAATTGTTGGTGCCGATCCAGATCTCGACCGGGACGTGGATT
Organism: Alphaproteobacteria bacterium HGW-Alphaproteobacteria-4; assembly: GCA_002842855.1. GTDB lineage: Bacteria > Pseudomonadota > Alphaproteobacteria > Rhodobacterales > Rhodobacteraceae > UBA6213. The sequence continues at coordinate 58,313 of PHEE01000022.1, read as the reverse complement.
CTCAGCCCCACCGCAGGGTCGTAGCCCGCGGCAAGATCATCCCAGAAAATGTTGGCAAAGCCGATCCCCGGTTGTTCCGAAATCACCTTGCACATCCGCCCGCCCGTCTCGTCGTAGGGTGACGAAAGCAGCAGCAGATGAAACGGCACCGCGCCCGGCTCAATCGCGTCAAGCAGCGCCAGCCGCACCGCGCCATTGGCAAAGGTCCGGCTGTGAGTTTCCCAGGGTTCGACCAGATTCCATGCCGATGCGAGCCAGTCGCAGTCCGCGACCGATTGCGCGGCCGCCTGAGCGGCGGTGAGGGCAAGTGCGGCAGCGGCAAGACGAAGCCTCATGCGCGGGCCTCGTCCATTCGGCGGCGCATTTCGGCAATCGCCGGACCAAGCCCGATGAACACCGCCTCGCCGATCAGGAAATGACCGATGTTCAATTCGCGCAGCTGCGGGATTGCGGCGACCGGGCCAACGGTTTCAAAGTTCAGCCCGTGACCCGCGTGCACCTCAAGCCCTTGCCCGAATGCCAATTCGGCCCCCTGTCGCAACGCCACAAGTTCGGCATCGCGCTCGACGAACCGGCCTTCGGCGTGCAGGTCGCAATAGGCGCCCGTGTGCAGTTCCACCACGGCTGCACCCGATCGCGCGGCGGCGGCGATTTGCGCTGGCGCATGACCGATGAACAGCGAAACTCTTATGCCCGCCGCTCTCAAAGGCGCGATGAAGGCGGTCAGCCGCACCTCGTCGCCCGCCACATCGAGGCCGCCTTCGGTGGTGCGCTCTTCGCGCCGCTCGGGCACAAGGCAGACCGCGTGCGGGCGGTGCGCCAAGGCGATGTCCTGCATCTCGGGGGTCGCCGCCATTTCAAAGTTCAGCGGCCGCGACAGCCCCGCCATCAACGCGGCAACATCAGCATCGCGAATATGGCGGCGGTCTTCGCGTAAATGCGCGGTAATGCCGTCGGCACCCGCCGCTTCGGCCAAGAGTGCGGCACGCAGCGGGTCGGGGTAGGCGCTACCACGCGCGTTGCGCAAGGTGGCGACGTGGTCGATGTTGACACCAAGGCGCAGGCGGTGGGTGGCGGTCATGCTTCAGGCTCCCAAAGGCGCTGCCAGATTAGCGCGCTGTCACGGCAAGGGAAACGGGTTCCTATTGCTGATCGTGCCGCTCATCGCGCTTGGCGGCAAGTTTGGCTTTCAGCGCGTCGAGCCGGTCCTTGATACGCAGGCGGCGGCGGTGCTGATACGCCGAAATCAGCGGCAGCGTCAGATAATAGGCCAACAGGCCCGCAATGACGCCGGGAATGATGCCTCCGACCAAATAGGGCAGGAACACATCCTGAAAGAACCGCGCAAGCGCCCCCCATTGGGTGTGCGCGTCGGTAAAGATCGCAATGAAATTGTGCTTCAGATCGTGCCCAGCGGCCATGAAGTTGCTGATGATCGACATCGCCTGCCGATCCCCGAAATGGCGGCCGAGCATCCAGTGGCCAAGCTGGCTCGAGGTCACCGCAATGATCGGAAAGGTCACCGGGTTGCCGAAGAATGTGGCAAGCAGCGCCGCAATGAGGTTGCCGCGCATGATGTAGGTCAGCAGCGCGGCGGCGGCGAAATGCAACCCGAAAAATGGCGTAAAGCAGACAAATACACCCGCCGCCACGCCGCGTGCAATCCGATGCGGCGGATCGGGCAGCCGACTGACACGGTGGCGCAGATAGAAAAAGGCGCGTTTCCAACCGGTGCGCGGCCAGAGCCAGCCCAGAGCGGTCTGCCAGACGCTTTTGCGGTCACGCCTCTTGAAAACCACGGTGCCGTATCCCTCCCGCCCGTCAGGGCTTGCACGCCATGTCGCGGTGCCGTTCAATCTGCGCAACGTCGCTTTCGGCCTCGAGCGCGGTCAGAAGCGCGTGCAGATGTTCGACATCGCGCAACTCGACTTCTATGATGAGCGAAAAGAAATCGGGTTTGCGGTCAACAAAGTGCAGGTCCGCGATATTCGCCTTCTGGCTGCCGATCAAGCTGCAGATATGGCCAAGCACCCCCGCGCCGTTGGCGATGGTCAGCGCCAGACGCGCCGAATAGACCGGTGCGTGCCGTCCTTCCTGCCATTGCAGGTCAACCCAGCGGTCGGGCTGATCCTCAAGTTCGGCCAGTGCCGGGCAATCGATGGTGTGAATCACAACGCCGACGCCTCGGTAGGTGATGCCGACAATGCGCTCGCCCGGCAGCGGCTGGCAGCAGCCCGCGCGGCGGAAGGTCTGGTCAGCGCCAAGCCCGACCAGCGGGCGGCGGGCGTCAACCTCTTCCGCGGGTTGGGCGGCCAGTTCGGGGTAGATCGCGGTGATGACCTCGCGCGAGGTCAACTCGGCGCTGCCAAGCCGCGCCAGCAATTCATCAGCGTCCGGCAGCCCAAGCGTCTTCGCCGCAGTGCGCAACGCCTTGTCCGAAACCTTGCGGCCGACATGCTCAAACGCCACCCGCGCAAGTTCTGCGCCGAGTTTGACAAAGCGGGAACGGTCCGCTTCTCGCAAAGAACGCCGGATCGCCCCCTTGGCGCGGCCCGTCACCACAATGTCAAGCCATGTCGCCTGCGGGCGCTGGCCCTCGGCAATGATGATCTCAACCGATTGCCCGTTCTTCAGCCGCGACCACAGCGGCACCCGGATGCCATCGACCTTGGCCCCAACGCAGCTATTGCCGATCCGGGTGTGAATGGCATAGGCGTAGTCGATCGGCGTGGCGCCCTTGGGCAATTTGACCACATCGCCCTTTGGCGTGAAGCAGAACACCTGGTCGGTGTACATCTCAAGCTTCACGTTCTCCATGAACTCGTCGTGGTCGCCTTCGTCAAAACCCTCGGCCAGCGTGGTAATCCATTTCGCCGGGTCCACCGCAAACGGGTTCTGCGCCAGCACGCCATCGCGATAGGACCAATGCGCAGCCACCCCGGCCTCGGCAACCTCGTGCATCTGCCGGGTACGAATCTGCACCTCGACCCGTTTGCCGTCGCGCCCAGAAACGGTTGTATGAATTGAGCGGTAGCCGTTCGACTTGGGCTGGCTGATGTAATCCTTGAACCGCTCGGGCACCGCGCGCCAGCGCCGATGGATCAGCCCAAGCACCGTGTAGCAATCCGCCTCGGTCCGGGTGATGATGCGAAAACCGTAGATATCGGACAACCGCGAGAACGAAAGCTGCTTTTCCTGCATCTTGCGCCAGATCGAATAGGGTCGCTTGGCGCGGCCAAATACGTCGGCCTCGATTTGCGCTTTTTCCAGCTCGGCGCGCATATCAGAGGTGATCCGCGGTATCACATCGCCGGTTTCCTTTTGCAGCGTGATGAAACGCCGGATAATCGACTTGCGCGCTTCGGGGTTCAGCACCTTGAAGGCAAGGTCTTCCAACTCCTCGCGCATCCACTGCATGCCCATGCGGCCCGCCAGCGGCGCGAAAATCTCCATCGTCTCGCGCGCTTTCTGGGCCTGCTTTTCGGGCCTCATGCTGCGGATGGTGCGCATGTTGTGCAGCCGGTCGGCCAACTTGACCAATATCACCCGCAGGTCTTTCGACATCGCCATGAACAGCTTGCGAAAGTTCTCTGCCTGCTTGGTTTCGGACGACGACAGTTGCAGGTTGGTAAGCTTGGTGACGCCATCGACCAATTCGGCAATGTCGGCGCCAAACAGCTTGGCCACATCGGAATAGGTCGAGCGGGTATCCTCGATCGTATCGTGCAGCAGCGCGGTGATGATGGTGGCGTCATCCAGCCGCTGTTCGGTCAGAATCGCCGCCACCGCCACGGGATGCGTGAAATAGGGTTCGCCCGAGTGGCGAAACTGGCCCTCATGCATCTTGCGGCCGTAATCGTAGGCTGCCCGGATCAGATCGGCATCGGTGCGCGGGTTGTAGTTGCGGACAAGCGCGATCAGGTCTTCGACGTCGATCATGACTGCCCGCCGTTCCCCCGCGTCAGTCGCGACCCTGCGCTTCCATCAGGGCCCGCAGCATCCGCGCCTCGTCCATCTCATCGTCGCGCGGCCGATCAATCTCGCCTGTCATCAGCTGCGACATGCGGTCTTCCTCGGGTTCGTCAACCTCGATCTGGGTCTGGTTCGACGAAATAAGCCGCTCGTTGAGCGCCTCGGCTGACTGGGTTTCATCGGCGATCTCGCGCAGCGCCACGACCGGATTCTTGTCGTTGTCACGGTCAATGGTAATCGGCGAACCCGCCTGAATTTCGCGGGCGCGGTGCGCAGCAAGCATGACCAGTTCGAACCGGTTCGGAACTTTGTCAACGCAATCTTCAACCGTCACGCGGGCCATCGGCAACTCCATTGTCGAACTGGGGAGGTGGAGCGTCTATTTAGGCGGTCGCAGGTGTGATGACAAGCGCCGATTCCCGTAGCGGATGGCGCTAAAGCGCATGAATCGCCGCTTTTTCAGCCTCGGGAAGCGCCGCGAGCATCTCGGCCACTGTTTTGTGCGTGCCGGGGTGGCACCAGCGGGGGGCAATGTCGGCCAGCGGAATCAGCACGAAGGCACGCTCGTGCAGGCGCGGATGCGGCAAGATCAGGCGGTCAGGCGTGCGCAGCTTTTGCTCGCTTGCCGGCAGCGCGCGCCAGTCCGCCGCAGTCGTTTCGTCGGGCAACGCTGCTTGCCCCACCGCGAGCAGATCAAGGTCAAGCCCCCGCGCCGCCCAGCGGCTGGCGCGCGTACGCCCGAACGCCGCCTCGATCGCATGCAGTTCGGCCAGCAATGCCAGCGGCGGCAGATCCGAGGTCAGCTGCGCACAGGCGTTGACATAGTCTGGGCCAGACCCCGCAGGATGCGCGGGCGTTGCAAAAAACCGCGACACCGCCGCCAACCCAATCCCCCGCGCCGTCAGCATTTGCAGCGCCGCCCGCAGCGTGCCCGCCACATCCCCCGCCTCGCAAGGCAGGTTGCCGCCAAGCGCGATCAAGATTGCGCTATTGTCCTTTTCGACAGATACCATTCGACCCATCTCTTCAGTTATCTGAATGTATCAAGGGTTGCCGCGTTCCGTTTTCCAGTAAACCGATTGGCCCGCAGTTTGGAACCAGGCCGCATTCAAAAAGGGAAGAAAATGTTTTACAAGGACGAACGGCTTGCGCTGTTCATCGACGGCTCGAACCTCTACGCAGCCGCCAAGGCGCTTGGGTTTGACATCGACTACAAACTGCTGCGTCAGGAATTTGAGCGTCGCGGCAAGCTGTTGCGCGCCTTCTACTACACCGCGCTGCTGGAGAACGAGGAATACTCGCCGATCCGCCCGCTGGTCGACTGGCTGAACTACAACGGCTACGCGATGGTGACCAAACCCGCCAAGGAATACACCGACAGCATGGGGCGCCGGAAGGTCAAGGGCAACATGGACATCGAACTTGCGGTCGATGCGATGGAACTGGCGCCGCGGCTTGACCATGTCGTGCTGTTTTCGGGCGACGGCGATTTTCGCCCGCTGGTGGAAAGCCTGCAACGTCAGGGCTGCCGGGTTTCGGTGGTCTCGACCATCCGCAGCCAGCCACCGATGATCGCCGACGAGCTGCGCCGTCAGGCCGACAATTTCATCGAGCTGGATGCCCTGCGCGACGTGATCGGCCGCCCCCCGCGCGAACCACGGGCCGGGCCTGACGACGATACACCATCCGAGGTGTAACGGGAAACGGGGGGCGCTTGCGCCCCCTTCTGCATTTTGCCATTTGGGCAGAATGGAACCTGCCGCCGCCCTTGTCGGATTGTTCGTATCGGCGCTGCTTGCGGCGTCACCTGTTCCGCTGCAATCCGAGGTGGTGTTCGTTGGCATGCAGCTTTCGCATACCGCCGAGGTCTGGGTATTGGTGCTGGTCGCCGGGGCGGGCAACACGCTGGGGTCATTCATTACCTATGCACTGGGCCGCGGTGCCAGCCGGTGGCGCAATCGGCGCTGGTTCCCCGCCTCTGCCACGCAGATGGCCCGCGCCGAGCGCTGGTTCGCGCGATGGGGCGTCTGGGTGCTGTTGCTCAGCTGGGCGCCGGGGGGCGATCTGGCAACATTGGTTGCGGGCGTGTTGCGCACCCCGCTCTGGCTGTTTGGCCTCTTGGTGGCATTCGCCAAGACCGGCCGCTATGTGGCACTCGCCTGGCTGACCGCGCAGGCGATGGGCTATTCCGGTTAGGGCTGGACCTGCCGCGCATGCCGCCTTACCTCTGGGCGGCACCAACACGAGACCCCGGACCCACCAATGCCCAAGCCTTCGCTGACCCTCTACCTCGCTGCCCCGCGCGGCTTTTGCGCGGGCGTGGACCGTGCCGTGAAGATTGTGGAAATGGCGCTGCAAAAATGGGGCGCGCCGGTCTATGTGCGCCACGAGATCGTGCACAACCGATTTGTGGTCGAAGGGCTGCGCGCCAAGGGGGCGGTATTTGTCGAGGAACTCGACGAATGCCCCGATGACCGTCCGGTGATCTTTTCCGCGCACGGGGTGCCAAAATCAGTGCCTGCGGCGGCGACGGCGCGCGGCATGACCTTTGTCGATGCCACCTGCCCGCTGGTCTCCAAGGTCCATGCCGAGGCGGCGCGCCACCACGATGAGGGCTTGCAGATGGTGATGATCGGCCACGCCGGCCACCCCGAGGTGTTGGGCACCATGGGCCAGTTGCCGCAGGGCGAGGTGCTGCTGGTCGAAACCGTGGCCGACGTGGCGCGCCTTGCCCCGCGCGATGCGGCGCGGCTAGCCTATATCACCCAGACCACGCTTTCGGTGGATGATACGGCGGCGGTGATCGGAGCACTTCAGGCGCGGTTTCCCGCCATCGTCGGCCCGGCGAAAGAAGACATCTGCTACGCCACCACCAACCGCCAGGCGGCGGTGCGCGAGATCGCGCCCAAGATCGCGGCGCTCTTGGTGATAGGCGCACCGAACTCGTCAAACTCGCGCCGCCTGGTCGAGGTCGGGCGCGCGGCGGGCTGCGGCTACGCGCAACTGGTGCAAAGCGCCGCCGACATCGACTGGCGCGCTCTGGGGGCACCGGGTGCGGTGGGCGTGACCGCCGGGGCAAGCGCGCCCGAGGTGCTGGTCGATGAGGTCATCGCGGCCTTCCGCGACCGCTTCACGGTGACTTTGGAACTGGTCGAAACGGCGCGCGAGGATGTGGAATTCAAGGTGCCGCGGGTTTTGCGCAGTTAAGACCGGGGAAATTGGGACGATGAAGAAGCATGGCTGATCTTCACGCATGGACCGATGGCGCCTGTAGCGGCAACCCCGGGCCGGGGGGCTGGGGCGTGCTGATGCGCGCGCACGAGGGCGGTGCGGTGGTGAAGGAGCGCGCGCTTTCGGGTGGCGAGGCGCTGACCACCAACAACCGCATGGAACTGATGGCGGCGATTGCAGCGCTTGAGGCGCTTTCGCGCGCCAGCGAAATTACCATCACCACCGACAGCGCCTATGTGAAAAACGGCATCACCACATGGATGGCAGGCTGGAAGCGCAATGGCTGGAAAACCGCCGACCGCAAACCGGTGAAGAATGTCGACCTGTGGCAGCGGCTCGATGCCGCGCAGGCCCGCCACAAGGTGATCTGGAAATGGATCAAGGGCCACGCCGGCCACCCCGAAAACGAGCGCGCCGATGAATTGGCCCGCACCGGCATGGCACCGCACAAAGGGGGCGCGAAATGACCCCACTGGAAGCGCTCGAATACGCCTCGGTGCTGGTCTTTGCGCTGACCGGGGCGCTGGTGGCCAGCCGGGCGCAGCTTGACCTTGTGGGCTTTGTCTTCATCGCCTGCCTGACGGCGGTTGGTGGCGGCACCCTTCGCGACCTGCTTTTGGGCCGCGACCCGGTGTTCTGGGTCGGACGCCCCGCCTTCATCGTGATTGCGGCGCTGGCGGCGGTGGCGGTGTTCTTCACCGCGCACCTGCTTGAAAGCCGCTACCGCGCGCTTTTGTGGCTCGATGCCTGCGCGCTGGCGGTGGCGGTGCCGGTGGGCGTGGGGGTAACGATCGGCATGGGTTTCGGCCCAGTGACGGTGCTGGTGATGGGGGTTGCCACCGGCGCTTTCGGCGGCCTGATGCGTGATGTCGTGTGCAACGAGGTGCCGTTGATCCTGCGCAAGGGCGAGTTCTACCTGACCGCCGCCTTTTGTGGCGCCGCAGCGGCATTGATTTCGGGCGCCCTTGGCTGGCCAGGGCTACCCGCCCTGCTGGCCTGCGCGGCTGTGACCTTTGCGATGCGCGCAGGCGGGCTCGCCTTTGGCTGGTCGCTGCCCGACTACAAGGCGCGCCCGCCGCGCCCGGACGCGCCCAAGCGATAACCCGCTGACGCGCCCAAGCGATAACCCGCTGACGCGCCTCAGCGCCTCGGCCCGTAGGTCCGCCAAAGCCAGATCAGCGCCATTGCCCCCAACACCGCCCCCACGAACCCCGCCATCCAGCCGGTGATGGTCAAAAGGATGCGCAACACAAGGCCACCCACCAGCGCCCCCAGAACGCCGATCCCGATGGTGGCAAACAGATCGGTCTGCAACCGCATCATGCGGGTGGCAATCAGCCCTGCGGCGGCACCGATGATGATCAGGGCGATGATGGACATGGCGCGGCCTCGCTTCGGAACTGGATCAGATATGGGGGCGCAGACGCCGATTTATCAAGCCCGCTCAGCCCAGCGTTGCAGGCAGCACCAGCCCCTTGAGCACCTCGGCCGCGGCCATGGCCCGCTTGCCCTCGCGCTGCGCCTCAAGCACTTCCAGCACTCCCGTCCCGCAGGCCACCGTAAACTCCCCGAGCACGGCACCCGGCACCCCTGCCCCCGCCACGGGGCGCGCGCGCAAGATCTTCACCCGCTCGCCCGCCACATCACACCATGCGCCGGGAAAGGGCGAAAGCGCGCGGATCTGGCGCGCGATCTCTTCGGCGGGCCGCGCCCAGTCGATCCGCGCCTCGGCCTTGTCGATCTTGGCGGCATAGGTCACGCCCTCGGCGTGCTGCGCCACCGGCACCAACGCAGGCAACCGCTCCAGCGCCGCCACGATCAGCCGCGCGCCAAGGCCCGAAAGCCGATCGTGCAACTCGGCACTTGTCTCGTTGGCGCCAATCGCCAACGCCTCGCGCAGCAGCACCGGCCCGGTGTCAAGCCCCGCCTCCATCTGCATGATGCACACGCCGGTTTCGGCGTCGCCCGCCCAGATCGCGCGCTGCACCGGTGCCGCCCCCCGCCAGCGCGGCAACAGTGATGCGTGGATGTTGAGGCAGCCGAACCTCGGCGCCTCCAGCACCGGGCGCGGCAAGATCAGCCCATAGGCCACCACCACCGCCACATCGGCGCCCAGGGCCGCAAACTCCGCCTGCTCGGCCGCGCCTTTCAGGCTTGCCGGATGCCGCACCGGCAGCCCCAGCGCCTCGGCGCGAACCTGCACCGGCGAAGGTCGCAAGGCCTTGCCCCGCCCCGCAGGCCGCGGCGGCTGGCAGTAAACCGCCACCACCTCGTGCCGCGCCGCCAAAGCCTCCAGCACCGGCACCGAAAACTCGGGCGTTCCCATGAACACGATCTTCATTGCCGCCCCCCTCCTCGCGCTGCCTCTATAGCTCGGGCTGTGGCCCCGCTAAAGCCTTGCGGCCTGCCTTGGTCCAAATATCCTGGGGGGTGAGGCCCGGCACGGGCCGAGGGGGGCAACGCCCCCCGCCCCGCCCGCCGCAGGCGCTACCCGCGCGCCAGTTTCGCCGACCGCGCCACCAGCATCTTGCGGCGCAAGGGGCTCAGGCGGTCCACATAGAGTTTGCCGTTCAGATGGTCGATCTGGTGCTGCACGCTCACCGCCCAGAGGCCCACGAAATCGCGCTCTTCCATCTCTCCCGCGTCGTTGAGAAACCGAACCGTCACCGCGCGTGGTCGCGCAATCGGCGCGGAAACACCGGGCAGGTTCGGGCTCGCCTCGTCATGCGTGCGCATCTGCACCGAGGCGTGCAGCACCTCGGGGTTGGCCATCCGCACCACCTGACCGCGCTTTTCAGAAGCATCAACTACCGCCAGTTGCAACAGAATGCCGATCTGGGGCGCGGCAAGGCCGACGCCGGGCATCGCCTCCATCGTCTCGATCATGTCGTCCCAGATCATGCGCACCGTTTCGGTGATCTCTGCCACTGGCGCGGCGGGGGTATGCAGGCGGCGGTCGCCATAGGGCAGGCAGGCGCGCACGCTCACCCGTAATACTCCGCCTCGGCTGCCGCCCGCGCCTCGGGCGCAAGTCGCATCAGGGTCACGATGCCATCGAGATGGTCGGTCTCGTGCTGCACGCAGGCGGCGGCGAAATCTTCCAGCACCGCCTCGTGCGCCACCCCCTCAAGATCGCGCCAGCGCATCAGCACCCGCGCGGGGCGGGTGATGTCGGTCAGAATGCCGGGCAGCGAAAGGCACCCCTCGGCGCGGGTGCAAACCGCATCGCCCAAAGGCTCGATCTCCGGGTTGAGCACCACCTGCGGGTCGGGCCGCCCCTCTTTCCAGGTCACATCCATTACGAAAATGCGCAGCATCGCGCCCACCTGCGGCCCGGCAAGGCCACGGCCCGGGGCTGCATACATGGTTTCGAGCATGTCGGCGGCAAGTGCACGTAATTCGGGTGTTACCTCGCCCACCGGCGCCGCGCGCTGTGAAAGTCGCGGGTCGGGCCATTCGAGGATTGCGAGCAGGCTCAAAACGTTTCCCGCGCGCGCTCGCGTTTCAGCTTTTCCATCTTGCGGGTAATCATCTGACGTTTCAGCGCCCCGAGATAGTCGAGGAAAAGTTTGCCGTTCAGATGGTCAAACTCGTGTTGCGCGCAAGTGGCCCAAAGCCCGTCGAACTGCTCTTCAACCACTTTGCCCTCGACCGTCGTCCAGCGCATCCGAACCTCTGCCGGGCGGGTGACATCGGCAAACTGCTCGGGCACCGAAAGGCAGCCCTCTTCATAGGTCCGCGTGGCCTCGGACACCCAGGTGACTTCGGGGTTGATCAGCACCATCGGCTGCGACGCGGCGGCATGGTCTTTGATGCAATCCATCACGAACATCCGCTTCAGCACCCCCACCTGCGGCGCGGCAAGGCCGATGCCGGGCGCCTCGTACATAGTGGCCAGCATGTCATCGGCCAGCTTGCGCAACTCGCGGTCAATTTCGGCCACGGGCTCGCACAGCTTTTTCAGCCGCGGGTCGGGGTGAATAAGGATGGGGCGAAGCGTCATGGGCGCTGATTTATGCGAAGCCGCGCGGCCTTGCAAGGCAGGCAGCGCGGCGCAATCGGCATTTGCCCCTGCCGCCGCGCCCGCTATAACCCGATGGCGCAACCGCCGCTGCAAGGAACATCTGATGAGCCAGACCCCCGACTTCGACGAAATCATCAACCGATTCGGCACCCATTCGGTGAAATGGGACGGGATGGAGCCGATTTACGGCGTGCCCGCCACCGACGGCATCTCGATGTGGGTGGCTGACATGGATTTTCGTCCGCCGCAGGTGGTGCAAAACGCGCTTGAGGCGATGTGCGCGCACGGGATTTACGGCTACTTTGGCGATGATGCCGCCTACCACGCCGCAATCGCTTGGTGGATGCAGGCGCGCCACGGCTGGGCAGTGGAAAAGGATTGGGTTTTCACCACGCATGGCCTCGTCAACGGCACCGCGATCTGTGTCGATGCCTTCACCGCGCCCGGCGATGGGGTGGTGCTGATGACCCCGGTCTACCACGCCTTCGCCCGCGTCATCAAAGCCGCCGGGCGGCGGGTGGTGGAATGCCCGCTCGCCCTGGTGAATGGCCGCTACGAAATGGATCTTGCCGCCTGGGACGCGCAGATGACCGGCAGCGAGAAAATGCTCATCCTTTGCTCGCCGCACAACCCCGGTGGCCGGGTCTGGTCGGTCGAGGAATTGCGCGGGGTGGCCGACTTTTGCGCCCGCCACGACCTTTTGCTGGTCTCCGACGAAATCCACCACGATCTGGTGATGCCCGGGCACCAGCACATGGTGATGGCCAATGCCGCCCCCGAGGCTGCGGGCCGCCTTGTCACGCTGACCGCAACGACCAAGACCTTCAACATCGCCGGCGCGCATATCGGCAATGTCATCATCGCCGACCCCGCTCTGCGCGCCCGTTTTGGCGCGAAGATGGCGGCGCTTGGCATTTCGCCCAATTCCTTCGGCATGGCGATGGCGACTGCCGCCTATTCGCCCGAAGGTGCCGAATGGGTCGATGCGCTGAACCGTTACCTCGACGGCAACCGGCGGCTGTTCGACGCGGGCGTGAACGCAATTTCCGGCCTGCGCTCGATGCCGCTGGAGGCAACCTACCTCGCCTGGGTCGATTTCGCGGGCACCGGCATGGAGGCGGGCGAATTTACCCGCCGCGTTGAAAAAGGCGCGCGGATCGCCGCCAATCATGGGCCGAGCTTCGGCAAGGGCGGCGAAACCTTTCTGCGTTTCAACATCGCCACCCCGCGCAGCGTGGTGGCCGAGGCGGTGGCACGGCTGCAAGCGGCATTCGCTGACCTGCAATAGCCTCAAGTGCGCGGCAGATAGCCCACGGGCGCCGCCTCATCGCGCACGAAATCAAGCGCGGCGCGGTCGCGCACGGCCGTTTCACGCTTGATGGCGCAGATCAGCTCACCCGCCTCCACCGCCGACGCGATGATCAGGCAGGTGGCCAGATGGCGGCTGCCGTCGTGCAACTCGACCAAGCCGCGCAACTGCGAAACCTGCGCGGCGTCAAGCGCAAACCCGCCCTTCCAGCGCCGCAACACCGGATAGCTTTGGTCGCCCGCCTCAACCCGCAACCGCGAGCGGCGGCGCAGGGCCTTGGCCTCGGCATCGCGCAGCGCCGCCAGAAGTTCTTTTGGTGGCATTTCCATCAGAGGCCTCCACGGGTGGTTCCGCCCGAGGATGTGCTGCGAATTGTAAAAATCAAGCTACGCCCCGGCGCAGGGGGCAGATTCGGCGCAGCCGTGCCATTGCGGCCACGCGCGGCGGGTTGCCAGATCGGCCATGGCTGTTAGTCTTGCCGGGTTGTGCATCAAGAGGTTCCCATGCGTTTGCTTCCCCCCGCCCTAGCCCTGCTGCTGCTTGCCGCCCCCGCCCAGGCCCAATGCGGCGGCGACTTTTCGGCCTTTGTCGCGGCGCTCAAACCCGAAATCGGCGCGCAGGGGCTCACAACACGGCAGACCAACGCCTTTCTGGCGGGTGTCGTGCAAGACCCCCGCGTGCTGCGCGCCGACCGGGCGCAAAGCTTCTTTCGCAAAGATTTCATCGAGTTTTCGCGCCTTCTGGTCAGCCAGAACCGAATGCAGGTGGGCGCCGCGAACCTCGCGAAATACCGCGCCATCTTTGACCGCGCCGAGGCCGATTACGGCGTTTCGCGCGGTGTGCTGACCGCGTTCTGGGGGCTAGAGACCGATTTCGGCGCATTTCAGGGCGATTACAACACCCGCGACGCACTCGTGACGCTGGCGCATGATTGCCGCCGGCCAGAGCTTTTTCGGCCACAGATCCTGGCGGCCGCGCGGCTTTATGCGCGGGGCGATTTCGACATTGCCGGGGTCGGCGCCTGGGCGGGCGAAATCGGACAAGTGCAGATGCTGCCGATCGACATTGAGCGCAATGGGGTTGATGGCGATGGCGACGGTCATGTGAACCTGCGCACTTCGCCCGCCGATGCGCTCTTGTCGGGCGCCAAGATGCTGAAGGGCCTGGGCTGGCGGGCGGGCGAACCTTGGTTGCAGGAAATCGTGGTTCCGCCGACGCTCGACTGGGCAAAGACCGGGCTGGAAACGCAGCTTTCCACCACCGATTGGGCGGAAATGGGCGTGACCGCGCGCGATGGCTCGCTGGCGCGTGGACTGAAAGGCTCGGTGCTTCTGCCGATGGGGCGCAAGGGCCCGGCCTTCATGGCCTACCCGAACTTTTCCGTGCTGTTCGAATGGAACCAGAGCTTTGCCTATGTCACCACCGCCGCCTATTACGCCACCCGGCTGCTGGGGGCACCTGTTTATCAGCCCGGCACGCCCGACCCGCTTTTGAGCCTTGAAGACATGAAGGCGCTGCAACAGAAACTTTTGGCGCGGGGGCACGACGTCGGTAAGGTCGATGGCATCCTCGGTGCAATGACCCGCGCTGCGGTGCAAAAGGAACAGGTCCGGCTTGGGCTTCCCGCTGATGCATGGCCGACGCTCGAGCTTTTGCGGCGGCTGTAGCTGCGCCAGCATCACCGATTCGTGGAAATATGCGGGCCGTTCCGTGCGCGCTGAAACGACTTTTCGCTTGCTGCGGGAATTTATCGTCCGAATATGTTACACTGCGAAAGCGTATACACCCGGCGGTCGCCACTGCTGCCGGTCTGCGCAAGGAACTGGGGGCTGCCATGCCACGCCTGCGATCTTTTCTGCGCATTTGCCCGCCGCTTATCGCGGTGGCGCTGGTTGCCGCATGCGGTGCGCGCGAAATGCCCAGCGGCATTCATGACCCGTATGAGGCGGCAAACCGCGAAACCCATGCGTTCAACGTGGCCATGAGCAATGCGCTTTCCGGCGCGGTCGGCGGTGGCGACGGCCTGCCCGAGCCGGTGCTGAAAGTGGCGGCGAACTTTGCCGGCAACCTTGGCTTGCCCAACAAGATTCTCAATTCGTTGCTGCAAGGGCGGCTTGAGCCTGCGGTGATGAACACGCTGCGGCTCGTGGTCAACACCACCTTCGGGGTGGGCGGGCTGTTTGATGCGGCGGGCACCTCGTTCGGGCTGCCCGAGCATTACACCGATTTTGGCGAAACCCTCTATGTCTGGGGCGTTGGCGAAGGCGCCTATATCGAGCTGCCGGTCATCGGCCCTTCGACCGAGCGCGACGCGGTGGGCCGGGTGGTCGATATTTTCATTGACCCTCTGGGCGCGGTGCTGACAGTGCACCAGCATAACAAAGTGCGCCTGATCCGGGTCACCGGCAATACCGCCGGAAAACTGCGCTATGCCGGCACGGTGAGCGCAGTGCTTTCGGAAAGCGCTGACAGTTATGCGCAGGCGCGGTTGCTTTATCTGCAAAACCGCCGCTTCGCGCTGGGAGCAACAAGCGATGAAGATGTCTTTGACCCCTATGCCGAATAGCACCCTCACCCGCCGTGGTTTTGGTGGCGCCCTCGTGGCGGGCATTTCGTTTGCCCTGCTGCCGCAGCGCGCGTTGGCGCTTGATGACGCCAGTGCGCGCGCACTGATTGACCGCGCGCTGACCGACGTGAACGAAATCATCAACTCGGGCCGCTCCGAGGCGCAGATGCTGACCGATTTCGAGGGCATCTTCACCCGCTATGCCGATGTCACCACGATCGCGCGCACCACGCTTGGCGCCGCGGCACGTCAAGCTTCGGCATCGCAGATGAGCGCCTATACCCGCGCATTCGGTCTTTACCTCTCGCACAAATACGGGCGGCGCTTTCGCGAATTCATCGGCGCGCGGATCGAGATCACCGGCGCACGCCCGCTGAAAAGCTTCTACGAGGTGCGCTCGGTCGCTTACCTGCAGGGGCAGGCGCCGTTTGAGCTGCTCTGGTATGTCTCGGGCGCCACCGGCAAGAACCTTTTCTTCAACATCGTGATTGAAGGCGTCGATTTGCTGAATGCCGAGCGCACCGAGATCGGCGCCATGCTCGACCGCCGCCGTGGCAATATCGATGCGGTGATTGCCGATCTGCGCGCGCTTGGCTAGGCGCTCAGTTGCCCGAACCGCCAAAGATCTCGCGCAGCAACCGCCCGATCGGGTCGTCGGTCTGGCCACCGCCCTGCGCGGCAGGGGCAGGCGGTGCCGCGCGCCAGCTTTCGGGTGACGCGGTGGGCAGTGGGCGCGCGGGCAGCCCCTCTTGCACCTTCACCATTACCGCATGCCAGATTTCGGCAGGCAGGCCGCTACCGGTGACGCCTGCCAGCGGGGTGTTGTCGTCATACCCCATCCAGACGCCCGCCACATAATCGGCGGTGAAGCCGATGAACCACGCATCGCGGGCCGATTGCGTGGTTCCGGTCTTGCCCGCAACTTCCCGGCCGGGCAGACGCGCACGCCCGCCGCTGCCCTGCTCGATCACCTGCGTCATCATCCATGTCAGCTCGGCCGCCGCTTTCGGCGAAATCACCCGCTCGCCCATGCCGCCCGTCTGCCCGATCAGCGGCACGTCATCGGCTTGCAGGCGCAGCTCGATCAGCCCGTAGGGGCGCACCGAGGTGCCGCCGTTCAGAATGCCAGCATAAGCCCCGGTCATTTCCAGCAGGGTCGATTCGGACACCCCGAGCGCCAGCGCCGGCCCATCGGCCAGCGCCGAGGCAAAGCCAAACTGGGTGGCAACCGCACGCACCGCGTCACGCCCCACGGCCTCGGAAAGCCTGACCGCGGCGGTATTGAGCGACCGCGCCAAAGCCGTGGTCAGCGTCACCTCGCCGTAATATTCCTTGCCGTAGTTCTCCGGTGACCACGGGCCAGAGCCGCGCACGTTGATGGTCAGCGGCGCATCCAGAATGATGCTGTCGGGGGTGTAGCCCATGTCGAGTGCGGCCGCGTAGATGAACGGCTTGAAGGTTGACCCGGTCTGGCGCAGCGCTTGCGTCGCGCGGTTGAAATCGCCCGCATTCGGCGTTTTGCGCCCACCCACCATCGCGCGCACCGCGCCATCGGCCGACATCACCACGATCGCCGCCTGCGTCGCGCTGCCCTCGCGCAGCTTGGCATCAAACACCTCGGCCAGCGCGGTCTCGGCGGCAGTCTGAAGCCGCTGGTCGAAGGTGGTCGAGATGATCACGTCTTCGGTGGTTTCATTGGTCAGGAACGATGGGCCAGATTCCATCACCCAGTCGGCAAAAAAGCCGCCCGCCCGCGCCGCCGCAGCTTGTGAAAGCTGTGCCGGGTGGGCCTTGGCATCGGCGTATTGGGCGTCGGTCAGATAGCCCTGATCGTGCATCAACCCCAGCACCAGGGCGCCCCGGTCCTGCGCGCGTTGCAGGTTGCCGGTCGGGGCGTAGCGCGATGGCGCCTTCAAGAGACCCGCCAGCATCGCCGCTTCGGCCGGGGTCACATTGGCCGCCGACTTGCCGAAATAGCGCTGGCTTGCCGCCTCGAATCCGCGCGCGCCCGCGCCAAGGTACGACCGGTTGAAGTAGATGGTGAGGATCTCGTCTTTGGTGTATTTCACCTCCATCGCCAGCGAGAAGGGAATCTCCTTGATCTTGCGCCAGACACTGCCCTTGCGGCAGTCGGCCTCATACTCGGCCTCGGTCTTCCACGTCGCCGCGTCATAGGGCACACCAAGGCACAGAAGCTTGGCCACCTGCTGCGTGATGGTGGAACCGCCGTTGCCCTCCAGCGGCCCGCGCCCCTCAGAAAGGTTGATGCGGATCGCCCCGGCAATCCCGCGCGGGCTGATGCCGAAATGGCTGTAAAAGCGCTTGTCCTCGGTGGCGATGATGGCGTTTTTCAGATGCGGCGATACTGCGGTTGCCGAAATCTGGCCGCCAAAGGTTTCGCCGCGCCACGCAAACACCTGCCCGTCACGATCGAGCATCGTGACCGATCCGCGCTGGCGCCCGTCAAGCAGCGCCGAAAGCTGCGGTAGCTGGCTTTGGAAATAGAACACCGCCCCGGCAAGGATCAGCGCGCCCATCAGCCCAAGCCGCCATCCTACGCCCCAGAGCACCTTCCAGATGCCACGCCAAAGCCACGCCACGGCGGCCACCAGCGGGTTGCGGTGGCGGCGGCGCGCGGGTGCGCGGGCACGTTTGGGCGCAGCCGGTTTCGACACAGCCTTTGCAGGCTGCGGCTTGGCCGCCAGATATCGTCTGTCTGCAACCAGGGGCCGCCTGCCGCCCTTTTGTGCCATCTGTTACCCGCACCACTGCCCGTTTCTTGCCGCCAGCTTACATGCCCGCGCCGCCGATGTGGAGCAGCTTTGCGGCGTGATTCGCTTTTGCAACAGATGAATAATTAGGCGTCGCCTGGCATTTGTGCAAAATTTGTGCATTTCGTTCGGATTCCCCCCTGTTCGCACCCGCCGCAAATCTTGTGCTGCATCTGCAAATCACGCCCTCTTGGCGCCATGCGGTGCCCAATGCGGTGGCATCGGGGCTGACAGAAGAAGGAATGACGACGTGAAACTCATCATTGCAGCAATCAAGCCGTTCAAGCTCGACGAGGTGCGCGAGGCGCTCACCGCGATCGGCGTGCGCGGCATGATGGTGTCCGAGATCAAGGGTTTTGGTGCGCAGTCGGGACATACCGAGATTTACCGCGGCGCCGAATATGCCGTGAACTTCGTGCCAAAGATCAAGCTTGAAATCGTGGTGCCAGACGGGCTGGCCGACGAGGTGGTGGAAACCATCGCCCGCACCGCGCGCACCCAGAAAATCGGTGACGGCAAGATTTTCGTGCTGGACGTGGCGCAAGCAGTTCGCGTGCGCACCGGCGATGTGAATGACGAGGCGCTTTGAGGGCGGCCGCAACAGGGGACATGAGAGAAATGACGAAACTTGCAAAACTCCCGGGCCTTGCCGCCGCCGCTTTTGCGGCACTGGCCCTGCCCGCCTTCGCACAAGACGCGGCACCCGCCGCCGAGGCGGTGGTTGAAGCGGTAACCGAAGTGGCCGCCGATGTCATGGACAAGGGCGATGTCGCCTGGATGATGACCTCGACCCTGCTGGTGCTGTTCATGATCGTGCCGGGGCTGGCGCTGTTTTACGGCGGCCTCGTGCGCAGCAAGAACATGCTTTCGGTGCTGATGCAGACCACAATGATCACCGCTCTGGTGATGGTGATCTGGGTGCTCTGGGGCTATTCCTTTGCTTTCGGCGGCGGCACCAGCCCCTATTGGGGCGGCACCGGCAAGCTGTTTCTTGCGGGCGTGACGATGGACAGCATGTCTGCCACCTTCACCGAGGGTGTGGTGATCCCCGAGTTCATCTTTATCGCCTTTCAGATGACCTTCGCAGCCATTACCTGCGCGCTGATCATCGGGTCGTTCGCGGAACGCGCCAAGTTTTCGGCGGTGCTGCTGTTCACCACGCTCTGGGTGACGCTGGTTTACTTCCCGATCGCGCACATGGTCTGGGATGGCGCCGGGCTGATTTTCAACTGGGGCGCGCTCGATTTTGCGGGCGGCACCGTGGTGCATATCAACGCGGGCGTCGCGGCGCTGATCGGCGCGGTGATGATCGGCAAGCGGATCGGGCTTGGCAAAGACATGATGGCCCCGCATTCGATGACGCTGACACTGGTCGGCGCCGGCATCCTCTGGGTCGGTTGGTTCGGCTTCAACGCTGGCTCGAACCTCGAGGCAAACGGCGGCGCCGGGCTGGCGATGATCAACACCTTCACCGCCACCGCAGGCGCCATTCTGGCCTGGACCGGAATTGAGGCGCTGCTGCGCGGCAAGGCCAGCATGCTGGGCGCTGCCTCGGGGCTTGTGGCCGGTCTGGTGGCCGTAACCCCTGCGGCGGGCTCGGTCGGCCCGGTGGGTGCAATCGCGCTTGGCGCCATTGCCTCGGCGCTGTGCTACTACTTCGTAGCGGTGGTGAAGAACAAGCTCGGCTATGACGACAGTCTTGATGTGTTCGGCATTCACGGCATCGGCGGCATCACCGGCGCCATTGGCACCGGCGTGTTCACCGCACCGTCGCTGGGTGGCACCGGGGCCGAAGATTTCTCGATCGCGGGTCAAGTGCTTGTTCAGGCGCAGGCGGTCGGGGTAACGATCTTGTGGTGCGGCGTGGTGTCGGTGGTGTTGTTCAAGCTGGTGGACATGGTGCTTGGTTTGCGGGTTTCCAGCGACGACGAGCGGCAGGGCCTTGACCTGACGACCCATGGTGAAAGCGCCTACCACGCCTGATCCCCTTGGCATGGCGGCGGGAAAGGCAGGGCGCAGGCCCTGCCTTTTTCCATTGGCACGCGCCCTTGCAGGCTCAGACCCCCGCCGCGATGATCGCCTTTGCCAGAACCGGCACCGTCTCGGCGTTCAGCCCGGCGATGTTCAACCGGCTGTCGCCCACCATATAGATCGCGTTTTCGACCCGCATCTTTTCCACCTGTTCGGGGCTGGCCCCGAGCCGCGAGAACATGCCCCGATGCTGCGCCAGAAAGCCGAACCGGTCTGAGCCTGCAAGCCGCCGCAACTCATCCGCCAATTGTTCGCGCAGCGCCAGCATGCCCCGCCGCACATCTTCCAGTTCCGCCTGCCAGTCGGCGCGCAGGCCCGCGTCGGTCAGAATCATCGTAACCAGCCGCGATCCGTGGTCGGGCGCGAACGAATAGTTCTGCCGGTTGAGATAGGCGAAATTGCCCTGCACCAGATCGCGCGTCGCGCCTTCGGGCGCCAGCGCCAGCAAAATGCCGGTGCGTTCGCGATAGATGCCGAAGTTCTTGCTGCACGAGGCCGCAATCAGCACCTGCGGCAGCCGCGCCGCCAGCAGGCGAGTGCCCGCCGCATCATCATCCAGCCCGTCGCCAAAACCCTGATAGGCAAGGTCCACCAAAGGCAGCGCGCCGGTGCGCTCCAGCAGATTCGCCACCTCTGCCCACTCCGGCATCGTCAGGTTGGCGCCGGTCGGGTTGTGGCAGCAGCCATGCAGCAACACCACATCGCCCGCGCTCGCCTGCGCAAGGTCGGCCATCATGCCGGCAAAATCGACGCCGCGGGTTTCGCCGTCAAAATAGCGGTAGAGCCGCGTCTTGATGCCAAGATAGCTCAAGATCGTGAGGTGGTTCGGCCAGGTAGGGTCAGACACCCAGACCGTGGCATCGGGCGCTGCCATGCGGATCAGCTCCAGCGCCTGCCGCACCGCGCCGGTGCCACCTACCGTGGCCAACGCCGCCACCCGCGCCTCGGGGTAGCCAAAGCCCAATATCAACTCGGCCATCGCCGCGTGATAGGCAGGTTCGCCCGCCAGCGCCGTATAGGTCTTGGTGGTCTCGCTTTCCCACAGCCGCCGCTCCGCGGCCTTCACCGCGCGCATCACCGGTGTCAGGCCGTTCGCATCCTTGTAAACGCCCACGCCAAGGTCGATCTTGCCGGGCCGCGGGTCGGCCTTCAGCATCCCCATCAGCGCCAGTATCTTGTCGGCAGCTTGCGGTTTGAGATTGTGCAGCATCATGCGCCCTTTTCCGGTTTCGCGGTGGCCACCCGCAGATCATTATACATGCCCCATTCCGACCACGAGCCATCGTAAACGGCATGGTTGTGGTGCCCGATCAACTCCAGCGCAAGGTCAAGCACCGCCGCCGTCACACCCGACCCGCAACTGCTGATGATCGGCTTGCGCAGGTTCACCCCCGCCGCCTCAAACGCCGCGCGCAGGGCTTCAACGGGTTTCATGGTGCCATCGGCGGCAAGCAATTCGGTGAACGGCAGGTTCTTCGACCCCGGTATATGCCCGCCCCGCAGCCCCGCCCGCGGCTCCGGTTCCACCCCCGCAAACCGCCCCGCCGAGCGCGCATCGACAATCTCCTGATCGCCCAACTTCGAGGCGGCAGCCACCTGTGTGACATCTTTCACCAGATCGGCGTGGCGCTGCACGGTAATGTGCCGGTCGCGCAAGATCGGCGGCATGTCCTCAACCGGGCGACCCTCGGCCAGCCATTTCGGAAAGCCGCCGTCAAGCACAGCCACGTCATGCTTGCCCATCAGGCGAAAGTTCCACCACACCCGCGGTGCCGAAAAGATGCCGGACTGGTCGTAAACCACCACCTGATGCCCGTCGCCAATGCCCATCGCCCGCATCCGGCTGATGAACATTTCTGCTGGCGGTGCCATGTGCGGCAGCGTTGACCGGGTATCGGCAATATCGTCAATATCGAAAAACCGTGCCCCCGGAACATGCGCCGCCTCGTATTCGGCCCGTGCGTTGCGACCACTGTCGGGCATGAACCAGCTTGCATCCAGTACCCGCAGGTCGGGGTCTATCAGATGCGTCTCCAGCCAGTCGGTCGACACCAGCGTTTTGGGATCATCAATGGCCATGCCGTACCTCCACTTTGCGCGGCCAGACTTACGCGCCGGGGCCCGGTGAGGCAAGGGTGGCCTTGCCCGTTTGGCAGTTGCGCTTTGCTGCACGGCAGGCTTTGTTCGGCCGCGAACCATGGCAAAGGCAAGGGCAAAAATGCGCAACAGCAAAGCAATCTGGGATGCGGTCGAGGCCCACGCACCCGACCTGATCGAACTTTCCGACCGGGTCTGGGGCACACCGGAAACGCTTTACGCCGAATACGCCTCCTGCGCGGAACATACCGCAATGCTGCACGCCAAGGGCTTTCGCGTTACCGAAAACCTCGCCGGTATACCCACGGCGGTGATGGGCGAGGCGGGCGCCGGCGGGCCGCTGATTGCGATATTGGGCGAATATGACGCGTTGCCGGGCCTCAGCCAGGTTGCCGGGCTGGCCGAACCGCGCGAGCTGGAAAAGGGCGGTAACGGCCACGGCTGCGGGCATAACCTGCTGGGTTCCGCCGCCCTTCTTGCCACCTGCGCGCTCAAGGATTGGCTGGCTGCCACCGGCACCCCCGGCCGCGTTCGCTATTACGGCTGCCCGGCGGAAGAAGGGGGGGCCGCAAAAACCTTTCTGGTGCGCGATGGCGCCTTTGACGGGGTCGATGCCGCGATCACCTGGCACCCGAACCCGATCACCCGCGTCGATGACGCGCTCAGCCTTGCCAACATGCGCCTCGATTTCACCTTCACCGGCCGCACCAGCCACGCCGCCATGAGCCCGCATCTTGGCCGCTCGGCGCTCGACGCGGTCGAACTGATGTCGGTCGGCGTCAATTACCTGCGCGAACATGTGCCGCAAGATGCCCGCATGCACTACGCCTACCTCGATGCCGGAGGCAGCGCCCCGAACGTGGTGCAGGGCCGTGCCCGCGTCCGCCATCTGGTGCGCGCCATGCAGTTGCACGACATGCTGGCGATCGTCGAGCGAGTAAAAAACGTGGCGCGTGGCGCGGCGCTGATGACCGGCACCGAGGTTGCGGCGCAGGTCGTTTCGGCGGTTTCCAACATGCTCGGCAACCGGGTGATGGAGGCGACAATGCAGGCCGCGCTCGATGAGCTTGGCGGTGTGCAGTTTGATGATGCCGACCGCGCCTACGCCCGCGCCATTCAGGCCACCCTCACGCCCGAGGAAATCGCTACCCCCTACAAGGTGGTGGCGATGCAGCCCCGGCGCGATGAACCGCTTTGCGATTATGTGGTGCCGCTCTACCCGCGCGGCGAGGTGCTGATCGGGTCAACCGACGTCGCCGATGTCAGCTGGAAGGTGCCGCTGGTGCAGGCGCTGGTGGCCACCCACGCGATCGGCACGCCGGGGCATAGCTGGCAGATCACCGCGCAGGGCAAATCGCCCGCCGCGCACAAGGGCCTCGTGCATGCCGCCAAGGCGATGGCGCGCTGCGCCGAAAAACTGCTGACCGCACCGGGCCTTCTGGCCGAGGCGCAGAAAGAACACCGCGCGCGGCTGGCAGCGACCCCCTACACATGCCCGCTGCCCGAAGGCATCACCCCGCCGCTGCAACCGCGCCCGCCAGTAACCTGACCGTTCGGGCGGCGGCAACCGGGCATCTTCCGATCAGTGGTTCTGCTTCATGATCCGCGCCTTCTGGCGGTCCCAGTCGCGCTTGGCCTCGGTCTGGCGTTTGTCGGCCAGCTTCTTGCCCTTGGCGATGCCGATCTTCAGCTTGACCCGGCCGCGCGCATTGAAATACATCACGATCGGCACGATCGTCATGCCCTCGCGCCCAACCGCATTCCACAGCCGCGAAAGCTCGCGCTTTGACACCAGCAGCTTGCGCCGCCGCCGCGGTTCGTGCCCGAACACCCCGGCCTGCATGTACGGCGCAATATAGCTGTTGATCAGCCACAACTCGCCGCCCTCGACGCTGGCATAGCTTTCGGCGATGTTGCTCTGCCCGATCCGCAGCGATTTCACTTCCGACCCGGTCAGAATGATCCCTGCCTCAAGATCGCTCTCGATGGCATAATCGAACCGCGCCCGGCGGTTTTCGGCAATGGTCTTGGAATTGGGATCAGATTTTTCAGCCATGACCGCCCCGAGATAGTCCCCCCGGCCGCCCAAGTCCAGCGCCCCCCGGTTTCTTCATTGTCCAAATACCCTCGGGGGGTGAATGGCGCGGGCACCGCGCCAGAGGGGGCGGAAGGCCCCCTCACGCCGCCTCGGCGCTCATACACAGCCGCCCATCCGGGCCCGCCACCCAAAGCCGCCGCCCCGCGCGGCAAAACCGCAGCTCTTCACCGTCAAGTGCCGCCGAAATGCCCCGGAACGAAAACGCCTTCAGGCCCCCCGCCGCCTCTGCCGCGATCAGCATCAGCCATTGCGCCAAGAGCGGCCCGTGCACCACCAGCCCGCCATAGCCCTCGACCTCGCGCGCATAATCGCGGTCGTAGTGAATCCGGTGGCCGTTGAAGGTAAGAGCCGAATAGCGGAACAGTTCGACCGTGCTGAACCGCCGCCGCAGCACCTCGCTGCCTTCGGGTGCGCGCGGCGCTGGCGGCACCACCAGCCCCGGCGCGGGGTCTTCGCGGTAAACCAGATCCTGCCACTCGGTCACGCAAAGCGTGCCGCCCTGCACAATCTCGTGCCGCAGCGTCACGAACCCCAACGGCCCGGTGCGCCCCTCTTTACGCGTAACCGCCTCGATCACCGTAGTCTTTTTCGCCTCCCGCACGGCGTAAAGCGGCGCGTGAAACTCCAGCCGCCCCCCTGCCCACATCCGCCGTGGCAGCCCGAGGTCTGGTATGAACCCGCCCCGCGCCGGGTGCCCGTCGCGCCCCAGTGCGCCAGCGGGCAGCGCCTCCCAGAAATACACCTGATGCGCAAAGGGCGGCAGCGGCGCGGTGGGATCGAACTCATGCCCCAGCACGGCGGCCAAAGCCTGCCCCCGCGCCGGGTCCATCTCGTCGCGCTGCACGCGGGTTTTGCCGATGCCCTCATCCATGCCGCCAGACTGCGCCTTGCCCTGCCCGCATCGGCGCTTTATTGCCGTTGACCAACCATTTCCGGGAGGATGCCCATGAAAAACACCCGTTTCGACAAATCCAAGCTGCCCTCGCGCCATGTCACCGAAGGCCCTTCGCGCGCGCCGCACCGCAGCTATTTCTACGCCATGGGCATTACCGAGGAAGAAATTCACCAGCCCTGGGTCGGCGTTGCCACCTGCTGGAACGAGGCGGCGCCGTGCAACATTGCGCTTAACCGCCAGGCGCAGTCGGTGAAGATGGGTGTCAAGAAGGGCGGCGGCACCCCGCGCGAATTCACCACCATTACCGTGACCGATGGCATTGCGATGGGGCACGAGGGCATGCGCAGCTCGCTTGCCAGCCGCGATGTCATCGCCGACTCGGTTGAGTTGACGATGCGCGGGCATTGCTATGATGCGCTGGTGGGCCTTGCGGGCTGCGACAAGTCGCTGCCGGGCATGATGATGGCGATGGTGCGGCTCAACGTGCCTTCGGTGTTCATCTACGGTGGCTCGATCCTGCCCGGCCGCCTCAATGGCCGCGATATCGTGGTGCAGGATGTGTTCGAGGCGGTCGGCCAGCATCAGGCTGGCAACATGTCCGACGCCGAGCTTGCGATTCTGGAAAAGCTCGCCTGCCCTTCGGCTGGCGCCTGCGGCGGCCAATACACCGCCAACACCATGGCCTGCGTTTCCGAAGCGATCGGGCTTGCGCTCCTCAACTCCTCCGGCGCCCCGGCACCCTACGAGAGCCGCGACCAGTATGGCGATGCCTCGGGCGTGGCGGTCATGCATCTGATCGAGAAAAATATTCGCGCCCGCGACATCGTTACCCGCAAGGCGCTGGAAAACGCGGCCCGCGTGGTGGCCTGCACGGGTGGGTCCACCAACGCAGGCCTGCACCTGCCCGCCATCGCGCATGAGGCGGGCATCGACTTTGACCTCTTCGATGTCTGCGACATCTTCCACGACACGCCCTATTTCGTCAACTTGCGCCCCGGCGGCGAATATGTGGCGAAAGACCTCTATGAGGCGGGCGGCGTGCCGGTGGTGCTGAAAGAGCTTGCCAAGGCGGGCTTGCTGCACCTCGACTGCATCACCGCAAGCGGCAAGACCATGGGCGAGGAACTGGAAATGATCCAGGGTGAGCCCGATGGCAAGGTGATCCACCCGGTCGCCGCCCCGATCACCCAGACCGGCGGCGTGGTGGGGCTGAAAGGCAACATCGCCCCCGAAGGCGCAATCGTGAAGGTGGCGGGCATGGCGCCCGAGCATCAGGTCTTCACCGGTCCGGCGCGGGTGTTCGAATGCGAAGAAGAGGCATTCGAGGCGGTACAAGCGCGCAGCTACCGTGAGGGCGACGTGCTGGTGATCCGCAACGAAGGCCCGGCAGGCGGCCCCGGCATGCGCGAAATGCTGGCCACCACGGCGGCACTTTCCGGTCAGGGCATGGGCAAGAAGGTGGCGCTGATCACCGATGGCCGTTTCTCGGGCGCAACGCGCGGTTTCTGTGTCGGCCATGTCGGCCCAGAGGCGGCGCATGGCGGCCCGATTGCCCTGTTGCGCGACGGCGACATCATTACCATCGACGCCATCAAGGGCGAGATTTCGGTGGCGCTAACTGACGCCGAGCTTTCCGCCCGCAAGGCGCTCTGGAAAGGCCCGCGTGCCACCGACTACGCCTCGGGCGCGCTCTGGAAATACGCGCGTCTTGTTGGCCCCACCCGCTACGGTGCTGTCACCCACCCCGGCGCCAAGGCCGAGACGCATGTCTACATGGACCAGTAGAACACCGCTGGCGCTGGCGCTGGCGGCATGCCTCGCCAGCGCTGGTTGCGTACTGCCGTTCGGCGGCAGCGATGCGCCCACCAGCATGGCGCTGTCTTCGGGTGGGCCGGTCATTGTCGGCCCGAGCGGCTTTTGTGTCGATCAGGCGCAAAGCCACGAGCAGGGCGCCGATGCGTTTGTGCTGCTGGGCAGCTGCGCTTCGCTATCGCGCAGCACCGATGCCGAACGCCCGGCGGCCAAGGCCGTGCTGACCGCCTCGGTCACGCCCGCCGCGTCTGGCGCTGCGCCACTCTCGCGCTCGTTCAAGCAACTGGAAACCTATTTCCGCTCCGAAGCCGGGCGCGCCGCGCTGTCGCGCAGCGGCAACGCGGCGACGGTAAAGGTCGTCCAAACGAAAGTCGCGGGCGATGTGTTGCTGATCGAGTTGACCGACACCGCGCCACTGGGCGCCAACCGCGTGCAAGCGCGCAGCTGGCGCGCACTGATGCAGACACGCGGGCGCATTGTCTTGCTTTCGGTGCTGGGGCTGGCATCAGAACCGCTGAACAGCACCACCATGCGCATGCTCGCCAGCGACTTTTCCGCCGCGTTGCGCGCGGCAAACGGGGGCGAAGCGGCTGGCTGACATCAGGTTGCCGCGCCCGGGGCGCGAGACGGGGCAAATTTCCCACTTGCGTTGTTTGCCGAATTGCAACGATTTAGGTTAACTGTTTCCGCTGGCGTAACGATTGCGCGATCATCTGGCTGCCATGAACCTCAAACGCGAAACCTTTCTCGACCGAATTCTGATCCGCCGTGCGCTGGCGCACTGGCACCGCGCCGCCCGGCTGGCCGACCGCATGCGGCTTGGCCTGCTGCGCGCGGTGCGCGACGATGCCATGCAGTTGCGCCGCGAGATTGACCGGGTGCTGCATGTGGCCGACGCTCGGCTGACCCTGCCGCTGATCGGCACCGACGCAATTCGCCGCCCGATGGGCACCGATTGGGCATGGCGGCCCGAGCTTTGGCACGGCCCGGTGGTGCCCGCCGGGCATTCCGGCCTGCTCAGCCGAGCTATGTTGGGCAGCGAAGCCACGGTGTTTCACGATTGCCCGGTCAGCGAATTGACCGCACGACAGATCCGCAACCGCCGCGAAACCGACCTCGCGCCCTACGGGCTTCGGATGGACGTTTTCAGGTTTGACGGCTCGTTTCTGTCGCTGGTGCTCGACCTGCCACCCGATGCGGTGCAGGGCCTGCGGCTCAATCATCTGATCCGGCTCGACTGCAAGGTCGAGGTTGAAAGGCCGCTGGAAATCTTTGCGCGGCTCAACGTGCGCCACGGCCCGAACACCGAACAGGTGGTGCGCGAACTGCCGCTGGGGCAGGATGATGTCTGGGTCGACTTCGACCTCGCCTATACCAAGATCAACGAAAAGCGGGTGGAAAAAGCCTGGATCGACTTGATTTTCGAGGGGCCGGAGATGAACCAGATCGTGATCCGCGATCTGACCCTGTCGCGCCGCCCGCGCGCCGAACTATAGGGAGAGCCATGAGCTATTCGCTGGAAATGCAGCGCATCCGCGCGGGTCGCTGGGAGGCGGTTCTGGTCGGGCCCGATGCCACCGGGCTTGAAGTCACGCACCTTGAACGCAAGCTGCCGGGGCTTGAGGCCAAACCCGATGGCGCCGGGCGCTGGCGTCTGAGCCTGCCGATTCCGGTAGAGGTGCTCAATGACGGGGTGCAGACCTTTCTTCTGGCCGACGCACCGAGCGGCGAGGTGCTGGCACATTTCAGCATCATTTCCGGGGTGCCACTGGAAAATGATCTGCGCACCGAGATCGACCTTCTGCGCGCCGAGCTGGATATGCTCAAACGTGCGTTCCGGCGCCACTGCGTGGAAAGCGGCGGCTGAACCGGCGGCAAGCCGGGGGTTTCACACCCCCGGCCCCCCGTGGGGTATTTCGGCAATGAAGAAGACTAGAGCGAAAGTGCGAGCCGGGTGCCCTGATCGATTGCGCGTTTGGCATCAAGCTCGCCCGCCAGATCGGCACCACCGATGATGTGGCAGGGGCGGCCCAGCGTTTCGGCCAGTGCGCGGTTCGAGGTCTGACCAGCGCAAAGCACCACCGCGTCGGCCGCGATCAGGGTGGGGTTTTCGCGCGCCGTGCCAAAGCTGATGTGCAGCCCCTCGGGCGTAATGCGCTCATAGTTCACCCCGCCCAGCATGGTTACCCCCCGCGCCGCAAGCTGCGCGCGGTGAATCCAGCCGGTGGTCTTGCCAAGCTTGCGCCCCGGCTTTTCGGGTTTGCGCTGCAACAGGGTGACCGAGCGCGCGGCGGCTTCGGGCATCGGTTCCGCCAGCCCCCCGGCGCTGGTGGCCGGGTCGCCCACGCCCCATTCCCGCATCCACTCCGCCGGGTGCTGCGTTGCGCTTTCGCCCGTTTGCGTGAGGTATTCGGCAACGTCAAAGCCAATGCCCCCCGCCCCCACAATGGCCACACGCGCGCCAACCGGCGCACCCCGCAACACCTCGGCGTAGCCTAGAACATGCGCGCCGGGATCGGTCGCAATGCCGGGGTCGCGGGCGCTGACACCGGTGGCAAGGATCACCTCATCAAACCCTGCGAGCACCTCGGGCGTGGCCTCGGTGCCCAACTGCAACACCACCCCGGCCCGATCGATCATCGTGGCAAACCAGCGGATCAGCCCGTGGAACTCCTCTTTTCCCGGCACCTCGCGCGCCAGCGTCAGCTGCCCGCCAATCTCGGCCGCGCGCTCGAACAGGGTCACACGGTGCCCGCGCCCGGCGGCGGTAATGGCGGCCGCCATGCCCGCCGGCCCCGCCCCCACCACGGCGACGGTCTTGGGCGTCTTTGCCGGGATCACCGGCAATTCGGTCTCGTGCCCAGCGCGCGGGTTCACCAGGCACGAGGAAATGCGCCCCGAAAAGGTGTGGTCAAGGCACGCCTGATTGCAGGCGATGCAGGGGGCAATTTCATCGCCCCGCCCTGCCGCCGACTTGGCGACAAAATCGGGGTCGGCCAGAAACGGGCGCGCCATCGAAACCAAATCGGCCTGCCCGCCGGCCAGAATCGCCTCGGCCAGCTCGGGCGTGTTGATCCGGTTCGAGGCGACCACCGGAATGCTCACTTCGGGGCGCAACCGCGCCGTGAGCCAGGTGAAGGCCGCGCGCGGCACCGAGGTGGCAATGGTGGGTATGCGCGCCTCGTGCCAACCGATGCCGGTGTTGAGAATGCTCGCCCCCGCGCCTTCGACAGCCTTCGCCAATTGCACCACCTCGGACCAGGTCGAGCCATCGGGAACAAGGTCGATCAGACTGATTCGGTAGATCACAATGAAATCGCGCCCCACCGCCGCACGTACCCGGCGCACCACCTCAACCGGCAACCGCATGCGGTTTTCGTAAGCTCCGCCCCAGCGGTCGTCGCGCCGGTTCACATGGCGCACCAGAAACTGGTTGAGGAAGTAGCCTTCCGACCCCATCACCTCGACCCCGTCATAGCCTGCCTCGCGGGCGCGGGCGGCGGCGGTGACGATGTCGGCGATCTGCTTCTCAATCCCCGCCTCATCCAGCGCGCGCGGTGCGAAGGGGGAAATTGGCGACTTGACCGCGCTTGCCGAAACACAGTCCGGCCCATAGGCATAGCGCCCCGCGTGCAAGATCTGCATGGCAATCCGCCCGCCCGCGCCGTGCACCCGGTCGGTCACGGTGCGGTGGTTGGCGATGTCTGCCGCCGTAAAAAGCCCCGCGGCACCCGGAAACACCCCGCCTTCGCGGTTGGGTGCCATGCCACCGGTCACCATCAGCGCCACCCCGCCGCGCGCGCGGGCGGCATAGAACTCGGCCACCCGATTCCAGTCGCCGGTTTCCTCAAGCCCGGTGTGCATGCTGCCCATCAGCAGCCGGTTCTTCAGCACCACGTGGCCCAGATCGAGCGGCGCAAGCATTTGCGGATAGCGGTTCATGGCGTCCTCCCTGACCGGCACCAACCTGCCGCCCCGCTGCGCGATTGTCACCTGCAACGCCGCGTCAGGGCCCTGGTTTCGTCAATTTGGAACAGCGCCGGGGGGCGCCCCCCCGACCCGGTCAATCGTTTCGCGCCGCAGGCCAACACTGCAAATTCCCCGCCATTGTCCCGCCCAAGCCCCATTTGCGCCCGAATTGGCCGCGATACCCGATGCAAGCGAGTATTGTGAAGCATGGGTGTACAATGGACCGTCTGACCGAAATGGAAGCCTTCGCCACCGTGGTGGACCAAGGGGGGTTCACCGACGCTGCCAAGAAGATGGGCATTTCCAAGTCTGCCGTCTCCAAACACGTCTCGGCGCTTGAGGCGCGGCTTGGCGCGCGCCTTCTCAACCGCACCACCCGCCGCGTCAGCCCCACCGAAATCGGGCTTGCCTATTACGACCGCGCCCGCCGCGTGCTCAATGATGCAGGCGAGGCGGATGCGCTTGTCACGTCGATGCAAATTGCACCCTCGGGTCTATTGCGGATTTCGGTCGCCACCGATTTCGGCGTCAACCTGCTTTCGCCGGTGCTCGGCAATTTCCTGCAGGAATTCCCCGACATCACTGTGAACATGGTGCTCAACAACCGCTATGTGGAGCTGATTTCCGAAGGCTTCGACATGGCGATCCGGGTGGGTGAGCTGGAAGACAGCACCCTTCGCGCCCGCAAACTGACCGACACGGCCAAGCGGATGATCGGTGCGCCGTCGTATTTCAAGAAATTTGGCCACCCACAAAAGATCGACGATCTGAACGGACACAAGCTTCTGCACTATTCCAATCAGGCCGCGGGTAACGTCTGGAAAATCACCGCGCCCTCGGGCGAGCGGCGGCAGGTGCGCTCGGCAGGGTGGCTTACGGTGAACGACGGCCAAAGCCTTTTGCACGCGGCAATCGCGGGCCTTGGCATCGCCTATCTGCCCAGCTTCCTTTACGCCGACGCAATGAAACAAGGCCTCGTGCAAGAGGCAATGCCGGGTTTGCCGATGGAAACGCTTGGAATTTACGCGGTCTATCCGCCGGGCCGCTTCACGCAGCCCAAGGTGCGCGCCTTCATCGACTTTCTGGCACAGACATTCACCGACAAGGGCCCCGATAACTGGTAGCCCGCAGCAGGTAACCTCCCCGTCGCCCGCATCCCTCAGGGCGGCAACTCAGGTCGAGGTGAGAACCACCTCGACCCTTCTGTTTAGCGCCCGCCCCGCCTCGGTCAGGTTCGATGCGCGCGGCGCGAGCCAGCCAGCCCCTTCGGCGCCTACCTGCGCCGGGTTCACGCCATGCGCCTCAAGCAGCCGCGCGCGCACCGCCTCGGCCCGCTTGCGCGACAGCACAATGTTGCCCGCCAGCGCCCCCACCGCATCGGTATGCCCAACCAGCGTCACCTGCCGCGCCGGATTGGCCGCCAGATACGCCGCCAGCGCCGCCAGTGACGTGTAACCGCCGGGGCTTAGCGTGGCAGCGCCCGTTTCGAACGCAAGATCATCCAGCACCACACTGCCCGAGGTTTCAAGCCGCGCAGCAAGCGCGGCAACCGCGGCAGTCGGCGTCTCGGGCAAAGGCGAGGTGCCAAGCGGCGCAACCTCGATCGGCCCCGTATCCGGCTCGAACGCAGGCGCCATTGATGCGGCAGACGGGTCGCCTCCGCTTTCGGCCGGGGCAATCTGTGTCAGGTGCACAAAGCCCGAACCGGTCGAGCGGCTAACCACCAGCGCAAGGTGCTCGGCGCTCGCCCCTTCGCCCCGCACCGCAGCCAGATAGCGAAAATCGCCCAGGTCAACATGCATCTCGGGCTCGGGCAGCAGCCTCAACCTATAGCGAAAATCAAAGCCGCCGCAGCCATCGGTCTCGCACTCGAACACCACGGCATAGCCGGCGGCAAGGATCTGCGCGCGCAAACCCTGCAAGATCTGCAAACTGCTGTCGGGGGTCTCGCGCAGCCGCCACGCGGCTTGGCTCAGCCGCCCCTCCAGCGGCAGCAGGCGCACCTCGCCCGCCCGCATCGCGCTGACAGCAAGCGCGTAGCTTGCCAGCGGCTCTACCCGCATGGCGGTGCGCTCGGCGCTGGCGGGCAGCACCAGCGCAATTTCGGCCTGGGCGGGCGCCGCAGCCACAAATACGGCCGCAAGTGCGGTGGCCACCACCAGCAGCCAATGCGCCCGCACCGCCATCATGCAGCCCCCGGTGCGATACGATAGTGATAGCCCGCCACCTCGGCCAAGCCGCAACCCCGATAAAGCGCCAGCGCGCCCCCGTTGGCGCGCGTCACCACCAGTGCCAGCGTTTCGGCGCCGTTTTCCGCAGCCCAGAACGCCGCCTCGCGCAGCATGTAGCGTGCCAACCCCTTGCGGCGCAGCGCAGGCAGCACATAAAATGCGTGCACCATCGCCACGCGCGCATGCATACCCACAAACCCCACCCCGCCCGCGCGGTCGTCCATCCGGCCCAACACCGCGCATTTGGGCGCGGGCGCGCGCTCCATCACCGCCTGCCGCCCCGGCCCGATGCCACCTTCGGACCAAAGGTCCCGCATGATCGCCAGCGGCGGCCAGAGGCAAAAGGCGGTAATCGGCGGCGGCCTTTGGGTCGCCAGCGCCGCCACCGGGGCGGCCAGCACCACCACCGGGTCGATCACCACTAACCCACGCGCCGCAAGCGCGGCATCAAGCGCCGTATCCTGCGCGCGGATCATGAACAGCGCAGGCTGGCCAAGCCGCGCATGGGTCGCCATCGCTTCGTCAATATCGGCCTCGGTCCATGGCCCTTCGGCGCTGGCCGACGACACCCGCTTGCCACCGCCCCGCCCCTCGCGCACCACGAAAGCGCCCGCGCGGTGCAGCACCGTTGCGGGCCAAGTGGCATCAATCACCGCGAAAAGATCGGTGCTCATTCCCCCTCCGGGATCAACCGCCGCAGCGCGGCCATCGCCGCTGCCACCCGCGCGGGGTCAGTGCCGCGCACCACCAGATTGGTGCCAAAGGCGCCCTCCTGCACGAACGGATACGACCCCATCGCCACATCCGGCCACTCCGCCGCCAGCGCGCCAAAGGCTTCGGCCAGTGCCGCCTCGGGCCGCATCACCCGCAGGCTTTGCGTCACCAGCGGCGCACCACCCACCAGTTGCGGCAGCACCGACGCGACCATCGCCTGAAAGATGTTCGGCACCCCCGCCATCACATGACAATTGCCGATGCTGAACCCCGGCGCCGCCGAAACCGGGTTTTCGATCAGCCGCGCCCCCGCAGGAATGCGTGCCATCCGCAGCCGCGCCGCGTTGAACTCAACCCCCCGCGCCGCGTAATAGGCCGCAAGCAAACTCCGCGCGTCTTCACGCACGCCGATGCTGGCACCAAAGGCCTCGGCCACCGCGTCGGCGGTGATATCGTCATGCGTGGGGCCGATGCCGCCCGAGGTGAAAAGGTGGTGATATGCCGCGCTGAGCGCCCGCACCGCCGCCACGATAGTGGCATGATCGTCGCCCACCACCCGAAGCTCGCGCAGGTCGATCCCCGCTTTGGCCAATTCACCCGCCAGATAATGCCCGTTCCCCTCGCGGGTGCGCCCGGTCAGTATCTCGTCACCGATTATCAGCACCGCGGCAGTAGGGTTTGGCATGGCAACACCTCGTTCTGGCCTTGGTATAGGGTGGTCCCCGCGCGCCGAAAAGCCTGACACTGGCCAAAGCGGCATTTTATGACTAACTAGGGCCCCAATCAGGCAGGAGAGAGACGTGCACGAACCCCGTGGCCGCATGACCAAAGATGGCATCCGCATTTACGAAGACGCAGATTTTGCGGGCATGCACGCGGCGGGCCGGATGGCCGCACAGATCCTCGATGAGGTAGCGCAGCTGGTGACGCCCGGCACCACCACCGCCGCTATCGACGATTTCATCCGGGGTAGGGTGCAGGAACTGGGCGCGGTTTCCGCCACCATCGGCTATCGCGGCTATCGGCACGCAAGCTGCATTTCGGTCAACCATGTCGTCTGCCACGGCATACCCAGCCCCAAGCTGTTGAACGATGGCGACATCCTCAACATCGACGTGACGGTGATTCTCGATGGCTGGTTCGGCGATACCAGCCGCATGTATGTGGCGGGCACGTTGGGCCGCAAGGCGGAGCGGCTGATCGAGGTCACGCATGAAGCGCTGATGCTGGGCATAGCAGCGGTCAAACCCGGCAACACCTTCGGCGATATCGGCGCCGCGATTCAGGCGCATGTCGAGACCAACCGCATGAGCGTCGTGCGCGATTTCTGCGGCCATGGGCTTGGCCGGGTCTTCCACGCGCCGCCCAATGTGCTGCACTACGGCCGCCCCGGCACCGGCCCGGTGCTGGAAGAAGGCATGTTCTTTACGATCGAGCCGATGGTCAACCTCGGTCGCCCGGAAACCAAGGTGCTGGCCGATGACTGGACCGCCGTCACCCGCGACAGATCACTGAGTGCGCAGTTTGAACATTCGGTCGGCGTTACCGCCACGGGCTGTGAAATCTTCACGCTTTCGCCCGCAGACCGCTTTCACCCGACGTGGGGCTGAATCGGGCTGAACTTTCAGGCCCGCCCCGCGGCGGCAGAAAGCGACAGCGGGTCTACCCCCAGCCCGCGCAGCGCGGTTTCCCATTTTCGCGCGTTGGCGGCACCCAGCACAAGCTCGGCATCGGCAGCGCCGGTCAGCCAGCCATTGGCCCCGATTTCGGCCTCCAGTTGCCCCGGCCCCCAGCCTGCGTAGCCCAGCGCCAGCAGCGCCCGCACCGGCCCGCGCCCCGCCGCGATATCTTCCAGAATGTCGCGCGTCGAGGTCAGCACGATCCCCGGCGCGACCGTCTGAACGGCCCTTCCCTTCGGCCAGTCAGGCGAATGCAGAACAAAGCCCCGCCCTGGTTCGACCGGGCCCCCAAACTGCACCGCCACCCCCGCGGCACCGCCGCTTTCCAGCCCCAGTTGCTCGGCCAGTTCCGCCCAGCCAATGCCCGGCGGCACCGGTTTATTGACGATCAGCCCCATCGCGCCCTGCGGTGAATGCGCGCAGACAAGCACCACCGCGTGCTCGAAACGCGGATCAGCCATACCCGGCATCGCGATCAGCATACTCCCCATCAAGTCCATGCAACGCCTCCGGAAAGCCTGCCCGACCATCGCCCGCCGCGCCCCGTCGCGCAAGACCCAGCCGCGCCCGCAATTTCGATGATGCCGCCCCGGTGTCGCAGATGTGACTTTGCGCGGGCAATTCGCGGCGCTAATCCAATGCCATGAAATCGTATCCCACCCTGCTCGCCAGCCTCGCCTTCGCGTTCTTCGTGCCGCAGGCAACCACCGCGCAGCCATGGATGCCCGGTTTCGTCAGCGCCGAGCTTGTCGGCGGCTGGCGGACCGAGCGCGGCACCCAGATGACTGCGCTCCGAGTGGTGCTGGAAGACGGCTGGAAAACCTACTGGCGCGCGCCCGGCGACGCCGGCATTCCACCCGAGTTCAACTGGCGCGGCTCGCACAACGCCGCCGAAATCACCATCCACTGGCCGCGCCCGCATGTGTTCGAAAGCGCCGGTTTGCGCACCGTGGGCTACCTGCATGAAATGATCCTGCCGATCGAGATAACCCCGACCGACCCGGCGCTAGATGTCTGGATGGCGGGCGAGGTCTCGTTCGGCATCTGCCGCGAGATCTGCGTGCCGGTGATTGTGAACGTCGAAAATCTGCTGCAAGGGCCGGGCAACGCCAGCGACGATATCCTGGCCGCCCTTGCCGCGATGCCCGAGCAGCGCGAAGGCATTGCCCGTTGCGCAGTCGAGCCAGTGCTTGACGGGGTGCGCGTTACCGCTGAAATCAACCTGCCGCAGCTTGGCCGCCCTGAAGTGGCGCTGTTCGAGTTGAGCGGCGTTTCCTCCTGGGTTTCCGAATCAATCAGTTCGCGCACGGGCGACGTTCTGACTTCAACGGTCGAGATCGTCCCCTACGACGCTCGCCCCTTCGATCTGGAGCGGCGCGATCTGCGCATTACCGTTCTGGGCGGCGACAACGCGGTTGAAATCAGGGGTTGCCTGGGCTGACCTGCCGCCGTTTGCGCCGCAGTGCCAAGGGTGCGAAAAGCGTTACCAGCACCACCACCGCCAGCGCCGCCACCGCAAACTGCCCCAGCGCCAGCGCAACGCCCGCGTCAAGCCAGATCGCGCGCCCAAGCGTCGCCGCAAATGCCGCCACCAGCGCCAGCGCCGCCACCCCCAATGCCACGCGCAGACGCGGCGCACCGAAACCACGCCGCAGCGCGCGGAAATGGCGCGCGAAATCCTGCTGCGCGGCGAGCAGGGCGGGCACCAGCACGAGCACGATCACCAGACCAAAGCCCAGCCCGTAACACAGTGTTATGACCGTGGGCTTCAGGAACAAGGCGGCGTTGGAGTTGGCATAAAGCACCGGCGCAAGGCCCAGCACCGTGGTCGCCGTGGTCAGGAAAACGGGGCGCAACCGGTCGGACACCGCATCGATGATGGCCGGCACAAGCCCGCGCTTTTCGGCATATTCATCGACCGTGCTGACCAGCACGATAGAATCGTTGATGATGATGCCCGACATCCCGATAAGGCCGACAACCGAGAACATCGACATCGGCATGCCCCACAGATAGTGCCCCCAGATCGCGCCGATCAGCCCGAAGGGAATGACCGCCATCACCACGATCGGCCGGGTCCAGCTGGAAAATATCCAGGCCAGCGCGATGTAGATGCCGACGAGGCAGAAGATCAGCGCCATCACGGCATCGCCAAAGAACTCGTCTTGCTGCTGCGCGAGGCCCGAGCGGCGCCATGTAACGCCGTAGTCTTCGGAAATGCGCGGCAGGATTACGGTCAGCATCTCGTCGGTAATTTCGGTGGCGCGTTCGGGGTTGTCTTCCGACAACTCGCCCGTGACCGACACCAGCCGCAGCCCGTCTTCGCGCCGCACCGTCGTAAAGCCCGAACGGATGCTGACATGCACGACATCAGACAGCATCACCCATTCGCCCTTGGGGGTGCGCAGTTGCATGCTTTCCACAAAATCATCGGCAAGTTCCGACTTGGGCACCTGCACCCGAATGGTGGCATTGCGCGGGCCATCGGGGAAACTGGCGGCCTCGAGCCCGTTCATGCGTTGGCGCAGCTCGCGGCCCAAGCCGTCGATGGTAAAGCCCAGCGCCTGCCCCTGCGGGGTAAGTTCGAGGATCAGCTCTTCCTTGTCATAAGCAAGGTTGTCTTCCAGCGCCGAAACCTCGGGGTAAACCGCCATCGCGGTTTTCAGCGCCTCGGCGGCGGCCTTCAGGCTGTCAACATCGGCGCCCGAGAATTGCACCGAAATGCCGTCGCCCCCCGGCCCGCCGCGAAAGCCGCGAAAGCTCAGCTCTTCCAGCATCGGGTGGCGCGGCGTCAGCCTTTGCATGGCGGCAATGAACTCGGCGCCGCTGTAGGGCCGCAGGTCGGGGTCGATCAGCTCAATCGAAACGCCGCCAAGCTGGTCGGGCTCCTTGGTGTCGGCGCCGGCCAGCGCGCGGCCCGAATTGCCGCCGATTGCGGCTGGCGCCGGGCAGCATCGAGAAGTTGACCGAAACCGACCCCTGTTCAGGGCCCGAGAAAAAGCGCCACTGCACCTTGCCGGAAATCAGGAACGTGCCTTCCCACATCAGCAGCAGTACCATGCCCGCCAGCACCGGGTAGCGCAGCCGAATGATCAGCGCAGAAAGTGGGCGGATCAGGGTGAAGCGCAGCCAGTCAAAACCCCGGTTCACCAGCCGCGAGGGCAGGTCATACCAGCTTGCCTTGGCGGCATGGGTGAGGGCGTGGGCCATGTGGTTGGGCAGGATCAGGAACACCTCGATCAGCGAGGCGGCGAGCACCGCGATCACCGTAAAGGGAATGTCGGCGACCATACTGCCCATGCGCCCGCCAATGATCATCAGCCCGGCAAAGGCGATGATCGTGGTGATCGACGACGCAAAGACCGGCGGCGCCATGCGCCGCGCCGCGTTTTCGGCGGCTTCAACAGGCGGCTCGTTCAGATGGCGGGCACGAAAATCGGCGTGTTCGCCCACCACAATTGCATCGTCAACCACAATTCCGAGCGTGATGATCAGCGCGAAAATGGAGATCTGATTGAGCGTCATTCCTGCAAATTGCATTGCCGCCACTGCGGCCAGCATCGACACCGGAATCCCGACAGCGACCCAAAGCGCGGTGCGCGCGTTGAGGAACAGGAACAGCATCAGCAGCACCAGCGCGAGACCCTGCGAGCCGTTGGAGACGAGCAGGTTGATGCGTGCGGTGATTTCTTCGGACCGGGTGCGGATCAGATCGATCTGCACGCCTTCGGGCAGGCTGAGCGCCATTGTCGCCGCCACCTCTTCGACCTGCCGCTGAATCCCGACCGCATCGCCGGTAGCGGACCGCGACACGTTCACGGTCATCGCCGGGTTCGGGCCGACATAAAAGGCGCGGGCGCGGTCAGCGCCTTCGACATAGATCGTGGCGACATCGCCGATCGTTAGTTTCGAGCCGTCGGCGTTGGATCGCAGAACCAGTGCCGCTACATCGGCAGCGCTGCGCTTTTCAACGCCGGTGCGCACCCGCGCAGCGCCCGATGCCAGTTCGCCTGCCGGCGCCGTGGCACTTTCGGTGCCGATCAGGTTGGAAATCTCGGACATCGTGACGTTGTGGCGGATCATCTGCGGGGTCGAAAGCTCGACAATCGTGCGCGGTGCCGCATAGCCTTGCACCGAGGTTCGGGTTACCCCGACGGCGTAGAGCCGGGTGATCAGCTCATCTGCCAGCCGCCCGAGTTGCTCGACCGGCAGCGGGCCGGTGATGACCACGTCGGTCACCGTCTCGCGCCAGACGCCGCGCGAAACCTTGGGTTCCTCGGCATCGCCGGGCAGGTTGCCGGCCTGGGTGAGCGCGGTTTTCACATCGGCCTCGGCCCGGCTCATATCCCATCCCGGCTCGAATTCGAGGCCGATGCGGGCGCTGCCTTCGGATGAGCGCGAGGTGGAACTGGCAACCCCTTCGACCACCAGCAGCGAGGGCTCCAGCACCTGCACAATGGCACGGTCAACCTCGTCAGCGCCCGCGCCCGACCACGATACCGAAACGTTGATGTTCTGCACCACGGTATCGGGAAAACTTTGCGACCGCATCCGGGGCAGCGCGTTGATGCCCGCGGCTATCATGATGACCAGCACGATGTTGGCCAGGGTCTTGTGCCGCGTGAAGTAACTTAGCAGGCCGCGCGCTGCGGTGGCCACCTGTTTGCGCCCTGCCGCCATGGCCTAGCCCCCTATCCGCTGTTCCAGCCGCTCGACCACCTGCAACGGCACCTGATCGGCCTGCAACTGTCCGATGGTGCGCGCCTTGGCCTCGGCGGGCATTGCAGCGTTCGACTCGATAAAGGCGATCAGCCGCGCCCGGCGTTCGGGCGTAAGCGCGACCATCTCGCCCCCTGCATCGTTCGGCCGCGCAAAACCTGCCGCGCCGGACCGCGCCGCGCTTTCGGGCGCGGCAGCAGGGGCGGCGGCGGGCGTGGGCGGTGCAACCGAGGCGCCGGGGCGCAACGGGCGCACCTTGAGGCCGGCACCCAACAGCGGCGAGCGCGCCGCCACCACCTCGCGCCCCTCAAGTGCGCTTGCACGCACGATCACCGTATTGCCCTGACGGCGCAGCACCTCGGTGGCGATTTCCTCAAGCCGGTCTTCGGCGCCCAACACCAAAACCCGCCCCTCGGAATCAACCGCCGCCGCTGGCAGTTCGATCACGTCGGTCAGTGCCGGTTCGTCGATCTTGAGGCTGACGAAATCGCCTTGCCGCAAGCCCGCGGCCCCCGCCTCGATCTGGGCAAACACAAGGCGCCCGGTCTGCCCCGCGCCAACCTCGGCGCCAACCCGACTAAGCCGTGCATTCGCGGTGATGGGGGTTCCGGACACTTCGAGCAACACCTCGGCACGCGCAGGAACAAGAAGCCCGCCGGCATCGAGGAAGCGCGCGAACTGGGTGTTGGAAACACGGAACGAAACCTCAAGAGAAGAAGGGTCGAGCAGGGTGCCCAGCATCTCATTATTGTTAACCAGGCCACCCTTTACCGCCGAGACGCCCGAAAGCAGCCCGTCGAACTCGGCCACCAGCCGGGTATTGGCAAGCTTGCGCTCGGCCTCGGCCAAGGCGATCGTCTGCCGCTCAACCGTGTTGCGGCCCTGATCGGCCTGCGTTTGCGCCTGCGACAATTGCGAGCGCTTGCCCAGCACTGCCTGGCGCGCCGAAATTGCCGCCAGCTCGGCGGTCTCGATGGCGGTGGCGGTGCCAAAGCCACCCTGGGAAATGGCGCGCTGGCGTTCCAGCGCCTGTTCGCGCAGAACCGCTTGCTGTTCGGCCACGGCAAGGTCATCGCCGGCAATCGCCACCGCGCGGGTGGCGGCGGCAAGCGCGCCTTCGGCGTCGGCCAGCGCTGCGCGCTGCACATCGCGGGCGCGCTCGGCTTCGGTCGGGTTGATCTGCACCAGCAACTGGCCCGCGGTTACCCGCGCGCCTTCCTCGAAGTTCTCGGCAAGTTCAAGGATCTGCCCAGCCGAAGGCGCACGCAGTTGCAGGCTGCGGCGGCTTTGCACCTGACCGAAGGCGGTCAGAACCGGGGTGAGGGTCTTGCTGTTTGCGGTGACAACGTTGGCGGTAAACACCCGCTCTTGCACCGGTCGGGGGCGCGATTCGGCGTTGCGGCGCGCCTCAAGCGCGGTATTCACCAGATAGCCCGCGTAGGCGAGTATCCCGGCGGTCAGCGCCATCAGAAGCAAGCCGACCAGACTCCGCGTAAGAAACCGCATGCAACCCTGCCTTTTGGTGCGCCGGACGGGCCCGGCCAATTCGCACAGCTTATACCCCGGCCTCCGCAGGGCCAAGCTGTTGGCCGTTCAACGTGCCGTGTGGGCGGTTCCGTCGCAGGGCAATGCAGTTTACCCGTCAAGCCGCGCGCGCAGTGCCAGAAGGTCGGCCCAGGCTTCGCGTTTGGCGGCGGGGTTGCGCAAAAGATGGGCGGGGTGCGCCATCGGCAGCGCGGGGCAACCAAAAGCCTCGGCCCAATGGCCGCGCAGGCGCAGAATACCGCGTTGGCCCAGTGCCGCCATGCAGGCCGGGTTGCCCATCAGCACCACAATTTCAGGGTCAACAAGTTCGATATGCCGCGCGATGAACGGTCGGAACATGGCAATTTCAGCAGGCTCCGGCTCGCGGTTGCCCGGCGGGCGCCACGGCAACACGTTGGTGATGTAAACCGCCGCCGCCGGGTCGGGTGCGGTGCGCGACAGGCCAATGGCCGCCAGCATCCGGTCGAGCAATTGCCCGGCGGGACCAACGAAGGGGCGGCCTTCAAGGTCTTCCTCGCGGCCCGGTGCCTCGCCCAGTATCAGCACCCGCGCGTGCGGGTTGCCATCGGCAAAGACAAAATTGCGCGCGCCGCGCTTTAGCTCGCAATGCTCGAACGCCGCCATCGCCGCCGCGAGTTCCGCCAAATCCTGCGCCCCCGCAGCAAGCGTTTCGGCCACCGCAACCGGGTCAACCGCGTGAACGGGCGCGCTTGCGGGCAGCGGCGCCTCCTCGGCCGCCGCAGGCGCCGCCACC
Source organism: Alphaproteobacteria bacterium HGW-Alphaproteobacteria-4 (assembly GCA_002842855.1). Classification (GTDB taxonomy): domain Bacteria; phylum Pseudomonadota; class Alphaproteobacteria; order Rhodobacterales; family Rhodobacteraceae; genus UBA6213. The sequence goes on along the minus strand of PHEE01000022.1, from coordinate 15,896 downwards.
GCTTTGGCAGGCACCGGTACAGGCAATTCATAGCGGTTCAGCGGCGCATCCAGCATCGCCTCATCGGCGCCAAGTTCGATCTGCCATTCCAGCATCGCGCGGGCGGTGGCAAAGTCGATCTCGGGCAGTGGCGGGGCGTCGGGTTGCATCGGCCAAATCTAGGCTTTGCCGCCGCAAAGGTAAACCGCGCGCAATCCGATTGCCGCCCCGCCCCGCATTTGCGATAAGCGGAAAAAAGACGGGGGACGAGGGCTGCCATGACATTCCGCGCGCGCCACCTTTTGGGTATCGAGCCGCTGACGCCCGAAGACATCCGCACCGTGCTCGACCTTGCCGAGCGTTACGTTGACCTCAGCCGCCGCACCATCAAACATTCCGAAGCTCTGGCGGGAATGACGCAGATCAACATGTTCTTCGAGGCCTCGACCCGGACCCAGTCGAGCTTTGAGCTGGCGGGCAAGCGGCTGGGTGCCGATGTCATGAACATGTCGGTGGCGCAATCGAGCGTGAAAAAGGGCGAGACACTGATCGACACGGCGCTGACGCTCAACGCCATGCACCCCGATCTGCTGGTCGTGCGCCACCCTGCCTCGGGTGCGGTCAACCTGCTGGCCGAAAAGGTGAATTGCGCGGTGCTGAACGCGGGCGACGGGCGCCACGAGCACCCAACTCAGGCGCTGCTTGATGCACTGACGATTCGCCGCGCCAAGGGCCGCATCCAGCGCCTGACGGTGGCGATTTGCGGCGACATCGCGCATAGCCGGGTGGCGCGGTCAAACCTGATCCTGCTTGGCAAGATGGAAAACCGCATCCGCCTGATCGGCCCGCCCACCCTGATGCCCGCGGGCGTGTCCGAGTTTGGCTGCGAGGTCTACGACGACATGGCGGCCGGGCTTGAAGGCGCCGACGTGGTGATGATGCTGCGGCTTCAGCGCGAAAGGATGGACGGCGGCTTCATCCCTTCCGAGCGCGAATATTACTATCGTTACGGGCTTGACGCCGAAAAGCTGGCCAATGCCAAACCCGATGCCATTGTCATGCACCCCGGCCCGATGAACCGCGGGGTAGAAATCGACGGCGAACTGGCCGACGACATCAACCGCAGCGTGATTCAGGATCAGGTGGAAATGGGCGTGGCGGTGCGCATGGCCTGCATGGACCTTTTGGCGCAGAACCTGCGGGCCGAGCGGGGGCGCAAGGCGACCGGGGGCGTTTATGTCTGAAATCATCCGCGACAAGGTGCAGGATTACCGCCCCGGCCCGGCCTCGGAATTGCCGCTGGAACCGGGCGAGCGACTGCTGGCGGTGTTCGAGGCAAACCGCCGCCGCTACTGGCTCGATCATGCCGCAATGGCCGCACTTGGCGCGGTGGGGGTGGCGGTGATCTTGCCGCTTTTCGACCGCGCCGGGCAGATCGTGATCGCGCTGCCCGCTGTGGCTGCGGCGGTGGCGGCGCGCGGTGCCTGGCTTTCCTCGGAAGCCTTCGCGCGGCGCTGGCAGTTGACTGACCGTCGCCTGATCGGGCCGCAGGGGCGGCAGGTGATGCTGCTGGAGATCGCAGCACTCCGCCGCCTGATGGGCGATGTGCAGATCGTCACCAAGGGCGGCGCCAAGCACCTGATCAAGCATCTGGCCGACAGTGCCGCCACCATCGCCACCATCGAGGCGGCAAGGGATGCGCGGACGAGGGCGAAGCGATGAGCGATTGGCCGCTGGAACCCGGCGAACGCATTCTCTGGCAGGGGCGGCCCCGTGCCGACCTGCATTTCGGCGGCATCGAGATGGTCGCGGTCGGCGCCTTTGCGGCGGTGGTGTTGGCGGCAGCGCTGGGTGTGGCCTGGCTGATGGCAGCAAATGGCGGCAGTTTCTGGCCCGCCGCGCTGGTCGGACTTCTGCTCTCGGGGGGCATCTTCGTGGCCTGGCCGCTACTTGACCGCTGGGAACGTGCCAGCAGCCAATATGCGCTGACCAACCGGCGCGCGCTGATCCGCAAGGGCGGCATGAACCGCGGCTTTGAAAGCTGGCCGAACCCGGCGCCCGAAAAGCTGCGGCTTCGCGCCGGCAACCCCGGCACCGTGGTGTTCGGCACCCGCCGCGCGGTTGGCGGCGGCGGCAAGCCGACTGCGGGCACCGATGTCGGCTTCAATCGCATCGATGACGCGGAACAGGTCTTTGCGCTGGTGCAGCGGCTTGCGAGCGGAGAGGAGCCATGACCGACACCCCTGCGACCATTCCCACCCCGCCCGGCTGGGAAGGTATTCTCGACGCGGGCGAGACGATTCTCTGGCAGGGGCAGCCAGACGGGCGCTTCACCTTTGGGCTGCGCGATGCATTTACCGGGGTGTTCGGGTTCTTCTTCGCCGGGTTTGCGCTGTTCTGGATGATCCTTGCGGCGCAGGCTGGGGGCTATTTCTGGGCCTTCGGGCTGATTCACTTTAGCGTCGGCGTGGCGCTGGCGGTCGGGGGGCCGTTCTGGCGTTTCTATCGACTGCGGCACACATGGTATACGCTGACCACCCGCCGCGCCTTCATCGCCACCGACACCTTGACCGGCGGGCGCAGCCTTGCCGCCTTTCCGATCACCGCCGAAACCGTGCTGACTCTGGTGGGTGAAAACCCCGGATCGGTGCATTTTGCGCAAGCCAAGCGGCGCGGGCGCAACGGCACCCGGATAACCCCGGTCGGGTTCGAACGCATTCACGAGGCGCGCGAGGTTCTGGCCCTGATGCGCGACATCCAGAAAAAGGCCCGATGATGCTGCATTTCACCAACGCCCGACTGATCGACCCCAAGGCGCTCAGCGACGCGCCGGGCAGCTTGACCGTGGCGGGGGGGCTGATCGTGGCGCTCAATGGCGAAGCGCCCGAAGGTGCGCATGTCATCGACTGCGGCGGCAAATGCCTGGCGCCCGGCATCATCGACTGGGGCGTGAAGGTGGGCGAGCCGGGCGAGCGGCACCGCGAAAGCTTCCGCTCGGCGGGGCTGGCTGCGGCGGCAGGTGGCGTGACCACGCTGATCGCGCGGCCCGATACATCGCCAGCCATCGATACGCCCGAAGTGCTGGAGTTTGTTACCCGCCGCGCCGCCGAAGCGGCACCGGTGCGCATCCGCCACATGGCGGCGCTGACCAAGGGCCGTGAAGGCCGCGAAATGACCGAGATCGGCTTTTTGCGCGATGTCGGCGCGGTCGCGTTTACCGATGGCGATCATGTGGTGGCCGATACGCGGGTGCTGGCCCGCGCGCTAACCTATGCCCGCAGCCTTGGCGCGCTGGTGGTGGGGCACCCACAAGACCCCGGCTTGTCGCACGGCACCAGTGCCACCACTGGCAAGTTCGCCAGCCTGCGCGGCCTGCCTGCCGCCCCGGCGCTGGCCGAACGCATCGGGCTGGACCGCGACCTTGGCCTGGTCGAGTTGACCGGCGTGCGCTACCATGCCGACCAGATCACCACCGCCCGCGCCCTGCCCGCGCTGGAACGCGCCAAGGCGAACGGGCTGGATGTGACGGCGGGTGTCTCGATCCACCACCTGACGCTCAACGAGTTTGATGTGGGCGACTATCGCACCTTTTTCAAACTCAGCCCGCCGCTGCGCAGCGAGGATGACCGGCAGGCGGTGGTTGCAGCGGTGGCCGATGGGCTGATCGACGTGATCTGCTCGATGCACACACCGCAGGATGAGGAAAGCAAGCGGCTGCCGTTTGAAGAGGCGGCTGCGGGCGCCGTGGCGCTGGAAACGCTGCTGCCCGCAGCGATGCGCCTTTACCACGCCGGGGCGCTCAGCCTGCCGCAGCTTTGGCGCGCGCTGGCGCTCAATCCGGCACGGCGGCTGGGCCTGCCGCAAGGTCGGTTGGCGGCGGGCGCGCCCGCCGACCTCGTGCTGTTCGACCCAGACGCGCCGTTTCTGCTCGACCGCGCAAAACTGTATTCGAAATCAAAAAATACGCCGTTTGACGGGCAACGGATGGAGGGCAGGGTGCGCGCAACCTTCGTTGCCGGCAGACAGGTTCACGGGGAGTCGCTCTGATGCCATTGCTGGAAAGTACTGCAGGCGTGCTCGCACTGGCGGCGCTGCTGGGGTATCTGCTCGGCTCGATCCCGTTCGGGGTTGTGATCACCCATGCGCTTGGCCTTGCCGACCCGCGCGGCATCGGTTCGGGCAACATTGGCGCAACCAACGTGCTGCGCACCGGCAACAAGCGCGCGGCGCTGGCGACGCTTCTGCTCGATGGCGCAAAGGGGGCAGTGGCGGTCCTGATCGTGCGCGCGTTCTTTGCCGAAGATGCGGTGCAAGTGGCGGCGATCGCCGCGTTTCTGGGCCACCTTTACCCGGCCTGGATCGGCTTCAAGGGTGGCAAGGGGGTGGCGACATTCCTTGGCATCACGCTGGCTTTGGCGTGGCCGGTGGGGCTTTCGGTCTGCGCGGTCTGGCTGGCGACGGCGCTGGTCAGCCGGGTTTCGTCGCTGGCGGCGCTGGTGGCGGCGGCAACCTCGGTGACCTTCGCCTGGGCCTATGACCGGCCCGAAGCGATGATGCTATGCGCGGTGCTTGCGGCACTGATCTTCTGGCGCCACCGCGCCAACATCGCGCGGCTCGCGGCGGGAACCGAACCCCGGATCGGCCGCAAGGGCTGAACCGGGGTCCGAAACCATTAGCGCGCGCTCAGCCGTTCAACGGCTTCCGCGGTGCGCTTGGTGTTCTGGTAGATGCCAAGGCCCAAATACATCAACCCCGCGATGAAGATCACGTAGATCGCGCCGCCGACCAGAATGGCAAGGCCCATCAACGGCCCGCTAGGTGCCCCCGGCCCCATCATGTTGCCACCGCCAAAGGCGGCGATGCCGGCGAATACCACCACGCCAAGGCACAAAAGCACAACGATCACGCCTACGAGAATCTCGAAGGTATTGATGAAAAAGTCCCGCATTCCGTTCCCCTGTCCGCTGTTAACCCCACGAGGTAACCGCTGGAGGTCATCCCGCGTGGCGGGAAAGGTGATCCTCAAAGCCCGTTTGGTCAAGCAAATCTGGGGGTCAGAGGCGCGTTGCTGCATAGATATGGGTCAGATCGCCCGCCCATTCGCCGCGATACTTCGCCAGCCAGCGGTCGGCCTGCACCTGCCCGCTGGCAATGTCGGCGTCGAACACGTCAAGATAGCGGCCTTCGTCGGCGCCACCCTCAACCCGCGCACGCGCCGCAAGGCCGGCGCGCGAAATCGCGACCACCTGCCGCGCGAGATCGTGCAGCTTCACGCCGTCCACCTCGCCCTGAAGGCCTGAAACCGAGGCCGCCACGCGCAGCCCCTCGCGGGTTTCGGCGCTCCAGCCCTTGGCCAGATCCCAGGCGGCATCCAGCGCGGTCTGGTCGTAAAGCAGGCCCACCCAAAGCGCCGGAAGGGCCAGCATATGCGCGCGGTCGCCAGCATCCGCGCCGCGCGTTTCAAGGTATTTCTTCACCCGCGCCTCGGGGAACACGGTGGTCATATGGTCGGCCCAGTCGCTCATCGTCGGCAACTCGCCGGGAAGCGCGGGCAACTGACCACGCAGAAAATCGCGAAAGCTCTGGCCCAGCGCGTTAATGTATTTGCCGTCGCGGTAGACAAAATACATCGGCACATCCAGCACCCAATCGACATAGCGCTGATAGCCCATGCCGGGTTCAAACGCGAACGGCAGCATGCCGGTGCGGCTGGCATCAAGATCGCGCCAGATGCGCGAGCGCCAGCTTTTGTGCCCGTTGGGCTTGCCCTCGAAGAAGGGGGAACTGGCGCAAAGCGCGGTGGCCACCGGTTGCAGCGCCAGCGCCACGCGCAGCTTTTGCACCATGTCGGATTCAGACCCGAAATCTAGGTTCACCTGCACGGTGCAGGTGCGATACATCATCTGGGTGCCGTGCGTGCCAACCTTGCCCATGTAATCGGTCATCAGCCGGTAGCGGCCCTTGGGCATGCGCGGCATCTGGTCATGCGTCCAGATCGGCGCGGCACCGATGCCGGCAAAGCCCACGCCCATGTCGGCCACCACCTCGGCGCATTCGCGCAGGTGGTTGTCAAGCTCGGCGGCGATGGCGTGCATGTCGGCCATCGGCGCGCCCGAAAGCTCCAGCTGGCCACCGGGTTCAAGGCTGACGTTGGCGCCGTTGCGGGTGAGGCCGATGATTGCGCCTTGCTCAAGAACCGGCGCCCAGCCGAAGCGCGCCTGAAGCGCCTCAAGGATGGCGCGGATGCTGCGCGGCCCGTCATAGGGCAGTGGCAACAGGCAGTCGGTGAGGTAGCCGAACTTCTCGTGCTCGGTGCCGATGCGCCACGCCTCGCGCGGCTTTTCGCCCGAGGCCATATAGGCCGCCAGTTGCTCAACCCGCTCAATCGGAGCGCCGCCGCCTTGTTGGGGAATGGACATCGAGGCGGCTCCGGGGTTCTGGTTTCAGGCAGAGTAGGTGGCGCTCGGCCGCGGCCAAGTCAACCCCGCATGCGGGGCCTTTGCCACAGGGTTTGCACAGAAGGCTGTGCGGAAACACTGGCCCCGGCTGCGGCCGATAGCCGCGCCATATCTATGCCGGGAAGCGCGGCAAAAGCATCGTAAAGCTGTTCGGCGCCCTTGGCCGCCAGCGGTATCAGCAGCGCCTGCCCATCGCCTTGCTTGAGCCGCCAGTGCGGAACCCCCCGCAGCACCAGCAGCCGGATCTCGGAAATGTCGCGCAGCGCCACGAAACCGCCGATACCGGGGCCGTAATACCCCAGCTGCCCCTCGTCGATTTCAATCCAGCCGGGCAGCGTGGCGGGCCGCGCAAAGCGCATCCGCCGCAGCGCGATCACCATCCAGCCCGCGCCGAGGACCGCAAGCAGCGCACCAAGCGGCAACAGCACATAGCCACCGCCCGAAGCGATCCACAGCCCGACCGCAAGCAACAGCCCCGCCGCCGCCGCCTCTCGCCAATGGGCCAGCCGTGCCAGCGCTTCGGGGCGCAAAAGGCTCATCGCCAATCCCCCAGCGAGGCCTGCCACAGCGTAAGCGCCGCAACCGCCGCCGTATCGGCACGCAATATGCGCGGGCCGAGGCTGACCGGGGTAACAAAGGGCAAGGCGCCAAGGCGGATGCGCTCGGGCGCCGAAAAACCGCCCTCTGGTCCGATCAGCACCGCCCATGGGCCGGCGGCGAGGCCCGCAAGGGTGGCTGCGGCGCCAAGGCGGCTTTCGTCGGCCCACAGAATCTGCCGCGCGGGGTTCCACCCGTCGAGGCTGCGCGCCAGCGGCGCAAGGTCGGCCACCTCGGGCACGAAGGTGCCGCCACATTGCTCGGCGGCCTCAATTGCATGCGCTTGCAGGCGGTCCTGGCGGATGCGTTCTGCATTGGTGAAATCGGTCTGCACCGGCAAGATCCGCGCGGCGCCAAGTTCGGCTGCCTTTTCCACGATGAAATCGGTGCGCGCTTTCTTGATCGGCGCGAACATCAGCCACAGGTCGGGCGGGGCGCGCTGCGGCGCGGTTTGCGCCAGCGCGCGCAGGGTGCCGCCACGTTTGGACACCTGCACCACCTCGGCCAACCACTCGCCCTGGCGCCCGTTGAACGCCAGCACTTGCGCGCCCGCCGCCAGCCGCATCACCGCGAACAGGTAATGCGCCTGCGCCTGGGACAGGAGAAGCGGTTGCCCCGCCGCCAGCGGGTGATCTAGATAGAGCCTGATCTTTGCCTGTGCCATGAGGCCGAACCTATGAGAGCCGACAGCGAATTGCCAGAGCCGGGCCGCGTGGCCGATGCGCCGCCCGGCAACTGGGTTGACCGTTTCGCCCCGGCGCCAATCCGCCCCTATCTGCGGCTGTCGCGCGCCGATCGGCCGATCGGCACCTGGCTGCTGCTGCTGCCGTGCTTTTGGGGCGTGGCCTTGGCGGCGGCTGCCAATGCGCCACGGCTTTTCGACCTCTGGATCGTCGCCGCATGCACCTTGGGCGCTGCGGTAATGCGCGGCGCCGGCTGCACCTGGAACGACATTACCGACCGCCATATCGACGGCGCGGTGGCGCGCACCCGCTTGCGGCCCATCCCCTCGGGGCAGGTCTCGGTGCGCGGTGCGCTGGTCTGGATGGCGGCGCAGACGGCAATTGGTGCGATGCTGCTTTTTACCTTCAACGGGGCGGCGATCGTGATGGGCCTCGCAAGCCTCGTGCCGGTAGTGGTTTACCCCTTTGCCAAGCGGTTCACATGGTGGCCGCAGGTGTTTCTTGGGCTCGCCTTCAACTGGGGGGCGCTGCTTGCTTGGGTGGCGCATACCGGCAGCCTGTCGGCGCCCCCGGTTCTGCTCTACCTTTCGGGCATCGCGTGGACACTCTTTTACGACACGATCTATGCGCATCAGGACAAAGAGGATGACGCGCTGATCGGCGTCAAATCCACCGCGCGGCTGTTTGGCGCGCGCACCGGCCGCTGGCTCGGCCTGTTCCTGATGGCGGCGGTCACCTTGATGACGGTGGCAGTGTTGCTTGCGCTTCTGCCCGACGCGCCGCCGCTCAAGCTGGGGCTGGCGCTGGTGGCACCCTGGGGTCTTGGCTGGCACATGCTTTGGCAAATGCAACGGCTTGACATCGACCAACCCGAGATTTGCCTTCGGCTGTTTCGTGCCAACCGCGAAACCGGGCTGATCGCTGCGCTGTTTCTTGCCGCTGCCGCACTGGTGTGATTGATTGCACGCCACCGCCCGCCTAAGCAGGGCCAAGAGCAACGAGCAAAGGCACCCGCCGCATGCGCCACGGCCCGACAATTCTGACCGCGCTGGCATTCGTGCTGGCGTTCGCGCTGGCCGCTGTTGCTGCGGGCACGGCTGCGACCATGATCGAAATGGGAACGCGCAAGGCGGCGCAGCTGCAACTCGACATTGGCGGGCACGATTGGGCCGAAATCAGCGCTGACGGGTTGCAGTTGCGGCTTGCAGGCACTGCCCCCTCAGAAGCGCATCGGTTCCGGGTGCTTTCGTTGCTGGGCGAAGTGGTCGATTCCAGCCGAATCGTCGATCAGTCCGATGTGGCCCGGCCCACCGCCGTTGCCCCCCCTGCGTTTTCGCTGGAGATGCTGCGCAATGATGACGGCATTTCGCTGATCGGTCTGGTGCCCGCCGCGACCGATCGCGAGCGACTTGTTGCTGAACTTGGCGCAAGTGCAGGTGGCGGGCAGGTGACCGACATGCTCGAAAGTGCCGACTACCGCGAACCGGATGGCTGGGCGCGCGCGCTGAACTTTGGCATCTCGGCGCTGAAGGCATTGCCGCGATCAAAGATTTCGGTCTCGGCAAACAGGGTCGCGATTACCGCCATTGCCGACAGTGCGAGCGAAAAAGGCCGGATCGAAACCGACCTGCGCCGCCGCACCCCCGCCTCGCTGCGCCTTGAGCTGGACATTTCGGCGCCGCGCCCGGTGATTACGCCCTTCACATTGCGCTTTCTGATCGACGCCGAGGGCGCGCGATTTGACGCCTGTTCGGCCGATACCGAGCGCGCGCAGGCGCGCATTCTGCAAGCCGCGCGCAGGGCCGGCGCCACCGGCGCGCTTGGCTGCACCCTGGGCATGGGTGTGCCCTCGCCGAACTGGGCCGAAGCGGTCGAGATGGGGCTGGGGGCGTTGGCGGGTATTGGTGGCGGCTCGATCACCTTTTCAGATGCCGACATCGCGCTGATCGCTGCCGAAAATGTCAGCCAGGCAGATTTCGACCGTGTCGTGGGCGAGCTGGAATCGAACCTTCCGGCGGTATTCTCGTTGCACGCCGAGCTGCCGGAAAAACTTGCGAACGGCGTTGCGACTGCGGTCGAGCCACCCGAGTTTTTCGCCACGCTCAGCGCCGATGGTGCGGTACAGTTGCGTGGGCGGGTGCCAGATGCGCGCGCGCGCGACGCGTTGCACGCCCTTGCCGCTGCCGAGTTCGGGCAAGACGCGGTGTACCTTGCCACGCGGATCTACCCCGATCTGCCCGGGGGCTGGACCGCGCGGGTGCTGACTTCGATCGAAGCCCTGGGCATGCTTGACGCTGGCAACGTGCAGGTGCGCGCCGATGTGATCCGCCTGAGCGGCGAAACCCAGGATGCGCTGGCGTCTGACACGATCTCGCGGCTGTTCGTGTCACGGCTGGGCGAGGGCGCCAACATTGAGCTGGCGCTGAACTATACCGCGCCGCCAGAGCCAGACGCGGCAGGACCGAGCGGTGAAGAATGCGTGGCGCGGCTGAATGCCGTTCTGACCGAGAACAAGATCACCTTCGAGCCGGGCTCATCGGTCATCACGGCGGCCGCCGCCCCCACCATCGACGCGCTTGCCGCAATTGTGCGCGACTGCGAAGAGGTACCGATGCAGATTGGCGGCCATACCGACAGCCAGGGCAGCGAAGACATGAACCTGCGGCTTTCGCAGGGGCGCGCGCGGGCCGTGGTGGTGGCGTTGCAGCAGCGCCGGGTGCTGACCGGCAGTATCGTTTCGCAAGGGTTTGGCGAAACCCAGCCCATCGCCGACAACGGCACCGAAGCGGGCCGCGAAGCCAACCGCCGGATCGAGTTCCTGCTGCTTGACGGCGATGCAGCCACCGCCGCAACCGGTCCGGTCAAGGTCACGGGGCCTGACATTACCGCTGATCGCCCGGCACCACGCCCCACGCAACCCACCCCTTAGACCTCGCGGCAGGATCCGACCATGAACCGAGAAGAATTCATCACCGCCACCGCGATCATCCTGTTTGCCGCGTTCTGCCTTGGCTGGTTCGCGTCGTGGGTGCTGCATCGCCTGACGCGGATGACCAAAGCCGATATGGGCGAACTGGAGCAAATGGCCCAGGCGCTGCACGAGGCCGAGGAAATGCGCGATCAGGCGATGGAATACCTCGACCAGCGCGAGGCCGAGTTGGTCAACCAGAACCACCAGACCGAGGCCGAACTGCGCGCCGCGATGGACGGTCTGCGCGATGCCCGCCAAGAGGCCGAAGAGCTGCGCGCCTACATCGAAAAGCTCAACGCCGAAAAGTAGGCGCGCCTGTCAGGTTTGGGCGCTGGTCAGGTTTGGGCCGCGCTGTGCGGTGGCGGTCGCAGCCGCGATGCCGCCTCGATGACCGCCGGGGCCAGGCCTGCGCCGCCTGCCGCAATATGGGCCAGCAGTGCCGCGCGCATCGGCGGCGACCAGTTGTCATTGATATGGCTTGCAACGCCTTCGGCCGCGACGCCCGGCTGGGTGACGAAAAAGGCCGCAATCTGGTTGGCCATGCGTGCCAGTTTGTCGTCGGTCATGCCAGAGCCTCATCGGTAAAACGGTGCGGGTGGGAATAGATATCATAGCCATCGCCCCGGACGCGGGCAACAAGGGTAATGCCCGCCGCCTCGGCCTCGCTCACGGCAAGTGCCGTGGGCGCGCCGGCCCCGATCAGCACCCGCGCGCCGATCATCGCGGCCTTTTGCACAAGGTCAACCGAAAGCCGCGAGGTTATCACCAGCACGCCCGCCGCTGGCGCGACCCCGGCCCGCGCCAGCGCGCCCGCAAGCTTGTCGAGCGCGTTGTGGCGGCCAACATCCTCACGCGCGGCAAAAAGGCCAGCACCGGGCAGCCAGAAACCGGCCGCATGGGTAGCGCGGGTTTGTGTGTGCAGCGGCTGCGCGGCGGCAAGTGCGGCCATCGCCTGCGCCGGGACGCCGGGTCCAAGATACGGGCCGCCGGTCAGGGCAGCGCGTGGCAACGGGCGTAGCGCCTCGGCAATGCTGTCGATACCGCAAAGCCCGCAGCCGACCGGCCCCGCCATCGCCCGCCGCCGCTGGGCCAGTTGCGCCGAGGCCCCGGGCACCAGCCACGCGCGCGCCTCGATGCCACGCGTTTGCGGCACGATTTCGGTTGCGGTCATCTCGGCGGGGCTGGCAATCAACCCCTCAGTCAAAGCAAAACCCAGCACTAAGTCGGCAAGATCAGCCGGGGTCGCCATCATCACCGCCTGCGTCGCGGCGTCATATACCAGCGCAACCGGCACCTCTTGGGGCAACTGCCTTTCGGCCTCCTGCCAGCCCCCGGCCCAGACCCGCGCCTTGTGGCGCGATGCGGTGGCGGGCGCGGTCATTCCGCCGCCGGGGCAATGCGGCGCGAGGCTGCGACAAGTGTGGCATAGTCGGTTTGCCATTCCGACGGGCCGTTCGAGGCCGACACCTGCACCGCGGTAACCTTGTATTCCGGGCAGTTGGTGGCCCAGTCGGAATTGTCGGTGGTCACCACATTGGCCTGCGTGCCGGGGTGGTGGAATGTCGTATAGACAACCCCCGGCGCCACCCGCTCGGTCACCTCGGCGCGCAGGCTTGTTTCGCCCGCGCGTGAGGTCAGGCGCACGAAATCGCCATGCTTGACGCCGCGCACCTCAGCATCGTGGGGATGAATCTCCAGCACATCCTCGGCGTGCCAGGCCACGTTTTCGGTGCGCCGCGTCTGGGCGCCGACGTTATATTGGCTAAGCACCCGCCCGGTGGTCAAAAGCAGCGGAAAGCGCGGGCCGCTGCGTTCTTCGGTGGCGATGTATTCGGTTCGGATAAACCGCCCCCTGCCCCGCACGAACCCATCGACATGCATGATCGGGCTGCCATCGGGCGCCGCATCGTTACAGGGCCACTGCACCGAGCCGCGTTCTTCGAGCATGGCATAATTGACCCCGGCAAAACCCGGTGTGGTGGCGGCGATTTCGTCCATCACTTGCGCCGGGTGGGTATAGGCCCAGCCCGCCCCCATCGCATTCGCCAGAAGCTGCGTCACCTGCCAGTCGGCAAAGCCGTTCTTCGGTGCCATCACCCGGCGCACCCGGTTGATGCGCCGCTCGGCATTGGTGAAGGTGCCGTCCTTTTCGAGGAAGGTCGAGCCGGGCAGGAACACATGCGCGAAGGCTGCGGTCTCGTTCAGGAAAAGGTCGTGCACGATCACGCAATCCATCGCCGCAAGCCCCGCCGCGACGTGGCGCGTGTCGGGGTCCGATTGCAGGATGTCTTCGCCCTGAATGTAGATGGCCCGGAACTGCCCGCCCACCGCCGCATCAAGCATGTTGGGGATGCGCAGGCCGGGTTCGGGGCTGAGCGTCACCCCCCATGCCGACTCGAATATCCCACGCGCGGCGGGGTCGGAAACATGCCTGTAGCCTGGCAATTCATGCGGAAAAGACCCCATGTCGCAACTGCCCTGCACATTGTTCTGCCCGCGCAGCGGGTTCACCCCCACGCCGGGGCGGCCGATGTTGCCGGTCATCATCGCAAGGTTGGCAATCGCCATCACCGTGGTCGAGCCCTGGCTGTGCTCGGTCACGCCAAGCCCATAGTAGATGGCGCCGTTGGGCGCGGCGGCATAGGCGCGCGCGGCGGCGCGGATGGCCGCGGCGGGCACCCCCGAAAGCACCTCGACCGCCTCGGGCGAATGTTCCGGGCGGGCCGCGAACTCCATGTAATCGGCAAACTCGTCCCAATCACAGCGGGCGCGGATGAAGGCCGTATCGTAAAGCCCCTCGGTCACGATCACATGCGCCAGCGCCGTCAGCACCGCCACATTGGTGCCGGGGCGCAGCGGCAGATGCAGCCCTTCGCCCATATGCGGGGTTTCCAAGAGGTCGATCCGGCGCGGGTCGATCACGATCAGGCTGGCCCCCTGCCGCAGCCTGCGCCGCAGCCGGCTGGCAAAGACCGGGTGCCCATCGGTCGGGTTGGCACCGATGACCACGGCGCAATCGACCTGCTCGACCGAATCGAAATCCTGCGTGCCCGCCGAGGTGCCGAAGGTTTGCTTGAGGCCGTATCCGGTGGGCGAATGGCAGACGCGGGCGCAGGTATCGGTATTGTTGGTGCCAAACACCGCGCGGGCAAGTTTCTGCACCAGAAAGGTTTCCTCATTGGTGCAGCGCGACGAGGTGATGACGCCCAGCGCATCGGGCCCGCTTTCAGCGCGGATCGCTTTCAGCCGGGCGGCGGCAAAGCCGATCGCCTCATCCCAGCTCACTTCGCGCCAGGCATCGGTAATGGCCTCGCGCACCATCGGGCGCAGGATCCGGTCCTGGTGCTGCGCATAGCCCCAGGCAAAGCGGCCCTTGACGCAGGAATGCCCACGGTTCGCCTTGCCCTCTTTCGATGGCACCATGCGCACCAGCGTGTCGCCGCGCATCTGCGCCTCGAAGCTGCAACCGACACCGCAATAGGCGCAGGTGGTGATGATCGAGCGCTCGGGCGTGCCGATCTCGATGACCGAGTTTTCCTGCAAGGTGGCGGTGGGGCAGGCCTGCACGCAGGCGCCACAGGAAACACAGTCGGAGGCCATGAAGGGCACGTCTTGCCCCGCCACCACGCGGGATGCAAAGCCGCGCCCGTCGATGGTCAGCGCGAAGGTGCCCTGCACCTCTTCACAGGCGCGCACGCAGCGCATGCAGACGATGCATTTGGCAGGGTCATAGGTGAAATAGGGGTTCGAGGCATCCTTGGGCCGCCATTCGGGGTTCGGCGCCTCGGCCGCGCGCTGGGCAAAATGGTTGGCGCCGGGGCCAAAGCGCACCGCGCGCAGCCCCACCGCCCCGGCCATGTCCTGCAATTCGCAATCGCCGTTGGCGGCACAGGTGAGGCAATCAAGCGGGTGGTCGGAAATCGTCAGTTCCATCACCCCGCGCCGCAGCCGCGCCAGCGTGTCGGTCTGGGTGTGCACGACCATGCCGGGCGCAACGGGGGTTGTGCAGGAGGCGGGGGTGCCGCGCTGGCCCTCGATTTCGACCGCGCAAAGGCGGCAGGCGCCGATCGGTTCAAGGCTGTCGGTGGCGCAGAGTTTGGGAATGCGGATCCCCGCCTCGGCGGCGGCGCGCATGACCGAGGTGCCGGACGGCACGGTGATGGCAAAACCGTCAATCGTCAGGCTGACCGGGGCGCCGCTGCGCGCAGGGGTGCCCATGTCGCGGCCAGGCAGGATGAAGTCTTTCATTCGGCGGCCTCCCTTGCCTTGGCGAAATCTTGCGGAAAATGGTTCAGCGCGCTTAGCACCGGATAGGGCGCAAACCCGCCCAGCGCGCAGAGCGACCCCAGCCGCATCGTCTCGCACAGATCGCGCAGCAGCGGCACCGCGCCCGCATCGCCCGCCGCGATCCGGTCGATGGTTTCCACCCCGCGCACCGATCCGATCCGGCAGGGGGTGCATTTGCCGCAGGATTCGATCGCGCAGAACTCCATCGCGAAGCGGGCGAGGGCAAGCATGTCGGCGCTGTCATCAACCACCACGAGGCCAGCGTGGCCGATCAGCCCGCCTGCCGCCGCGAACTCCTCATAGCCAAAGGGGGTGTCAAACAGCGCGGGCGGGAACCAGGCACCCAGGGGGCCGCCCACCTGCACCGCCTTGACCGGGCGGCCGCTGGCGGTGGCACCGCCAATGTCGTTGACGATTTCGCCCAGCGTCAGCCCGAACGGCACCTCGCAGAGCCCGCCAAAGCGCACGTTGCCCGCCAGTTGCAGCGGCATCGTGCCGCGCGAGCGGCCGGTGCCGAAGTCGCGGTAGTGCGCGGCGCCCTGGGCGAGGATGCCGGGCACGGTAGCAAGGCTGAGCACGTTGTTCACCACCGTCGGCCTGCCCCAAAGCCCCTTGATCGCGGGCAGCGGCGGCTTGGCGCGCACGGTGCCACGCTTGCCTTCGATGCTGTTGAGAAGCGCGGTTTCCTCGCCGCAGACATAGGCCCCGGCGCCGATCCGAAGTTCGATGTCAAAGGCGCGCCCCGAACCCAGCACCGAAGGCCCGAGCAACCCCTCGCCGCGCGCCAGATCAACCGCGCGGGTCAGCACCGCGATGGCGTCGGGGTATTCGCTGCGCAGATAGACAAAGCCCCGATCGGCGCCTACCGCGAGGCCCGCAATCACCATGCCCTCGATCAGCGCGAACGGGTCGCCCTCGATC
>PHEE01000021.1 GCA_002842855.1 Alphaproteobacteria bacterium HGW-Alphaproteobacteria-4 | reverse complement strand
CGGTCACGTCCTTGCCGGTCATCTCGAAATGCACGCCGCCGGGGATCGTGCCCTCGGCACGGTGCACGGCAAAGAACTCGCGCACCTCGCGCAGCACCGATTCGAACGGCCGCGTCTTGAAGCCAGACGCTGATTTGACGGTATTGCCGTGCATCGGGTCGCAGGTCCACACCACCTTGGCGCCAACCTCGCCGACCGCGCGGATCAGGCGCGGCAGATGCTCGCCGACGGCGCCCGCGCCAAAGCGCGCGATCAGCGACAGCCGCCCCGGCTCGTTGTCGGGGTTCAGCCGCTCGATCAGCACCTTGAGATCGTCGGTCTGCAGCGAGGGGCCGCATTTCAGCCCGATCGGGTTTTGCACGCCACGGCAGAATTCCACATGCGCGCCGTCGGGCTGGCGGGTTCGGTCGCCGATCCAGAGCATGTGGCCCGAGCCCGCAACCGGCAGCCCGGTGGTGCTGTCGATCCGCGCCAGCGCCTCTTCGTATTCCAGCAGCAAGGCTTCGTGGCTGGTGTAGAAATCGACGGCGCTCAGCTCGGGCGCGGTTTCCGAGGTCACCCCGGCGGCGGCCATGAAGGCCATCGCGTCGGAGATGCGGGTCGCGATCTCGCGGTAGCGCGCGGCATCGTCCTCGTCGGTGAAGCCCGAAATCCAGCTTTGCACGCGGTGAATGTCGGCATAGCCGCCGGTCGAGAAGGCGCGCAGCAGATTCAGGCTGGCGGCGGCCTGGGTGTAGGCCTGCAACATGCGGCCAGGGTCGGGCAGCCGCGCCTCGGCAGTGAACTCGAACCCGTTGATGATGTCGCCACGGTAGCTGGGCAACGCGACCCCGCCAATGGTTTCGGTGCCCGACGAACGCGGCTTGGCAAACTGGCCCGCCATGCGCCCGACCTTGACCACCGGCACCTTGGCGCCCCAGGTCAGCACCACCGCCATTTGCAGCAATACCTTGAAGGTGTCGCGGATGTTATCGGCGGAAAACTCGGCAAAGCTTTCGGCGCAGTCGCCGCCCTGCAGCAAGAACGCCTTGCCTTCGGCTACCTGCCCCAAAGCGCGTTTCAGCTTGCGCGCCTCGCCAGCAAACACCAGCGGCGGCATCCGGCCCAGCTGTGCCTCGACCGCGCCCACGGCGACTGCATCGGGGTAATCGGGCATTTGCAGCCGCGGCAGTTTGCGCCAGTCGGATTTGGTCCAGTCGGATTTGGTCCTGGCCGTGGTCATCAGGCTTCCTTTCGGGTCTCGGGCGTCACCGGGGCGCGTTATACGCGGCCAGCACCCGCAGCGCAAACACCCAAGTATGCGCCCACTTGCGGGGGCGCCGAAAGCCTGTATTGCTTGCATGAAACGACATGATACGGGTCGCAAATGCGCTCTCCTTCGCCCGCCCCCCTGCCCCGCAAGACCCCGACGACACCGGAAAAGCCGCGTCGCTTCGTGTTCTTGCTGCTGGACCGATTCACCCTGATGGCCTTCGCCTCGGCGATTGAGCCGCTGCGGCTTGCCAATCAGGTCTCGGGGCGCCCGCTGTATGCCTGGGTGCTGGCGGGCGAAAGCGGGCACGAGGCGCGCTGTTCGAACGGCACCGTGCTGCGGCTCGACATCGGGCTTACCGAAATTTCGCGTGATGACAGCGTGGTGGTCTGCGGTGGGCTGGACGTGGCCGAAGCCACCACCCGGCCGATACTCAATTGGCTTCGGCGCGAGGCTCGGCGCGGCGCCGCGATTGGCGGGCTTTGCACCGGGGCATGGGCGGTGGCCAAGGCCGGGCTGCTTGAAGGACGCCGCGCCACCATCCACTGGGAGAATCAGGACAGTTTTTCGGAAGATTTCGAGAATGTGCAACTGATGAAGTCGGTCTTTGTGATGGACGGCAACCGCATGACCTCGGCAGGCGGCACCGCCTCAATCGACCTGATGCTGAAGGTGATTGCCCAGGATCACGGCGAAGAGCTGGCCAATACCGTTGCCGACCAGCTCATCTACAACTCGATCCGCACCGATCAGGATAGCCAGCGGATGTCGATTCCCACCCGAATCGGGGTGCGCCACCCCAAGCTTGCGCAGGTGATCGCGCGGATGGAGGCAAACCTTGAAGACCCGATCAGCCCGGCAAGGCTGGCCGAAGAGGTGGGCATGTCTACCCGCCAGCTGGAGCGCCTGTTCCGCCGCTACCTGAACCGAAGCCCAAAGCGCTACAACATGGAAATTCGCCTGCAAAAAGCGCGTAACCTGTTGATGCAAACGGAAATGAGCGTAATCAACGTGGCGCTGGCCTGCGGCTTTGCCAGCCCGTCGCACTTTTCCAAATGCTACCGCGCGCAATATGCCACCACCCCCTATCGCGAGCGCGGCACCTCGGGTGCGCCAAGCGAGACCGAAACCGGCTGAGACGCAGCAAACCTTGCCTGCGGCCAAGCGCGCGCGCAGGAAAGTATCTCAGGACGCTTTTCTTTTTCGGAAGTTGCCTCTAACGTCGCCTGCCAGGACAACGATCCAACCAGGGAGTCTACATATGAAGAAAATTCTCATGGCAAGCGCCGCGATCGCGCTTGTTGCTGGCGCTGCCGGTGCCGAAGAAATCAAGCTGGGTATCTCGGTCGGTTTCACCGGGCCGCTCGAATCGCTGGCGCCGCAGATGGCGCAAGGCGCCGAAATGGCGATGGCCGAGGTTACGGCCTCGGGCCTGCTGCTGGGCGGTTCGACCGTCGTTCCGGTGCGCGGCGACAGCACCTGCATTGATGCCGCGGCTGCAACCGCCACGGTTGAACGTCTGGTCACCGCCGAGCGCGTGCGCGGCATCGTCGGCGGCATGTGCTCGGGCGAAACCACCGCCAGCCTGCAAAACGTCGCCATGCCGAACGGCATCGTGATGATTTCGCCCTCGGCCACCTCACCCGCGCTTTCGACGCTGGAGGACAACGGCCTGTTCTTCCGCACCTCGCCCTCGGACGCGCGTCAAGGCGTGGTGATGACCGATATCCTGCTCGAGCGTGGCATCAAGACCGCCGCCGTAACCTACACCAACAATGACTACGGCAAGGGTCTGGCCGACAGCTTCCAGGCTGCCTACGAAGCGGCTGGCGGCAAGGTCACGATCAACACCGCGCATGACGATGGCAAGGCCGACTATTCGGCCGAAGTCGCGGCGCTTGCGGCCGCGGGCGGCGACGTCCTCGTTGTTGCCGGTTATATCGACCAAGGCGGCGCGGGTATCATTCGCGGCTCGCTCGATTCGGGCGCTTTCGACCTGTTCAACTTCCCCGACGGCATGGTCAGCCAGGCGCTGGAAGACAAGTTCGGCCCGGAAATCACCGGCTCGTTCGGGCAAAACCCGGCTGCCGCAGGCGCTGGACGCGATGCCTATGTGGCAATGGCAACCGCCGCGGGCTTTGATGGCACCTCGGCTTTCTCGCCCGAATCCTATGACGCGGCGGCGCTGATCATGCTTGCGATGGCGGCGGCAGGGTCGTCTGACCCGGCGGTTTACAAGGGCAAGGTGATGGACGTGGCCAACGCGCCGGGTGAACAGATCCTGCCGGGCGAGTTGGCCAAAGCGCTGCAGATCATCGCGGCGGGCGGCGACGTTGACTATGTCGGCGCCACTGCGGTGGAACTGATCGGACCCGGCGAAAGCTCGGGCTCGTATCGCGAGATCGAGTTCCAGGGCGGTAAGATGACCGTGGTCAAGTATCGCTGAGCGCGAAAAATAGCACTTACACAGCCCGGAGAAATCCGGGCTGTTTGCTTGATAATCAAGCCCTTAAAGGGCATGCTTCATGCAAAACATGAAGATCGGGGGATGCATGATCCAGGTTGAACACCTGCACAAGCACTTCGGCGGCTTTCGCGCTGTCGATGATGTCTCCATTACCATTGCCAAGGGTTCCATCACCGGGCTCATCGGCCCGAATGGGGCTGGTAAATCCACGCTTTTCAATGTGATGGCCGGAGTTTTGAAACCAACTTCCGGGCGCGTGACAATGGCGGGCGAAGACATCACCGGCCTGCCCCCGCACACGTTGTTCAGCAAGGGCCTGCTGCGGACCTTTCAGATCGCGCAGGAATTTTCGTCGATGACGGTGCGTGAAAACCTGATGATGGTTCCCGGCGGGCAAGCAGGCGAGACCCTTGTAAATGCGTGGTTTGCCCGAGCGCGGATTCGCGCAGAAGAGGCGGTGTTGCGCAAGAAAGCCAATGAGGTTCTTGAATTTCTTACCATTTCCCATCTGGCGGACGAAAAGGCTGGCAACCTTTCCGGCGGCCAGAAAAAGCTGCTCGAACTTGGCCGCACGATGATGGTCGAAGCGAAGATCGTTTTCCTCGACGAGGTCGGCGCAGGTGTGAACCGCACGCTTCTCAACACCATCGGCGATGCGATCGTGCGGCTGAACAAGGAACGCGGCTATACGTTCTGCGTGATTGAGCACGACATGGATTTCATCGCGCGACTCTGCGACCCGGTGATCGTGATGGCCGAGGGGCGCGTGCTCGCCACCGGCAAATCTGACGAGATCATGCAAAACGAGGCGGTGATCGAGGCCTATCTTGGCACCGGGCTGAAGAACAAGGTCCGGGAGGGGCTGGCATGAGTTTTCTTGAAGCCCACAACATGACCGGCGGTTACGGCGCCGCTGACATCCTGCACGGCTGTTCGCTCAGCGTCGAAAAGGGCCAGATCGCGGTGATCGTGGGGCCCAACGGCGCGGGCAAATCGACCGCGATGAAGGCGGTGTTCGGCATGCTCAAGCTGCGCGGCGGGCATGTGATGCTTGAAGGCGAAGACATCACCCAGCTTTCGCCACAGGCGCGGGTCGCCAAGGGCATGGCCTTCGTGCCGCAAACCTCGAACGTGTTCCCCTCGATGACGGTCGAGGAAAACCTTGAGATGGGCGCCTTTCTGCGCCGCGACAATGTCGCCGCAACGATGGAGCAGGTCTATGCGCTGTTCCCGATTCTGCGCGACAAGCGCCGGCAGGCGGCGGGCGAGCTCAGCGGTGGCCAGCGCCAGCAGGTGGCCGTTGGCCGCGCCCTGATGACCGTGCCCAAGCTTCTGATGCTCGACGAACCCACCGCAGGGGTCAGCCCGATCGTCATGGACGAGCTGTTCGACCGCATCATCGAGGTGGCGCGCACCGGCATCTCGATCTTGATGGTGGAACAGAACGCCCGCCAAGCACTCAACATCGCCGACATGGGCTATGTGCTGGTGCAAGGCTCGAACCGCTACACCGACACCGGCGAGGCCCTGCTGGCCGACCCCGATGTGCGCCGCACTTTTCTTGGGGGCTGACGATGGATTTTCTCAACGCCATCGTGGCGCTGCTCAACTTTGTCATCATCCCGGCCTCGGCCTATGGCGCGCAACTGGCGCTTGGCGCGCTGGGGGTTACGCTGATCTACGGCATCCTGCGGTTTTCCAACTTCGCGCATGGCGACACCATGGCCTTTGGCACCGCAATCACCATTCTGGTGACCTGGGGGTTGCAGGCACTTGGCGTTTCCATTTCGCCCTTGCCGACCGCGCTCTTGGCGCTGCCGTTCGGTATTCTCGCCACGGCGGCGCTGGTGCTCGGCACCGACCGCGCGGTATATCGGTTTTACCGCAAGAAGAAATCCGACCCGATCATTCTGGTGATGGCCTCGGTCGGGGTGATGTTCATGATGAACGGCATCACCCGCTTTGTGATCGGTGTGCGCGATATCCAGTTTGATGATGGCGTGCGTTTTGTCATCAACGCGCGCGAGTTCAGGGCCGCGACCGGGCTGGCCGAGGGGCTGGCGCTGCGCTCGACGCAGGTGATCACTCTGGTCACGGCGGTGCTGGTGGTCTGGGCGCTGTTCTGGTTTCTCGGGCGCACCCGCACCGGCAAATCGATGCGCGCGTTTTCCGACAACGAGGACCTCGCGCTTCTTTCGGGCATCAACCCCGAGCGGGTGGTGGCGGTCACCTGGATCATCGCGGCAGCACTTGCCACGATTGCGGGCACGCTTTTCGGCCTGGACAAAAGCTTCAAGGCCTTCAACTACTTCCAGCTGTTGTTGCCGATCTTTGCGGCGGCCATCGTGGGCGGGCTTGGCAACCCCCTGGGCGCCATTGCGGGCGGGTTTGTCATCGCCTTCTCGGAAGTTGCGGTGACCTTCGACTTTCGCAAGGTTGTGGCCTACCTCGTGCCCGGCGACTGGACCCCGGACGGGCCGATCCAGCTCTTGTCAACCGAATACAAATTTGCCGTCAGCTTCACGATCCTGATCATCGTGCTTCTGTTCCGGCCCACGGGCATCTTCAGGGGGAAATCGACATGACCTTGAATTACCGCAATATTGCGCTGTTCGCGGGCATGGCGTTGCTGCTGGTTCTGGAAGGCGCCTCGGCCAAGAACGCGATTTTCTCGGGCAGCTGGGATACCTCGCTAGGCATCCTCAACGTCGGGCTGATTTCGGCGGTGCTGGCACTTGGGGTGAACATTCAGTGGGGCTATGCGGGGCTGTTCAACGCGGGCGTGGTCGGGTTTGTGGCGAT
The DNA here is from genome assembly GCA_002842855.1 of Alphaproteobacteria bacterium HGW-Alphaproteobacteria-4. Classification (GTDB taxonomy): domain Bacteria; phylum Pseudomonadota; class Alphaproteobacteria; order Rhodobacterales; family Rhodobacteraceae; genus UBA6213. Next base: position 37,483 of record PHEE01000021.1, on the reverse strand, counting down.
TGGCGGGCTGGCGCCGGTTCTGGTGGCGATGCCCGCCAACCCCGGCGCGTTCAGCGCGGGCGGCATCGGGCTCGCGGCCGCGTTCGCGGCGGCAGTGGCCACGGTCTGGCTAGCGATATTGGTGAACCGCCGTGCCAGCCTGCAAGTGCGCCTGATCGCGGTTCCGCTGATTCTGATCGGCGGCTTTCTGCTTTACCGCGCGCTGTTCGGGCCGGCGACCACGGCAATTGAGGCGGTCAACACGGCGGCGGCAGGCAACCTTGGCGGGCTTGGCCTGCCGGTGGTACTGGCCTGGCCGGTCGGCGCGGTTTTCGCTGCGGGCGCCGCCTGGGTGGTCGGCAAGACCGCGCTCGGGCTGCGCTCCGATTACCTCGCAATCGCCACGCTGGGCATCGGGGAAATCATCGTTTCCGTGCTGCGCAACGAGGAATGGCTGGCGCGCGGCGTGCTGAACGTGAACGGCATCCCGCGCCCCTGGCCGGTGCCGCGCGAGATCGACCTGCAATCGAGCGCCGATTTCGTGGCGCGCGCGGCGTCACTGGGCCTCGACCCGGTCTCGGCCTCGACGCTGACGGTCAAGTTGCTCTATTCGGCGCTGTTCCTGATCGTGCTGCTGGTGCTTATCTGGCTTACGCAAAAGGCGCTTTCCTCGCCCTGGGGCCGGATGATGCGCGCCATTCGCGATAATGAAACCGCGGCGGCGGCGATGGGAAAAAACATCACACGGCGGCACTTGCAGGTGTTCATCCTCGGCTCGGCGGTCTGCGGCCTTGCCGGGGCGATGATGATCACGCTCGATGGCCAAATGACGCCGGGCAGCTACAACCCGCTGCGCTACACCTTTCTGATCTGGGTGATGGTGATCGTCGGCGGCTCGGGCAATAACTTTGGCTCGGTGCTCGGCGCCATGCTGATCTGGTATCTCTACACCAAGGCCGAGTCCTGGGGCCCGCAACTGATGGCCTTCGTGACCTCGGGCATGGCCGATGGCTCGGCGATCAAGGCGCATCTTCTGGCCTCGGCCGAACAGATGCGGCTTCTGACCATGGGGCTGATCCTGCTTTTGGTGCTGCGCTTCAGCCCGCGCGGGCTGATCCCTGAAAAATAGCCCCCGGCATCTTCAACGCGAAAATACCCCGGGGGTGGCGGGGGCTGGCCCCCGCCCCTTCAGCGCGCCGCGAGGGCGTCGGCCAGAAGGCCGCGCAGCGCGTCGGCGGGCACGTCCGACGTTACGAACGCCTGCCCGATGCCGCGTGCCAGAATGAAGCGCAACTGCCCGGCCTGCACTTTTTTATCCTGCGCCATCAGGCCCAGCAGCGCCTCAACCCCCGGCAGATCGCCCGCAATGTCGGCAAGGTCCACCTTCATGCCCATCGCCCGCAGATGCGCGCGCACCCGGCTTGGCGCTTCCTGACTGCACAGGCCCAACCTCTGGCTAAGCTCAAACGCCAGCGCGCAGCCGATCGCCACCCCTTCGCCATGCAACAGCCGCGCCGAATATCCGGTGGCGGATTCGAGCGCATGGCCAAAGGTATGGCCAAGGTTCAACAGCGCCCGCTCGCCCTCTTCGGTCTCATCGCGCGCCACGATCGCGGCCTTCATCGCCACGGATCGGCGCACCGCCTCGGCGCGCGCCGCAAGGCCACCCTTGGCCAGCGCGGGGCCGTGCGCCTCAAGCCACTCGAAAAAGCCGGCGTCGCCCAGAAGCCCGTATTTCACCACCTCGCCGTAGCCCGCCAGCAGACCGCGCGCGGGCAGCGTGGACAGCAGGTCAATATCGGCCAGCACAAGGCTGGGCTGATGAAAGGCGCCGATCAGGTTCTTGCCGTGCACCGAGTTGATACCGGTCTTGCCGCCAACAGAGCTGTCAACCTGCGCCAGAAGCGTGGTCGGGATCTGCACGAAGCGCACCCCCCGGCGCAACACAGCCGCCGCAAAGCCTGCAAGGTCGCCGATCACCCCGCCACCCAGCGCGACCACCACATCAGAGCGCTCGATCCGTTCGGCCAGCAGCCATTCGACGGCGCGGGTAAATTGCGGCCAGCCCTTGGTTGCCTCGCCCGCGGGCAGCGCCAGCGCGGTCATTGCCACATTGCCAAGGCCATCGCGCAGCGCCTCAAGATGCAGCGCCGCCACGGTTTCATCTGTTATCACCGCCACCCGCGGGCGCTTCAGCAGGGGCGCAATCTCGGCGCCTGTTCGCGCCAGCAACCCGGGCCCGATACGCACCTCATAGGCACGCGCGCCCAATTCTACCCGCACCGTTTGCACGTTCATGCCCCCTGCCCCGCAAATACCCCCGGCGTTGCTTCCAGCGCCGCCTGCACCTTGCGCGCCATGCCATCGACGCTCAACCCGGCTTCGGCCTGAACCACAATTTGCGCCAACCCATAGATCGGCGCGCGGCTGGCCAAAAGCGCGGTCAGCGTGCCCAAAGGGTCAGCGGTGCGCAACAACGGGCGCGTGGTCTTGGCCTTCACCCGCTGCCACAGAAGGTCGATATCGGCCCGGAGCCAGACCGAAACCCCCTGCGCCGCAATCAGGTTGCGATTGTGCTGCGACATGAAGGCACCGCCGCCGGTCGAAAGAATTGCCGGTGGACCGGCAAGCAGACGCGCCAGCACCTCTGATTCGCGGGCCCGAAAAAACGGCTCTCCGTCACGCGCGAAAATCTCGGCAACCGAGCGGTTGGCCGCGCGTTCAATCTCGGCGTCGCTATCAAGAAAGCCCACGCGCAACAGCCGCGCAAGCTGGGTGCCCACGGCGGTCTTGCCCGCGCCCATCATGCCCACCAGCACCACCGGGCGGATGAGCTTGGGCGGTTTTACCGCGGACCTGGGCATGCCTTTCCTTCTGTCTGAGGCGCGCCGGGGCGGCGACGCTTTGCGCGAATGCAAATGTTCGGCCCTGAATGGCGTGATCTTCGGGAAAATGCCATATATAATCTCTGGGCTTGCCACAGGGCGGCGAGCCAGGGGCAAAGGGCGGGCAATGGTGCGGATTCTCAAAACGGTGGTGGTGCTGGTGGTTCTGGCTCTGGCGGGGCTCGCGGGCTACGCCTATTTCGGCGACATGTCGGCCCCGCCGCAAGAGGTGCGCAGCCCGGTAGATGTGAATGCCGGCTATTAGGCGCCTTCTCGCAGGGCTCGCGCTGGCGCTGATCGGCGCTCCCTTGGCGGCGCAACAGCCGCTGTCGGCCATCGACTGGCTTTCGCGCTCGGTGGTGGTGGAACCGCAGGTTGGGGGCGATCCGGTTAACCCGATTGGTCCGGAGGCGTCGGTAAGCCATGGCGCCGCAGTTGCGCCGGTGGAAACCATGGCGCTTGGGCCGCTCAACCCGCAGGCGCCGGGCCTGATCTCGCCAACCCGCAGCGGCCTGCCGCGCGGGCTATGGGGGGCGACCCCCGAGGCCGAGCTTGCGGGGCTGTTGCGGCGCGAACGGTCCGAAACCTTGCCCGCGCTGCTTGATTTGTTGCGGCTGGTGATGCTTGCCGAACTTGACGCGCCACGGGTGACGGCCGCGGGGGACGATTCACTCCTGCTCGCGCGGGTCGATGGACTTTTGGAAATGGGCGCGCTGGAACCTGCCTTCGCGTTGCTGCAAATGGCCGGTGCCGCGCAGCCCGAACACTTCCGCCGCCTGTTCGACATCGGTTTGCTATTGGGTGAAGAAGACCGCGCCTGCCGCATACTGCGGGCCACGCCCGAGGTTTCGGCGTCCTATCCGGTGCAGATATTCTGCCTCGCGCGCAGCGGCGACTGGCAGGCGGCGATGCTAAGCTTTCAGGCGTCGCGCGCGTTGGGGCTGATCGAGCCGCAAATGTCGGCGCTTCTCGCCCGTTTTCTGGACCCGGAAGCCGCTGACGGCGCCGCCGACCTGCCGCCCCCAGAACGTGTTTCGCCGCTGGTCTTTCGGCTGATGGAAGCGGTCGGTCAGCCGCTGCCCACCGCCACCCTGCCGCTTGCCTTCGCGCAGGCCGACCTGCGCACCAACACCGGATGGAAGGCGCGGATCGAGGCGGGCGAACGGCTCGCGCGGCGTGGCTCGGTCGAGGCAAACCAATTGCTTGGGCTTTATACCGAGCAAAGTGCTGCCGCCTCGGGCGGCGTCTGGGACCGCGCCGCCGCAATGGCGCGGCTTGATGCAGCCATCACGGCGCGCAACGTCGATGCGGTGGCCGCCGCGCTGCCAGAAACCCGCGCGCTGCTGGCCGAGGCCGACCTTGAAAGCCACCTCGCCACCTTGTTCGCGCGCCCTTTGGCAACGCTGCCACTGCAAGACGGCACAGCAACGCTGGCCTTCCGACTCGGCATGCTTTCGGATGATTTTGAAACCATCGCGGCACTGCGCAACCCGCAAAACGCGGTCGAACGGTTGCTGATCGGCATCGCCAAGGGCGATACCGCAGGGCTGGTGGCGCCGAATGTGCGCGGCGTTGCGGTAAAGACCGCGTTTGACACGTCGGCGGATCTGGCCGCGCCCTATGCGGCCCTTGTGGCTGCGGATCGGCACGGCGAAGCGCTGCTGCTGGCGATCGAGGCGCTGACGGGCGGCGCGCGGGGCGATCTGCGGCAGGTCGGCGCTGCGCTGACGCTGCTTCGCACCCTCGGGCTGGAGACGGCGGCGCGGCGCGTGGCGCTGGAACTGCTGCTGCTGGAACCGCGCGCGTGATACCTGACCGAGACCGGATTTCGGCGTTTCTTGAGGCCGCCGCAGCCGAGTCTGGGGCTGCGCGCAATACGCTGTTGGCCTACGGCCGCGACCTTGACGATTTCTCGGGTTGGCTCGCCGCCCGTGGGCTGGGTTTCGCAACCGCCGCGCAAGGCGATATTGAAGCCTATCTCATCGCCTGCGAAGCGTCGGGCCTTGCGCGGGCGACCCGGGCGCGCAGGCTTTCGGCGATCCGCCAGCTTTACCGCTTTGCCTATGACGAAGGCTGGCGCTCCGATAACCCGAGCCTGCGGCTTTCCGGCCCCGGCCGCAGCAAGGCACTGCCAAAGACGCTGAGCCTGCCCGAGGTCGAGGCGCTGCTGGCGGGCGCACGCGCGCAGGGGCGCAGCGATGCCGACCGCGCGCGCAATACCTGCCTGATGGAGCTTCTTTACGCCACAGGCATGCGGGTAAGCGAGCTGGTAGGGCTGCCGGTTGCCGCCGCACGGGGCGATCCACGCATGTTGCTGGTGCGCGGCAAAGGCAGCAAAGACCGCATGGTGCCGCTTTCACCTTCCGCCCGCGCCGCGTTAAGCGCATGGCTCGCGCTGCGCGACGCAGAAGATGAGGCTGCGCGCATCACGCGCAAGGCGGTGCCCTCGAAGTTTCTCTTTCCCGGCACCGGCGCCACGGGTCACATGACCCGGCAGCAGTTCTTTTTGCAGATCAAGGCGCTCGCCCTTTCGGCGGGCATTGCACCTGCCCGCGTCAGCCCGCATGTTCTGCGCCATGCGTTTGCCACGCATCTGCTGGCAGGTGGCGCGGACTTGCGCGCAATTCAGATGTTGCTTGGCCACGCCGACCTTTCCACCACCGAAATCTACACCCATGTTCTTGACGCCCGCCTGCGCGATCTGGTGCTGGAGCACCATCCGCTGGCACGAAAGGATGACCGATGACGCCGCCCGACCCCGCCTCTGCCTACGACATCGCCTTCTGGATGACAGCAGGCGCTATTGTGGCGCTTCTGGTCTTTTCGGCGTTTTTCTCGGGGTCGGAAACCGCGCTTACCGCCGCTTCGCGTTCCAGCTTGCGGGCGCGGGCCGACCGTGGCGACAAGGGCGCGGGCGCGGCGCTGGAGATTACCGAAGACAGCGAGCGGTTGATCGGCGCGCTTCTGCTTGGCAACAACGTGGTCAATATCTTGGCGGCGTCGCTTGCGACCGCGCTGATGACGCGGCTTTTTGGCGATGGCGGCGTGGCGCTGGCAACGCTGGTAATGACCACACTGGTGCTGATCTTTTCCGAGGTGCTGCCCAAGACCTACGCCATCACCACACCCGAAACCGTGGCGGCTCGGGTTGCGCGCCCGGTGCGACTGCTGACAAAGGTGCTGGCGCCGGTGGTGCATGTGGTGCGGCTTTTGGTGCGCGGGTTACTGTGGCTTTTTGGCGTGCGCACCGACCCCGAAAAGCAGGTGTTCCGCATCCGCGAGGAAATTGCCGGGGCGCTTTCGCTTGGCCAGTCGGAAGGCACCGTGGCCAAGGAAGACCGCGACCGGCTGCTTGGGGCACTCGACCTTGGGAACCGCACCGTGGAAGAGGTAATGCGGCACCGCAGCCAGGTGGAAATGATCGACGCCGATGCCAGCCCCGATTCGATCCTGACCGCCGTGCTCGCCTCGCCGCACACCCGGCTGCCGCTTTACAAGGGCGAGCGCGAGAATGTGGTGGGGGTGATCCACGCCAAGGACCTTTTGCGCGCGGTCGAAAAGGTTGTGCGCGGCGAAGACGGCAATCTTTCGTCGGTGCGCGAGCTTGACGTCATGAAAATTGCCATGAAGCCCTATTTCGTGCCCGAAACCACGCCGCTTGACGAGCAAATGCGCGAGTTCTTGAAACGCCGCACGCATTTTGCGCTTGTGGTCGATGAATACGGCGATCTGCGCGGGCTGGTGACGCTTGAGGATATTCTGGAGGAGATTGTCGGCGAGATCACCGATGAGTTCGACGTTGCGGCTGAAAGCCAGCTCAAGCGCACCGAAACCGGCGATTTTCTGGTCGATGGCACGATGACCATCCGCGACATCAACCGCGCGATGGATTGGCGCCTGCCCGATGACGAGGCAAATACCGTTGCCGGGCTGGTGATTCACGAGGCGCAGATGATCCCGACCGAGGGGCAGGTATTCTCGTTCCACGGCTTTCGCTTCGAGGTCGTCACCCGCAAGGAAAACCGCATTGCACGGCTAAAGATCCGGCCGCTCTGAGCGGGCGCCCCGGGGCTATCGTTTCAGCGCCTTTCCCGCCTCAAGCAGCAACAGCAGTGCAAGCGCTAGCAGCGGCGGCACCGCGAGCATCGCCGGGGGCAGCGCGGCAAAGCCGAACATCGCTTTCGCTGGCGCCCAGAACAGTACGATGCCGAGCATTATGGCCACCAGCGGCAGCACCATGGCAATCGCACGGTTTGGCCGCGCCATTGCCTCGATGGGGGATGCCGAACCGGTTCGATTGACCAAAATCAGGGCAACAATTGCCAGCACCAGTGACGCGAATGTAAGCGCGCGCACTTGCAGCGCATCAAGCCCGTACCCGGGTGCGAACCACAGAATCGCGCCGACCGCCGCAAAGGCAAGCGCGCCCTGCGCGGCAGCCCAAACCATCGACCCGACGGAAAACAGCGGTTCGTTCGCGCGCCGGGGCGGGCGGCGCATGACGTCGCGCTCTTCGCGCTCGGCTTCGAACACCAGCGAGCAGACCGGGTCAATCACCATTTCCAGAAACGCCACATGCACCGGCCCGAAGATCAGCGGCAGCCCCAGAAGCAGGGGCATCAGCGCAAGCCCGGCAATCGGGATGTGCACCGCCAGAATGAAGCGCATCGCCTTGCGCAGGTTGTCGTTGATCCGCCGCCCCAACCGCACCGTGCGCACGATCGAACCGAAGTCATCATCAAGCAGCACAATCGCCGCCGCCTCGCGCGCCACGTCGGTGCCGCGCCCGCCCATCGCCACGCCGATATCTGCGGCCTTGAGCGAAGGCGCGTCGTTCACGCCGTCGCCCGTCATTGCCACAATCGCGCCCTCGGCCTTCAGCGCGGTCACGATCCGCAGTTTCTGTTCGGGCAGGATCCGCGCAAAAACCGTGGTTTCGGCAAGCGCCGCAGCAAGATCTTCGTCGCGCATTTCCGCAAGCTCGTCGCCGGTAAGCACGCGCCCCTGCGCAATACCCGCAGCCCGTGCAACGGCGCGCGCGGTGGCGGGGTAATCGCCAGTTATCATGATCACCCGAATGCCTGCGCTCAGGCACTCGGCCACCGCTTCGGGCACTTGCGCGCGCAGCGGATCGGCCAGCCCCGCAAGCCCAAGAAACCGAAAGCCAAAGCCGCGCTGGTCGTCGGGCAATGCACCGTCGCATTCGGCGCTGGCCAGCCCAAGCACCCGTAACCCGGCGTCGGCAAGCGCATCGACCTGTGCGGCAAGGTCGGCCCCCGCATCGCCTTCGATGCCGCAAAGTGCGGCAATCGCTTCGGGCGCGCCCTTGGCGAACGCGCTGCGGCTGCCGCCCAAATTCCAGACCTGCGTCATCGCCAGCAGGTCGGGGCCGAGCGGGTAGCTGCGCACAAGCGTGCTGCCCTCGGCGGGCGCGCCCAAAGCGTGAAAGGCGCGCTCCATCGGGTCAAACGGCTGTGGCGCCGAGGCGGCACTGCCCGCGCTGGCAAGCTCTGCAAAGGCTTCCGGCAGCGGCGCTGCCTCGCTTGGCCGAACGGTGGTGCCGTCTGGCAATTGCAGCACCGCTATGGTCATGCGGTTTTCGGTCAGCGTGCCGGTCTTGTCGGTGCAAAGCACGCTCGCCGCCCCCAAAGCCTCGATCGCCGAAGCGCGCCGGGTCAGCACGCGGGCCTGCGATATCCGCCACGCGCCCATCGCCATGAACACCGCCAGCACCACCGGAAATTCCTCGGGCAGCATCGACATGCCCACCGCGATACCTGCCAGCGCCGCTTCCAGCCACCCACCCCGCAGCAGCCCATAAAGCGCCACCACGGTAAGGCTGACCACGCCGCCGAGCACCGCAAAGACCAGCACCAACCGCCGCATCTGGCGCTGCAAATGCGGGGTTTGCAGTTCCAGCGTGTTCAACGAGGTGCCGATCTTGCCGATTTCGCTGTGCGCGCCGGTGGCGGTTACCTCGGCCAGCGCGGTGCCGCGTACAATCAGGCTGCCGGAATACACCAGCGGCAGGTCTTCGCCCCCGGGGCGCAGGTCCGCGTCGCCCGTGCCGGCACGTTTGCGCACGGGCACCGCCTCGCCGGTCAAAAGCGATTCGTCGGCCATCAGGTCTTCGGCGCGCAAAAGGCGCGCGTCGGCGGGAACGCGGTCACCTTCGCTTAGAACCAGCAGATCGCCGCGCACCACTTCGCGCCCCGCGATGCGTTGGCGGGTGCCATCGCGGACCACCAGCGCGCGCGGGCTGGTCAGATCGCGCAGTGCCTCAAGCACACGCTCGGTGCGCGCCTCTTGCACCACGGTGATTGCAACCGAGAGGCAGGCGAACGCGAGCAGGATCAGCGCTTCACCGGTATCGCCAAGCGCAAGATAGACCAGCCCCGCGCCCAGCAAAAGTGCCAGCATCGGTTCGCGCAGCACCTCGAGCACAATGCGGATGGGTCCGCGGCGGCGGGCGCGGGGCAATTCGTTCGGACCCTCGATCAAAAGCCGCGCAGCCGCTTCGGCGGCGCTCAGTCCCTGAAATCGCTGTTGCTGGTCATTCATGGCGTCCCTCGTGCCCGGCACCGATCTGGCGTCAAAGGCAGCGTCGCGCGCCGGGATCACCGGCACAATGACCTGTATCAGACAGAGAATTGCTTTGGTTGCCCGGCGCGCGATATTCGGTCATGCTCGCCGCAATTGGCAGGGGGGGGCCGCCGATGTGCTGGGGCGTCGAGGTGACTGCGGGGATGGCGGCTATCGGCGTAGTCGCCGCTGGCGTGACCTGGAAACGGGGCGACCCCGGCGTGGTGCCGCTGACCCTGGCCTATTTCGCCTTGATGGAGGGGTTGCAGTTCGGCGGCTACCTCGTGGTCGATCAATGCTCCAGCCCGGCGAACCAGACCTATGCTTTCCTGTCGATCCTGCACATCATCTTTCAGCCGTTCATCATCAACGCCTTTGCCCTGCAACTGGTGCCCGAGGCGGTGCGCAGACGGGCGCAGCTGCCCGTCTACACGCTTTGTGCCGCATCGTCGGTGGTGATGCTGATGCAACTTGTTCCGTTCGACTGGGCGGGTAGTTGCACGCCCGGATCGATCTTGTGCGGGCAGGCCTATTGCACCGTATCGGGTGCCTGGCACATTGCCTGGAACGTGCCCTACAACGCGCTGATGGCGCCGGTCGATGCCGCGCTCGGCATGCGCTGGGGGTTTCCAACCTATCTGGCGGTGGTGTTCGTGGTGCCGCTGTTTTACGGCGCGTGGCGGTTTGTGGTGTTTCACGCGCTGATAGGGCCGCTGCTGGCCGCCCAGTTGACCCCGAACCCGAACGAAATACCTGCGATCTGGTGCCTTTTCTCGATCGGCATTGCGATGATCGCGGTGTTTCCGCAGGTGCGACGCTGGTTCGAATGGCGAGGGCGTTCGATTGCCGCCTAGGCGGCGCCGGCCAGTTTTACGTTCGATTCAGCGGTTTCTTCGGGTGTCGCCTCAAGCGGTTCATCCCAGATTTCGTCTGGCTCTGCTGCGGCACCAAAATCGAGGAACTGGTCCATGAACACCGCCAGAAGCTCGGACTTGGAACTTACCCCAGCCTTGTGAAACACCGCCGACAGCTGCGCCTTGATCGTGCCATCGCGGGTTCCGCGCGCCTCGGCGATTTCCGAAATCTTCAGCCCGCGAAAGGACAGTAGCGCAACATCGCGTTCGGCACAGCTCAGCCCCCATTCGTCGAACCGCTGCTGGATCAGCCCGTCGAACTGGTTGCGCAATGCCTCAAGCGTGCGGTGTTCGCTGTCGCCAAACCGCTTCAAGGCGAGCTGGTACTTGCGGCTGATGCTGTAGGCGACCACCAGAAACACCGCCGAGAGAAACTCGAACAGCAAATGCACCATGTCAAGGTAGCCCTGGCTTTGGCCATCGCGCCAGTGCTCAAAGACCTCGTAGACAATCTCGGCCACAAGAAACGCCGCGCAAAGCCCCAGCAAGGCATTGAACAGGGCCGAGCGTTTCATTCGTGTCATGGCATCCTCCTATCGACACCGCGGCGCGCCCTGTTGAGGCGGGCGCGCCGGGCAGTCGATATTCCGCCCTGGATGGTCTTACGTCAACCAAAAGGCGGCGCTAGTCGTCGCGTTCTACCAACGGTAGTTTGTGCGCGATGCCGGTATGGCAATCGATGCAGGTCGTGCCGTCGGGGCTGGGCAGACCAAGCGCGACCGGCTCCATCTTCTCGCGCGAGCGTTGGCGCTGATGCTCGAAGTCCATCGATTCAAAGCTGTGGCAATTGCGACACTCGCGCGAGTCGGTTGCCTTCATGGTGGCCCAGACGCGGGTCGCCATTTCCAGCCGGTGCGCCTCGAACTTTTCGGGGGTATCTACAGTGCCGATCAGCTTGTGCCAAAGCTCGTTGGAAGCCTGAAACTTGCGGATCAGTTTCGGCACCCAGGCATGCGGCACATGGCAATCCGAACAGACAGCGCGCACCCCTGCGGGGTTCGAATAGTGGATCGATTGCTGGTATTCCACATAGACCGTATCGCGCATCTCGTGGCACGAGATGCAGAATTCGAGCGTATTGGTGGCTTCCATCGCGGTGTTGAACCCGCCCCAAAAGATGATGCCCGCAATCAGTCCGAAGAACAGCAATAACCCCTGCCCCAAAAGCGCGCTCGGCCGTGTGAACCAGCGCCACATGGCTTTGATCAACGAAAACATCGGGATTCCAATCGTAGAAGGCGTGTCAGGTGCCGGGGCAGACGCACTGCCCCGGCAATGGCTGGACCAATGGCCCCGGCTTACTGCGCGGGCAGCGTTGCCAGATAGGCCACAAGGTCAGCCGAAACCTGATGATCGATAGCACGCAGCGCGGGCATTGCCTCGGCGGGTTGGCCATTCAGCACCTTGTGCATCACTTCCCACGGGTTGCTTGCAAGCGAGCCGAGCGGCGGCATGTCTTTGGGCAGTTTTCCCTCCGCACCATGGCAGCCGATGCAGGCGGTTTCATAGACCTGCTGGCCATTGGCCACATCACCAGTCGATTTCTTGTCGGCGACGTATTTGGTCCAGTCGATCTGACCATAAACGACGAAGTTCGCGAGGTCGGTCAGATCCTGATCGCTAAGCTTGTCTCCGAAAAGGTGATCGCGGCGCAGCAATTCGACAACTTTTGCCGGGTCGCCGCCCGCCATGCCGTTGATGCCCTTGATGCCCGATTTGTGGCTGCCCGAACCATAGGCGCCATCAACCCCGAGCCCGTCCCAACCGTGGCATTCCTTGCAACGCCAGTTGTTGGCCGGGTCGGCCGCGTATTTTTCGTTTGTGGCAGGGTAGAGCGGATGCGAAACGGTCGGGGCATCTACTCCCACCACCTTGTACCATTTGTCGTAAAGCTTGCCGCCACGGGCGACGGAACCTTGGTTCACTTCGGCCAGTGCCGCCGTTGAAAACCCCACAAGGGCCAACCCAGCAAGAGCATAACCGACATTTGCAATTCGCATTTTTCACGTCCTCCATGGATCTTCCAGATCACGAAAGCGATACTCTGCGCCGCAGCACATCCGCAATTTGACTTGGATCAAAACCGACCAAACTGCGTGTGGTTCTGGGCGCAACTTGCACTTTGGTTTATGCGGGTGGCGTGCCGTCAAAGCGGCTTCTTTCTCGCGCTGTGGCGGGTGGTCGCGGCATCGCTGCGCTTGCAGTGGGCATTTCCGCACGACACCTGATGAAAAGTTACAATCCGATGCTATATTGGCCCGGTGACGTGCCAGGCCCCTCGCTTCGGGGCGCGTCGTGTGCACTACGGCGGGATTCATGAAACGCGAGTATTCAAGCCATCTGTCCGGCCCGCCCTTGGCGCCAGCGGCGCGGCATCATCGCGCGATATTTCTTTCAGATCTTCATCTGGGTGCGCGCGCTTGCCGCGCTGACAAGATTGCCGAATTCCTGAACGGCAACAGCGCTGATACGCTCTATCTGATCGGCGACATCTTCGATCTTTGGCACCCAAACCCACCGGTCTGGTCAACCGAGCACGACCGCGTGGTGCAAATGATCTTGCGGCGCGCGCGCAGCGGCACCCGCGTGGTCTATCTGATCGGCAACCACGATGAAGTGCTGCACCGCACCTTTGCGCAACATTTCGCAGATGTCGAACTGGCCGAGCAGGTTTTTCACCGCACCGCCGACGGGCGCAGTTTTCTGGTGCTGCACGGTGATAGCTGCGATGCTGCATGGCAACGATGGCGGTTTTCAACGCGTCTCGGAAGCCGCTTCGAAGACACATTGCGCATCGTCGACCGCTGGATCAAGCGCCTGCGCAAACGTCTGCACGACGACCGCAAAAGCGGAATTGAGGCTTTCATCGAACACTGCAACAGGCTTTTGCGGCTGGGCAACGCCTATGAACGCAGGCTGACCGATCTGGCACGTTCGCGCGGGCAGGACGGGGTCATCTGTGGCCATTTTCATCAGGCGGCACTGCACCTGAGCGATGGCCTGATCTATGGCAACTGCGGCGACTGGGTCGCATCAATGACCGCAATCACGGAAGACGCGGCAGGCAATCTGGCATTGACCGAATGGAGCGAAGGCTTGGCGGCGGTTGCCGTTGCGGAGGGGCCGCCGCCAACCGCCGAACACGCCCCGGCGGTGGTGCGCTGAATGGCGCCGACCCTGCTCATCGCGGCACTTGCCGGGTTTGTTATCGCCACGGTGGGGTTGCACCTCGCCTCAACGCTTCTTGTCGTTCAAAGACTGCGCCGCCCGCCGCCACCGCTGCCCGGCGCGCTGCCCAGGATCAGCCTGTTACGCCCGCTTTGCGGCCTTGACCCGTTTGACGCCGAAACGCTGCGCACATCCTTTTCGCTCGACTACCCGGATTATGAGCTGATCTTTTGCGTGGCATCGCCCGACGACCCGATCGTGGCTCTGGTGCAGCGGCTGATTGCCGAACATCCAGAGCGCGGCGCGCGGCTGCTGGTGGGCGATGACCCGGTCAGTCGCAACCCCAAGCTCAACAACCTCATCAAGGGCTGGAAAGCGGCCACCGGCGAATTTGTCTTGATGACAGACAGCAACGTGCTGTTGCCGCCCGACTACCTTGACCAGATGCTTGCCCTTTGGCAGCCAGGTACCGGGCTGGTCACTTCGCCCGCCGCGGGCCAACGCGGCGAGGGGCTTTGGGGCGCGCTGGAAAGTGGTTTTCTCAACGGCTATCAGGCGCGCTGGCAATTGGCTGCAGACGAATTCGGCATCGGCTTTGCACAGGGCAAGAACATGATGTGGCGGCGCGATTTTCTTGCGGCGGCGGGTGGGCCCGCGGTGCTGGGGCGCGATCTGGCTGAAGATGTGGCGGCCACCAAGCTGGTGCGCAGCGCTGGATTGCGGGTGCGACTGGCGCAGCATCCGTTCCCGCAACCGATCGGGCGGCGCGGCTTTTTGCAGGTCTGGTCACGCCAGTTGCGATGGGCACGGGTGCGACGGGCGGGATTCGTGTGGCTCTTTGCCCCCGAAATATTGACCGGCGCGGTCGCACCCGCGGTGGCCACCTTGGCGCTGGTGGCACTTGGCGCGCTGGACCCTTGGGTGTTTGTGGCCGGGTTCGTGGCGTGGTATGGGCTTGAATGGGCGCTGGCGCGTGTGGCGGGCTGGCCCGCGGGCCTGCGTGATCTGGTCGCCTGGGTCATGCGGGATGTGCTGATCCCTGCGCTCTGGTGCTGCGCGTGGGCTGGGCGTGGCTTTGTCTGGCGCGGCACCGCAATGCCCGAAACTCGACCGGAAAAGGGCCGTTCTTGATGTTTGGAGCCGAGGCCGCCCTGGTGCTGCTCAAGGTGCATGGGCTGACGATTCTTGCGCCGCTGGCGGTGCTCGAAGGGCCGATTGTCACGGTGATCGCCGCCTATCTTGCAAGCCTTGCCTATCTCGACGTGCGGCTGGTGTTCGTGGTCGTGGTGCTGGCCGATCTGCTGGGCGACAGCATCCTTTACGGCGTTGGCAGGCGCGGCCCCGGCGCCTTGCCCGCGCGCTGGCGCAGCCGATTTGGCATAACCGAGGCGCGGCTGGCGGCCTTGCAGGGGCATTTTCACGCGCAGGGCGGGCGCACACTCGTGCTGGGCAAGCTGACCCATTCGGCCGGTATGGTGGTGCTGATCGCGGCCGGTGCTGCGCGGATGCCGTTCTGGCGCTTTTTAGGCTTCAACCTTGTCGCCACTCTGCCCAAAAGCCTGCTGTTCGTGGTGCTCGGCTACACCCTGGGCAAGGCCTACACGGCGATTGACGGCTGGATCTTTCGCATCTCGTTCGCGCTGCTGGTGCTGACGGTTCTGGCGGTGGCGGCGTGGCTCTTGTACCGGCGCGGGGTGCGCGGGTGACAGGGCAGACCCCGCTCGGCGTTACCTGCATCATCCCCGCCTATAACGAGGCGGCGCGGATTGGTGGCGTGCTGGCGGCGGTGGCGGGCCACCCGGAGATAGCCGAGGTGATCGTGGTTGACGATGCCTCGCACGATGCCACCGCCGAGGTTGCCGGCGCCGCCCGCGGTGTGCGGCTGATCCGGCTGCCGCAGAACCGTGGCAAGACCTGCGCCTTGGCCGAGGGCATCGAGGCGGCGGGCGAACCTTTGCTGCTGTTGCTCGATGCCGATCTGCTTGGGCTGACCACCGCCGCCGTTTCGGCATTGCTCGCGCCGGTGCGCGCAGGCCGCGCCGAGGTTTCCATCAGTCTGCGCCAGAACGCGCCACGGCTTTGGCAGATGATCGGGCTCGATTACATATCGGGCGAGCGGGTGCTGCCGCGCGCGCAGCTTGCTGGCCGCACCGAGGTGCTGCGCACGCTGCCCCGCTTTGGCTTTGAGGTGCATCTGAATGCGCTCTGGATCGAATCGCAGGCGCGCATGGCGGTCGTGCGCTGGAACGATGTGCAAAGCCCCTACAAACACGCCAAGATGGGCCTGCTGCCCGGTCTGCGCGCCGACGCCGCGATGATGGGCGACATCCTGCGCACGATTTCGCCGCTGGGTGCCTTGGCGCAAATCCGCGCGCTGCGGCGGCTGCGGCTGCCCGCCTGATGCGGTTTCAGGGCATCAACACATAGCTGCCCGGCGCCGCCTTCAGCACCGCATAGCCCGCCTCTGGGTGCCCCATCGGCGGTGGTGGCACCTCGCCCGGGGCAAGGGCGCGCAGCCAGTTGCACCACGCAGGCCACCACGAGCCTTGCTGCGGCGCCACTTCGGCGGCCCAATCGTCAGGGCTTTCATGCGCCGACCCGGAGTGGTGCTGCATCAGCCTGAACTGCGCGCGCGGGTTGCCGGGGGCGGAGATGATGCCGCTATTGTGCCCGCCAGATGCCAGCGCAAAGGTCGCATCGCCGTGCAAAAGGTGGGTGAGCTTGTAAACCGAATGCCACGGCGCGATGTGGTCGGCTTCGGTCGCCACCGCGAACACCGGCACCCGGATATCGGCCAGAAACACCGGCTCGCCGCCCGCCTCGAACCGCCCGCTTGCCAGATCGTTGCCAAGGAACAGTCGGCGCAGATACTCCGAATGCATCCGGTAGGGCATCCGCGTGGCATCGCGGCTCCAGGCGCCCAGGTCACTGTCGTGGTCGCGCTCGCCCAGCAGGTATTCGCGCGCCATCCGCGACCAGATCAGGTCTTGCGAGCGCAGCATGTTGAAGGCTCCGGCCATGCGCTTTTGATCAAGATAGCCCGCCTCCCACATCATGTCGTCCAACAGCGCGACCTGCGGGGCGGTGGTAAACAGCGACAACTCCCCCGCCTCGGAAAAATCGACCTGTGCCGCCAGCATCGAAAGCGAGGCAAGCCGCCCGTCGCCATCGCGCGCCATCGCCGCCGCCGTAACTGCCAAAAGCGTGCCGCCAAGGCAGTAGCCAAGCCCGTGCACCTTGGGCGCGCCGCTGATCGTGCAAGCCGCATCAAGCGCGGCCATCACGCCAAGCGCGCGATACGCGTCAAAGCCAAGATCGCGGTCGCCCGCGTCGGGGTTCTTCCAGGAAATGCAGAAGACCGTGAACCCCTGCCCCACCAGCCACCCGATCAGGCTGTTTTCGGGCGAAAGATCAAGAATGTAGTATTTCATGATCCATGCCGGAACGATCAGGATCGGCACCGGGTGCACCGCCCCGGTGGCGGGCGCATACTGGATCAACTCAATCAGGCGGTTGCGGAACACCACCTTGCCCGGCGTCGCCGCAACCTCGTGGCCGGGGCGAAAAGCGTTGGCATTGGCGGGGGTATTGGTCAGCGCATGGGTGGCATCGTCGGCAAAGTAATTCAGCCCGCGCACAAGGTTCTGCCCGCCCTCTTGCAGGGTGCGGTCGATCACCTGCGGGTTTGTCGCAAGAAAGTTCGCTGGCGAGAGCATGTCGAGATATTGGCGGCTGAAGAACTCAACCAGCTTTTCGTTCTCGGACGTCATGCCGGGAATATCGGTGGTCGCATTGTGCCACCATTGCTGTGCCATCAAAAACGTTTGGTAAATTGCGCGATAGGGCATGCGCTGCCACTCGGGTGCGTCAAAGCGGTGGTCATGCGGCAAGGGCTCGATCGCGGCGGCACCCTCGCTGTCGGGGTCGCGCCCCAAGGCGCCCGCCAGCCGTTGCCATTTGCGCGAGGCTTTCCAGACCAGTTCCATCTGCTTGCCCGGCGAAAGCGCAAGGTGCGAGGCCCAATCGCCCCAAGCCTGCGCCAGCCCGATCACCGAAACTCCGCCCACCGCAGCCCCAAGCCGCGCGTGCACACGCCGATCAAGCCGGCGGTAGGCCTCTTCCGCCGCTTCCTTTTCGCTCAGCCCGATGGGCAGCGGCACCAAGGCACCGCCCCCTGTGGCGACCCGAGGCGCCACCTTGCTCCGTTTCGCCGTCATACCTGCCTCCGTCTGTCGCTCAGGCCTTGCCCTTGCGCGGCGCGCCGCCGGTTGCGGCCTTCACCTCTTCGGTCACGCCTTCAATGACCTGCTCGGTGGTCACTGCCGCCAGCGCGCTCAGCCGCCCGGCCTCGTCGGCGTAATCCGAAGTGGCGCGTTGCATGAAATCGGTCCAGACCTTTGCCGAGGCCTGTGCATCGCCCGCGGCCGCAAGGGCGGCATAAAGCGCGCGGTCTTTTTCATAGCGGGCTTTGATGAAATCGAGCGCTTCGATGCTTTGCCGCAGCACGGCATCCATCATCTTGGCCTGCGCCCGCATCATGCCCTGCATCATGTCGCCGACATGCGCAGGGTCTGCGCCCGGCGCCATGCCGGGCATGAAAGGAAATTTTGCTTTGTCGCTTGCCATCTCGCGGCCCTCCTTGCAGGGTTGCCGCCGCCGGGCCTTGAAGGCAGGATGCGCCCCAATGCCGGTAGCGCGCAGGCTTACCCTAACAGCCGCAGCCGCCCGCGCCATGACCTGAATCAAGACCCAAGCAAAGCACCGGCGCGCCAGACCGCGCGCACCTGCAAACCCGCGTCGAGATGCACAAGGTCGGCGCGCGCGCCGGGGGCCAGACGGCCTCGATCAGCCAACCCCAGAAACTGCGCCGGGTATGGCGCGGCCATGCGCAGCGCCTCGGCCTCGCCCATTTCAAGCTCGTCCGCCGCGAACCGCACCGCCGAGGCCATATCAAGGTCAGACCCGGCCAGCGTGCCATCGGCAAGCGTCAGGCGTGACGTGCCGCCCGATTTTTCCCGCCGGATCATGCGCCCATCGAGTAACAGGCTGTCGCCCGCGACCCCCACCAGCGACATCGCATCGGTGACGAGGAACAAATTTCCCGGCCCCCGCTTGGCGCGCAGTGCCAGCCGCAGCGCGGTCGGGGCAACATGCACGCCGTCGGCAATGATCCCACCCCAGACGCGGCCATCATCCAGTGCGGCCCCCACCAGCCCGGGGGCGCGGTGGCCAAGCCCGCTCATCGCGTTGAAAAGGTGGGTAACGCCCCGTGCCCCGGCGTCGAAATAGCGCCGCGCCGTGGCCTCGTCGCAATCGGTATGGCCAAGGCACACCCGTGCCCCGGCCGCCGCCAACTGCGCCACTTGCGCGGTGGTGACCTGCTCGGGCGCCAGCGTCAGCACCAGCACGGCAAGCGCCTTGGCGGCAGCGGCGAGTTCGGCCACATCCGCCTCGGTCATCGGGCGCAGATGCGCTGGCAGATGGGTGCCTTTGCGGGCTGGCGCCAGATGCGGACCTTCCAGATGCAGCCCCGCCACCCCCTGCCCCACCGCCGCTTTCGCCGCAGCAATCGCCGCAGTCACCGCGGCCGGGTGATCCGAGATCAAGGTTGGTAACAGGCTGGTGGTGCCAAATGCCGCGTGGGCATCGGCGATGCGCTGCATTGCGGCCGCGGTGGGCGCGTCATTCAGCAGCACACCACCGCCGCCGTTCACCTGCGCGTCGATAAAGCCCGGAGCGATCAGCCCCCCCGCAAGTCGCGTTATCGGCACGCCCTCGGGCAGCGCGGCCTCGGTGCAGATGCCGGCAACCTGGCCGCCGTCCAGCACCACCGCGCTACCCGTGTGATAGCGATCACCATCAAAGATCCGCGCGCCAGTCAGCGCTTGCGCCGCCATCACAGTGTTTCCGTGACCTTGGCAAGGTTCGCGGGGCGGTCGGGGTTGTGCCCGCGCGCGCGCGCGACGGTTTCAATCAGCCGGTAATAATGCAAAAGCGCCACCAGCGGATCGATCAGGCCGCTGCCGGTGCCGGGTAAAGCCGCGGCACCGGGCATCGGACGCGAGGAAAGCGCAAATGTGCGCGCGCCCATGCCCGCAAGCCGCGCCAGTGTTTGCTGGTTGCCCGCAAAGCCCGCGTCATCGGGCACGAACGCCAGCACGGGAAAGCCGGGGCCTACAAGCCGCATCGGCCCGTGCTGCAACTCGGCCAGCGAGAATGCCTCGGCGTGCAAGGCTGCGGTCTCTTTCGCCTTCAGTGCCGCTTCCTGCGCGATGCCAAAACCGGGGCCACGACCCGCCACGAACAGCGAACCCGCCCCGGTCAACGCCTCGACCACATCGCCAAATGGCAACCCTTCGGTCGCCGCCAGCGCCTCGGGCAAACGCATGAGCCCCGCTGCCAACGCGGGCCGCGCCCCCACCGCCGATACGATCCCTGCCAGCGCGGCAACCGATGCAATGAACGATTTCGTCGCCGCCACGCTACGTTCAACCCCGGCGCCAAGACCGATCACGATATCGGCTTCGGCCGCCACCGGGCTATCGGTAACGTTCACCACCGCCACCGTCAGCGCGCCCCCCGCCTTGGCGGCTGCCTGCATCGCCACGATATCGGGGCTGGCACCGGACTGCGAGATTGTCACATGCACGGCGCCCTCAAGTCGCAGCGGGCGCTGATAGACCGACGCCACCGAAGGGCCGATCGACACCACCGGCAGCCCGGTTTCGATTTCCATCAGATATTTGAACACCGTCGCGGCATGGTCTGATGATCCGCGTGCGGCGGTGGAAAACAACCGCACGTCGCGCCCGGCAACCTCGCGCGCCAAGGCTGCGAAGGCCGGGGCTTCGCGCGCCAGCAATTCGGCCACCACCTGCGGCGACTGCCCGGCCTCGGTCAACATCAGGGATTTTGGATCAGGCATCGGCTCTCCGATCTCAGGGTTCAAGCGTCAGTTCTGCAATGAAATCATACCGGTCGCCACGATACGACGAGGTTGTAACCTCGATCGGACGACCATTTGCCAAAAACGCCCGCCTCTCGATGTGCAAAATCGGGCTGCCAACCGGCACCCCCAAAAGCTGTGCTTCCTGCGCATTGGCAATGGCGGCACGAAGGCGCTGCAAGGCGCGCACCGGCATGTGCCCCGACCTGCGCAGGGCTTCATAGAGCGATTCGCCCATCGTTTCGGGATTGATCGCATCGGCCGGCACGATCGCCGTTTCGATTGCCAGCGGTTCGCCATCCGACAGCCGCACCCGTGCCAGCCGAAACACCAGATCATTGGGTGAAAGCCCGAGTTTGAGCATATCCGCGGGGTCGGGCGCGCAGACCAGCCTTTGCAGGATGCGCGACGAAACCGTGGCGCCACGCCGCTGCATGTCTTCGGAAAACCCGACCAGCACCGACAGCGGTTGATCGATCTGCCGGGTCACGAAACTGCCCGCGCCGTGGCGCCGCGCAAGCAACCCTTCACGGCACAACTCTTCCGTCGCCTTGCGCACGGTCACACGCGAAAGCCCGGTTGCGCGCACCAGTTCGCGCTCGGATGGCATCGCCTCGCCGCCGCGCAACTCTCCTGCCTCGATCAACCCGCGCAGGCCAGCGGCCAGGCGCAGATACAGCGGCTGCGCCGCGTCGCCCCGCAGCCCCGCAACAAGGCGCGCCATGACAGCGTCGGAAGGCATCGGCGCGGCGGGGCCCAAGCGGTTCATTGCGCCCCCGTATCAAGATTGCGCAGCCGCGGGTCGAGGGTGTCGCGCAGCGCATCGCCCAGAAGGTTGAAGCCGAACGACAACAGCAAGATGGCGATTCCGGCAAAGATCGCAGGCCACGGCGACAGCAACAAGAAGTTGCGCCCCTCAGACAGCATCAGCCCCAGCGACGGCGTCGGTGGCTGCGCGCCAAGCCCAAGAAACGAAAGCGACGCCTCAACCAGAATTGCCGCCGAGAGCAAGATCGATGTCTGCACCAGAATCACCGAAATCAGGTTCGGCAGGATGTGCGAAAGTATGATCCGCGCGTCCGACGCCCCCACCGCGCGCGCGCCCAGCACATATTCCGCCTCGCACAGCACCAGCGCAGGGCCGCGCAGCAGGCGCGCGAAGATCGGGGTATAGACGATCGCAATCGCAATCGCGGCGCTCCAGGCATTGGGGCCGAGCACCGAAATCACGCCGATCGCAAGCAGCAGGATCGGAAAGGCAAACAGCACGTCCATGCTGCGCATCACGATACGGTCGAACCAGCCCCGGTAATAGGCGGCAAGCAGCCCGATGGACCCGCCCGCCACCAAGGCGATGCTGACGGCTGTCGATGTGGTGAACAGCGAAGTCCGCGCGCCCCAGACGATGCGTGCCAGCACATCGCGCCCCAACTGGTCGGTGCCGAGCCAGTTCAGTTCGTTCGGTGGCTTGATCCGCTGCACCATGATCTGCTTGAACGGGTCCTGAAACCCCAGCCATGGCGCCGTAAGCGCCAGCACCACCTGCACCACCACAAAGGCGAGCGCGAAGGTCAGAAGCTTGTTTTGGCGAAGCGCGTGCATCAATTGGTCACCCGCGGGTCGATGGCGGCGTAAAGCAGGTCAACCGCGAAATTGACCAGCACGAAGGTTGCGGTAATCACCAGAATCGTCGCCTGTACCAGCGGGTAATTGCGCTCGGAAATCGCCCCCAGCACCAACCGCCCGAGACCGGGAATGGCGAACACCTGTTCGACCACAATCGCCCCGCCCAGCAGGTAACCAACCGAGACCCCGACCGAAGTGACAAACGGGATCAACGCATTGCGCAACGCATGGCGGTAGACCACGCGGCGGCGGCTGGCCCCCTTGGCGCGCGCGGTGCGCACATAATCCTGCCCAAGCGCATCAAGCATCGCCGAGCGCACGAGCCGCGAGAGGTTGGCCAGCATCGGCAGTGAAAGCGCGATCACCGGCAGCACCATGCGCTGCAGGTTGCCCAACGGGTTTTCGGTGAACGGCACATAGCCAAGCGCCGAAACCCCCGGCAGCAACTTTGCCACCAGAAAGATCGACACGATGCCAAGCCAGAAAGACGGAATTGTCAGCCCCGCAATGGCGCCGACGCGCACTGCGACCTCGGCGGCGCCGCCGCGCGCCTGCGCCATGAAGGCGCCGATCGGAATCGACAGCCCGGCGCCGACCAGCACCGATAGCGCGGCAAGCTCGACCGTCGGCCATATTGCCACCGAAATCTCGTTCAGCACCGGCCGCCCGGTCCAGATCGAGGTGCCAAGGTCGCCGTGCAAAGCGCGCCAGAGCCAGTGCCCGTATTGCACCACAAGCGGGTCGTCGAGGCCCAGCCGATCGCGCAATTCGGCAATCCGGTCGGGGGTGATTTCAGTATTGGCGCCCAGCATGATCGCCACCGCGTCGCCGGGGATCAATCGGATCATCAGAAACACTAGAATCGAGACCCCGAGCAGCACAAAGCTGAGGTCGATCAGGCGGCCGATAAGAAAACGCGTATTCAAGAGGCAATTCCTGCGCGAAAGACCCCGGCGGGCCTGGGCCCGCCGGGGCGATGGGTCACTTGGCCAGAGTAACGTCAACGAGGCTGGTCAAACGGCCCAGCGGGTTGATCTCGAACCCGCTCACATTCGGCCCGGTGGCGGTCGAAAGCGCGCCATAAGCGATGTGGGCGATCGGACCGGTGCAGGCCAACTGGCGCTGCGCCGCGTCATAGGCCGCCTTGCGCGCGGCGGGGTCGGTGACGTTACGCCCGGTGTCAAGCAGCGCGTTCAGGCCGGCGTCGTCATATTTGAAGACGTTGGTCACGAACTGCCCGATTTCCTGATTGACCAGTTCCACCTCAAATCCGCCGGCCGCAAGCTGTTGCTGCACAACCTGCGCGATGTCGCGGGTATCTTGCCGCGGCAAAACCTTCATCACGATCTTCACCGGCCCGGTCACGCCCGCCGCTGCCAAAAGCGCCTTGGCGCCATCGACGTTCTGCGTGTAGCAGGCATACTCCGAAGTCGGCAGCGCCCAATCGACCAGCGCGGGCGACAGCGGCCCACCCGGCACGCCCGAGCCAAACAGCGCGCCATCGATGATTTCCTGCCGGTCGAGCAGCATGTTCACCGCCTCGCGCACCCGCGCATCGCCCAAGGGCCCGCGCGTCACGTTCATGCCGACAAGCGTGTATCCCAGATCGCGGGTCTGGTGCACGGTGATGCCGGGCTGGCCTTGCAGTTGCAGCGCGGTGGCGGGGTCGATCGAGGGCAGCATGTCGTATTCGCCACTTGCAAGCCCGACCTGACGGGTCGCTGCTTCGGGCACGAAATGGAACTTCACTTCATCGACATGCGGCTTTCCTGCCTCGCGGTAGCCATCGAATTTCACCAGCGAAATAAAGCCGTTCGGCTGCCATTCGGCAAACTTGAAGGGGCCGGTGCCGACCGGCACCTGTTGCAGCGCCTCTTTGTTGGTCTCGGCTTCTGCGGGGACAATTGCGATGCCCGCCAGCGACGAAAGCAGCGGCGCAAACGGCGCGTTGAGCGTGAAGCGCACAGTCAGCGGGTCGAGCACCTCGATGCCGGTGATCGGCGAGATCCGGCTGGCAAGCGGCGATGCGATTTCGGTCGATTGCACACGGCGGATCGAGGCGGCCACGTCTTCGGCATCGAATGTGCTGCCATCGTGGAAGGTGACGCCCGCGTGAAGCTTGAAGGTGTAGGTCAGCCCGTCGGCCGAAATTTCCCAGCTGTCGGCAAGGTTCGGCACCACTTGCAGGCCCGCCGTGGTATCGGTCAGCCCCTGATAGATGTTCGACTGCACGATCAGAACCGAGTTGAACGCGGTCACGAGGTGCGGATCGAGCCCGGCGGGCGAGGTATCCATCGCCACGTCAAGCGTTGCCGCCGAGGCGGCGCCGGTCAGAAAAGAGGTCGCCAGAAGCGCAACCGCGAGTTTATGCTTAGCCATGTTTCTCCCACCCTGTGAGGCACTGAACCCGCGCGCGGAGGCGCCGCCGAGGTTTCTTGCGCCGAGCCATTTGATAAGTCCAGTTTGTTACCACCCTAGACAATTAGAACGGTATGGTATTAGAAATCGTCTGACAAGGGGCTGCGTGACCGCCCGTTTTGTGCCACCGGCGCCCCGGGGCGCCAGTGTTTTGGGAGATGAGATGACGGACACGCCCTTGCTCGCCCTCGAAAATCTGCACATCGCAGCGGGCCAGCGGCCAGTGGTCGAGGATCTCTCGCTGACCATTGCTGCGGGCGAGATGCTGGGGCTGGTCGGCGAATCGGGCTGCGGCAAGTCGGTAACTGCGCTTGCCATCATGCGGCTGCTGGCAACGCCGCCGATGCACATCACCGCAGGCGCGATTCATTTTGCCGGGCGCGATGTGCTGGCGCTGTCAGAGGCCGAGCTTGAAGGGTTGCGCGGCGACGACGTTGCGATGATCTTTCAGGAACCGATGACCTCGCTCAACCCGGTGTTCACCGTGGGCGACCAGATCGCCGAGGCGCTGCGCCTGCACCGAGGCGCGGGCCGCACCGAGGCGCTGGCCGAAGCGGCGAACCTGCTGGCGCTCGTCGGTATTCCCGCGCCGAGCGAGGCGGTGACACGCTATCCGCACCAGCTTTCGGGCGGGCAGCGGCAACGGGTGATGATCGCGATGGCGCTCGCCTGCGAGCCAAAGTTGCTGATTGCGGATGAGCCGACCACCGCGCTCGATGTCACGGTGCAGGCACAGATCCTTGATTTGCTCGATGATCTGCGCCGCAAGCGCGGCATGGCGGTGCTGCTGATCACGCACGACCTTGGCGTGGTGTCGCAATACTGCGATCGGGTGGCGGTGATGTATGGCGGCCGAATTGTTGAATTGGCGCCTTCGGCCGAACTTTTCGCCCACCCCCGCCACCGCTACACCGCCGCCTTGCTGGCGACCATTCCCGCCGCCAACCCGCCCGGCACCGACCTGCCAGCCATCGCCGGCAGCGTGCCTGCCCCGGGGTCGCGCCCGGTCGGTTGTGCCTTTGCGCCGCGCTGCACCGCCGCAGTTGCCCGCTGCGCCGAGGAAATGCCGGTGCTGACCGCCGGGCCCCACCCCTTCCGCTGCTGGAACCCCGCATGACCCTGCTTGAAACCCGCGATCTTTCAAAAACCTACCCCGGCGCGCGCGGCACCGTGGTGCAGGCGGTTTCCGAGGTGTCGCTGACGCTGGATGCCGGGGAAGTGCTGGGAATCGTGGGTGAATCTGGCTGCGGCAAATCCACCCTCGGGCGCACCATCCTGCGGCTGACCGAGCCGAGTGGAGGGCAGATCTTTTTCAAGGGGCAAGACATCACGGCGCTGCCCCCCCGCGCGATGAAGCCTCTGCGCCGCGATATGCAGATCATCTTTCAAGACCCGTTCGGCGCGCTTAACCCGCGCCACAAGGTCAGCCATATTCTGGCCGAGCCGCTGATCGTGCAGGGCGTGGGTGATGCCGCCGCGCGCGCCGCGCGGGTGGTGGAACTGCTCGATCTGGTTGGCTTGCCACCTGACGCGGCCGGGCTTTACCCGCACGAGTTTTCCGGTGGCCAGCGCCAGCGCATCGCCATTGCCCGCGCGCTGGCGCTTGACCCGGCGCTGATCGTAGCCGACGAGGCGGTAAGTGCGCTCGATGTTTCGATTCAAAGCCAGATCATCAACCTGATCGCCGGCTTGCGCCGCCGTCTCGGGCTTGCCATCCTGTTCATCAGCCACGACCTGTCGGTGATCCGCCATGTGTCAGACCGGATCGCGGTGATGTACCTTGGCCGTATTGTCGAAATGGGCCCGACCGAAGCGATCATGTCTGCGCCGCAGCACCCTTACACCCGGGCGCTTTTGTCCGCGATCCCGCGCGCCGGAGTCGAGCGCGGCCACCGCATCGTGCTGCAAGGCGAGGTGCCTGACCCCGCGCACCCGCCCGCTGGCTGCGCCTTTCACAGCCGCTGCGCGCAGGCGATGGCGGTTTGCCGCCACGCCCGGCCGCCACTTGCGCGACCGGCAGGCGCCCCGCAGGAGGTCGCATGTCACCTCTACAGCTAGCGCACAGCGCCTTTGCGCCGGTTCAGGCGGCGATTGATGCGGGGCGCATTCCCGGCGCGGTGCTGGGGGTGGTTGAGGGGTCGGGGCGCGCGGTGCTCGCTGCCGGGGCGGCGCAAAAGGTGCCAGTATCGCGCCCGATCACACCGGGCACCTGGTTCGACCTTGCGTCGCTCACCAAAGTGCTGTTCACGACGCCGCGCATTCTGGCCCTGGCCGAGGCCGGAGACATCGACCTTGACGGGCCGCTGACGCAACTGCTGCCCGACCTGCGCCAGTATGACCCCGCGGCATGGGAACGGCGTGTGACCTTCCGCCAGTGCCTTGGGCACCTGACGCCGTTTCCGCCCGTGGTGCCGATCTACACCTATGGCCGCGACCCCGAATTGTTGCGCGCATGGATTTTGCAGCACGAATGGCAGGCCGGACCGCCAGTCTATTCCGACATCAACTTCATCCTGTTAGGCCTTGCTTTGGAACGGTTTTATAAAAAACCGATCCGCGCGATGGAGCCCGGCTCCGGGTTCGCGTGGTCTGCCGACCCCAACCAAAGCGCCGCTACAGAAGACTGCACCTGGCGCGGCCGCGTGCTTAGCGGCGAGGTGCATGACGACAATACCTCGGCCTTGCAAGGCGCGGGCCACGCCGGCCTTTTTGGTACCGCTGACGCCCTGCTTGACCATGCGCACGGGCTGCTGGCTGGCACCGGCATTTCGCGCTTCGTGAAAGATCACCAGCGCCAACCTCTGTCCGACACCCGCACCCATGGCTGGCAGCGCGCCCACCCCGGCTGGTCAGGTGGCGACGCCGCAGCGCCCGAAACCATTGGCCACACCGGCTTTACCGGCACCGGGCTCTGGCTCGATTTTGCCAATGGTCGGGCCTGGACACTGCTCACCAACCGCATTCATCCCACCCGGCACTTCGACAGCGGCATTGTCGAACTCCGCCGCGCCGTGGGCGATGTGATCTGCAAGGAGGCGTGATGCAACCGATCTGGTCCGTGGGGCTGATGACCGGAACCGTGCTCGATGGCAACATCGACGTGGCGCTGCTGAAAACCGATGGTGAGAGTGTGGCCGAACATGGCCCCTTTCGGCTCGCCCCCTACCCGACCGGCTTGCGCGAGCTGCTGGAACGCACGCTCGCCGCCGCGCGGGTCTGGAACTTCGACGGGCCTGAGCCCCCGATCTTTGCCGAGGCCGAGGCCGAACTGACCCGCGCGCAGGCGCAGGCGGTGCGCGATCTGGCCGAAACCGAAGGGCCGGGGCTGGCGCGGCTTGGCATCGTCGGCTTTCACGGGCAAACCGTGCTGCACCGCGCCCCGGCGCCGGGGCGCAAGGGCGCAACCCGGCAACTTGGCGACGGGCAGCTGATGGCCGATCTGCTGGGGGTGCCGGTGGCTTATGATTTCCGTTCGGCAGACGTTGCTGCGGGCGGGCAAGGCGCACCGCTTTCGGCGATCTACCACGCCGCGCTGTTGCGCGGCCTTGGGCAGGGGCCGCAAACGGCGGTCTTGAACCTTGGCGGCGTTGCCAACGTTACATGGTGGGATGGTGCCGAGGCCGTGGTGGCCTTTGATACCGGCCCTGCCAACGCGCCGATCAATGACTGGGTGACGGCGCACGGGCTTGGCGAAATGGACCGGGGCGGCGCGCTGGCGCTGGCCGGGCGTGTTGACGAGGCGCGGCTGACGCGCCTTCTCGGCCACGCGTGGCTTGCGGCGCCCTACCCCAAATCGCTCGACCGCTTTGATTTTCCAGCCAGCATGGCCGAAGGGCTTGGCGCCGCTGATGGCGCCGCAACGCTGACCGCCTTTACAGCCGCCGCAGTCGGGCGCGCGCTCGACCTGCTGCCCTTGCGCCCCGCGCGGCTGATCGTCTGCGGCGGCGGGCGGCACAACCCCGCGATCATGGCAGCACTCGCCATCCGCGCTGGCGTCGAGGCGGTGCCCGCCGAGGCGGTCGGCTGGCGCGGCGACGCGATCGAGGCCGAATGTTTCGCGCTGCTGGCAGTGCGCGTGCAGCGTGGCCTGCCAATTTCATTTCCCACCACCACCGGCGCCCCCGCGCCGATGACCGGCGGCCGCCTGGCGCTGCCGCAAGCGAGGACCGCATGACCACCACCGAAACCGCCTCGCCCCGCTACGCAACAATCGATGCCTGGCCCACCGCAGACCTGACCGCGGGAATTATCGAGGCGCAATACGCCGCCATTGCCGCGGCGCAAGCCGCGCAAGGGGCCATTGCCCGCGCCGTTGATCTGGCGGCGGCGCGCCTTGCAGGTGGCGCGGGGCGCCTGATCTATATCGGCGCCGGCACCTCGGGGCGGATCGGCACCCAGGATTGCGTCGAACTGCGCCCGACCTTCAACTGGCCCGATGCGCGCACCCTGGTGCTGATGGCGGGCGGCGCCGAGGCCTTTCTGCGTGCCCGTGAGGGCGCCGAAGATAGCGAGGCCGATGCCCTGCGCGCGCTTGATGCGGCGGCGGTGGGGCCAGACGACGTGGTGATCGGGGTTGCCGCCAGCGGACGCACGCCGTTCACGATCGCCGGTCTGCGCCACGCCCGAGCGGCCGGGGCGCTGACCGTCGGGTTTTTCAACAACCCCGGCGCGGCCCTCGGCGCGGCTTGCGAGCTTCCCGTTCTGCTCGAAACCGGTGCCGAGTTTCTGGCGGGATCGACCCGGCTGAAGGCGGGCACTGCGCAAAAGGTGGCGCTCAATGCGTTTTCGACCGCCCTGATGGTGCGTCTTGGGTATGTTCACGCAGGGCTGATGGTCGAGATGAAACCCACCAATGCCAAGCTGCACGACCGCGCGGCGGGCATGGTGGCGCGGCTTTCGGGGGCCGGACCCGAGGCGGCGCGCTCGGCGCTCAATCTTGCGGGTGGCAGCGTCAAGTTGGCCACGCTGATGCTTGCGCGCGGCCTTTCGCGCGCCGAGGCCGAAGCGACACTGGCGGCGGCGGGCGGCAGGCTTGGCGACGCGCTCGGCGGGCGCTGACGATGCCCGAGGTTGAACTGACCGCAACCCCGACCGAGGCGGACCTTGCCGCCATCGGCGCCGGGCTGAGCGCCTTCAACGCCGCAGACGCCGGGCCTTCGGGGCGGCTGGCCTTGGCGGTGGTTCTGCGCGGCGATGCGGGCGCGGTGGTTGGTGGGCTTTCGGGCTATACCGCCTGGGGCTGGCTTTATGTGCAATGGCTGTGGCTGGCCGAACCCCTGCGCGGTCAAGGCTGGGCCGGGCGGATGCTGGCCTTGGCCGAGGCCGAGGCACAGGCGCGCGGCTGCCACGGCGCCTGGATCGACACGTTCAACCCGGTGGCGCTGGCCGCCTATCAGCGCGCCGGCTACCGGGTGTTCGGCACCCTGCCCGAATTCCCGCCGGGGCGCAGCCGCGTGTTTCTGCAAAAGCCGCTCTGAGCGCCAGCGCCTGCGGCCTGCGCGCTCAGAACTGCGTGAATGTCAGCGTCGCCGAAATGGTGACATCATCCTGGTTCGCCACGGCATTGCGCAGCGGCACGGCGGCAGAAACCTCAAAGCGCACATTGTCGTTGAAGTTGTACGAGGCGCCGACCCCGGCCGAAGCCATGCTCACCACCGTCGGGAAGGTCGAATAGACCTCGCCCAGATCGGCAAAGACATAACCGTTAAAGGCTGTCTCGTTGAAGGTGAGGGTCTTGTGCAGCTCGAGGTTCGCGAAGAAACCGCTATCGCCCGCCACGCCATCGGATGGGTAGCCGCGCACCGTGGTCGGCCCGCCGATCTGGAACAACAGGTTGCCGGGCAGAAGTGATGCCTCGCTGCTTTGCCACGCGCCACGACCGATGAAGGATACGCCATTTGCGAACCTGTAGGCGCCGTCGATTGACCCGGTTCCGATGACATAATCTGCGCTTGAAGCGGCAAGATTATCGGTCACGGTAGCGAACACGGCCTGCACCTGCGTGCTGACGGTCCAGTTGTCGCCAAACGCGGCAAAGGTGAAGCCCGGTGCAAACTTGGTCGTGTCCGCATCAACCAAGGGCACCCCGGCCGAATAGGAAACGGACGCGCCCCGGAACATTGCCGCCGTGGCCTGCAGCACGAAACGGTCGCTGGCATAGATCGGTTGCGTCACGGTAAACGAGGTCGATTGCGCCCTGCCCGTCAAATCAAGCCCGACCGACGGCCCCGCGACCACATTGTAATTCGACCCCGTGGCGCTGAAGCTTAACCTTGTGCCGATCGGCGTGAGCGAAAAATCATAGCGTGCGGTCGCCGACCGGCTACCCTCGGTCGCCTCAAGGAACAAAAGGAACGTGTCATCAACGCCCAGCAACCCGTACCGGCGGAAGATATGGGATGCGCGGATATCGCCGGTTGAGGCGACGCCGTTGTTGTCGAGGAAGAACTGCACCTGCTGCGGCGCGGGTTCGGTGATGCCGAAGACCAGATCGGTCAGGCCAAACGCCGCGCCCGGCTGCAACAACAGGCGCAACTGCGCACGATTGGTCTGGTTGAAAAAGCTGATGTCCTTTGCCGCCGTGGGCACGTCGACCGTGGTGCCCCGCGCAAAACGGACCCGGTTGGTGATGAAGTTGGTGCGGGTCTGGTGTTCGCCCACCACGGCAACCACGCCAAGCTGCCCCTCGATCAGGCTGATCACCAGATCGCCGCCTTCAACGTTCTGCGGCCCAAGAATTGCGGTCGCGGTCACAACGCCCTTTGCCGCGTAGAGATCGTTCACATCACGGACAAGTTCCGACAGACCGGCAAAATCGACCCGTCGCCCGATGTATTTCGCCCGGATCGCGGCAAGCTCGGAGTCTGACAAAAACGCCGACGCCGGGGTGAAGGTGACAGATTTCAACAGCACCGTGGGGCCACCGGGCGGCGGCAGATCGCGCCGGTTAAGCGGGTCCGACACCACACCTGGCCCTTGCTGGCGCACATTTGCGGCATCGTCGGTGGCTTGCAGCATGCGCGCGCTTTCCGCCGCGATGCGTGCCGAAAGGTCGCCTTCGGGCGGTGACAACGCCAGCGCGGCGGTGCCTGCCAAAAGCCACAGTGCCCCAAGCGCCAGAGCGGCTATCTGGGTCGCTTGCCGCGCCCTCGGCTTTTTGTCTTTGCCTGCCATCGTCACTGCCCCATCGTTTTGGTTGACTCGCGGTATTCCGCTGAAGTCGTCATTGCCGCAAAAGCACCGCCGGTCCGTTGCCGCGCACGAAAACGTTATAGGCGACCCCGTCGATTTCCACCACTGTTCCGTTCAGGTCCGCAAGTTCAAGGTCGTCGTCTTCCTCCTCCAGCGGCGTTGAGCCGAACGCGCCGGGCAGAATGATCGGGTCGCCCGCCTCGCGCATGTTCCGGATCGTGTCGCGCACCAGGCTTATGCCGGGGAACGGCAGGCCCAGAAGGTCAGTCACCTGCACCGTGGCGTCATAGACAACGACGAACGAATTGGTCGCCGTTGCGGTGCCATCAAGCCGGAGCGTGAAGGGGTTCCCGTTGAGGAACATCTGCACATTGCTTGGTGGGTTGGATTTGGGCGTTTGCGAGCGGTCATCGACAAAGACCGTTTGCAGCGGCGTTCTGAGCAGCAGGGTTCCCGCCCTTGGCGAACCGCCCTGGATCGGCACGATCCCGTTGAGAATATTGACAAACTCTGCAGTGGTCGTCAGCAGCGTTTCCGAAACGTGAAGCAAGGGCATCACGATGCCCGCAGGCGCGTCGATATTCACCTCGGCGAATGTCGCCGCCGTGCCGTTTGGTCCGGAAAGCGTGACATTAAGCGGGTCGGGGCCGCTTGGCACCTGCGTGACGTCGAGCGCACGAATGATATCGGCGCGCAAGGTCAGGTTCTGGCCCACCTCGATCACCCCGACATCGAGCGTGCCGGTGGCCTGCAACTCGATATTCTTGGCGCGCATCACCTTGACATCGAGGATGCCCGAGTTGCCATCGCCAAAGCCCGCGATGTTGATCAGCGTCTCGCCGGCTTCCTCAAGCTCGCCGATGATGTCGCCGGTCGAGTAGATGGTGCTGTCGCGCCCGGCGATGATGGTATCAAAGAAAACGCCGTTGCCGGTGATATAGGCATCGCGCCCGGCATTGAGGCTGGTCAGAATGTTCACCGCCCCCGGCCCCGAGGTGAGGGTTGCGTCAAGCCCGGTCGTGCCGGTGTCGAAGGTTACCACATCGCCGCTGAGCCAGGCCGACCCATGGGCATTGAACGATCCGCCGAGCACGTTGCCGTGCACCGAAGTCAGGGTAATGTCGCCCACGTCTTCCGGCCCCGGAACCGCCGGAATACCGGTGGTTTGCAGGTCAACGAAGGCCAGATCGCCATCAGCGATGAACCGTTGGCTGCCACCGCTTTGCGCAAGCGTTATGTCAAGCGTTCCATCGCCTTCCACGCTGATCGGGCCGTTGGGCGCTTGCAGGTTGCTCAGCACCATGTCGGTCAGCGCGGCAAGGGTGATGCCGCCATCGCTTGCGGTTGCCGCAAGCGTGTTGGTGCGGATCCGCAGCGGGTTGGCCACGTCCGTGACCGCGTTGTCGAGCGCCGTCTCATTCGCCTGCGTCTTGTCACCGATCCCGAGGCCAGCGGTCAGCACAACCCCGGCCCCCGCCGCCATAGCGGTAATATCGGTGCGCGGGTCAAGGGTGCCGGCAAAGATCCGGCCGCCCGCATTGACCTTCACCGCATCGGCAGCATTGCTGCCCGAGGTAATGCCGGTCACCAGCGCGTCGCCATCGGTAGCGATCAGCACCTGCCCGGCATCGGCCCGCAGCGTGGCGCCGTTGAGCATCTTGAGCGAGGCCGAGTTGATATCGACCAGCCCGGCGACCGAATGCACATCGGCAAGCGCGGTAAATAGTTGCCGCCCACCCGCCGCAAGGTTGATGGTTCCTGCGGTTTCAACCAGCCCGTCGATCACGCTCTGCCCGGCCGCCGCAAGGCGGATGGTGCCCCCGGCCAGCGCCGAACCGATGATGAACAGCGAATTGGAAGGACCAAACAGGTTGATCTCATTCGCCGCCGTCGCAAGGATTTGGCCACCAACGCTGACACCCACGTTCAGGCTGCGCGCCACCGTGCCGATCGATCCAGTCACCGCATGCAGCGTAACCTGCGCGCCAAGCACGTTGATCAACTCGTCATTCTGCGCGTTGAGCAGCGAGGTTTGCGCCGTCAGCTTCACATCTTGCTGCGAATAGACGGTGTCGATCAGACCGGTGCCGGTGAAGGCAATGTTGACTCCGTTTTGCGCCCGCGCGGTGGTGGTGGCCCCCGCCCGCGGCGAAAGCAGCAGCGGGGTTGCATTGGTTCCGATGCCGCCCTGTGCGGCTTCAAGGATCAGGTTGCCGGTCTGAACAGCGCTGACCGGGGCGTTGATGATATCGCCGTAAACCTTGATCCGCGTATCGCCAAAGGTGCTGATGGTGCCCAGCGTCGCCCCGCCGCGCGAGGCAAGGAAGGCGCCGCCAATATCGGCGTTGGTGCCGCTCGACACGTTCGGCACCGAAACGTTCAGCGCGGTGACCGCGTTGAAATTGAGCGGGCGCTTGCTCAGCACGGTCAGAAGCGTGTGTTCTGGCGCCACAAGGCCAAGTGCCGCCGCGTTCAGCGCGGCCTTTTGCACCGCCGAAAGGGTATTGAACTCGGCCCCGAGCATCAGCGTGGTCAGCACCCCGGGGGTGCCAAGGCCAAGTGCGACGGCGGCGTTGTAGGCCGCGATCTGATCGGCGCTTGCGCCGGCGGGCAGGTTCACCGGCCCCAGCGTCAGTTGCAGATCGTCACGTTCCGCCGAAGCCAGCGCCACCTTCTGGTCAAGCGTCAGATCACGCGGATCGAGGCTGGAGCGGATCGACACGCCAAGCGGCCCGGTGGTGCCCGCGCCGATGGTTTCGCCGATGCCAAGCCCGGCCTCGATGGTCACGGTGCGGCCCGAAACGTTGGGGTCTTTCAGCACCGGGTTGGTGCCGGTAACGGTCTTGAGCGCGCCGGGCGCGATCGAGAAGGCAAGCTCGCGCTCGGTCCAGACCGACCCGCGGGTCAGTTCGGCCTTCTGGTCATCGCTCGCGACATAGCTGTAGCCATCGACGTATTCGGTGGTCAGATCGCCGACCACGCTGTGCAGGCGGTGGTATTCCGCCGTCTGCTGCGCTTCGAAATCGGCAATGTGGGCGGCAACATAGGCATCTACGTCGGGTTCGCTTGCCGCGACCGCATCGGCGCGGAACTGCGCATCGAGCGCACGGAACTGCGCCGAACCCGGGGCCACGGTAACGGTTGCCGCGGGGTCATAGGCACCGTCACCACGCACGCGCCAATACTGGTTGTAGGTCTGCGTGGTCGAAGCCTCGAACGCCTTGACGGCATTTTCCTGTTTGTCTTCGTTGGCGGTGCCGTTCACCCCCCGCGAGGGGTCGTTTGCCAGCAGCCCGAGGCTTTCCCAGAAGCCCAGAAGCTGGTCATAGGTGCGCTGGTCGATGCTCTGCACCGGGTTGTTGTCAAGTATCTGCCCGGTCGCGGCAAGCCGCACATCGCCGCCCGAGGTCTGAACCTTGGCCACCAGCATGGTGCCATCGGTATTCCCGGCCCAGCCGTCGGAGCGGATGCCGATGTTGCCTGCCGCCGTGACCGAAAGACCGAAAAGCGGGTTGGTCTGCAAGCCCGGGTCAAGGGCCGGGTCGCCAAAGGTACGCTGCGCCGGGTCGATGGTGAAGCCGGTGTTGACCCGCAGCATGGCGCCCGTGGTGGTGCTGCCGACCGAACCGCTGAGCGCGGTCAAGGTCACGCGCGGCGCCTGAATGCGCGCGCTCTGGTCTTTGCCGTCGATCGAGCCGAACGAGAACAGATTAACGTTGCCGCGCCCTGTGGTTACGTTGCCCGCCGCCAGCACCTGATCGACGACCAGATTGCCGCGCGAGATAATCTCGACGTTGCCGTTTTTGGCATTGGCAGAAAGCGCGCCGAACCCTGCCCCCGGCGTGCCGGTCAGGTTGACCGCCAGCGCCGCCGCAATCGGCGCCGCCGCCGCGTGCGGGTTGGTGATGCCGCCCACGAACTGGTCGGCGGTCAGCGAAATGTTTTTGGCCCGGATCTCGCCCGCAAGATCGCCCTGGATGATCGAGGCGCCGCTGGCAGGCGTCGTGCCCGCATTGATGGTAACCGTGCCCGCAACCGCCTTGAGGTTGCTGGTCAGCACCACATCGCCGCCGGTCGAGGTCACGTTGATCGCGCCGGTGTTGGAGCCGATGAAGTTGACCCCGATCGGGTAATCAGCCTTGAGCGACTGCGTGATGATCGTCGTGTATTCCTGCCGCAGCTCGTAATAGTAGGTTTTTTCTGAAGCGATGCAGAGCGTCCACCAGTTGCAGCGACGCGAGCTTTCGCCGGTTTTCACGAAGTCGTTCTTGGTGAAGGTGGACTGGTTGGCCGTGCTCAGCGGCGTGCCCGAAAGGCTTGCGTTGGTTGAAACGCTCGCATTGGGGCTCTGGAAGGCGGCACCGTTTACAATCTGAAGACCGCCGCCGGTGATCGTGTTTTGCGTCGTCACATAGGTGCCATCCGCCAGTCGGTAGGTGTTCAGCAGCAGCGGCGAGCCACTCAGCGTCAGGTTGGTGATCGATGCGATTGTCAGGCTTTCAGACCCGAACAGCTGGGTCGACACCTGCGAATATTTCGAGGTGCGCTTGTATTCTTCGCCGGTGGTCCAGACATAGCGCTGGTTGGCGACCGGGGCGTAGGTCGCGCCCCGGTCGGTGCCGTTGGAAGCAACCGCCCCGCCGAGAATGAGGTTTCCGTTGGCGTTGTCGATATATCCGGTTTGCGTTGCTATGCGCACCACGCCATTGGCATCGCCCGGCACATAGTCGCGCGTATAGATGGTCTTGCGCACCGAAATCAGCGGGTTGCTGGGGCTGTAGGCGCCGGTCGTGACAAGGCCGGTGACATCGGTGATCTCGATCCGCCCTTCAATTCCGCGCAGGGTGCCGGTCGGGTCTTCGCCGGTCGAGAGGTTGCGCAGCACCACCGGAATGTTCGACGCATTGGCGATGTTGATGGTGCCAAAGCCGTCGAGCACGTTAAGCCTGCCCACCGCGGTTGACGACGCGGTGTTCATGATCTGGCCGAAAAGCTGGATATAGCCACCCTTCACCGAGGCGCCGTTGACCACATATTGCTGGTTTTTCGCGTCATAAGAGGCGCCGATATTGTCGGCGGCACTGGCCCGCACCACCGAGAAGATACCGTCGCTGCCGGGGTTCGCGGCAACATAGGCTTCGGCCTGCGCCTTGCTGAATTGCAGGCTGAAGCTGACCTGTTCGGACAGGTAATCCTTGATGTTGACCTGCGTCGCCACGCCAAAGATTGCGATGGTGCGCACCGGGTCGGCATCGGGGTTGACCAGAACCTCGTCTTTATACTGGTTGACCACGGTCGCAAGCTCGGTCGGGTCGATCCCCATCGGCGTGCGGTTGATGACAATCGCCTGCCCGGCGCTGTTGAGCACGGTCGGCGAACTGATCAGGTTGGCGGCATCAAGCGCCGCCTGGCTGACGCCGATAGCGGCAGCGCTGGCGGTCAGCGTCGGCGTGGCGCCAAGCGACAGGTTCCATTCGGCAATGCCCGACTGGATCGTCGAGTTGATGTTGAGATAGCGCGCCGAAATCGAGATTGCGCCGTTTGCGGTGATGCCCGGCCCCTGTTCGGTGGTCGAGGTCTTCACGGTAAAGCTCGCCGGATCGCCGCCGATGTGGTTGAAACCGTTGACGTAGCTGGCAACGAAATCGCCATCCTTGGCCAATATCTCGACCGAGCCGGCGTTGATCGTGCCCTGAATGTAGATGTTCCCGGCTTCCGAGATGATCCGCACCGCGCCGGTGGTGTTTTCAATCACCGAACCACGCTTGAGGATG
>PHEE01000004.1 GCA_002842855.1 Alphaproteobacteria bacterium HGW-Alphaproteobacteria-4 | reverse complement strand
CACCAGCATCGCAAGGTCGCGCGCGGCGTGAACCGCGCGCAGCAGATCGACCGCGGCCACCTGGGTGGCGGTATCAAGCGCCGAAAACGGCTCGTCGAGGATCAGAAGATCGGGCTCGGCGGCCAGCGCCCGCGCCAGTGCGACCCGCTGGCACTGCCCGCCCGACAGCGCATGCGGCTTGCGGGCCGCCATTTCGGCGTCGATGCCAAGTGCGGCAAGCAGCGCCAGCGCCCGTGCCGGACGCGCCTGCGCCGGCCCGATGCCGAAGCCTTGCAAGGTTTCGCGCACCGCGCCCAGCGCGCTGAGATAGGGGCTGAGCGCCTGCATCGGATCCTGCCAGAGATACTGTATCCGTTGCCGCGCAGTACCCGTGCCCGGCACAATCGCGCCGCCGCCAAGCCGGATGCTGCCCGCATCGGGCCGCTCCAGCCCGACCAGCAGCCGCGCCAGTGTCGATTTTCCCACACCTGACCGCCCGATCAGCCCCACCACCTCACCCGGCCCGATTTCCAGATCGACGCCTGCCAGCACCGGGGTGCCGCGAAAGCTCTTGTGCAATCCGGCGACGTTCAACATTTGCACTCCAGTTCCGCGCTGGCGCCCGCCAGGGCGCGCGTGGCCGCATGCGCCGACCCGGCAAGCGCGGCGGTTGCGGTATCTTCCAGTATCCGCCCCGCCTGCATCACCAGCGCGCGCGGCGCCACCGCACGCACGGCGCGCAGATCGTGGCTGATGAACAGCAGGCTGGCGCCGGTGGCATCAAGCATGGTGGCAAGCGCCGCAAGAATCTCGCGCTCGGTCAACACATCAAGCCCGGTGGTCGGTTCATCGGCAATCAGCAGGCGCGGTCGCAGCAGCAGCGCCATCGCGATCAGCACCCTTTGCTTCATGCCGCCCGAAAGCTGATAGGGAAACTTGCGCGCCACCTCGGGGTCAAGCGCCACCGCCTGAAGTGCCGCCGCCACATCCCGCACCGGGCTTGCGCGCGCCGCGCGCGCCGCCTCGGCCAGTTGCGAACCCACCCGGCGTGCCGGGTTCAACGCGGTGCCGGGGCTTTGAAAGATCTGGAATATCTTGCGGCCGCGCAGCGCGCGCCAGTCGACGGGCGCGCGTTGCAGCAGGTCGTGCCCGTCAAAGCGCATGACCTCGGCCCGCAGCCGCAGCGGTGGCCGCAAGAGCCCGCAGAGCGCGGCGGCGGTCAGCGACTTGCCGCTGCCTGAAACGCCGATCAGCCCCTTGCGCTCGCCCGCCGCCAAGGCAAAGCTCGCACCATCGAGCAGCCGCGCGCCATCGGGCGCCAGCACCGAAAGCCCATGCACCTCAAGCCCATGCACCTCAAGTCCCGTCACCATCGGTAAGGCTCCCTTTGATCCAGCAGGTCGCGCAGGCCTTCGCCAGCCAGGTTGAAGGCCAGCACCGCCAGCGTCACCGCCAGGCCCGGCACCAGCAGCATGTGCGGCGCGCGGGCAAAATGGGGCCGCGCCTCGTTCAGCATCGCCCCCCATTCCGGGGTCGGCGGTTGCGCCCCGATGCCCAGAAAGCTGAGCGACGACAGCACCAAAAGCACCGAGGCCATTTCCAGCGACACGATCACCGCCAGCGGCGGTAGAATCTGCGGCAGCACATGGCGCAGCAGCACCCGGGCGCGCGATGCCCCCGCCAGCCGCGCGGCGCGCACAAAATCGCGCTGCCGGGCCGACAGCACAAGCGCGCGCACCATGCGCGCGTTCGAAGGCCACCACGCCGCCGCGACGCCGATGATCGAGGCTTCCAGCGAGGCGCCCATGAAGCCGATCACCGCCAGCGCCAGCACCAGCGTGGGAAACGCCATGACAATGTCGGCCAGCCGCATCAGCAGCGCATCGACCCTGCCCCCCGCCAGCGCCGCCGTCAGCCCCCAGGGCAGCGCGATGGAAAGGATCGCGGCGATCGTTGCCAGCGCCGCCCCGAGCGACACCGGCACCGCGCCGACCAGCCGCGCCAGCACATCGCGCCCCAGATGGTCGGTGCCGAGCGGATGCGCGCCCGAGGGTGCCGCAAGCCGCGCCAGCAGGTCGATCCGCTCGGGCGGCGGCAACGGCAGCAGGCTGCCACCAAAGGCGAGCAGCGCGAATCCGCCAAGCAGAACCAGGCCCAGCGCAAGCCCACCGCGCCCGGCAATACGGCGCGGCAAGCGGCGGGCGGGGCGCAGGGCAAGTGGCAGCGGCGCGTCAGTCATGGCCCACCTCGCGCCGCAGTTGCGGGTCGGTCAAAATAACCGTCACATCGGCCAGCAGACTGGTGGCAAAGTATCCCAGCCCCATGAACACCAGATAGGCCTGTATCACCGGAAAATCGCGCTGCGCGATGGCTTGCAGGATCAACTGGCCCAGGCCCGGCCAGCCGAAGATCGACTCGACGATCACCGCGCCCCCCAAAAGCCCGCCCAGCGTGTTCGCCCAGGCGGTTGCCAGCGGCCCGATGATGCGCGGGGCAATGTGGTGCAGCAGGATCCGCGCTGGCGAAAGGCCCTTGGCAATTGCCAGGCGCGCATGGTCTTCGCACATTTCGGCGCGGATACGCTCGCGCACCATGCGCCCCAGGGCGGCGCCGGAGGCGAGGCTGAGCGTGATCGCGGGCAGCACCAGATCGCCCGGTGTGCCATCGCCCACCAGCCGCGCCCAGCCAAGCTGCATCACGAAGACATAGATCAGCAGCAGCGCCAGCCAGAACGAGGGCACCGAGACCACTACCACGGTCAGCGTGCGCAGCACCGCCGCCACCCCGCGGTCCGCCGAAACCGCCGCAACGCCAAGCGCCAGCGAAATCGTGATCGCGCCGGCAAGCGCGCTGGCGGCCAGCATCAGCGTGGCGGGCAGATGAATGGAAATTTCGGCCAGCACGCTGCGCCCTGAGGCAATCGAGGTGCCGAACTCACCCCTGACCGCGCGCCCCAGCCAGGCTGCGTAACGCAGGATTACCGGCTTATCGAGCCCGTATT
The DNA here is from genome assembly GCA_002842855.1 of Alphaproteobacteria bacterium HGW-Alphaproteobacteria-4. GTDB lineage: Bacteria > Pseudomonadota > Alphaproteobacteria > Rhodobacterales > Rhodobacteraceae > UBA6213. Next base: position 149,402 of record PHEE01000004.1, on the reverse strand, counting down.
CGGCACGCAGCGCCGCCACATCGGCGGGCGAAGGCACCGACCCCATGGCGCGCAGCTCTTGCAGCACCGGGTCGCCCGGCGCCAGTGAAACGATGAAGAAGGCAATCAGCGACATCCCGAACAGCGTCGGCACGGCGGTAAGAACCCTCCAGAACAGAAAACGTGTCATGGTGCCCCCGGGGTAAGGTTGCGGGGCGCGCGCGAAACCGCGCCCCGCCTGCTCGCGCCGCCCAATTATCTGGCGACGATCCGGGTCATGCCGAAGTCGATCCAGTCGGTGAACTCCGACATCGGCACCTCAAGCCCCGGCCGCGACAGCACGAAGTTCGGCACCATCAGAATCGGGATTGCGGTCAGATCGTCCTGCACGATGGCGCGGTGCGCGGCGCGCACCCCGGCGATGACCTCATCGCGGCTCTGGGCGGCGCGGGCATCGGCCAGCAGCTTGTCCACATGCGCGCCGGGCGCTGTGAACTGATAGCCACCCCAGGGCGTGGTGGTGGTGAACAGCATGGTCAGAAGGTAGGTCGGGTCGGTGTTGTTGTTCGAGGCGAATTCCATGAACAGGTCGGCCTCGCCATTGGCAAGGTAGGTGTCGGAATAGACCCCGGCATCATCAACCTCGACCAGATCGACATCGATGCCCACCGCGGTGAACATCTGTTCCAGCATCTCGGGCATCGGCTTGACCGAGGTGACGTTGGGATAGGCGGCAAGGAAGCGCAGTGTCAGCTTGCGGCCGTCCTTTTCGCGCACGCCCCCCGCGCCGGGCTTCCAGCCGGCGGCGTCAAGCAGGGCCGCGGCCTTGGCCGGGTCATAGCCGAAACCGTCGGTGTGATCGTCGCCAAGGTTGAACATCCAGCCCGGCAGAATGCCCTTGGCCGGAACCCCGCGGCCGCCGAACAGCACCCCCGCAATCGCCTCGCGGTCAATCGCCCAGGCCACCGCCTCGCGCACCGCGCGGTCTTTGAGAATGTCGAACGGCGCCTTGCCGTTGACGTTGGCCAACAGCGCCACATAGCGGATCGGGCGGCTTTCATGCAGCACCACCGAGCCATCCTGCGGCATCGACAGCATCATTTGCGGCGTCACATCGGCGATGATGTCGATCTCGCCGTTTTGCAGCGCCAGCAGGCGGGCATTGTCATCGGTGATGTAGCGGAAGTTGAGCCGGTCGATGTTGCGCGGGGTGCCCCAATAGGTCGGGTTGCGCACCACGGTCAGCGAAACCTTGGGGTCGTAGCTTTCCAGCAGATAGGGGCCGGTGCCGATCGGGTTGGTGGCACGGTCGGCGACATCCGCGAACAGCGAGGTGCCACGATGGGTCATGTTCTCGATCACCAGCGCCGAATTGGTCTCGGAGCGGAACGAAAAACTGAGATCGCCGAGTTTGGTGAAACTCGCCGGGTCGATCTGCAGGAAATCGCTCTTGTTGCGGTCATAGAGTTGCAGCGCGGCAATCGCGGTATCGGCGTTGAACGGGGTGCCGTTCGAAAAGCTGATGCCGGGGTGCAGGGTGATCGTGTAGGTGCCGTCTGCATAGTCCCAGGCGTCAAACAGCAGCGGCTGCGGCACGAAATTGGCATCGGGCTGCACCGCGGTTTCCACCACCTGCGCCACCGGGCCGCGGGTGGTAAAGTTGAAGTTGTTTTCCGCGATCGAGTTGGAGTCGCGGCGCACCGCAATTGTCAGCGAGGTTTCGGCATTGGCCGAGGGTGCGGCAAAAGGCAGCGCAAGCAGGGCAACCGCCGCAAGGCGTGCCGTCAGAGTAGCTCTGAACATGGTCTTGTCCTTTGATCTGATTTCAGGTTTCGGCTGAGCTCAGATCAGGGCAGGCGGCCCCCGGGGGGCGTGCGCGCGGTGCGCGACGCTGGCGGTGAAAACGGCTTCGGCCACCACCACAAGGCGGCTGAACTGCTGGTTGGTCAGCGCCAGTGCCATCGGCGCCACATCGGGCGCGGTGGCGATCTGGTGCGCGAAAAAGTCGCACGCAGCCGCTTCGGATCCGGGCGGGATAACGTGTCCGTCGGTCAGCGAAACGGTGACGGTGTGGGTTTCGGCACCGGTGCAGATGACGTAGCTGACCGAATCGCCATAGCGGTCGAGCATCGTGCCCGGCGGCCGCAGAATGGCACTCGCCAGCACGACAAGGGCCAAAACCAGCCGCAAGGCTGCTATCCACGGGCGAAGGGTCAAGGCGCGTCCTTTGCGAATTGGCGGCAGGATACAGAACCCTCGTTTCACGTCCAGCCACACGTTTTCGTTACCGGCTTGCGGCGGCCCTGTCGCCGCGTAGTATCGCCGCATGCGCGACGCCCTTGCCCACCCCGTCTATCGCCGCCTGCTGGCCGCGCAGGTGCTTTCGGTATTCGGCTCGGGGCTGACGACGGTGGCGCTCGGGCTTCTGGCGTTCGAACTGGCGGGTGCCGATGCCGGGGCGGTGCTGGGCATCGCGCTGATGCTCAAGATGGTGGCCTATGTCGGGCTGGCGCCGATTGTCACCGCGCTGGCCGCGCATCTGCCGCGCCGCCCGTTTCTGATCAGCCTCGATCTTTGCCGCGCGGCGCTGGTGCTGGTGCTGCCCTTCGTCACCGAGGTCTGGCAGATCTACGCGCTGGTGTTTGCGTTTCAGGCGTTTTCGGCGGCCTTCAGCCCGACCTTTCAGGCCACCATTCCCGACATTCTGACCGACGAGCGGCACTACACGCAGGCGCTGTCGCTTTCGCGCCTGTCCTACGACCTTGAATCGCTCTTGAGCCCGCTTCTGGCGGGGCTGCTGCTTTCGGTGCTGTCGTTCCACTGGCTGTTTGCGGGCACCGCGCTGGGGTTTCTGGCCTCGGCGGCGCTGGTGCGCTCGGTGGTCCTGCCGCAGCCGCGCGGCGGCGCGGTGGCGGCGCCGTTCGTCAAACGGGTTACGCGCGGCGGCTGGATCTATCTTTCCACGCCACGGCTGCGCGGCATGCTGGCGCTCTACCTTGCGGTGGCGGCGGCAAGCGCCATGGTGATCGTCAACACGGTGGTGCGGGTCAAGAGCACGCTTGCCTTGGGCGATGCGGCGGTCGCGCTGCATTTCGCGGCCTATGGCCTTGGTTCGATGGTGGTGGCGCTGACCCTGCCGCGGCTTCTGGACCGGGTCGCGGCGCGGCCCGTGATGCTGGCCGGGGGCGTGGCGCTGGTGCCGCTGTTGGCGCTGGCCGCGCTGGGGCCCGCGCTTGCCGCCGGGCTGCTGCTCTGGGCCGCACTTGGAGCCGCTGCCGCACTCGTGCAAACCCCTTCGGGGCTGATCCTGCGCCGCTCCTGCGCCGAGGCCGACCGCCCGGCGGTATTTGCCGCGCAATTCGCGCTCACCCATGCCTGCTGGCTGCTGGCATACCCGGCGGCCGGGCTTTTGGGCGCGGCACTCGGGTTGAACATGACCTTCGCGCTGATGGCGGTGGCTGCGGCGGCGGCAACACTGGCGGCATGGCGGCTCTGGCCGGCGCACGACCCCGAAGAAATCGTGCACGATCACGGTGCGCTGACGCATGCACATGCGTATGGCGACGCTGACCACCACCTGCCCGGCGTGGCCACGCACCACCACCACCCCGCGCTGCGCCACGCGCACCGCTATGTGATCGACGACCATCACCCGCGCTGGCCGGTGCGGGTCGGTGGCGGCGCAGAACTCTGACATGTCGCTGAAATAGTTGGCGCGCTGGATCGCTTTTCCTGTTGCAGAGGCGATTGCCCGGCGTTTCGGCTGGTTTGCGCGAAGGGCGTACACGCGTGTTGCGGGTTCCGGCTGTCGATCACCGAGTATCGGGATTTCTGCACGACATGGGGCGAGACACTGGCCTCGCGCAGATCGGCGACAAACCCGGCTGCGTCGTAGCCCGTGTCGGCCCCCAGCGTCAGCCGCCGGATCGATCCGGGAGAATGGTACTGATTGTTGATCGGCGTGGAATAGGAACCCCGCTTTCGGGGTGATCGGCGTGCAAAAGGGCCCCCACCAATCGAGGGCTGGGTCCATAAGCTTCCGAGGGTTTTTCGGAGGCCGAACACAGGATGCTGATAGTGGAGACGATCGCAAAAATCAGGCGGCCACATTTCACCGAGGGCAAGGGGATCAAGACGATCCGCCGTGACCTGTGCGACCGTACCGGCCCAACACAGCCGGCAATGGAACCCCGCTGCGCATCTGTCAGATCGCCCCAGTGACGGGATCTGACAAGCGGGGCAGGATCAGCAGTCTGTCTATCCGCAGCTACCCCAGGATCTCGAACAACCCCGCCGCCCCTTGCCCACCGCCGATGCACATGGAAACAACGGCCAGTTTGGCCCGCCGTCGCCTGCCTTCCAGCAGCGCGTGGCCCACCATGCGCGCGCCGCTCATGCCATAGGGGTGGCCAATTGCAATCGCGCCGCCGTTGACGTTCAGCTTTTGCGGATCAATGCCAAGCCGATCGCGGCAATACAGCAGCTGCGCGGCGAAGGCCTCGTTGATCTCCCACAGATCGATGTCGTCGATGGTCAGCTTGTGGCGCTGCAAAAGGCGCGGAATTGCCAGCACCGGACCAATGCCCATTTCTTCGGGTGCGCAGCCGGCCACCGCCATACCGCGAAAGATGCCCAATGGCGCCAACCCGCGGCTTGCAGCTTCGCCCGCCTCCATAACCACACAGGCCGAGGCGCCGTCCGACAGCTGGCTGGCATTTCCGGCGGTAACACTGTGGCCCGCGCCCATCACCGGCGTCAGGCCTTGCAGCCCCTCCAGGGTGGTGCCGGGGCGGTTGCATTCATCCGCCGCCAGTGACACCTCGGTGTGCCCGGCAGCGCCAGATACTGCCTTCGTCGTGCTGACAGCGACAATCTCGTCGGCAAAAAGCCCTGCCTCTTGCCCCCGCGCGGTGCGCTGCTGGCTTTCCAGCGCATAGGCATCTTGCGCGGCGCGCGAAATGCCATAGCGCGCGGCTACCAGTTCGGCGGTTTCCAGCATCGACATATAGTAGCGGTCGGGAACCGCGCCGATCCGGTAATGCGTGCCGTTCCAACCCGCGGTCTGCACGAGCGAAATACTGTCAAGCCCGCCCGCAAGCGCCACGTTCACCCCGTCATGCAGCACCTGATAGACGGCGATGGCGATGGCGTTCAGCCCCGAGGCGCATTGCCGGTCGATGGTTGCTGCGGCCACGCTGTCGGGCAGGCCAGCGGCCATCACCACATGGCGCGCGGTGTTGATGCCGGTGCTTCCCTGCGTCAGCGCGCACCCCAGCGTCACATCCTCAACCTCGCCACCCTCGAGCCCGGCACGCGCCAGCGCTGCGCGCACTGCGTGGGCGGCCAGTGCCGGTCCCTGAGTGGCGTTGAAAGCGCCGCGATAGGCCTTGCCAATCGGGGTGCGGGCGGTCGAAACGATCACAGCTTCGCGCATGGGTAATCCTTTTCAAAGCTCTTCCAGGCCGCACCAATCGGCAATGAACAGCGCCGTTGTCTGGGTGACGCGGCGCACCGAGGCAAGATCGACCCTTTCATTGAAGCCATGGATCGCCTCAGCGCGAGGGCCATAGACCAGCGCGGGGGTGTCGGCATAAAGGCCGAAAAACCGTGCGTCGGTGGTGGCGGTAATCGCGGCCCGGTCCAGATCGGTGCCGACAACAGTGCGGTGCGCGCTTTGCAGCGCCGCAATGGCGGGGGCGGCGGCCTTGTGATCGGCCAACGCATAGCCCTCGGCGAAAAACCCATGATAGACGATTTCGGGCGCATTGTTGCGCAGGAAATCATGGTTTTGCGCGGCCTCTTGCAGAACCTCTTCGATCTCGCGGCGGGCATCGCCCAGGTTTTGACCGGGAAACAGCGCCATCCGCACATCGAACACACACCAGGCGGGAACTGAGCTGGTCCAGTCGCCGCCCGCGATCTTGCCGATATTGAGGTTCAGCGCGTGGTCGTGGCCCTTATAGGCCGCATGGCGGCAGGCCGGAGCGTTCCAGCGCGCTTCCATCTGGTGCAACGCCGCAATCAGTGGCAGCGCCGCCTCGATCGCGTTGGCGCCGCTGCCGGCAAAGGCGACATGCACCGGAATGCCCTTAAGATGCACCTGAAACCAGATCACGCCCAGCTGCGCCGTCACCAGCGTTTCGGCAAAGGGTTCCGGGATCAGCGCGGCATCGGCGCGGTAGCCACGTTGCAGACAGGCCAGCGCGCCGTTACCAGTGCATTCCTCTTCGACCACCGATTGCAGATGCAGATCGGCCGCCGGGGCCAGACCGATACGGGCCAGCGCGTCAAGCGCAAAGAGGTTGCTGGCAAGCCCCGCCTTCATATCGCCGGCTCCGCGGCCATACATCCAGCCGTCATCGATGCGCGGCGACCACGGCGGGCTGTCCCACATATCCAGCGGCCCGGTCGGCACCACATCGACATGGCCATTCAGAATCAGGCTCTTGCCGGTCCGGCTGCGGCTGCGGTGGGTGCCGACCACATTCACCGCGTCGTCGTAGTTGCCGATTACCGGCGAAAATCCGGGCAGATGCGCGATGTCCTCGACCCGCACCTGCCAGCGGTCAACCCCGAGCCCGCGCGCGGCCATCGCGTCGGCCATGAACGCTTGTGCCGACTGCTCGTTGCCGCGGGTCGAGGGGTGGGCGCAGAGTTCCGCGAGAAACGCGACCTCGTCATCAAAGACCGCATCGACGGCATGCAGAATGGCGGTCTGGTCGTTACTGTCCATGCCCGTGCCTTTCAGAACCTTGGAAGCGGGGTTTGTGGCACGATCAGCGGCGCGCCGGTCGCGGCAATCACTTGCGCAACCGTCACGCCCTCGGCCAACTCGGTCAGGCGCAAGCCATCGGGGGTGACATCGCAGACCGCCATATCGGTGAAGATGCGCTGCACGCAGCCCGGCGCGGTCAGAGGCAGAGAACAGCGCGCCACGATCTTCGGGCAGCCGTGCTTGTCGGTGTGGGTGGTGATCACCGCCACCTTGCGGGCCTTTTGCGCCAGTTCAATCGCGCCGCCCGCCCCTGGCGTCAGGCGGCCCGGAATGATCCAGTTGGCGAGGTCGCCGTTGGCCGCCACCTCGAACGCCCCCAGCAGCGTCAGATCCAGCCGGCCGCTGCGCACGATGGCGAACGACACGGCGCTGTCGAAATACGAGGTGCCCGGCAGCGGCGACACATAGGCTCCGCCCGCGTCGATCAGGTTGCGGTCTGCATGCGCCCGGTCGCGTACCGGGCCAACCCCGGCAATGCCGTTTTCCGAATGCAAGCAGACGGCCAGATCCGCAGGCACATATTTCAGCACCTGGGTCGGCAGCCCGATCCCGAGATTGACGGTCATGCCGGCGCTGATGTCGCGCGCGGCGCGGCGCAGCATGCGTTCTCTAGCGTTCAACGACACCGTAGACCTCCGGCAGTTCGGGCAATGCGATGACCTGATCAACGAAAGGGCCGGGCGTGTGCACGTCATCTGGCGCGATGCCGCCCGGCGCCACCACCGTTTCGGCCTCGGCGATCGTCGTGGTGGCTGCCATCGCAATCAACGGGTTGAAATTGCGTGCCGAGGCGGCAAAGCGCAGATTGCCGAAGGTATCGGCGCGGGCGGCATGGACCAGCGCGAAATCGGCGCCGAGCGCGGTTTCCAGCGTGCCGGACCTGTCGCCGACATTCACGCTTGGCTTGCCCTCGGCCATCACGGTGCCAATACCGATATCGCTGACAAAGCCCATCATCCCGGCCCCGGCGCAGCGGATGCGTTCGGCCAAAATGCCCTGCGGCACGAACTCGACGCTGATCTGCCCTGCGTTCATCATTTGCATGGCGCGCGGGTTCAGCCCGATATGCGAGGTGATCAGCCGCGCCACCTGACCATTTTCCAGCAGCCAGTCTACCCCCATGCCGGTCTCGTTGGCATCGTTCTTGATGATTGTCAGGCCCCTCTGCCCCTGCCGCACCAGCTCGCGGATCAGGCAGAACGGCGTTCCGGGCACGCCAAAGCCGCCCAGCATGATGCGCGCGCCATCGGGGATGCGGGCGATCGCTGTGGCCATATCGCAGGTTTTGTCGGGCAGCGGCATCAGCGGTTGACCGGCAGGTTCATCTCGGCGGCCATCGCGTCGAGGCTTTCGGTCAGCGTGCCGATGATTTCGTCGATCTGGGCGCGGGTAATGATCAGCGGCGGGCAGACCAGAAAATGGTCGCCGTCATAGCCGCCACGGCTGCGGCGCGCATAGATGATAAGCCCGCGTTCATAGGCCAGATCGACCAGCCGGGTGAAGGCATTCAGCCCCTTGGGCAGCGGCGCCATCGTGGCGCGGTCACAGACCAGTTCGAAGGCGAGCAGCAAGCCCTTGCCGCGCACGTCACCGATGAAGGGAAAGCGGTCCATCAGCCCTGTCAGTCGGGCCTTCAGCACATCGCCCATGACGGCGGCATTTTCGATCAGGTTTTCGCGCTGCAACACCTCGAGCACCGCCACCCCGGCGGAACAGGCAAGCGGGTTGCCGGCATAGGTGAACCCGTGCTGAAAACCGCCAGCCCCCAGCACCGCATCTACAATCTCGCGCCTGGCCACCATCGCGCCCAGCGGTGCATAGCCTGCGGCAAAGCCCTTGGACAGCGCCACGATATCGGGGGTGATGCCCCAGTGCTCCGAGGCGACGAACTTGCCGGTGCGCCCGGCGCCGGTCATCACCTCGTCATAGATCAGCAAAATTCCGAACTCGTCGCAGATTTCGCGGACGCGGGCATAATAGCTGTCGGGCGCCACCAATGCGCCGGTCGAGGCACCGCCGACCGGTTCCATGATAAAGGCCAGCACGGTGTCGGGGCCCTGCGCGATGATTTCGGTGCGCAGCAATTCGGCGTATTTCAGGCCGCGCGCGGGGTCGTCAAGGTTGTCGTTGTCCAGGTAGCAGCGCGGCGCGGCGATTTTCGGCATCGCCCGCATCATCGGCGCGAATGGCTCGGTCAGAGGGTCGTAGCCGGTCAGCGCCAGTGCACCCAGAGTGCAGCCGTGATACGAAGGATAGCGCGAAATCACTTTCCAGCGCCCGACCTGCCCTTGGGTCAGCGCATATTGCCGCGCCAGCTTGAGGGTGCTTTCCACCGCCTCCGAGCCGCCCGAAACGAAAAACACCCTGTCCAGCCCCGCAGGCATCAGATCGGCGGTCATCTGCGCCAGCCTTTCCGCCGGCTCGGTCTGGAAATGCAGCCGATAGCCAAAGGTCGCCTTGTCCATCTGCGCTTTCATCGCCGTCAGCACATGGGGGTTCGAGTGGCCGATATTGCTGACCATCGCGCCGCTGGAGCCATCAAGGTAGCGCTTGCCGGAAGTGTCGAAAAGATAGACGCCCTCGGCGCGGTCCAGCATCGGGCGAATGGTGCCCGACTGGTAGAACAGGTTCGATGGCCGGGCCATGGCAGCGGTGGTCATTGTGCGTTTCCTTGCAGATGTTTGCGCAGAAAGTTCTTGGTGCGCTCGTGTTGGGGGTTGCGGAAGATCACCTCGGGCGGGCCTTCCTCGACCACCACCCCCTGATCCATGAACAGCACCCGGTCGCAGACATCCTGCGCAAAGCGCATCTCATGGGTGACGATGATCATTGTCATGTGTTCCTCGGCGAGCTTTTTCATCGTCAGGTTGACCTCCTCGACCAGTTCGGGGTCGAGCGCCGATGTGACCTCGTCGAACAGCATCACCTTGGGCTCCATTGCCAGCGCGCGCGCAATCGCGACGCGCTGTTTCTGGCCACCCGAAAGCTGCGAGGGGTAATAGTCGATCCGGTCCAGCATGCCGACATGGGCGAGCTGCTTTTCGGCCAGCGCGTTCGCCTCGGCCTCTGTAAGGCGCTTCAACATCTTCGGTGCCAGCGTGATGTTGCCGCGCACGGTCAGATGGGGGAACAGGTTGAAGTGCTGGAACACCATGCCGATCTGCTGGCGCATCTGGTTGATGTGCCGCTCGTACTGGCGCGGCGGAAGTGGTTTGTTGACCTGCATATCCTCCAGCCAGACCTCGCCTTTTGTCAGCGGATCCAGATCGTTGATGGCACGCAACAGCGTCGATTTGCCCGAACCGCTGGGGCCGATGATGGCCACGATCTGCCCCTTTCGCACTTGCAGGCTGATGTCTTTCAGCACTTCGAGCGCGCCATAGCTTTTGGCGGCGTGGCGGATATCGATGAAGGGCTTGTCGGTCATTCGGATGCTCCCAGATCGCCTTACCGCGACAGTTGAACGCGGCCCTCAAGGTGGCGCAGGCCGGCCTCGAGGCCGAGGTTGATGACGTAATAGCAAACGGCGGCAGCCAGATAGAATTCGAACGGGTGAAACGTTTTGCTGATGGCAAGCTGTGCGGTCAGGGTCAGTTCGGTCACGCCAATCACCGAAACCAGCGCGGAATCCTTCAAGAGCGCGATCATGTTGTTGCCGATCGGCGGGATCACCGAGCGCACGGCCTGCGGCACGATGATGCGGGCGATGGTCTGCAGGCGGCTCAGGCCAAGGGTGCGCGCGCCTTCGTACTGGCCCTTGTCCACAGCCCGAATTCCGGACTGGATGATATCGGAGTTGTAGACCGCGAAATGCAGGCCAAGACCGATGACCCCGGCGGCGAAGGCGGGCAGATCAATGCCGATCTGGATCAGCCCGAAATAGATCAGGAACAGTTGCAGCAGTAGCGGCGTTCCCATGAACAGCCAGGCAAAAAGGCGGATCGGATAGCGCACCAGCGCCGGCCCATAAAGCGCGATGACCGCAAAAAGGATGCCCACCACAAAGCTTAGGACGGCCGCGGCGGCGGTGATTGCGATGGTCCAGCCTGAGCCGATCAGCAGAAGCGTGAAGTAGCTGGGAACAATGGTGAAATCAAGCGTCATGGCGGCCTCCGCCGACTGGATGAAGGCCGCTCATGAGATCCGAGCCCGCCGGTCGAGCCATGAAATGGCAAGCCCGGTCACGTAGATGATCACCATGTAGATGACCCCGGCCAACAGAAACATTTCGAACGGCTTGTAGGTCGAGCCGATGTAGCGCTGTGCGGTATAGGTCAGTTCAACCACCGAAATCGCGGCCACAAGTGCTGTGCCCTTGATCAAGGCGTTGATGTTCACGCCGAGCGGGCGGATCATCAGCCGCGCCGCCTGCGGCAGAATCACCTTGCGCATGGTCTCGGACCTACTCAGGCCAAGCGTTCGCGCCGCCTCGGACTGACCCCGGTCCACCGCCACTATTGCGCCGCGGATCGTCTCGGTCATGTAGGCGCCGATGTTGACCCCCAACCCGATCACCCCGGCCTCGAAGGCATCAAGCTGGATGCCGATCTGCGGGCCGCCGAAGTAGAGGATGAACAACTGGATCAGCGCCGGGGTGCCGCGAAAGAGGCTCACATATGCGGCCCCGACAAAGCGCAGGATCCGGCTTCGCGACAGCCGCGCGGCCGCGCCCAGTGAGCCGCAGATTAGCCCAAGAACTGTTGTGTAGATCGAAAGCTGAATTGTCACCCACGCCGCCGCGAGGAAGAACGGATAGACGCGCAGCATCAGTTCAAAATCCACGTCAGCCCCCCAATTACTTGTGGTGGTCTTTGCGCGCCAACAGCGGCAGGGCGCGGATTTCGCGGATCAGCGCCGTGGTCTCTTCAATCGCGGCCTCCAGAAACAGGCGCCCGGTTTCGGCGTCGGCAACCGTTGGGTCGCCCATGGTGCCGTCGGGCGACGCTTCGGACCACCAGCGCATCAACATTGCCGGGCTGCCGCCGCCTGCGAGATCAAGATTGAAAAACTTGCTGCCCGAGTTGTGGACAACCTGCTTGGCGGCCTTTTTCAGATTAACCCGTTCGGGGTGCAGGTGCAGATACATCGCCGCCTCGAACTCGCCCGCGTGGGCGATGCCGCCGATTTCTGATTTGCGCAGTGCGTTGATCCGTGCCATTGAGCAGCAAAATGCGGCGAAACCCGTGATGGGCGAGCGATTTGGTGATGTCGGTCACAAAGGCGATCAGGGTTTCAGGCTGAATCCAGATCACCCCAGGAAAATCCTTGTGGTGCTCGTTGAACCCGTAAGGCACCGGCGGCATTACGAACACCTCGTTTGGCGCGGCTGCGGCCACGCCCTCGGCGACCGCCATGCCGAGAACCGTATCGGTATCGAGCGTCATGTGCGGGCCGTGATCTTCGGTGGCCGAGACATTCAAGATCACCACCCGGTCCTTGTCGGCGTCGCGCACCTGTTCCCAGGTCAGATGTCCGTAGGTCGTGGTCATTGCCGAGTTCCTGCTAGGGGGCGGGCAACTGCCCGCGCGGCCCAGATGGCGCGCGGGCAGATAATTCAGGGCCGGTTCAGCGGATGTCGCCGCCGACCCACTCGTTGGCGATGGCCAGATAGGTGCCGTCAGCCTGCATGGCGTCGAGCGCATCTTGCATCGCGGCGAGCAGTTTGGGGTTGCCTTGTCGAATGGCGATGCCCGCGCCGATCGTATCGGTGACCAGATCGGGAACGACCGCCAGATCGTAGCTGCCTTCCTTCATCGCCAGAATGACGGGGATGGAATCGTTTACGATGGCATCGACGCGGCCGTTGCTCAGCTCCATCAAAAGCTCGGGAAGGCCCTTGTAGGTGCGCAGCTTGTAGCCCTGCTCGCGCGCCCATTGTTCGTGCGTTTCGCCCAAGGTCACGCCAACCGTGGCATCGGAAAGTTGCGCGACGCTGACAATCGGCGACCCGGCCTTGGTGAAGATCGCGCGCTTGGTGGTGTAATAGGGGCCGACGAAGTCAACCACTTTGGCGCGCTCTTCGGTAATCGACATCGAGCCGACGATCGCATCATATTTGTTGGCGAGAAGCCCGCCAATAATGCCATCCCACGCGGTGGTGATGATTTCGACCTCAAGACCCATCCGCTTGGCGATCTCGGTACCGATGGCCGCGTCAAAGCCGACCACCTCGTTCTTTTCGTTGACGAAGTTGAACGGAGGATAGGCGCCGCTCATGGCGATCCGCAGCACACCCTTGGCCGTGATCGTGTCCAGTTCTTCGGCCAGCGCGGCGCTGCCGATGCCTAACGCGGCGATCGCGAGCGCGCCTGCGGTCGCGGCCGTTTTGAAAAAGTTCTTCAACGCAGTCATAGTGCGTCCTTTCCCTGTCATGGTTTCGGTAAGCGGCCCTCACGCTTTTCGCCACGGATTGAGCCTCGCAGTATTCAGTTGCATGGTGGCCATACATATTGCAAACAAATAAAAGGTATCTCAACTATAGAAATCAGTGATGATGAAGCCATATGAGCAGAAATTTCCGTGGACTCTGGACTGGAATCTGCTGCGCACTTTTATTGTTGTCGTGGAACAGCAAGGCATCACGCGGGCCGCCAATTTTCTTGGCGTCAAGCAGCCGACGATCAGTGCCGCGCTGAAGCGGCTGGAAGATACGGTTGGCCAGAAACTGGTGGATCGCCGCCCGACCCATTTCACGGTGACCGAGGCGGGCAGGGTGCTGTATCGGGAATGCAGCACGGTGTTCGGCTCGGTCTCGCAACTGCCCGGGCTGTTGGATCGGGCCGAGAACCGGATCAGCGGGCATGTCGGCATCGTGATGACGAGCCACGTCGTCTGTCGGCACTTTGACGACCTGCTGGAAACCTTCAATCGCGCGCACCCCGATGCAACATATTCAATTGTGGTTGCCGAAAGCTCTGAAGTGCTGAACCGCCTGCGCCAGAACCGGGCAACGCTGGGCATCTGCCTGATGCGCGAGCGCGATCCGGCGCTGCATGCCGAGGTGCTGTTCCGCGAGTATTTTGCGCTTTACTGCGGGCCGCACCACCGCCTGTTCGGCAAGGAAAAGATCAGGCTTTCCGAGTTGCAGGGCGAAAGCTCGGTCTCGTTCCAGACCGACGCGGAAAGCGGGCCGCTGCACTCGGTCACGCATTTGCGGGAACAGGCACTGCTGCGCCCGGAGCTCAAGGGCGTTTCGGCAAACCTGCCCGAGGTCAGGCGGATGATCGTTGCAGGGCTCGGCATCGGCGCTTTGCCGGTGCATGTGGCCCACAGGGATGTTCAGGCCGGCAATCTGTGGCGGCTGCCGCCATACACCGGTATCCCTGCGGTCGATGTCGTCTTCGTCACCAACCCGAACCGCAGCGCCAACCCCGCGGAAAGCAAGCTGATCGCAGCAATCAGCGAGCTGATCCGAACTGTCAGGCTGGAAGAGCGGACCTATCAATGATGTGCAAGTTCCGCGACAGCCAGCACCCTGAGAACGGCAGTGCAAAAGTTTGCCACGGGAGTGGCGTAAACCGCCCCGGCTTTGCCGGAGGGTGATTTGTTCAACGACTGGGCGACCATATCGAGTGTGTTCAGGTTTGCATGAGACACGCCTGCTCTGCCTCTGCGGGCGGGATGTATCCGATGGGGCCGAGAAGGCGGCGATTGTTATCGGTTGTCCTGCGAGGCCGCGTCGATCTCGCGGATCGACAGCTTATGCGGTATCCGACGGTCGGCAACCGAAATCGGCGGCCCTGGCTGGGTTCGGCCACGCTCGAAGGCCGCATCGAAATGGGCGAAAAGGTGATCGTCAGCATCAAGACATTCGCCGATGGCCACCGCCCGCCCGATCTGGTGGCGCCGGGGATGCTGTAGGGGGGCCTGCGGAACATGACGGTTTGCACGGGCGCTGCCTGCCCCCGTCAAACGCACTATATGAACCGCAACCACCTCTTGTTGATGGATTTTCCGGCGATTCAGGCGTAATCTGACGCGGCAGTTGGTGCGGTGCGTCGGGCGCCCCCGCGAGGCGGCGCGACAGGAGGTGGCGATGGTGTTGCGGTCTCTCTTCATGGCCCTTGCCGGGGGCATCGGTGGGCTTGTCGTGCAGCTGCCAGACACTGCACAGGCGCAAGAGGCAGATGGGCGGCTGATCTATCAACTTCAGGTCACCCAACCCGGCACGCGCAGCCAGGGCTGGTTCGGAACGCTATATGACGAGGCTGGCGCGGCGGTGACCGCCGAGCCCGGCGCGACGGTCAAGATGCCTTTCGGCACCTTCGAGAACCTGCCCTGCACCTATCTGTGGAGCCAGTGCGGATTTATTCCCGCCGGCATGTTGCCGGTGGCGCCGATGACCGGCTTTGCGGCGCTGACAGAAGACCAAGCCTGGGTTTACCGGCTTTACATCCACGGCGAAGGCTCGCGCAGCGAAGGCATGACCGGGGTTTTGCTACAGGGCGGCGCGCAGGTCTTCCCCGGCGGCATGCGCCGCGTTGAAACCCCGCTGGGGGTATTTCTCGCGATAGACAATCAGGGCCAGCTGTGGGGCGACGCAGGCTGGTTTCCCGAAACCTGGAATTGACCCTGGCGCGTGGTTGCCGCGCGGGGGCAGTTGATGGGGCGTTATGGCTGACGGCGCGAACAAAACCGCCTTTGACCTCAAGGTTCAATGGACTTTTCGGCCGTCGGGCGGGAACGCAAAGAGTCTAAGGGTCTTGCGGGTGTTGGAGCTCGACGGCCGAAAGCTAGCCGATCCGCTTTCACTCGGCGCAATCCGCGCAATCCTTGGCAACTGCACCAATTTGGATACATTCCGCCGCGGGCCGGGCGTGTTCGACCTCTTGGATGACGATCAAGTGAATTGATCACCGTTTGGCTGGGGCGGTAGGATTCGAACCTACGGTACACGGTACCAAAAACCGATGCCTTACCACTTGGCCACGCCCCAACCGTGGGCGGGTGTTTAGCCAAGGCGGGGGGGCGCCGCAAGGGGAAATTGAGCGGAATTGGCATTGCGTCGAATGTGCCTGGCGCGCTAAGGGGCGCGGATGGAGCGGTGCGATGTGGCAGTTCTGGGGGCAGGCGCAGCGGGTATGTTCGCCGCGGTCGAGGCTGCGCGTCGGGGGCGGCGGGTGGTGGTTCTTGACCATGCGCCCGCGCCCGGTGAAAAGATCCGGATCTCGGGCGGCGGGCGCTGCAATTTCACCAACCTCTCGACCGCGCCCGAACGATTTCTTTCGCAAAACCCGCGCTTTGCGCGCTCGGCACTCAGCCGTTTCACGCCCGCCGACTTTGTTGCCCGCGTCGATCGCGCCGGCATCGCGTGGCATGAAAAGACGCTCGGGCAACTTTTCTGCAATGGCTCGGCCAAGCAGATCGTGCAGATGCTGACCGGCGCCATGGCCGAGGCCGGGGCGAGCCTGCGGCTCGGCACGGAAATTGGCGCGGTGCGGCGCGAGCGCGGGTTCGTGATCGAGACCAGCACCGGGCAGCTGGGGGCCGACAGCCTTGTGGTGGCGACCGGCGGCAAGTCGATACCCAAGATGGGGGCAAGCGGGCTTGGGTATCGGCTTGCCGAAAGCTTC
The DNA here is from genome assembly GCA_002842855.1 of Alphaproteobacteria bacterium HGW-Alphaproteobacteria-4. Taxonomy (GTDB): domain Bacteria; phylum Pseudomonadota; class Alphaproteobacteria; order Rhodobacterales; family Rhodobacteraceae; genus UBA6213. The sequence continues at coordinate 133,076 of PHEE01000004.1, read as the reverse complement.
GGGCTGGGGCTGGTGGCGCCGCGCCCCGCACTGGTGCCGCTGACGCTGGGCGAGGCAGATCTGGCGCAGACGCGTGCGTTGGCGGGGGTGGCGCTGCCGGTGCGCATTTGCTGCGGTCGGGTGCATTTCGATGAGGCGCTGCTGTTCACGCATCGTGGAATATCGGGGCCCGCGGTGCTGCAAATCTCAAGCTACTGGCGCGAGGGCGAGGCGGTGCTGGTTGACCTGGCGCCGGGGCACGACATCGGCGCGGCATTGCGCGCGGCGCGGGCCGAGGCAGGGCGGGCGGCGGTGCACAATGTGCTGGCGCGCTGGCTGCCCGAACGGTTGGCGGGGTTCGTGGTGGCGCGGGCCGGGGTGGCTGGGCGGCTTGCCGACCTGCCGAACGCCGCCCTCGACCAGTTGGCAGAAGCGGTGCACCGCTGGCAGTTGCGCCCGCCGGGCAGCGAGGGATACCGGACCGCCGAAGTAACGCTGGGTGGGGTCAACACGCAAGCGCTCGATGCCCGCACCCTTGGCGCGCGCGAGGTGCCGGGGTTGTATTTCGTGGGCGAGGTGGTCGATGTGACCGGCTGGCTTGGCGGCTACAACTTCCAGTGGGCCTGGTCGTCGGGGTGGGCAGCGGGGCAGGTGGCCTGAACCTGCCCGGCTGCAAGCCCCGCAACGCGGCGGCGGCTCAGGCCGCCACCTGTTCGCGCAGGATCGAGGCGGTGAGCGAAAGCATCAGGTAGATGCCACCAAGAATCAGAAACGCAAGGATGGAGCTTTCAAAGGCGCGCGGATAGGTTGCCTCATCAGGGGCGACCGGGCGCACACCCATGGAAAGATAGCGCACCTGCTTGTTGGCTTCGATCCGCGCCGATTCGAGCTGCTGGGCGGCCTGACTGAGCATTAGCTGCCGCGTCTGCAGGTCGGCCTCGGCGATCCGCAGCTGCCCGGTTACCGAGGCAAGCGAGGTGGTCGTGCCGGTGCCTTGGGTCAATTGCGAGCGCAGGCTGGCAACCACGGCTTCAAGCCGCGCTATGTCGCCTTTGACGCCATCAACGCGCGCCTGGTTCGGCTGCGCATTGTCGAGCAGCTGTTGCAGCGAAAGCCGTTTTTCCTGTAGCTGAATCTCGAAATTGGCGACCTGCTGCATTACCATGCCCGATTCGGTGACCGGGTCGAGAATGCCGAGTTGCTGTTGCAGTTCCAGCACCTTGCGCTGCGCGTCAAGGACCTTGGCCTCGGCATCGGCATAGCTTTCACGCGCGCCCTTCATCTGGTCTTCGCGCAACCGCTGGGTTAGCTGGTCAACCTGTTCCTCGGCGTAGCGGATGAGCGCCTCGGAGAAGTGTTGTGAAACTTGCGGATCGGCGGCGATCACCTCCATCTTGATGATGCCCTCGGTCGGGTCGTAAGAGATTTTCACGTTGCGGCGGTAAAGCTTGTAGGCCTTTTCGTTGGTGGCGCCGGGTTCGAGGCGTTGTAGCGGGTCGATGTTGTCCTGGCTGAAATGCGTCTTGAAGCCGAGTTCCTGATCGAGCCGCAGCATTGCATCGCGCGATTGCAGGTAGCTTTGCACGGTGATCGAATCCTGGCTGGTGGCCATGCCGGTGCCCGAGAACAGGCCGCCAAGGCCGCCTGCGGGCTGGTCTGCCTGCTGGATCACGAACTCGGCGCGCGTCGCGTAAAACTTGGTGGCCATCGAGAAATAGTAATAGGCCGCCATCAAGGTGGGCAGCAGCACGAAAAACGCCAGCCGCGTGAACAGCAAAATGGTCTTGCGCAGGCGACGGCGCACGATGTCGCGCTGCATGGCAATGATTTCGCGGGCGCGGCGGTCATCATTCATCGGTTCGGCTGCGGGCAGGCCCGCGCCGGGCCGCACTGTCTGCGGCAGTTGCACACGCGCATCCGCACCCGGCCCGTCGATCCGCGCCAGCGCCATGCTGCGCGCCTCATCGGCGCGATCGGGTCGCGTAACCAAGTCGAGCACGCCCGAATGCTGAAAGGGGTCGATGCCGCGCCGGCGCAACAGCCGCACCGCCTCGAAATCGGACGCGGGGTCAAGGCCGTGCTTTTGCGCCACGCGGCGGGCCATGCGCAACTGGCGCCCGCTCAGCCCCTCGGCACGGATGGCCGCAATCTCGTCTTCGGGAAGCGACGTCGAGGGCCCTAGCACCCGGTCTTCGGCGGCGGTGGGGAAGCGCTGGTCACCAAATCCGTCGTCGGGGGCGCTCAGGTAGGTGTTGTCCGGCAGGGCCGATGCAGGCGCCACCGCGGTCGCGGCCGCAGCGGCCGGCGCTGCCAGCACCGGCACGGCGCGCCGAATGCGGAACTTCTTAGCCTTGGGCACTGTAGTCATAGAGCTGTTTCGCTTCTTCCAAGGTGTCGAACATATGCAGTTTGCCATCGCGCAGCACGGCGGCAGTGCGGCAGAACTTTTCCAGTGTCGCGGCCTGATGCGAAACCACGATCACGGTAGCGCCGTGGAGGGCATGCCCTCGTCGATCAGGTAGATATCAAATTCCAGCGCCAGAAGCAGCGCGAAAGTGAAGCGCGATTTCATGCCCTGGCTGTAGGTGCCTACCGGCATGTCGAAATATTCGCCAATGCCGGTCAGCCAGCGGCAGAACGCTTCGATATAGTCGGGATCGAGGCCGTAAAGGCGGGCGATGAAACGGGCGTTTTCGTTGCCGGTGTGCTTGGGCACGACGCCACCCATGAAGCCAAGCGGAAACGAAATGCGGCAGGATTTGCGAATCTCGCCCTCGTCGGGTTTTTCCAGCCCCGCCATCATGTTGATGATTGTGGTCTTGCCGGTTCCGTTGGCCGCCAGAATTCCCAGTGAATTGCCAAGTTCGACCCGAAAGGTGGCGCGGTCAAGAATCACCTTGCGGCTTTGGCCGGTCCAGAATGACTTGCTGACATTGTTGAACTCGAGCATTCCGCGCTTTCGGCCCCGGCGGCTGATATGGCCTACCCTAGGAGGGCTTGGTTAATGGAGTCTCTACCCCGGCAATCGGGCAACATTATGTCTTGCAGGCACACCTATGTGCAACCGCCCTCGTGATTGTTGCACGATCTGCAACGACGCACTCAGAACTCGCGCCGCTCCACCCGGAACAGCTTGCCCGCAATAACGGCGACCGCCGCCGCGCCAAAGCTGAACAGTGCGCCCATCTTGGCCGCGTCCTGCACCGCGCCGCCGGGGAAAGCGACCGAGGCCACGAACAGCGCCACCGTAAAGCCAATCGCCGCGACACAGCCCAGCACCACCAGATCAGGCATCCGCATGCCTTCAGGCAGGCCGAAGCCCAGAATGCGCGCGCCAAAGTAGCCCATCAGGAAAATGCCTACCGGCTTGCCAATCAGCAGCCCTGCCATCACCAGCCAGGTCGGCGCCCCGATCGCGCTGAATTCGACCCCGGCATTGAACAGGCCAAACAGAAACAGCACGATCTCGACCGGGTATTTCAGGCGGTGCTCCATCCAGTTCAACAGGTCTTTCAGATGTGCTTCGGCTTCGGCGAAGATGCCAAAGGGGCGGTCCGCATGTGGAATCGTCGGCACAATCGGCAACAGGCCGAGCGCCGGGTGGATGCCCGCGCGCATGAAGCCATACCAGCTTAGGCACGCGGCGATGAGGTAGGGCCAGAACGACAGTTTTTGCCGCATCCATGTGGAATTCGGGCGCAGCTGGTTGCCGCGGTCAAAGCGCCTCGGCAGATCGTTGAAAAGGAAATATACCCCGAGCGCCGCGCCAAGCGACAGCAGCAGCCAGACCGGCGCCAATTCCCCCGTGGGGTAAAAGATCGCCAGAATGATCAGCCCCGCCGCGTCATCGGCAATTGCCAGCAGCAGCAGGAACCTTATGGCCGGATGCCCGGCGCCAAACACAATGCGCCCGACGAGGTAGGAAAACGCAATGTCGGTAGCGGTGGGTATCGCCCATCCACGGCTGACGGTTTCATAGATGCCCAACACCGCCGCAAGGCCAAGGTACACCGCAACCGGCCCCAGCATGCCGCCCGCCGTGGCGATCAGCGGCGTCATCGCCTTGCGCCCGCGCAGCTCGCCGTTCTTCAGGATTACCGCTTCCCAGACCTCTTTGCCCGCCATCGCAAAGAAGAAGGCCATCAGGATGTCGTTGACGAGGAAATGCGCTGTAAGGGTGCGGCTGATGTGGCCGTCGGCCGCGTGCTCGGCGCCGATGAAGAAGTTCTGGATCAGCGGGTAATCGACCACGGCATGATAGCTGTGCGGGTCGATATTCGCCCAAACAAGCGCCACCGCCGCGCCTGCTATCAGCAGCAGCGAATAGCTGGTGACAAAGTTCCAGACCCTGTACATGCAAGCCCTCCCCCGAAGTCTTTTGCGGTTTGTATGCCATCGTATGGCGGGCGCGCAACTGCCGCTTTGCCGCGCAAGGGTGGCTTTTGCTTGCCCCGCGCCTGTCCCGGGGCTAGGGGGCGCTACCTGTCACGCCCAAAGGCCGCCACCATGCAAAACCCCACCGCCTACGACCGCGCCCACGCAGCCGCCGAGGCCGCGCCCGAAGATGGCGCCGCGCGGCTTGCGCTTTACAACTTCCTTGCCGACGCCGAACTGTTTGTGTTGCTGGAAACCGAACCTGCGGGCGATGACATCACGCCGCAGGTGTTCGAAACCGAAGACGGCGACTATGTGCTCGCCTTCGACCTTGAAGAACGCCTGAGCGCCTTCACCGGCATTCCCGCGCCCTATGCGGCGCTGCCGGGGCGGGTGATCGCGCAGTATCTCGCGGGCGAGGGGGTTGGGCTGGGCCTCAATCTCGGGGTGGCTGATTCCGCGATGCTGCTGCCACCCGAGGCGCTGGAATGGCTGACCGAGACGCTGCGCGAAGAACCCGAGGCGACCAGCGGCACGCCCGAGGCCTTTTCGCCCCCGGCGCTTGGCCCCGCCGCATTGGGCGCGCTGTTGACGGCGCTTGATGCCAAATTCGTGCATCTTGCGGGGTATGCCGCACAGGCGCTGCTGGCGGGGGTGCGCTATGAGGGCGGGCGGCGCGGGCATATGCTGGCATTTCTCGGCGCGGTTCCGGGGGCGGAACCGGCGCTGGCCAAATCAGTGGCCGAGGCGCTGGCGTTTTCGGGGCTCGAGGCGGGCGAGCTTGATGTGGCTTTCGTGACCGGCGACGAGGCGCTGTTTGCCGAGTTGGCGCAGGCAGCGCAGGTGTTCGACCTGCCCGCGCCGCCGGTTGAAGCCGATCAGGTGATCGAACCGGGTGCCGCCCCCGGCATGGACCCGACCCGGCCGCCGATCTTGCGCTAACCGCGCCTAGCGGCCGCGAATGCGCGGGTCGAGCGCATCGCGCAAACCGTCGCCGATGTAGTTTACGCTCAGCACCGTCAGCGAAATCATCACGCCGGGCATGATCACCCGCGCCGGGTAAAGCTGCATCGCATCCACCGCGTCGAACAAAAGCCGCCCCCAGGTGGGAAAATCGGGCGGAAAGCCAAGCCCGAGAAAGCTGAGCGCCGATTCGGTGATGATCGCACTGGCGATGCCCAATGTGGCCGAAACCATGATCGGGCTCATCACGTTGGGCAGGATGTGGCGGGTGATCATCCGCCGCGGCGGGGTGCCGATGCTGCGCGCCGCCAGCACGAATTCCGCCTCTTTCAGTGCCAGTACCGAGCCGCGCACGATCCGCGCGCTCTGCATCCAGCTGGTGGCACCGATGGCGGTGACGATCAGGATGAAAATTCCCGTCTCTGGCCCGAAGGTGCGCGACAAGGGCTCGCGAAACAGCGTCACCATCAACAGCAGCAACGGCAGCAGCGGCAGCGCCAGAAACAGGTCTGTGCCCCGCATCAGCAGGTTTTCAAGCCGCTTGAAATAGCCCGCAAGCACCCCGATCGTGGTGCCCAGCGTGATTGACAGCAACATTGCCGTCAGCCCGACCGAGATCGAGACCTTGCCGCCCGCCATGATCCGCGCCAGCATGTCGCGGCCCAGCTGGTCGGTGCCCAAGGGATGCGCCGCTGAAAAGCCCTGGTTGCGGGCGCGCAGATTCACAAAACCCGCATCCATCGTCCAGAACCAAGGCCCGATCAGAATCAGCGCAAGGATCGAAAAGAACACCGCAAGGCCCACCAGCGCGCCCTTGTGGGTCTTGAACTGGTCCCAGACATCCCACCACTGGTTGCGCGGGGAACTGCGCTTGGCAGCAAGGGTGACGGCGTCAGTCATAGCGGATCCTCGGGTCGAGAATGCCGTACAAGAGATCGGCAATCAGGTTGAAGGTCACGATCAGGATCGCGAAGATGAAGGTCAGCGTCATCACCATCGGCATGTCGTTGGAATGGATCGAGGTGATCAGCTGCTGGCCAAGCCCGTTCACCTTGAACACCTGTTCGGTAATGATCGCGCCGCCAAAGATCGTCGGCACCCCTAGCGCGATCACCGTGACCACCGGGATCAGCGAGTTGCGCAGCACATGCACCAGCACCACCACCTTTTCGGTCAGCCCCTTGGCACGCGCGGTGCGCACATAATCCTGATTCAGGTTGTCGAGCATCGAGCTTCGCATGAAGCGGCTGATCTGGGCGGCGTTGTAAAGCGACAGCACCATCACCGGCATCGCCATCTGGCGCACCTGCTTCATAAAACTCGCCCAGTCGGTGACCTGATGCGTGGTGTCATAGATTGACGGGAACCATTGCAGCTTGACCGCAAAGACGATGATCAGCACCACACCCGAAAAGAATGTGGGCACCGAAAAACCGATCATCGAAACCAGCGTGCCGATCTGGTCGAACCAGCTGTACTGGCGGTAGGCCGAATAAATGCCGATCGGCAGCGCGATCGAAACCCCGATCAGATACGACATGCCGACCACGGTCAGCGTCTGCGGCACGCGCTGCGCGATGATCTGCATCACCGGCTGGCGCGACTGGAACGAGATCACGCGCTGCATTCCTTGCGCGTAATCAGTGCCGAAGATGTAATCGACCAGATTGAGCGGCTCGACCCAGAAGAATTGCTTGAGCCACAGAAGATAGCGCACATACCAGGCGCTATCGAGCCCAAGCGCGGCGCGCATCTTTTCCTTCACATCAGGCGGCACGGTCAGCGGCACATCGCCCAGCGGGTCGCCGGGGGCAGCTTCCAGCAGCAGGAAAATGGCGAGCGAAATGATCAGAAGCGTCGGAATTGCGATCAGGAATCGTCGCAGGGCAAAGGTGAACATCGGCGCCTCGGGTCAGTTCGCTGGGGCAGGGGGTGCGCCGCCCCGGCGCGTGTGGCCGGGGCGGCGCGATGGGTCAGATCACTTTACGCGATACCAATCCGAGACGTTCCAAAGCTCGGAGTCCCAGGTGTTCAGCACGACGCCACCAAGCGACAGCGAACGGGCCGAAAGGCGGCCACGGTCAACCAGCGGCACCACGGTGTAGCTGTCTTTGGTCAGCATTTCGTTCATCCGCTTGGCCAGTTCGGCGCGCTTGCCCATTTCGCCGGTGCGGCCAAGTTCCACCACCAGCGCGTCATAGGCCGGGTCGCAGAAGCGGTTGACGTTTTCGCCCTGCCACTGGGTCGCAGGCGAAGGCGCCTTGTCGCAGGTGTATTGCGCAAGGTAGGGTTCCGGGTCGGTGCCGTCGAAGTTGTTGGCATACATTTCGACGTCGGCATAGAATTTCTGGAAGGTGTCGGGCGAGCCCGCGTCACCGCCAAAATACACGCCCGCGTCGATCGCCTTCAGCTCGACTTCCACGCCGATGTCGTTCCACCACTGCTTGATGATCGACTGGAAGTCTTGCCGCACCGCGTTCACCGAGGTCTGGTAGAGCAGCTTCAGCCGCGCGCCATCTTTTACGCGGATGCCATCGGGGCCGACTTTCCAGCCGGCTTCTTCGAGCAGCGCCTTGGCGCCTTCGACGTCTTGCACCAGACAGTCGGTGTTGTCCGAGGCAAACATTGCCGGTGCCGGGACCAGGTTGCAGGTGGCACGGCCCGCATTGCCGTAGCCGACCTCTACCAGCACGTCGCGGTCGATCGCCATGCTCAGCGCCTTGCGCACACGGATATCCGACAGGATCGGGTGCGGATGCGCAACGGTCGCGCGCTCGCCTTCAGGCAGCGAAGGCGAGGGGTCGGTCATGTTCATCTCGATGCGCTCGACCAGCGTACCGAACGCATAGATGAACTCGCCCTTGCCGCCCGCAGCCATCTGGCTCTGCACTTCGGGCGAGATCTGGGTGTTCCAGGCATAGTCGAACTCGCCGGTTTCCATCACCGCGCGCGCCGCTGCCGCTGCTTCGCCGCCGCCTTTGACGGTCAGCTTGGCAAACGCCGGTTTCGCCGGGTCGCGGTAGTTCGGGTTGGCTTCCATCTGCACCACGTCATTGGTGCGGAAGTCGGTTACGCGGAACGGGCCGGTGCCGATCGGGGCAAAGTTCTCGGCGGTGCAGCTGGAGGCAGCGGCGCCGGTGCAGTTGGCGAACTGAGCGGCCTGAAGGATCGGCGAGGTGGCGCCGACAAAGGCCGTGTAGGGGTTCGGGCGCGGTTCGTTGTAGGTGATCTTGACGGTCAGATCATCGAGCGCCTCGACCGACTTGATGCCTTCATAGCGCGCAAGCTGGGCGCAGCCACCGGCAGGGTCCATGCAGTAGTTGGCGGTAAAGACCGCGTCATGGGCTGTAACCGGGGTGCCGTCCGACCACACGAGGCCCGGCTTGAGCTTCCAGGTGATGCTGGTCAGATCTGCCGAAACGCCGCCGTTTTCGACGGTCGGAATCTCGGTCACGAGGCGCGGAATGACGACGCCGTTTTCGTCAAAGCCCGCCAGCGGCTCGATCACCAGGCTTGCGGTTTCGACATCTTTGGTGCCCGACGACAGATACGGGTTCAGCGTCGAGACGGCTTGCCAATAGATGATCTTCACTTCGCCGTCACTGCCGCGTTCGGCATAGGCGGCGGGGGCGAATACCAGACTCGCTGCCGCGCCCAGAAGAGCGGTTTTCAGTTTCATGTCAGACTCCTTGTTGGGTCGTTGGATTGTTGGTGCTCAAGCGGGTCTTGCCTGATGCTTCAGTCGCCGCCGTAGGTTCGGCGGTCGTGGTGGTTTCGTAAAGGTGACAGGCCACGAAGCGGCCCGGCTCGATTTCGCGGCTGACGGGTTCCACCTTGCGGCAGATATCCATCACCTTCGGGCAGCGGGTGCAAAAGTTGCAGCCCTGCGGCGGGTTTGCGGGCGAGGGCACGTCGCCGGTCAGAATGATGCGGCGGCGGTTGGCCTCGTGTTCGGGGTTTGGTTCCGGCACCGCTGAAAGCAGCGCCTGCGTGTAGGGGTGCTTGGGGCTGCCATAGAGCGCCTCGCGGCTGGCCAGTTCAACGATCTGGCCCAGATACATCACCGCGACGCGGTCAGCGATATGGCGCACCATGCTCAGATCGTGGCTGATGAACAGATAGGTCAGCCCCAGCCGGTCCTGCAATTCTTCCAGCAGGTTGACCACCTGCGCCTGGATCGAGACATCAAGCGCTGCAATCGGTTCGTCGCAGACGATGAACTTCGGGTTCAGCGCCAGCGCGCGGGCAATACCGATGCGCTGGCGCTGGCCGCCCGAAAAGGCGTGCGGATAGCGGTTGGCGAAATCGCGAGAAAGGCCCACCGCATCCATCAGCTCATAAATCCGCGCCAGCTTTTCGGCACGGCCGAGGCTGGTATGCTCATCCAGCGGCTCGCCGATGATGCCCGCGACCGTCATGCGCGGGTTGAGGCTTGCCTGCGGGTCTTGAAACACCATCTGCATGGTCGGGCGCATCCGGCGCAGCGCATCGGGGCTGAGCTTGGCAATATCGACACCGCCAATGCGGATACTTCCCGCCGTTACATCATAAAGCCGCAGCAGCGCCCGCCCGCAGGTGGATTTGCCGCAACCCGATTCCCCCACGAGCCCCAAGGTCTCACCCTCGAATATCGAGAAGGAAACCCCGTCGACCGCCTTCACATCGCCCACCTTGCCGCGAAAGAGGCCAGCGGTGATCGGAAAATACATCTTCAGCCCGTCGACCTCGACCAGCGTTTTTTGCGTGGGGGTGTGGTCAAGCATCGGCGCTGCTCCCGGTGGCGGTTACCGCCCCGTTGCTGTCAAAATCCCAAAAACAGGCGACGTCATGGCCGCGCCCTACCGCGCGGCGTGCCGGGTTTTCGCGTGCGCAACGGTCGAAGGCCTGCGCGCAGCGTGGGCGGAACGGGCAGGCCGAGGGGGTTTGGGTCAGCATTGGCGGCTGGCCCTCGATCACGTTCAGCTTGGGCGCCCGTTCGCCGCGCACGCTTGGCACGGTTTGCAAAAGCGCGCGGGTGTAGGGGTGGCGCGGATGGGCAAACAGTTCCCCCACCGGCGCCTGTTCGACAATTTGCCCGCCATACATCACGATCACCCGGTCAGCGATGCCTGCAATCACCCCAAGGTCGTGGGTGATCCAGACAATCGCCATGCCGAGCTTTTGCCGCAGCTCGCGGATCAGTTCGAGGATTTGCGCCTGAATCGTCACATCGAGCGCGGTCGTCGGCTCATCCGCGATCAGCACCTTGGGGTCGCAGGCGAGCGCAATGGCGATCATCACCCGCTGCCGCATGCCACCCGAAAACTGGTGCGGATAGTCGCCAAGCCGCTGCCCGGCGTCAGGAATGTTGACCAGCTCCAGAAGTTCCTGCGCCCGCTTGCGCGCTGCCTGCTTGCTCATGCCAAGGTGGCGGCGCAGCGGCTCCATGATCTGAAAGCCGACGGTAAAGACCGGGTTCAGCGAGGTCATCGGGTCTTGAAAGATGAAGCCGACACCAAGCCCGCGCACCTCGCGCAGTTCGTTGGGCGAACATTTCAGAAGATCGCGCCCATCAAACATCACGCGCCCTTCGCGCACCTCTGCGGGTGGCGAGGGCAGCAGGCCCAACAGCGACATCATGGTGACCGACTTGCCCGAACCGGACTCGCCCACCACCCCCAGCAATTCGCCGGGTTTCAGATCGAAGCTGACTGAATTGACGGCGTGAACTTCGCCGCCGCGGACCTTGAAGACGGTCTTCAACCCCTCGACGTGAAGGACAGCGTTCGCCCCATCGGGCATGGATTGCTCCCAGTTCGTTGTTATTGTTGTTCTTTACAGTGCAGACTGCCGCCCCCAAAAGGCTGCGTGAGGGCCAGTGTTAGAGATTTTTAGCGCTCACGCAAGTTCGATTCTGCGCCACTTGCGCAAAGGAAATTCTCCCGGCAGGGATTGCGGCGGGGGTTGCACTGTGCCGCCACGCGGCGCAGCCTGTCAGCCACAACCCGGAGTTTGCCATGCCAGATCTTGCCACCGCCCGCGCGCTGCTTGCTTCCCTCGTTGGCTTCCCCAGCGTCAGCCGCGACAGCAACCTTGACCTGATCGAATGGGTGCGGGCGTGGTTGGAAGGGCACCGGATAGCGGCAACCGTGGTGCCCTCGCCCGATGGCCGCAAGGCCAGCCTCTATGCGCAGGTCGGGCCAGAGGTGCCGGGCGGGGTGGTGCTTTCGGGGCATACCGACGTGGTGCCGGTCGACGGGCAGGCCTGGACCAGCGACCCCTTCACCGTGGTCGAGCGCGACGGGCGCCTATATGGCCGCGGCACCTGCGACATGAAGGGATTTGATGCGCTGGCCCTTGCCGCGCTGGTGCTGGCCAAACGGCGCGGCGTGAAGCGGCCTTTGCAACTGGCGCTGAGCCACGACGAGGAACTGGGCTGCGTTGCCTGCATTCCGATGATCGAGGCGATGGCCGCGTTGCCCCGCGCCAGTGCCGTGATCGTGGGCGAGCCGACGATGATGAAGGTTGTCACCGGGCACAAGGGCGGCATGGCCTATTGGCTGCGGGTGAAGGGCTACGAGGTGCATTCGTCGATCATGCACGAAGGCGTCAGCGCCATTCTCGAAGCCGCGAAGCTGCTTGCCTGGGTCAACGCGCAGAATGCCGCCAACCGCGCCGCCAAGCCGGGGCCATTGGCCGCGCTGTTCAACCCGCCGTGGACGACCGTCCATACCGGGCAGATTGCGGGTGGCACCGCGCATAACATCACGGCAGGCAGTTGCGAATTCGGCATCGATTTTCGCGTCGTGCCGGGCGAAGACCCCGACATCTGGCAGCGGGCCTTCCACGCCAAGGTCGCCGAGGTCGAGGCCGAGATGAAGGCGGTGCGCCCCGAGGCCGGGATCGCGGTTGACGAACGCTTCGTTGTACCGCCGCTGGCCCCGGAAACCCACGGTGCCGCCGAGGCGCTCGCGCGCGCGCTTACCGGCGATAACGCGCGCCATGTGGTCAGTTATGGCACTGAAGCCGGGCAGTTTCAGGCGCGCGGCTGGTCGGCAGTGGTCTGCGGCCCCGGCGATATCGCGCAGGCGCATCAGGCCGACGAATACCTTACCGTGGCCCAGTTCAATGCGGGCTGGGCCTTCATGGAGGATCTGGTCGAGGGGCTTTGCCGCTAGGTGACCCGCCATCGAACATGGCCTGCGGCACGGGCGCAAATCTAGTCGGGCTTGACCACGATCAGATCAAAATCGAGGCCAGGGCAGGCCGCCATGATTTCAGAGCAGACCAGATGCGGGTCAGGAATGGCCGGCGTAAGGGCGCGTACCTGACCGGGAAAGTCAAGCTGCCACAGCAACCGCGTAAGGTCGAGCATGTCAAAACTCGGTGTCATCAGCGGCGCCAGCACCACATCGGGGCACAGCCGCACCAGCAGATCAGCATCGACAGCCGCAAGCGGGGCACAGGTAACTTCGCCATGCTCCAGCCCGGGCAAGTTGGTCGGCACGGCGTGCCGGGGCTCGACCAGCAAGATCTTGCGGCCCTGCGTGCTTGCGCTATCAAATGCACCACAAAGCGAAGGCAGCGGGCCTGCGTCGAAACTGGATTTCATGGCCTATGCGCCCCGCCCCCAATACAACCTCCGGACCACCATTACACACACGCTACAATCAAGAGTTTATCTGGATGTGGGTGTTCGCTCAAGCGATAAGGCGTGTAAGTGCATGACTTAGTGACGCAGCCAGACCCAGGCGTTCGCGCCCAGGTCGAGCGCATCGTTTCGTTGCGTTGCGCCTTGCGAAGCTGGCAGGGGCCTGCCGGGCGGCGCCTTTTCAAGTGTCTGGGGATGCGGCGAAAGATTGAAAATGCAGCTGACCCTGTCCGCGCCGTGGCGGCGCTCAATGCCCAGCAGCGGCGACGGCAGGTCTAGAAACCGTGCCTGCCCCAGCCGCAGCGCGGGCGTGGCGCGACGCAGGCGCAGCACGGCGCGACAATGGTGCAAAACCGACCCCGCCTCTGCCTCTTGGGCCGCCACGTTGCGCGCGGCCTGCGCCGGCTTTATCGGCAGCCAGGGCCGCGCGGTGCTGAACCCGGCATGGGCGGTTTCATCCCAGACCATCGGCGTGCGGCAGCCATCGCGCCCCTTGACCTCGGGCCAGAAGCGCAGGCCGGGCGGGTCGGTCAGTTCGGTGTACGCGAGCGCCGTCTCGGTCTGGCCCAACTCCTCGCCCTGATAAAGCCCGATCGTGCCGGGCAACGAGGCCAGCAGCGCCAACGCCTGTTTTGCCAGCACTTCGGAGCTGGCGCCATGCGCAGCCCAACGGCTGGCCGCGCGCACCACGTCATGGTTGGAAAACGACCAGTATGGCCAGCCATCGGGGGCGGCGGCAAAGAACCCCTCGATCACCGCGCGAAAATGCGCGGGCGTATAGGCGTCGCCCAGCAGATCAAAGCTGTAGGCCATGTGCAGCCGGTTGCCGCCTGCCGTGTATGCCGCCATGATCGGCAGCGCCCACCCGGCAACCTCGCCCACCTCGCCGACAAGGCAACGGTCGGGGTAGCTGTCGGTCAGCGCGCGGATGCGGGCCAGCAGCGCAAGGTTTTCGGGGCGGGTCTTGTCGTAGCGGTGGTCTTGCATGTCGTAGGTGCTGGCGGGGGGGCGGCCATCGGGGGCCGGGGGCGCGGGCGGGTTGTCGCGCAGCGCCGGGTCGTGCAGGTAGTAGTTGACGGTATCGAGGCGAAAGCCATCCACCCCCCGATCCAGCCAGAACCGCAACACATCCAGCATTGCCGCCTGCACCTGAGGATTGTGCAAATTGAGGTCGGGCTGCGACGGCAGGAAGTTGTGCAGGTAGTATTGCCGCCGCGCCGCATCCCATTCCCACGCCGGGCCGCCAAAGACCGAAAGCCAGTTGTTCGGCGGGCTGCCATCGGGGCGGGCATCGGCCCAGACATACCAATCGGCCTTGGCGCCGCGCCTGCGGCTGTCGGCAAACCAGGGGTGGCGGTCGGAAGAATGGCTGAGCACCTGATCGAGGATCACCCGCAGCCCCAGCGCATGCGCGCGCGCCACCAGCGCATCGAAATCGGCCAGCGTGCCGAACAGCGGGGCGATGCCGCAATACTCGGCCACGTCATACCCCATGTCGGCCATCGGCGAGGGGAACACCGGCGACAGCCAGATTGCATCGGCGCCCAGGTTGGCGATGTGGTCAAGGCGGCTGGTGATGCCCCGAAGATCTCCGATACCGTCGCCATCGCTATCGAGAAAGCTGCGCGGATAGATCTGATAGACCACCGCGCCGCGCCACCATTCTGCCATCACATCCCCCAAACCGCCGGTTTGCCGCTTGATTAGCCGTTGCCCGCGCCGAGCGAAACGATTCCCCGCAAGCGCGCTTGACGGGGCCGGGGCAGGGTTGCACAAAGGTATCCAAACCGCTTTGGAAGGTCTGCGCATCGTGACCCCTGTTATCGCTACCAACGCCGAGACGCTGCGCGCCGACATCTTGCGGCACCTGACCTATACAATGGGCAAGGATGCGCCACACGCTTCGGCCTACGACTGGCGGCTGGCGCTTTCCTTCGCGCTGCGCGACCGGATAGTCGAGCCGTGGTTCGCCGCCACCCGCAAAACATGGGAAACCGGCGCCAAACGGGTCTATTACCTGTCGATGGAGTTTCTGGTCGGGCGCTTGCTGGAAGACGCCGCGATCAACCTTGGCTTGCGCGATGCCGCATCCGAGGCAATGGCCGGGCTTGGCGTCGATTTCGTGGCACTGGTGGGCGACGAACCCGACGCGGCACTTGGCAACGGTGGTCTTGGGCGGCTGGCGGCGTGCTACATGGAAAGCATGGCAACGCTCGGTTGCCCCGGCTATGGCTACGGCATCCGCTACGAACACGGGTTGTTCCGGCAAAGCATTGTGGGCGGTGAGCAGCGCGAGCAGGCCGAAGACTGGCTGACCCAGCGCCATCCCTGGGAATTTGCGCGCCCCGAAAGCGCCTACACCATCGGTTTTCGCGGCGAGGTAACGCGGCAGGCTGGCCGCACGGTCTGGACGCCCGGCGAAACCGTGCGCGCCGAGGCGCATGATACCCCGGTCATCGGCTGGGGCGCAAAATGGGCCAATACGCTGCGTCTCTGGAGCGCCAAGCCCACGGCGCTTTTTGACCTGGCCCGCTTCAACCACGGCGAATACGCCGCGGCGGCCGAACCCGAGGCGCTGGCGCGCACCCTCAGCCGCGTGCTCTACCCCGACGATACCACCTTCGCCGGCAAGGAATTGCGGCTGAAGCAGGAATATTTCCTTGTCTCGGCGGCGCTGCAAGACATTCTGCGCCGACACCTTGCAGGCGGCCATGCGCTTGCCGATCTGCCCGCCTGCGCGGCGATCCAGATGAACGACACCCACCCCGCGCTGGCCGGGCCGGAACTGGTGCGGCTGCTGGTCGATGTGCACGGGCTGGGCTTTGACGCGGCAATCACCATTGCCGTGGCCTGTCTTGGCTACACCAACCACACCCTTTTGCCCGAGGCGCTGGAACGTTGGGCCACATACCTGATGGGGTCGGTGCTGCCGCGCCATATGCAGATCATCGAAGAGATTGACGCCTGGCATGCCGCGCAGCACCCGACGCGGCCGCATTGGGTGGGGATCGTCAAGCACCATGAAGTGCGGATGGGCGACCTTGCCTTTGTTACCGCGCACAAGGTCAACGGGGTTTCGGCGCTGCATACAGAGCTGGTGAAAACCACGCTGTTCCCGGAACTTTCGGCGTTGCACCCCGGTAGGGTGGTGAATGTGACCAATGGCATCACGCCCCGGCGCTGGCTGAGAATGGCGAACCCGGCGCTTTCCGGCCTGATCACTCGCAGTATCGGGCCGGGGTGGGAGGCCGACCTTGAGCGGCTGCGCGGGCTGGAACCGCTGGCCGATGACGCGGGCTTTCGTGCCGATTTCGCCGCAACCAAGGCCACCAACAAGGCGGCGCTGGCGCGCTGGCTGCGCGAGACGCAGGGCATAACCGCCAACCCCGATGCGATTTTCGATGTGCAGGTCAAGCGCGTTCATGAATATAAGCGCCAGTTGCTGAACATTCTTCAGGCCGTAGCGCACTGGCAACGACTGCGCGAAAACCCCGGCGGCGCGGTGCCCCGGCTGCGCATCTTTGGCGGCAAGGCCGCGCCGGGCTACCACACCGCAAAGGAAATAATTCGCCTTATCAATGATGTCGCTGCCGTTGTTAACGTCGACCCGAAAACCCGCGATCTGCTGCAAATCGTCTACCCCGAAAACTACAATGTCAGCATGGCCGAGCGCCTCGTGCCTGCCGCCGACCTTTCGGAGCAAATCTCGACTGCGGGCAAGGAGGCCTCGGGCACCGGCAACATGAAGTTTGCGCTTAATGGCGCGCTGACAATCGGCACGCTCGATGGCGCCAACGTGGAAATTCGCGAGCAGGTGGGGCCGGAAAACTTTTTCCTCTTTGGCCTTACCGCGCCCGAGGTGGCAGCGCGGCGCAAATGCGCGGACCACGCGCGCGAGGCGATTCTGGCCAGCCAGCCCTTGCAGGACGTGTTGCAGATGATCGCCGAGGGCCGCTTCAGCCCCGATGAGCCGGGGCGCTACCATGGCCTTGTGCACAACATCTGGCACAGCGATTATTTCCTCGTGGCATCGGATTTTGCCGCCTATGATGCGGCGCAGACGCGGGTTGATGCGGCCTTTGCCGACCCTGACCGCTGGTGGCGGATGGCGGCGCTGAACACCGCGCGGATGGGGTATTTTTCGTCGGATCGCGCGATCCGGGAATATATGTCGGGCATCTGGGGTACTGTATCGGCACTATAGGGGGCGGCATGGCACGACTGAACGCCGACACGGCGCGGGCCTTGGCCGCAGGGCGGCACGCTGATCCTTTTGCGGTGCTTGGTCTCCACGGCGGGCAGGTGGTGGCGCTGGTGCCCGACGCGGCGCGGCTTTGGGCGGTTGGCGCGGAAACGGTTGAGCTGAAGCCCGCAGCGCCGGGGGTGTTTGCCGCCGACTGGCCCGATGCTGCGCCCTATCGTTTGCGCGCCGAAGGGGCCGCGGGCATCTGGGAGTTTGAAGATCCTTACCGCTTTGCCCCGGTATTGGGCGAGATTGACGAATACCTGATCGGCGAGGGCCGCCACCGCCGCCTCTGGCAGGCGCTTGGCGCGCATCTGATCACGCATGAGGGCGTGGCGGGGGTGCATTTCGCGGTCTGGGCGCCCAATGCGCGGCGGGTTTCGGTGGTGGGTGGTTTCAACAACTGGGATGGGCGGCGCCACCAGATGCGCCGCCGGGGTGCAACCGGAGTGTGGGAAATTTTCGCGCCCGGTGTGGCCGAGGGCGAGGCCTACAAATACGAAATCCTCGGTGCCGACGGGCGCTTGCAGCCGCTCAAGGCCGACCCGTTGGGCTTTGGGGCCGAGCATCCGCCGCAGACCTCGTCGGTGGTGCGGGCTTTGGGCGGGCATGCCTGGGGCGACGCGGGCTATATGGGCAGCCGCGCCGAGGCCGCCGCCATTGGCGCGCCGATCTCGATCTATGAGGTGCATCTGGGCAGTTGGCGGCGGGTAATGGCCGAGGGTGGCAGGCCGCTGAGCTACTTTGAAGCCGCATCGCAACTAATTGATTATGTGGCAGATATGGGTTTTACCCATATCGAGTTCATGCCCATTACCGAGCACCCGTTTGACGGCAGCTGGGGCTATCAGCCGATTGGCCTTTACGCCCCGACCATCCGCCACGGGCGGCCCGAAGAGTTTGCAGCCCTGGTCGATGCCGCGCACCGCAAGGGGCTCGGCGTGATCCTCGACTGGGTGCCGGGGCACTTTCCGACCGATGCACACGGCCTTGCGCGGTTCGATGGCACCCCGCTTTATGAACACGCCGACCCGCGCGAGGGCTTTCACCGCGACTGGAACACCCTGATCTTCAACTACGGGCGCCGCGAGGTGGCCAACTACCTGCTCGCCAATGCCTTGTTCTGGCTTGAGGAATACCACCTTGACGGGCTGCGCGTCGATGCCGTCGCCTCGATGCTCTACCGCGACTATTCGCGCCCTGCGGGTGAGTGGATCCCCAACATTCACGGCGGGCGCGAAAACCTTGAAGCGATTGCCTTTTTGCAAGAGGTGAACGCGGCGGCCCACGGCGGTGCGCCGGGGATCATGACGGTGGCCGAGGAAAGCACCTCTTACCCCGGTGTCTCGCGCCCGGTGCATGCGGGGGGCCTCGGCTTTGGCTACAAGTGGAACATGGGCTGGATGAACGACTGGCTGCGCTATTTTGCCCGTGATCCGGTCCATCGCCGCCACCACCACAACGAAATTACCTTTGCAAGTTCCTATGCATACAGCGAAAACTTCATTCTTCCTGTCAGCCATGACGAGGTGGTGCATGGCAAGGGCAGCCTTCTGGGCAAGATGCCGGGGCTGGAGGGCGAGCGTTTTGCCAACCTGCGCGCATTCCTTGGCCTGATGTGGGGCCACCCCGGCAAGAAACTGCTGTTCATGGGGCAAGAGTTTGGCCAGTTGCGCGAATGGGCGCAGGCGGGGCAGCTTGACTGGCACCTATTGGGCGACCCGCGCCACCAGGGTGTGCAAAACCTTGTCCGCGATCTCAACCGTCTTTACCGCGAAACGCCCGCGCTGCACTGGGGCGATTGCCGCGCGCAGGGCTTTGAGTGGGCCGAGGCGGATGACGCCGCCAATTCGGTTTATGCGTTTGAGCGCCACGCGCCGGGTGCAGCCCCGGTGCTGGTGGTTGCGAACCTCACGCCGATCGAGCGGGTGGGCTACCGCCTTGGCCTCAGCCAGGGCGGCGACTGGCATGAGGTGATGAATACCGACAGCGCGCATTATGGCGGCGAGAATCGCGGTAACTTGGGGGCGCTCAGGGCCGAGGCAAAACCTTGGCGGGGCAGGGCGGCGCGCGGCAACTTTTATCTGCCGCCGCTTTCCGTGGTGATGTTCAGTCCCGGCGAGATGCCGGAAAGGGGGGTAAGATGAAACCGCAACCGAATGCGAGGCTTTCAAGCCAGGCGATGGCCTTCGTGCTGGCAGGCGGGCGCGGCAGCCGCCTGAAGGAGCTTACCGACAAGCGCGCGAAACCGGCCGTCTATTTTGGCGGCAAGGCGCGGATCATCGACTTTGCGCTCTCGAACGCGCTCAACTCGGGCATTCGCAAGATGGCGATTGCCACGCAATACAAGGCGCATTCGCTGATCCGCCACATGCAGCGCGGCTGGTCGTTCTTTCGCGCCGAGCGCAACGAATACCTCGATATCCTGCCCGCAAGCCAGCGTGTCAGCGAAAACCAGTGGTATCTGGGCACCGCCGATGCGGTGACGCAGAACATTGATATCGTTGATAGTTACCACATCAAATACGTGGTCGTGCTGGCCGGCGACCATGTTTACAAGATGGATTACGAGGTGATGCTGCAACAGCATGTCGCCACCGGCGCCGATGTGACGATCGGCTGCCTTACGGTGCCGCGCGCCGAGGCCAGCGCCTTTGGGGTGATGGATATTGACAGCAGGGGCCGGGTCACCGCGTTTCTGGAAAAACCTGCGAATCCGCCGGGGATGCCGGGCGATCCGTTGAGCACGCTCGCCTCGATGGGCATCTATGTGTTCGACTGGGCGTTTTTGCGCGATCTGTTGCTGCGCGACGCCGCCGACCTCAACTCGAGCCACGATTTCGGCAATGACCTGATCCCCGCGATCGTCAAGAACGGCAAGGCGATGGCGCACCGCTTTGCCGAAAGCTGCGTGACCAGCGGGCTTGAGACTGAACCCTATTGGCGCGATGTCGGCACCATAGATGCCTTCTGGCAGGCCAATATCGACCTGACCGAGTTCACCCCAAAGCTGGATCTTTATGACAACGCCTGGCCGATCTGGACCTATGCCGAGATCGTGCCCCCGGCCAAGTTCATTCATGATGAGGCGGCGCGGCGGGGCATGGCGGTTTCATCACTGGTGTCGGGCGATTGCATCGTCTCGGGGTCGGAGGTGCGCAATTCGCTGCTGTTTACCGGCTGCCGCACCCACAGCTATGCCGAACTCGACCATGTGGTGGCGCTGCCCTATGCCGATGTCGGGCGTGGCGCGCGGCTGAGCCGCTGCGTGCTCGATCGCGGCGTGCTGATTCCGCCGGGGCTGGTGGTGGGCGAAGACCCCGAGGAAGATGCGCGCTGGTTCCGCCGTTCCGAGGGCGGCATCGTGCTGATAACCGAGGAAATGCTGGCAGCGCGGGCGAATGCTTTGGGGTAGGGGGGCGGTCTGCCCCCCTCTGGGCCTTGCGGCCCATTCACCCCCCGAGGATATTTGAACCAAGGCAGACATGGGGAGAGGCGCAAAATGGGCGGTCGGGTGCTTTCGGTGGCGTCGGAATGTGTGCCGCTGGTCAAGACCGGGGGCCTGGCCGATGTGGTGGGGGCCTTGCCGGGGGCGCTGGCGCCACGCGGCTGGCAGATGCGGGTGCTGATCCCGGCCTATCCGGGGGTGGTGGCACAGCTTGGGGCCGTGCGCGAGGTCTGGGCGGCGGACGATCTTTTCGGCGGCCCGGCGCGGTTGCTGTTGGGCAGGGTCGCGGGGTTCGAAGTGCTGGCGCTTGCGGCAGAGCATCTGTTCGCGCGCCTTGGCGGACCCTACTCTGACGGCTCGGGCGACTTTCGCGACAATCCGGAGCGTTTTGCAGCCCTTTCGTGGGTGGCGGCCGAGATTGCGCGGGCGGGCGATGGTGACGGCTGGCGGCCTGACATCGTGCATGCGCATGACTGGCAGGGCGGGTTTGCGCCCGCCTATCTGCGGTATCGCGGGGTTGGGGTGCCTTCGGTGTTGACGGTGCACAACATCGCCTTTCAGGGCATTGCCGGGCCCGAGCGCTTGGCCGCGCTGCGGTTGCCGCCCGAGGCGTTCAGCCCGGAGGGGGTGGAGTATTGGGGTAATATTTCGGCGCTGAAAGCGGGGCTGGTGGCGGCCGATGCGATCACCACGGTCAGCCCGCGCTACGCGGATGAGTTGATGCGCCCCGAGTTCGGGCTGGGGCTGGAAGGGGTGATCTCGGCGCGCGCGGGCGTGGTGCAGGGCATTCTCAACGGTATTGATGACGCGGTCTGGAACCCGGAATCCGACCCCGAGATCGTGCCCTACGCAGCGCGCGCACTGGCGGGCAAGGCACAGAACCGGGCACGGCTTGTGGCCGAGTTCGGGCTGGGCGAGGTGGCCGGGCCGCTGGCGATTCTGGTCAGCCGCCTGACGCACCAGAAGGGCATCGACCTGGTGCCCGAGGCGGTGGCGGCATTTTTGGCTGCGGGTGGCGGGCTGTGTATTCTGGGCGCGGGCGAGCCATGGGCCGAGGACGCGATGCGGGCGCTCGCGGCGCGCCATCCGGGGCAGGTGGGCTTGCGTATCGGCTATGACGAGGGCTTGAGCCACCGGATGTTCGCGGGGGGCGATGCGGTGCTGGTGCCATCACGGTTCGAGCCTTGCGGCCTTACGCAGATGATGGGGCTGCGCTATGGCGCGGTGCCGGTGGTGGCGGCCGTGGGGGGGCTTGCAGATACGGTGATCGGCGCCAGCCCGGCCAGCCTTGCTGCGGCCGCCGCGACGGGGGTGGTGTTTCACCCCGTCGATGCGCTGGCCTTCGCGCAGGGGTTGCGCAAACTTTCGTCAATCTACGCCGACCGGGCGGCATGGGGGGCGATGCAGCGGCGGGGCATGAAGGCCGACCTTGGCTGGGGCACTTCGGCGGCGCGCTACGCGGCGCTTTATGAGGGGCTGGTGCGTGGCTGAATACACGATCCACGCAGGCCACACGCGCGGCCTTGGCGCGACCCCCGAAGCGGGCGGCGTGAATTTTGCGCTGTTTTCGGCCAATGCCGAGCGGGTGGAACTGTGTCTGTTCGAGGGCGGCGAACAGCGGCTGGACCTGCCCACCCGCGAGGGCGACATCTGGGCGGGCCATGTGCCGGGCTTGGCGCCGGGTGCGGCCTACGGCTTTCGGGTTTATGGCCCATGGGCGCCTGACAAGGGGCATCGGTTCGACCCGGCCAAGCTGCTGCTGGACCCCTATGCGCGGGCAATCAGCGCGCCTTTGCGCTGGGGCGCGGGGCTGATGGGGCGGGGCGTTGATACCGCCGGGGTGGTGCCGAAATCGCTGGTGGTGGCGCCCGCCGCGGCGCCGCCGCACGGGCCGCGCAGGCCTTGGTGCGAAACGGTGATCTGCGAGGCGCATGTGAAGGGGCTGACGGCGCTGCACGCGCAGGTGCCCGAGGCGCTGCGCGGCACCTATGCCGGGGTGGCCGCGCCCGCAATGCTGGACCATTTCACCCGGCTTGGGGTGACGGCCGTTGAACTGCTTCCCGTCCACGCCTTCATCGACGACCGCTTTGTGGTTGAGCGTTCTTTGCGCAATTACTGGGGCTACCAGAGCCTTGGCTTTTTCGCCCCCGATCCGCGCTATGGCAGCACCGAAAGTTTTTCCGCGATGGTGGCGGGGCTGCATGGTGCCGGCATCGAGCTTATCCTCGACGTGGTGTTCAACCACACCGGCGAGGGCGATGCCGAGGGGCCGACGCTGGCCTTTCGCGGCATCGACAACGCCAGCTATTATCGCCTGCGCGAGGGCGGCTATGTCAACGATACCGGTTGCGGCAACACCTTGAACCTGTCGCATCCGATGGTGCTGCGGCTGGTGATGGACAGTCTGCGGCATTGGGCGCAGCTGGGCGTTGATGGCTTCCGGTTCGATCTGGCCACCACGCTGGCGCGGGGGCGGCGGGGCGGGTTCGACGCGGCGGGTCTTTTCCTCTCCACGCTGCGGCAAGATCCCGTTTTGGCCGGGCTGAAGCTGATCGCCGAGCCTTGGGATCTGGGGCAGGGCGGTTACCGCCTCGGCGGCTTTCCGCACCCGTTTGCCGAGTGGAACGACCGGTTTCGCGATGGCGTGCGCCGCTTCTGGCGCGGCGATGCGGGCATGCTGCCCGACCTCGCGCGGCGGCTGGCGGGCAGTGCCGAGACCTTCGAGCACAGCGGGCGCGGGGCTGTGGCCTCGGTCAACTACCTCGCTTCGCACGACGGGTTCACGCTGCAAGACATCGTGTCATTTGCCGAAAAGCACAACGCAGCGAATGGCGAGCTGGGCCGCGACGGGCATGGCGAAAACTTTTCTGACAACCTCGGGGTCGAGGGCGCGACCGAAAACCCCGCCATGTGTGCCGCCCGCGCCGCAAGGGTGCGCGCCATGCTGGCCACGCTGTTTCTTGCGCAAGGGGTGCCGATGTGGCTCGCGGGCGATGAGATTGGCAACAGCCAGGGCGGCAACAACAACGCCTATGCACAGGACAACGCGACCGGCTGGGTGAACTGGCCGGGCGACGTTGCGCTGGCAGCATATGTTGCGCGGCTGGCTACGCTGCGCGCCGCAAATCCGGTGTTGCGGCAGGGTCGCTGGCTGCACGGGCGCGGGCGCGCCGATGGCCTGCGCGATCTGGTCTGGCGGCTGCCAACGGGCGCCGAGCCGCACCCCGCCGACTGGCACAACCCCGCCGCCCGCTGCCTGTGCATGGAGGTGCGCGGTGCGGCGGAGGGGAGCGAAAACCCCCGCGCCGCCTTTGCCGCCTTTAACGCGGGTGGCCCCTGCCGCGTTATGCTGCCGCCCGGCAACTGGGTTCTGGCGCTCGATTCCGCCCGGCCCGATGCGCCGGAAACGCCCGCAGGTGCCGGCGCCGAACTTGCCGCGCAATCGGTTCAACTGTTCCTTGAGAGGTCATGATGCGCCATTCCACCCATCCGATTCTAGGCCAGAAGCCCGGCACTTCGGGGCTGCGCAAGAAAACCCGCGTGTTCATGACCCCGGGCTACCTTGAGAATTTCGTGCAGGCCACCTTCGATGCCATTGGCGGGGTGGCGGGCAAGACGCTGGTTCTGGGCGGCGACGGGCGCTATTTCGGCGCCGAGGCGGCGCAGGTGATCCTGAAAATGGCCGCCGCCAACGGCGCGGCGCGGGCGATCGTGGGGCAGGGCGCGTGGCTTTCAACCCCCGCCGCCTCGCATCTGATCCGGCTGCGCGGCGCCGACGGTGGCCTGATCCTGTCGGCCAGCCACAACCCCGGCGGCCCCGACGAGGATTTCGGCGTCAAATACAACATCGCCAATGGCGGCCCGGCGCCCGAGGCGGTGACCGAGGCGATCTTTGCCGCGACCTTGGAGATTAGCGAGTATCGCAAGGCAAACGCGCCCGACATCAACCTTGGCGCCGTGGGCGAGCAGCACCTTGCGGGCATGGTGGTCGAAGTCGTCGACCCCGTTGCCGCCTATGCTGACCTGATGGAAGTGCTTTTCGATTTCAAGATGTTGCGGAGCCTTTTTCACGCGGGCTTCACGGCCCGGATTGACAGCATGAACGCGATCACCGGCCCCTATGCCGTCGAGATCTTCGAGCGCAGGCTGGGCGCGGCCCCCGGCACCGTGGTTCACGCCACGCCCTTGCCCGATTTCGGCGGCATGCACCCCGACCCGAACCCGACCTGGGCGCATGAATTGATGGCGGCGATGATGGGGCCGCAGGCGCCCGATTTTGGCGCGGCCTCCGATGGCGACGGTGACCGCAACATGATCTTGGGCCGTGGCGTTTACGTCAGCCCCTCCGACAGTCTTGCGGTGCTGGCGGCCGAGGCGCGGTGCGCGCCGGGCTATGCACACGGGCTAATGGGGGTGGCGCGCTCGATGCCCACCTCGGCGGCGGTTGACCGGGTGGCACAGGCGCTTTGCATTCCCTGCTACGAAACACCCACCGGCTGGAAGTTCTTCGGCAACCTGCTCGATGCCGGGCGCGTCACGCTTTGCGGCGAAGAAAGCTTTGGTACCGGTTCGGACCATGTGCGCGAAAAGGATGGGCTTTGGGCGGTGCTGATGTGGCTGAGCATCCTTGCCGTCACCGGCAGGTCGGTGGCCGAGGTGCTGGCCGACCACTGGGCGCGGTTTGGCCGCACCTACTATTCGCGCCATGATTACGAGGCGCTGCCCGTTGCCTTGGCCGAGACGATCATGGCCGATCTGCGCGCGCGGCTGGCCGGGCTGGCCGGGCAGGCTGCAGCCGGGCTCGTGGTGATCCGCGCGGATGAGTTTGCCTATACCGACCCGGTCGATGGTTCGGTCTCGACGGGGCAGGGCCTGCGCATCTTTTTCGAGGGTGGCGCGCGGGCGGTGCTGCGGCTCTCGGGCACCGGCACCGAGGGCGCAACGCTGCGGCTCTATCTGGAGCGGTATGTGCCGGGGCCAGAAGGCCTCGCGCAAGACCCGCAGGCGGCACTGGCGCCGATCATCGATGCCGTCGAGGCGCTGGCAGGTATTTGCCAGCGCAGCGGGCGGGCCGGGCCGGATGTCGTAACCTGAAAGCGACGCGCCGCCCGCCCCCGTATTTGACCGCTTGACGGGTGCCGGGGCCTTGGTTCATAAATTGAACATACGTTCAATAATCGGGAGGGTGCGGGATGTTCACTGGCGGCATGCAGTTTGATCTGGGCGAAGACGTGAATGCAATGCGCGAGATGGTGCAGGCCTGGGCGCAGGAACGCATCGCGCCGATCGCCGCCGAGGTTGACCGCAGCAACGTCTTTCCGCCCGAGCTCTGGCCCGAGATGGGCGCACTTGGCCTTTTGGGCATCACCGTGGCCGAAGAGTTTGGCGGCGCGGGCATGGGCTACCTTGCGCATGTGGTGGCCACCGAAGAAATCGCCCGCGCCTCCGCCAGCATCAGCCTTTCCTATGGCGCGCATTCGAACCTTTGCGTCAACCAGCTCAAGCTGAACGGCTCGGACGAGCAAAAGCGCCGCTACCTGCCGGGCCTGATTTCGGGCGAAAAGGTGGGCGCCTTGGCGATGAGCGAAACCGGCGCCGGGTCGGATGTGGTCGGCATGAAGCTCAGGGCCGAAAAACGCAACGGCTACTATGTGCTCAACGGCCACAAATACTGGATCACCAATGGCCCCGATGCCGACACGCTCGTGGTCTACGCCAAGACCGACCCCGAGGCGGGTAGCAAGGGCATTACCGCCTTTATCGTCGAGCGCGGCTTCAAGGGGTTTTCCACCAGCCCGCATTTCGACAAGCTCGGGATGCGCGGCTCGAACACCGGGCAGCTCTTTTTCGACGATTGCGAAGTGCCGTTCGAGAACGTGCTGGGTGTTGAGGGCAAGGGCGTGCGGGTGCTGATGTCGGGGCTTGATTACGAGCGGGTGGTGCTGTCGGGCATCGGCCTTGGCATCATCGCCGCCTGCCTCGATGAGGTGGTGCCCTATGTCCGCGAACGCCACCAGTTTGGCCAGCCGATTGGCAGCTTCCAACTGATGCAGGCCAAGGTGGCCGACATGTATGTGGCGATGAACACCGCGCGGGCCTACACCTACGAGGTGGCGCGGGCCTGCGACAAGGGCACCGTGACCCGCGCCGATGCCGCCGCCACCGTGCTTTACGCCTCCGAACAAGCGATGGTGCAGGCGCATCAGGCGGTGCAGGCGCTCGGCGGCGCCGGGTTCCTCAACGATTCCGTGGTCTCGCGCCTCTTCCGCGACGCGAAACTGATGGAGATCGGGGCGGGCACCAGCGAGATCCGGCGCATGCTGATCGGGCGGGAACTGGTGGGGGGGTGAGGGATGACACAGCCAGATTGGGAAAAGTATCAACGCGAAATGTCGCGGAACACAGAACTTCATTCTTTCGAAATTGAAAGCACCGGCAAAGCGCTCTACGAGTATGGTGTCTTGCTCATAAAAAATTTGCTGCTCCTGAACGGCGGTGCCCTTGTGGCGCTTCCTGCTATTGCGACTGTATTATCTGAAGAAGTGAAACAGAATGTCGCCGGCTCGGCAGCGTTATTCGTCACTGGGCTCTCGCTTGCGATGATCTGTGGATACTTCACCCATCTTAACTGGCTGTTTCAGCATTCTGCCTACTTGGAGTTGAAGAATAGACGCGCAAGGAAGATCGGTCTCATTTGCCTTGGACCAGAATTGCAGAATGCTGCCGAGGTGGAGACGGACATGGCAGAGAAATTACCATTCGAGCGCGCCATCAAGTGGACTTTTTGGGTCCCGCATGTGACCGGCATCGCAAGTTTGATTTCGTTGGTTCTTGGCTGTTGGCTCCTGCTTGGGGTCACGAAATGAAACTCTCCACCACCGCCCTGCCCACCTCCGCCGCTTTCCGCGCCAACCGCGCGGCGCATCTGGCGGCGCTTGCCACCGTTGCCGAAGCCGCAGCCCTCGCCGCGGCGGGTGGTGGCGCCAAGGCCGTCGCGCGCCACACCGCGCGCGGCAAGATGGCGCCACGCGAGCGGGTGGCGGGCCTGCTCGACCCCGGCGCGCCGTTCCTCGAAATCGGCGCCACCGCCGCGCATGGGCTTTATGACGGCGCGGCCCCAGGCGCGGGCCTGATTGCGGGCGTGGGCCGGGTGCATGGGCAAGAGGTGATGGTGCTGGCCAACGACGCCACCGTGAAGGGCGGCACCTACTACCCGATGACCGTAAAAAAGCACCTGCGCGCGCAGGAGATTGCCGAGGAATGCAACCTGCCCTGCATCTATCTGGTCGATAGCGGCGGCGCCAACCTGCCCAATCAGGATGAGGTCTTTCCCGACCGCGACCACTTCGGGCGCATTTTCTACAATCAGGCCCGGATGAGCGCCAAGGGCATTGCCCAGATTGCCGTGGTTATGGGGTCGTGCACCGCAGGCGGTGCCTATGTGCCCGCGATGTCGGATGTGACGATCATATCTGGCCGAAGATGATGGCCATGCGCTCGCCCTTGCCCGCCGCGCGGTCAGCCACCTCAACCGGCGCAAACCGCAAACCGTGGTCTGGCAAAGCCCCGAAGACCCCGCCTACGACCCCGAGGAGATTCTGGGGCTGGTGCCCGCCGACCTGCGCACCCCCTATGACATCCGCGAAGTGATCGCGCGGCTGGTCGATGGCTCGCGGTTCGATGAGTTCAAACCGCGCTTTGGCGAAACCCTGGTCACCGGCTTCGCGCATGTGCTCGGCTGCCCGGTCGGCATCATCGCCAACAACGGCGTGCTCTTCTCCGAGGCGGCGGTAAAGGGCGCGCATTTCGTCGAGCTATGCTCGCAGCGCGGCACGCCGCTGGTGTTCTTGCAAAACATCACCGGCTTCATGGTCGGGCGCAAATATGAAAACGAGGGCATCGCCCGGCACGGCGCCAAAATGGTCACCGCCGTCGCCACCACCAACGTGCCGAAAATCACCATGCTGATCGGCGGCAGCTTTGGCGCGGGTAATTACGGCATGGCCGGGCGCGCCTATTCGCCCCGGTTTCTCTGGACCTGGCCCAACGCGCGCATCTCGGTGATGGGCGGCGAGCAGGCAGCGGGGGTGCTGGCGACCGTGAAGCGCGATGGCATCGAACGCAGCGGCGGCACCTGGTCGGCCGAGGAAGAGGCCGATTTCAAGCGCCCGACCGTTGCGATGTTCGACCGGCAAAGCCACCCGCTTTATGCCTCTGCCCGGCTCTGGGATGACGGCATCATCGACCCGCGCAAAAGCCGCGAGGTGCTTGGCCTCAGCCTTTCGGCCAGCCTTTGCGCGCCAATCGAGCCGACGCGCTTCGGCCTGTTCAGGATGTAGGATTCTAGCCTCCGGCGGGGATATTTTGCGCCAAGGCAAGCTGCAATTGCCTTGGCGCAAATATCCCGGGGGGTCCGGGGGGCTGGCCCCCCGGCGCGGCAGGCAAAACAACGAGGGGACTGAGGATGTTCAGCAAGATCCTGATCGCCAACCGTGGCGAAATCGCCTGCCGCGTGATCGACACCGCGCGGCGCATGGGTGTGGCGACGGTGGCGGTCTATTCTGATGCCGATGCGGGCGCGCGGCATGTGGCGATGGCCGATGCGGCGGTGCCTATCGGCGGCCCGGCGCCCAAGGACAGTTATCTGCGCGGCGAGGCGATCATCGCGGCGGCGCTGGCGACGGGGGCGCAAGCGATCCACCCCGGCTATGGGTTCTTGAGCGAAAACCCCGATTTCGTCGATGCGGTGCAGGCGGCGGGCCTTATCTTCATCGGCCCTTCGGGCGATGCGATAAGGGCGATGGGGCTCAAGGATGCTGCCAAGCGGCTGATGGTTGAGGCCGGGGTGCCGGTGGTGCCGGGCTATCACGGCGCCGGGCAAAACCCCGCGCAGCTTGCCGCCGAGGCCGCGAAGATCGGCTATCCGGTGCTGATCAAGGCGGTGGCGGGGGGCGGCGGCAAGGGCATGCGGCGGGTGGAAACTGCCGCGGGCTTTGCCGAGGCGCTGGCATCGGCGCAGGGCGAGGCCGCCACCGCCTTTGGCAACCCGGCGGTGCTGATCGAGAAATATGTTGAAAAGCCGCGCCATATCGAGGTGCAGGTGTTCGGCGATGGCACCCGGGCGGTGCACCTGTATGAGCGCGACTGTTCCTTGCAGCGCCGCCACCAGAAGGTGATCGAAGAGGCCCCGGCGCCGGGCATGACGCCCGAGATGCGCGCCGCGATGGGGCAGGCGGCGGTGCGCGCCGCCGAGGCGATCGGCTACAGCGGCGCGGGCACGGTCGAATTCATTGTTGATGCGTCGCAAGGGCTGCGCCCCGACCGCTTCTGGTTCATGGAAATGAACACGCGGCTGCAGGTGGAACACCCGGTGACCGAGGCGATCACCGGCGTCGATCTGGTCGAATGGCAGTTGCGCGTGGCCTCGGGCGAGCCGTTGCCCGCGCGGCAAGAGGAATTGCACATCAGCGGCCACGCCTTCGAGGCGCGGCTTTATGCCGAGGATGTGCCCGCGGGGTTCCTGCCCGCCACCGGCACGCTGACGCATCTGGCGTTTGCGCCCGGCGCGCGCGTCGATACCGGGGTGCGGGCGGGCGACACCATCAGCCCCTGGTATGACCCGATGATCGCCAAGCTCACGGTGCACGGCCCGACCCGCGCGGTGGCGCTGGCGCAACTGACCCGCGCGCTCGAGGCGACCGAGGTGGCGGGGTCGGTGACCAACCTTGGCTTTCTGGCAGCGCTTTCGCGGCACGCGGGGTTTCGTGCGGGCGATGTGGATACCGGCTTGATCGGGCGCGATCTGCAAACGCTTACCGATGCTCTGCCGCCCTCGGGTGCCATCGTGGCGCTGGCGGCGATTGCGGCGGCGGGGTTGGCGGAAGGCGCGGGCGTGATGGGCGGCTTCACGCTCTGGGCGCCGTTGCGCCGCGCGGTGCTGCTGGAAGGGCACATGACCACGCTCAGCGTCGAGGCCCCCGACCGGGTGCGGGTCGAGATCGACGGCGCCGTGCATGACTGTGTGCTCAAATCCGATGGCTGGTGGGTCGATGGCGCCAAGACCGGGGCGCATGTGGTGACCCACGCGGGCGGCATTTCGGTGTTCGCGCAGGGTGCCCACCACTTCAACGCGGTTGACCCGCTGGCGCGGGTGGCCGAAGTTTCAGGTGGCGGCGGCTTGACGCTGGCGCCGATGCCGGGGCTGGTGAAGGCGGTCTTTGTGGTGCCGGGGCAAGAGGTTGCGGCGGGCGAGCGGCTGGCGGTGCTGGAGGCGATGAAGATGGAACACACGCTTTTGGCAGGCCGCGCCGGGGTCGTGGCCGAGGTGCTCTGCGCGCCCGGCGTGCAGGTTGAGGCCGGGGCCGCGCTGATCCGGCTGGAGGTCGAGCCATGATCCGCCTGCACCATGTGCCGCAATCGCGCAGTTTCCGCATTCTGTGGTTGCTGGAGGAACTGGGGCTGCACTTTGACGTGGTCGAGCATTCGTTCTTCGACAAGTCGTTGCGCGGGGCCGACTATCTGGCGATTTCGCCGGCGGGCCGGGTGCCGGCGCTGGAAATCGACGGGCGCACCTTGTTTGAAAGCGGCGCTATCACGCAATATCTGTGCGAAACGCGCGGGCAGTTGCAGGGCGGCAAGGCCGAGCGGCCCGACTGGCTGGAATGGCTGCACTACGCCGAAACCATCGCAAGCCATGTGGCCAACCTGACGCAAAGCCATGTTGTGCTGCGTGAAGACTGGATGCGCAGCCCCACCCTGATGCGGCTTGAGGCGGCGCGGCTGGGCAAGGCCCTGGAGGTGGTCGAGCGCGGCCTTTCGGACGAATACATCCTGCCCTCGGGGTTTTCGGCGGTGGATATCGCCGTCAGCTATGGCGCCTATATTGGCCAGCGCTTTGTGCGGCTCGAAGCGTTGCCGCGTGTGCAGGCGTGGCTGGCGCGCCTGGCCGGGCGCCCCGCCTGGCAGCGCGCACAGGCGCGTGACGGGGTCAGCCAGATCTACCGGCGCGATTTCTACCCGCCGCCCGAGGTTTCCAATGGCTGAGCGGGTCGAGATATTCGAGGTCGGCCCGCGCGACGGCTTGCAAAACGAGGCGCGGCAGATCGCCACCGCCGACAAGGTGGCGCTGGTCGATCTGCTTTCGCGCGCCGGGTTTCGCCGCATCGAGGTGACGAGCTTCGTTTCGCCCAAATGGGTGCCGCAGATGGCCGATGCCGCCGAAGTGCTGGCGGGCATTACCCGCGCGCCGGGGGTGCGTTATGCGGCGCTGACGCCCAACCTCAAGGGCTATCAGGGGGCGCGGGCGGCAGCGGCCGATGAGGTGGCGATCTTTGCCTCGGCCTCGGAGGGGTTTAGCCGGGCGAACCTCAACTGTTCCATCGCCGAAAGCCTTGAACGCTTTGCCCCGGTGGCGGCAGCGGCGCGCGCCGACGGGGTGCCGGTGCGCGGCTATGTGTCGGTGGTGACCGATTGCCCGTTCGACGGGCCAACGCCGCCTGCCGCCGTGGCGCAGGTGGCGGCGGCGCTGCGCGACCTTGGCTGCTATGAGGTCAGCCTTGGCGATACCATCGGGCAGGCGCGGCCCGAAAGCATTACCGCCATGCTGCGCGCCGTGGTGCAGGAGCTGCCGCCCGAACGGCTGGCGGGGCATTACCACGATACCGCAGGCCGGGCGCTTGCCAATATCGAGGCCTCGCTGGCGCTGGGGCTGCGGGTGTTCGATGCGGCGGTGGGCGGGCTTGGCGGCTGCCCCTATGCGCCGGGGGCGGCGGGCAATGTGGCGACCGAGGCGGTGGCGGTGCGGCTGGCGGAACTGGGCTATGAAACCGGCCTTGATGCCGGGGTGTTGGCCGAGGCGGCGATGATGGCGCGGGGCTTGCGGGGGTGAGGGGGCCAACACCCTGTTTTGCCCGGCGCAACGCCGGGCAGCGCCCGAACCGCCCCCCCGGGGCGGGCGCTTCTCGCCCACCCCGGCGGTTCGGGCACCGCCCGGTGCCATCGACCGAAGCGACGCAAACTTGCGGCAAGGCCAAGTGGAGAGCAATATGACCAACACCATCAGGGTTGAAACCGATCCGCGCGGGGTGGCGCGCCTTACCCTCGCACGGGCCGAAAAGCACAATGCGCTTTCCGCCGAAATGATTGCCGAACTGACCGAGGCGGCACAGGCACTTGGCGCCGATCCGGCGGTGCGGGTGGTGGTGCTGGCGGCCGACGGCACCAGCTTTTGCGCGGGCGGCGATCTGGCATGGATGCAGGCGCAGATCACCGCCGATGCCGCCACGCGGGCTGCGGGCGCGCGCAAGCTTGCGATGATGCTCAATGCGATCAACACCTGCCCAAAGCCGGTGATCGGGCGCATCCACGGCAACGCCTTTGGCGGTGGCGTCGGAATGATGGCGGTCTGCGATGTGGCAATCGGCGCCGCTGGCACCCGCTTTGGCCTGACCGAAACCCGGCTTGGGTTGATACCCGCCACCATCGGCCCCTATGTGCTTGCCCGGATGGGGGAATCACTGGCGCGGCGGGTGTTCATGTCGTCGCGCCTCTTTGATGCCGACGAGGCGGTGCGGCTCAATCTGCTGGCCCGCGTCGTTGCGCCGCAGGCGCTGGATGCGGCGGTCGAGGCCGAGGTCACCCCCTACCTTGCCTGCGCCCCCGGTGCGGTGGCCGAAGCCAAGGCACAGGCGCGTGCACTGGGCCCCAGAATCGACGCCGAAACCATAGAAGCCTCGATTGCGGGGCTTGTGGCGCGGTGGGAAAGCCCCGAGGCCGCCGAGGGAATCGCCGCCTTTTTCGGTAAGCGCAAGCCGGGTTGGGCGCTCTGAACGGTGGCCGCTGCCCTCGCGCAGGCGCAAGGGTATCGGCAAATACGCATCGGCCCGTGAAAGCGGCGCTTTCTGCGCTGCCTTCGGTTGACCCCGGCAGGCCACACGGCTAAACCACGCTCAGCCGGAACCTGCGCGAGCCTGCCTCGCGGAACGTGGGAGCCACCAGTGGACGATCTGCTGCGAGAATACCTTCCGATCATCATCTTCCTGTTCATGTCTTTCGCGCTTGGCATCGTGCTGATCGCGGCGGCGGCGGTCATCGCGGTGTTCAACCCTGACCCTGAAAAGGTGTCGGCCTACGAATGCGGTTTCAACGCAATGGACGACGCACGAATGAAGTTTGACGTGCGCTTCTATCTGGTGGCGATCCTGTTCATCATCTTCGACCTCGAAGTGGCGTTCCTGTTCCCATGGGCGGTGGCCTTTGGCTCGCTTAGCATGGTCGCGTTCTGGTCGATGATGGTGTTCCTTGGCGTGCTGACCGTGGGCTTTGCCTACGAATGGAAGAAGGGGGCGCTGGAATGGGCGTGATCTCGAAACCCGAAGGCGCTGCCCCGGCGATGGATGCGTCTGCCGCCGCGCTTAACGATCAGTTGCAAGACAAGGGCTTTGTGCTGACCTCGGTCGAAGACATCATTGCCTGGGCGCGCAACGGATCGCTGCACTGGATGACCTTTGGTCTGGCCTGCTGCGCTGTTGAAATGATGCATGTGGCGATGCCGCGATATGACGCCGAACGCTACGGTTTTGCCCCCCGCGCCAGCCCGCGCCAGTCGGATGTGATGATCGTGGCGGGCACGCTGACCAACAAGATGGCGCCAGCGCTGCGCAAGGTTTACGACCAGATGCCCGAGCCGCGCTATGTGATCAGCATGGGGTCGTGCGCCAATGGCGGCGGCTATTACCACTACAGCTATTCGGTGGTGCGTGGCTGCGACCGCATCGTGCCGGTTGACATCTATGTGCCCGGCTGCCCGCCAAGCGCCGAGGCGCTGCTTTACGCCGTGCTGCAATTGCAGCGCAAGATCCGCCGCACCGGCACTCTGGTTCGCTGAGGGGAATGCACCATGCCTGAAGCGCTGCACGAACTGGCCGCCCATATCGAAATGCGCTGCCCGAATGACGTGATTGGCACCGCGATCACCAATGGCGAACTGACCGTAACCGTCACGCCCAGCTCGATTGCCGCTTTCATCGAGTTTTTGCGCGCCGATCCGGCGTGCAAGTTTTCGACGCTGGTTGACATAACCGCGGTCGATTGGCCGCAGCGCGCTGCGCGTTTCGATGTCGTCTATCACTTGTTGTCGATGTATCAAAATCACCGCGTCCGGGTAAAACTGGCGGTGCGTGAAGATGAGCAGGTCGATACCATCACCGGTGTTTTTCCGGGCGCAAGCTGGTATGAGCGCGAAGTTTTCGACATGTTCGGCATTCTCTTTGCCGGTCACCCCGATCTGCGCCGCCTGCTGACCGATTACGGCTTTTCCGGCCACCCGCTGCGCAAGGATTTTCCCACCACCGGCTATGTCGAAGTGCGCTATGACGAGGCGCTCAAGCGTGTGGTGTATGAGCCCGTCAAGCTGGCGCAGGATTACCGGCAGTTCGACTTTCTCAGCCCCTGGGAGGGGGCGCAATACATGCTTCCCGGCGACGAGAAGAAAGCCTGAGGCAGGGTGGCCCCGTGTGGGGCCACTTTGGCGAAACGGATGAAGGTGGACGAGATGGACGGCAGCTTTGACGATGCCCTGACCGGCGAGCAGAAAATCCGCAACTTCAACATCAACTTCGGGCCGCAGCACCCGGCGGCGCACGGCGTTTTGCGGATGCTGCTTGAGCTTGACGGCGAGGTGATCGAGCGCGCCGACCCGCATATCGGCCTGCTGCACCGCGGCACCGAAAAGCTGATGGAAAGCCGCACCTACCTGCAAAACCTGCCCTATTTTGACCGGCTCGATTATGTGGCGCCGATCAATCAGGAACACGCCTGGTGCTTGGCTATCGAACGTCTGACCGGCGTTGCGGCACCGCGCCGCGCCAGCCTTCTGCGCGTGCTTTTTTCCGAAATGGGGCGGATACTCAACCACTTGCTCAACGTCGGCTCTCAGGCGGGCGACGTAGGGGCGCTGACGCCGCAGCTTTGGCTATATGATCACCGCGAACAGCTGATGAACTTTTCCGAACGCGCCAGCGGCGCGCGGATGCACGCGGCCTATTTTCGCCCGGGCGGCGTGCATCAGGATGTGACGCCCGATTTTCTGGATGATCTTGAGGCATGGGCACCGAATTTCCTGCGGATGCTGCAAGACATCGACGGGCTGCTGACCGGCAACCGCATCTTCAAGCAGCGCAACGTCGATGTGGGTCTGGTGACCGAGCAGGATATTCAGGACTGGGGCTATACCGGCGTCATGGTGCGTGGATCGGGCTTTGCCTGGGATCTGCGGCGTTCCCAGCCCTATGAATGCTATGACGAATTCGAATTTCAGGTGCCGGTCGGCAAGAACGGCGACTGTTACGACCGCTACCTCTGCCGCATGGAAGAGATGCGACAGTCGACCAGCATCATCTTGCAGGCGATTGCCAAGCTGCGCGCCGAACCCGGCGACGTGCTTGCGCGCGGCAAGCTTACGCCGCCGCGCCGCGCCGAGATGAAAACCAGCATGGAAAGCCTGATTCACCACTTCAAGCTTTACACCGAGGGTTTCCACGTTCCCGCAGGCGAAATCTATGCGGCAATCGAAGCGCCCAAGGGCGAGTTTGGCGTCTATCTGGTGGCCGACGGCACCAACAAGCCTTACCGCGCGAAAATCCGCGCGCCGGGCTACCCGCACCTGCAATCCATTGATCATGTGGCCAAGGGCCACCTGCTGGCCGACATCTCTGCGATCATCGGCTCGCTCGACATCGTCTTCGGGGAGATTGACCGCTGATGCTGCGCCGCCTTCACGCCGAACAACCCGAAAGCTTTGCCTTCACCCCCGCCAACCTGGTCTGGGCTGACGCGCAGATCACCAAATACCCCGCAGGTCGTCAGGCCAGCGCGATCATACCGCTTTTGTGGCGCGCGCAAGAGCAGGAGGGTTGGCTGACCAAGCCTGCCATAGAATATGTGGCCGACAAGCTGGGCATGGCCTACATTCGCGCCCTTGAGGTTGCCACCTTCTACTTTATGTTTCAGCTGCAACCCGTTGGTTCTGTTGCGCATATCCAGATTTGCGGCACCACGTCATGCATGATCTGCGGCGCCGAAAACCTTTACGCGGTCTGCCGCGAGAAGATCGCGCCAACGCCGCACACGCTTTCGGCCGATGGCAAGTTTTCGTGGGAAGAGGTCGAATGCCTCGGCGCCTGCGCCAACGCGCCGATGGCGCAGATCGGCAAGGACTATTACGAGGATCTGACCGCCGAAAGTTTCGCGAAGATCCTTGATGATCTGGCGGCGGGCAAGGTGCCCACGCCCGGCTCGCAAACGGGGCGCTATGCCGCTGAACCCGCCTCGGGGCTGACCAGCCTTACCGATGGCGCCGCGGGCAAGCCCGCGCACAATGCCACTGTTTCGCGGGCGCTCGAACTGAATGATACCGTGAAGCGGATCGATGGGTCAGAGGTTCCGGTGCTGACGCCGTGGCTCGCGGGTCCGAAAGCGGCCACCAAGCCCGCCGTCAAGGCAGCGGCGCCTGTGGCGGTCGCGCCTGCTGCGCCAGCCAAGCCTGCCGCAGCCGTGCCGGGCACCGCCTCAACCGCTGTGGCTGCCAAGCCTGCCGCGCTTGCGGTGGCGCGCGGCGGCAAGGCCGACGATCTGAAACTCATCAAGGGCGTCGGGCCGAAGATGGAGGCCTTGCTGAACCGGCTTGGTTTCTTCCATTACGACCAGATCGCAGGCTGGAGTGCGGCTGAGCTCGCATGGGTCGATGACAACCTCGAAGGCTTCAAAGGCCGTGCCAGCCGTGATGGCTGGGTAGAACAGGCGAAACTGCTGGCCACCGGGGCCGAAACCGAATTTGCCGCGCGGGCGCGCAAGGAAGGGATTTACGACAAGGACAAGTGAGGAAAAGGCCAAAGAGCCAGAGCGAGGGACAGATGACGGTTTGCACAAGAAATTGCTGGATTGCGGGCGCGGTGGCCGGGGTGGCTGTCGCGGCATTTCTGCTTATGGTTTCGCATATGGCGCTTGCCGCTGCGGTGTTTCTTGGGCTGGTGACCGGCGGCCTGTTGGGCGCTTTCCTCGTTTGGGCTTTCTGCGGTGCCGTCGCGACCGCCGCGCCACATGTGCCGGCAGCCGCGCCCGAGGCGGCAGCCCCGCCACCTGCTTTCGAGCCCGCGCCAGCGGTTGCAGAGCCCGAGGCCGCCGCGCCCGAGGTTGTTGCGCCTGCGCCCGTCACGGCGGCAGAGCCCGAACCCGAACCTGTGCTGGAGCCCGAACCCGAGCAGCCTGAAGTTCGCGCGGAGCCGGAAACCCGTATTGAAGCCGTGGCCCCCGTTGAAAGTGATGAAGCGCGGGCCGCGCGCCGTGCCGCGCGCGCCGAGCGCCGCAAGGCCGCAGCGGCAGCCGCGCTGTTGGCACCGGACGCGCCGGCTGCGCCCGCGCAGGCGGCTGAAAAGCCGCGCCTGACCAAAGAGGAACGCGAAGCCCGCGCGGCGCGCCGCGCCGCAAGGGCCGCCCGTGCCGCTGCGGCGGCGCGCGCCGACGGCGAGCCCGAATTGCTGGCCGAACCGCGCGGCGGCAAAGCCGATGACCTGAAGGCCATCAAAGGCGTCGGCCCGAAGTTCGAGAAACTGCTGAACGCGAACGGGATCTGGCACTATGACCAGATCGCCTCGTGGGGTCCAAAAGATATCGCCACCGTGGATGCCAAGCTTGAAGGCTTTTCTGGCCGGATCGAGCGCGATGGCTGGGTGGAACAGGCCAAGACCCTCGCCGTGGGCGGGGCCACCGAGTTTTCCAGACGCGTCGCCGAGGGCGACGTTTACAAGGGCACTGAGTGATGCAGCGCGACACCGGGCAACAGCAGCAGGCAGGCGAGATGCGCATGGTCGCGCTGGTCATCGCGCTGGCCGCTGTGGCCTGGATCGCGGTGCAATGGTTGGGCGCGCGGGGCGGCTGGAACCCCCGCTATGTGCTGCTGGCCGATCTTGCGGCGGGGGCTGCGTTCATCTGGGCGCTGGTCGTGACAATGCGCATCTGGCGGCGGCAACGCCGCGCAGGGCAATGAGGGAATAGACATGCTGAGAGATCAGGATCGGATCTTTACCAACCTTTACGGGATGCACGACCGCAGCCTTGCCGGGGCGCGCAAGCGCGGGCACTGGGATGGAACTGCGGGCATTCTGGCGCAGGGGCGCGACTGGATCGTCGATCAGATCAAGGCTTCGGGGTTGCGCGGCCGGGGTGGTGCGGGCTTTCCGACCGGCCTCAAATGGTCGTTCATGCCCAAACAATCCGACGGGCGGCCTTCGTATCTCGTCATCAACGCTGACGAATCCGAACCCGGCACTTGCAAGGACCGCGAGATCATGCGCCACGATCCGCATACGCTGATCGAGGGTGCGCTGATTGCCGGTTTCGCAATGGGCGCCAGTGCGGGCTACATCTACATTCGCGGCGAATACATCCGCGAGCGCGAGGTGCTGCAAGCCGCGATCGATGAATGCTATGACGCGGGGCTGATCGGCAAGAACGCCTGCGGCTCGGGCTACGACTACCAGCTTTACCTGCACCACGGCGCCGGCGCCTATATCTGCGGCGAAGAAACCGCGATGCTGGAAAGCCTCGAAGGCAAAAAGGGCATGCCGCGGATGAAGCCGCCGTTCCCCGCCGCCTCGGGGCTTTATGGCTGCCCCTCGACCGTGAACAACGTTGAATCGATTGCCGTTGTGCCCACCATCCTGCGCCGCGGCGCAAGCTGGTTTGCGGGCTTTGGCCGCCCCAACAACACCGGCACCAAGCTTTTTGCCATTTCGGGCCACGTCAACAACCCCTGCGTGGTCGAAGACGCGATGTCGACGCCCTTGCAGGAAATCCTTGAACGCCACTGCGGCGGCGTGCGCGGCGGCTGGGGCAACCTCAAGGCGGTGATCCCCGGCGGCTCATCGGTGCCGATGCTGAACGCCGAGCAATGCGGCGAGGCGCTGATGGATTTCGACTGGCTGCGCGATGCGAAATCGGGGCTCGGCACCGCCGCGATCATCGTGATGGACCAGCAGACCGACATCATCAAGGCGATCTGGCGGCTTTCCAAGTTCTACAAGCACGAGTCCTGCGGCCAGTGCACGCCCTGCCGCGAAGGCACCGGCTGGATGATGCGGGTGATGGACCGTCTGGTTACGGGCGACGCCGAGCTTGAGGAAATCGACATGCTGCTGTCGGTCACCAAGCAGGTCGAGGGCCACACCATTTGTGCGCTTGGCGATGCCGCGGCATGGCCGATTCAGGGCCTCGTGCGGCAGTTCCGGGGCGAGATCGAAGACCGCATCAAGGCCCGCAAGACGGGTCGGCTGAGCGCGATGGCGGCGGAGTAAGGCAATGGCAAACCTCAAGAAACTCATCATCGACGGGATCGAGGTCGAGGTTGACCCGGCGCTGACGCTGATTCAGGCGGCCGAAGTGGCAGGCATCGAAGTGCCGCGCTTTTGCTACCATGAGCGGCTCTCGGTGGCAGGCAACTGCCGCATGTGTCTGGTCGAGGTGGTGGGCGGCCCGCCAAAGCCCGCCGCAAGCTGCGCGATGCAGGTGAAAGACCTGCGCCCCGGCCCCAATGGCGAACCGGCGGTGGTGAAAACCAACACCCCGATGGTCAAGCGGGCGCGCGAAGGGGTGATGGAGTTTCTGCTGCTCAACCACCCGCTCGATTGCCCGATCTGCGATCAGGGCGGCGAGTGCGACCTGCAAGATCAGGCGATGGCCTATGGGGTTGATTTCAGCCGCTCACGCGAGGCAAAACGCGCCTCGACCGACCTCAATCTGGGGCCGCTGGTTTCCACCGCGATGACACGCTGCATTTCGTGCACCCGCTGTGTGCGCTTTACCTCGGAAGTGGCCGGCATCACCCAGATGGGCCAGACCGGGCGCGGCGAGGATGCCGAGATCACCACCTATCTGGGGCTGACGCTTGATTCGAACCTGCAAGGCAACATCATCGACCTGTGCCCGGTGGGCGCGCTGACCTCAAAGCCCTATGCCTTTACCGCCCGCCCGTGGGAGCTGACCAAGGTTGAATCGATCGACGTGATGGATGGCCTCGGCGCCAACATCCGGGTTGATGTGAAGGGCCGCGAAGTGATGCGGATCGTGCCGCGCAACCATGATGGCGTGAACGAGGAATGGATTTCCGACAAGACCCGCTTCATCTGGGATGGTCTGCGCCGCCAGCGGCTTGACAGCCCCTACATCCGCGAAGGCGGCAAGTTGCGCAAGGCGACATGGGCCGAGGCGCTGGCCGCCGCCGCCAAGGCGATGCAGGGCAAGAAGGTGTTGGGGCTGGTGGGCGATCTGGCCCCGACCGAGGCGGCATTTGCGCTCAAGAACCTGGTCGAAGGGCTTGGCGGCGCGGTCGAATGCCGGGTCGATGGCGCGCGGCTGCCGGCGGGCAACCGCTCGGCCTATGTCGGCACGGCGCGCATTGAAGATATCGACACCGCCACGGGCATTCTGCTGATCGGGTCTGACCCGCGCAATGAAAGCCCGGTGCTGAACGCGCGGATCCGCAAGGCTTGGGCGGCCGGGGCCGAAGTGGGGCTGATCGGGCAGGCGGTCGATCTGACCTATTCCTACCACCATTTCGGCACTGACCGCGCGGCGCTGATGGCGCATGCAAAGCTTGCCGAAGAGGCGGCACCCGATACCGGGCAGGGCATCGTGATCGTCGGCCAGGGTGCGATCAACGAGGCCGATGGCGAAGCGGTGCTGGCGCAAGCCATGCGGATTGCCGCGGCGCGCAACGCGAAACTGCTGGTGCTGCACACCGCCGCAGGCCGGGTGGGCGCGATGGATGTGGGCGCCACCGCCGAAGGCGGCCTAGTCGAGGCCACCAAGGGCGTGCAGGTGATCTACAACCTCGGTGCCGACGAGGTGGAAATCGCGCGCGGGCCGCTGGTGATCTATCAGGGCAGCCACGGCGACCGCGGCGCCAGCCGCGCCGACATCATCCTGCCCGCCGCCGCCTATACCGAGGAAGACGGGCTGTTCGTCAACACCGAGGGGCGGCCGCAACTGGCCTTCCGCGCCGGCTTCGCGCCGGGGCAAGCCAAGGAAAACTGGGCGATCCTGCGCGCGCTTTCGGCCGAACTTGGCGCCAAGCAGCCGTGGGACAGCCTTGCAGGCCTGCGCCGCGCGC
Source organism: Alphaproteobacteria bacterium HGW-Alphaproteobacteria-4 (assembly GCA_002842855.1). Lineage (GTDB taxonomy): Bacteria > Pseudomonadota > Alphaproteobacteria > Rhodobacterales > Rhodobacteraceae > UBA6213. The sequence continues at coordinate 91,276 of PHEE01000004.1, read as the reverse complement.
TTTTTGCCGCGCATCCGCACCTGGGCGAGATTGACGTGGTGGCCGAAAACGCCTGGCAGGCATTGCCGCTGCGCGAGCCGGGCAAGGCCGATTTCCGCCTTGTGGTGAAGGATTTCTACCTGACCAACCCGATTGCACGGGCATCAACCGTGATGGCCGAATGCTCGGCCCTTGCGGCGGCGCGCAAATCGCAACCGATGGCGGCGGAATGACATGCTGAACGGCCTCGCCCGCGCGCTACCCCTGACCGGCCTTCTGGCCGGGCTGGCGGCCTGTGCCGAGGCGGGGGTGCCCGATGCCACCGCGCGCCCGGTTTATTCCGGGGTCGAAACGCGGCTGCTCGAGGGCGATCTGGTCAACTTCAGCGTCGCCGTTTCGGGTGGCGCCGCAGGTGAAAAGGACGTGGTCGCCTATGCGACCTGTGCGGCGGCGCAATACGCGCTGATCCGTGGCTATGGGTTCGCGCGGCACGTTCGCACGAATGTTTCCGAAACAGGTGGCGTCTGGCGGGCAGATGCGGTTTACACCATCTCGCCCGCGCTGCCCCGCGGCTTGCGGACCATCGACGCGGAAGTGACGGTGGCCGATTGCGCGGATCAGGGAATACCGACGGTCTGAGGGACAGGGATCATGGCAGAATTTTTCGCAACACCGCTGGGAACGCTTATCCTGATCCTCGCTCAGGGTCTGGCGATGATCGCCTATGTGATGATCGGGCTGGTGTTTCTGGTCTACTACGACCGCAAGGTCTGGGCTGCGGTGCAGATGCGCCGGGGGCCGAACGTGGTGGGGCCCTGGGGCGTGCTGCAATCTTTTGCGGATGCCTTCAAATATGTGTTCAAGGAAATCGTGATCCCGGCAGGTGCCGACAAGTTCGTGTTCTTCCTCGCGCCCTTGCTGTCGATGTGTCTGGCGATCTTTGCCTTTGTCGTGCTGCCCTTCGATGAAGGCTGGGTGATGGCCGACATCAACGTGGCGGTGCTGTTCATCTTCGCGATCTCGTCGATGGGCGTTTACGGCATCATCATGGGCGGCTGGGCCTCGAACTCGAAATATCCGTTCCTCTCGTCGATCCGCTCGGCGGCGCAGATGATTTCCTATGAGGTGTCGCTGGGGTTGATCATCATCGGGGTGATCATCTCGACCGGCAGCATGAACCTGTCCGATATCGTGCGCGCGCAGGAAGGCAGCTACGGCTTTTTCAACTGGTACTGGCTGCCGCACCTGCCGATGGTGTTTCTGTTCTTCGTCTCGGCGCTGGCCGAAACCAACCGCCCGCCGTTCGATCTGGTCGAAGCCGAATCCGAACTCGTGGCGGGCTACATGATCGAGTATTCCTCGACCCCCTACCTCTTGTTCATGGCTGCCGAATATATCGCCATGTTCCTGATGTGCGGCCTCATCTCGGTGCTGTTCTTCGGCGGCTGGCTAAGCCCCATCCCCGGCATCGCCGATGGCTGGTGGTGGATGGTCGGCAAGATGTGGCTGTTCTTCTTCTTCTTCGCGGTGGTGAAGGCGCTGGTGCCGCGCTACCGCTACGACCAGCTGATGCGGATCGGCTGGAAAGTGTTCCTGCCGTTGTCGCTCGGCTGGGTGGTGCTGATCGCATTCCTTGCGAAGTTTGAAGTGCTTGGCGGCTTTTGGGCGCGCTTCGCGGTGGGGGGCTGAGCAAGTGATCAAAGTTAACCAGGCTCTTCGACGTGTCGCATTTGAAATGCGGCAACTAACCTACGATCAGATGATGAGCATGTCTCAAGGTGTTGGTGAAGCACTTGGAGTATTGGACAAGACGCTGACCGGACTACCAGAGGACGAATTGACTACCGAGGTGATCGCATCTGCTTTGGCTAGCTGGGTCGATGAGAACATCGAAGATGAGGATCGTATCTGATGGCATTCGACTACGTAAGCGCAACGAAATACTTCCTGCTCTTTGACCTCTTCAAGGGTTTCGGGCTGGGGATGAAATACTTCTTCGGCGCCAAGGACACGCTGAATTATCCGCATGAAAAGGGCCCGCTTTCGCCGCGCTTTCGGGGCGAGCACGCGCTGCGCCGCTACCCCAACGGCGAAGAGCGCTGCATTGCCTGCAAGCTTTGCGAGGCGATCTGCCCGGCGCAGGCGATTACCATTGACGCGGAGCCCCGCGACGATGGCAGCCGCCGCACCACCCGCTATGACATCGACATGACCAAGTGCATCTATTGCGGCTTCTGCCAAGAAGCCTGCCCGGTCGATGCCATCGTCGAGGGGCCGAACTTCGAATACACCACCGAAACCCGCGAAGAGCTGTTTTACGACAAGCAGAAACTGCTCGACAACGGCGCCCGTTGGGAAGTCGCCCTGGCGCGCAACATCGAAATGGACGCCCCCTACAGATGAACGAAGAATTCGCCAAGCTGTTCAAACAGATGCTGGAGCAGGGCCAGGAAATGGCGCGCGCCTTTCCGGGGCTTGAAAAGTTTGCCCCCGGCGGCTTTGAAAAGCTGTTTCCCACGATGTCGAAAGACATGATGGAAATGTGGTTCGGCAAGACCTTCAACCGCGAGGGGCTGGATGCCAAGACCCGGCTTCTGGTCACCATCGCGGCGTTGACGGTGCTGGGGGCGCAGGCCGAGCCGCAATTGCGCACCACCATCCGCCACGCGCTTGAAGCCGGGGCGACGCAGCGCGAAATCGCGGAAGTGATCTTTCAGATGAGCATGTTCGGCGGCGTGCCCGCCATGACCAAGGCGTTGGAGATTGCCCAGGGCGTCTTTGGCGAAGCGGAGGATAACGCATGACGGTGTTTGCTTTTGCCTTCTACCTCTTCGCCATTGCGGCGGTGGTGGCCGGTTTCATGGTGGTAGTATCGCGCAACCCGGTGCACTCGGTGCTGTGGCTGATCCTCGCCTTCTTTTCGGCTGCGGGCCTGTTCGTGCTCTTGGGCGCCGAGTTCGTGGCGATGTTGCTGATCATCGTCTATGTCGGCGCGGTGATGGTGCTGTTCCTGTTTGTGGTGATGATGCTCGACATCGACTTCGAAACGCTGAAGGGCGAGTTGGCGCGTTATGCGCCGCTCGGTCTGCTGATCGGGGTGATCATGCTGCTGCAACTGGGCATGGCCTTTGGCGCATGGGAAGTGACCGACAGCGCCACCGCGCTGCGAATGTCGCCCACGCCCGACGGGGTGACAAACACGGCAGCCATCGGCGGGTTGGTTTATGACAGATACCTCTATCTGTTCCAGGCTGCGGGGGTGATTTTGCTGGTCGCGATGATTGGCGCCATCTTGCTGACCATGCGGCACCGCCCGGATGTGAAGCGTCAGGATGCGCTGACGCAGATCTACCGCAAACCAGGCGAACAGATGCACCTGAAGGACGTGAAACCGGGGCAGGGGCTGTGACGGCAACAAGGTCCATAATCGCGGCGCTCGCCGCGCTGGTCGCCAGCCCGGCGCTGGCCTGTTCGCCCGCGCCGCTGGCTGCGGGCACGGTGCAGCACGATGGCGTTTGCGGCATCTATTACAACGATGAAGCCTATATCGCGCGCGGCATATCGGATGCCGAAGATCTGGGCGGCGGTTTCGTTGCGCAATATTACTTTGAGGGCAACGCCTGCTATGGCCGCGTCAGCATGATCGTTGCCGATTGCGCGGCGGGGCAGGCGGCGGTGTTCGGCCCTGGCCCGACCGAGGGTCCGGCGCAACCCGTGACCGAAGGCGATGTCTGGAAGCAGCTTGAGGCGCAAGTGCGCGGTGGCGCCGAAGCGGGGCGTATGATGTCGGTGGCCGAGATCACCGCGCATGCGAAAGGCGCGCGGTTCATCAACGCGGCGCAGGTGACGATACCGGGGCGGGTGGGCATTTCGAACGACGAGGCCCAACCGCTGCATGATTTCAACCTGGGTTGCGGTTGCCGGGCTTTCTACCCCGGCAGCCCCGGCGCCGGCTTGTGAACGAGAAAAGACGAAGAGGCCGCCGACGGCGGAACGAACGAGGGACGAAATGATCGGACTGACACATTAGATCGAGCTGATGCTGCTTGCGGTGAACATCAACCTGGTGGCCTTTTCGGCCTTTCTCAATGACCTCGTCGGGCAGGTGTTCACGATGTTCATTCTGACGGTCGCAGCGGCAGAGGCGGCGATTGGCCTCGCGATTCTGGTGGTGTTCTTCCGGGCGCGGGGCACGATCGAGGTCGAAGACGTCAATGTGATGAAAGGGTAAGGGCAAATGGAACAGATCATTCTCTTTGCTCCGCTCGTGGGCGCGATCATCGGTGGCTTCGGCTGGCGGGTGATCGGCGAAAAGGGCGCGATGGCGCTGACCACCGGGCTTTTGTTCCTTTCCTTCGCGCTCTCGTGGGTGGTGTTTCTGACCCATGACGGGGTGACGCAGCATATTCACATCATGAACTTCATCCAGTCGGGCGATCTGGATACCGCCTGGTCGATCCGGCTTGATCGGCTGACTGCGATCATGCTGATCGTCGTCACCACGGTGTCGGCGCTGGTGCACCTCTATTCCTGGGGCTACATGGCGCATGACGCGAACTGGAACGAGGATCAACGCTACAAGGCGCGGTTCTTTGCCTATCTGTCGTTCTTCACCTTTGCCATGCTGGCGCTGGTGACCGCCGACAGCCTTGTGCAGATGTTCTTTGGCTGGGAAGGCGTGGGCGTTGCCTCGTATCTGTTGATCGGCTTCTATTACAAGAAACCGTCGGCCAACGCCGCTGCGATCAAGGCATTCGTGGTGAACCGGGTGGGCGATTTCGGGTTTTCGCTGGGCATCTTCGCGCTCTTCTTCCTGACCCGCTCGGTCGATCTCGACGCGGTGTTTGCCGCCGCGCCGCAGCTTGCCGAAACCGAACTCGGCTTTCTCTGGACCCATTGGAATGCGGCCAACCTGATCGGCGTCTTGCTGTTCATCGGGGCCATGGGCAAATCGGCGCAGCTGTTCCTGCACACCTGGCTGCCCGATGCGATGGAGGGCCCGACCCCGGTTTCGGCCCTGATCCACGCGGCAACCATGGTGACCGCGGGCGTGTTTCTGGTGGTTCGGATGTCGCCGCTGATGGAATACGCGCCGGACGCAAAGATGATGGTGGTCTATATCGGTTCGGCCACGGCCTTCTTTGCCGCCACGGTCGGCCTGGTGCAAAACGACATCAAACGCGTCATCGCCTATTCGACCTGCTCGCAGCTTGGCTACATGTTCGTGGCCGCCGGCGTCGGGGCCTACCCGGTCGCCATGTTCCACCTGCTGACGCACGCCTTTTTCAAGGCGATGCTGTTCCTTGGCGCGGGTTCGGTGATCACCGCGATGCACCACGAACAGGATATGCGCAACTACGGCGGGCTGCGGAAGAAGATTCCGCTGACCTTCTGGGCGATGCTGATCGGCACCCTCGCCATCACCGGCGTCGGCATTCCGCTGACCACAATCGGCTTTGCCGGGTTCCTGTCGAAAGACGCGATTATCGAAAGCGCCTTTGCCAGCGGCAATTCTTTTGCCTTCTGGTCGCTGGTTGTGGCGGCGTGCTTTACCAGCTTCTACAGCTGGCGGCTGATGTTCATGACCTTCTGGGGCAAGCCGCGCGGCGATCACCACGCCCATGACCACGCGCATGAAAGCCCATGGACGATGACGGTGCCTTTGGGTGTGCTGGCCATCGGGTCGATCTTCGCGGGCATGCTCTGGTACGGCAGCTTCTTTGGCGACCACGCCAAGATGACCGCTTTCTTCGGCATTCCGGCGCATGAGGCGCAGGCCGAAGGCACGGCACCTGCCGCAGCCGAAGTTGCCGCCGCCGACCATGCCGCACCCGTGGCGGGTGTGGCACCGCAGGGCGCGATCTTCTTTGCGCCCGACAATACTGTGATCGACGATGCGCACCACGCGCCGGCCTGGGTGAAGATTTCGCCTTTCATCGCGATGCTGCTGGGGCTGGCCACGGCCTGGGTATTCTACATCGCCGCCCCCGCCACGCCGCGCAAGCTGGCCGAGTTGCAGCCGGTGCTGTACCGCTTCCTGCTCAACAAGTGGTATTTTGACGAAATCTACGACTGGCTGTTCGTCAACCCCGCCAAGGCCATTGGCCGCTTCCTGTGGAAGCGCGGCGATGGGTCGGTCATTGACGGGCTGATCAACGGTATCGCCATCGGGCTGATCCCGCGGCTGACGCGGCTCGCGGGGCGGTTCCAGTCGGGCTATCTGTTCCACTACGCCTTCGCCATGGTCATCGGCATTGCGGTGCTGATGTTCTGGGCGGTACTTGCCGGAGGGGCACACTAATGGAAAACCTGCTTTCCATCATCACGTTCCTGCCCCTTGTCGCGGCGCTGGTGCTTGCACTGTTCCTGCGCGGCAATGACCCCGCCGCACAACGCAACGCAAAATGGGTGGCGTTGCTGGCCACCGGCGCCACTTTCGTGGTGTCGCTGTTCCTGCTGGCCGGGTTCGACCCCGCCAACACCGGCTTTCAGTTCGTGGAAGAGCGCAACTGGATCATGGGGCTGCACTACAAGCTGGGCGTTGACGGCATTTCGGTGCTGTTCGTGCTGCTGACCACCTTCCTGATGCCGCTGACGATCGGCGCCTGCTGGGGTGTCGAAAGCCGGGTCAAGGAATACATGATCGCCATGCTGCTGCTCGAATCGCTGATGATCGGCGTGTTCGTGGCGCTTGATCTGGTGCTGTTCTACCTCTTCTTCGAGGCGGGCCTGATACCGATGTTCCTGATCATCGGTATCTGGGGCGGCAAGGAACGCATCTACGCGGCCTTCAAGTTCTTTCTCTACACCTTCCTCGGCTCGGTCTTGATGCTGGTCGCGATGATCTCGATGTATTTCAGCGCGGGCACCACCGACATCGTGCAATTGCTGGGCCACGAATTTGCGTCCGACACCTTCAGCCTGCTGGGCATTCAGATCGTGGGCGGCATGCAAACGTTGTTGTTCCTGGCCTTCTTCGCCAGCTTCGCGGTGAAAATGCCGATGTGGCCGGTGCACACCTGGTTGCCCGATGCGCACGTGCAGGCGCCCACTGCGGGTTCGGTGGTGCTGGCGGCGGTGCTTTTGAAGATGGGGGGCTATGGGTTCCTGCGGTTCAGCCTGCCGATGTTCCCGGTCGGGGCGGATGTGGTGGCGCCGCTGGTGTTGTGGCTTTCGGCCATTGCCATTGTCTACACCTCGCTGGTGGCGCTGGCGCAAAGCGACATGAAAAAGCTCATCGCCTATTCCTCGGTGGCGCACATGGGCTTTGTGACCATGGGCATATTCGCCTTCAACAAGCAGGGCATTGATGGCGCGATCTTCCAGATGCTCAGCCACGGCTTCATCTCGGGCGCGCTGTTCCTGTGCGTCGGCGTGATCTATGACCGCATGCACACCCGCGAGATCGAGGCCTATGGCGGCATCGTCAACCGGATGCCGGTTTACGCGCTGATCTTCATGTTCTTCACCATGGCCAATGTCGGCTTGCCCGGCACCTCGGGCTTTGTGGGCGAGTTCCTGACGCTGGTCGGTATCTTCCAGGTCAACACCTGGGTTGCCACGGTGGCGACCTCGGGCGTGATCCTGAGCGCGGCCTACGCGCTGTGGCTTTACCGCCGGGTGGTGCTGGGTGACCTGATCAAGGAAAGCCTCAAGTCGATCACCGACATGGGCACCCGCGAAAAGCTGATCTTCGCACCGCTGGTGGTGATGACGCTGCTGCTGGGCGTTTACCCCAGCCTTGTGACCGACATCATCGGGCCATCCGTCACGGCCCTTGTCACCGACTATCACGCCAGCCTGCCCGCGCAAATTGCGGTTGTGGCCGGGCATTGAAGGAGAAATTGAATGACCTACGCTGATTTCTCCACCTTCCTGCCCGAGTTCGTGCTGCTGGTGTTTGCCATGTCGGCGCTGCTGATAGGGGTCTGGACCGGCAAGGATGCCCGCGCAAAGGTGATCCTTTGGGCCAGCGTTGCGGCGTTGGTGGCGGTTGCCGCCGCGATGGGGCTGAACGGAGGGCCTGCCCGCAGCGCCTTTGGCGGCATGTTCATCGACGATGCCTTTGCCCGCTTTGCCAAGGTGATCGCGCTCTTGGCCGCCGCCTCGGTGCTGGCGATGAGCGCCGATTACCTCGAGCGGCGCAACCTGATGCGGTTCGAATACCCGATCCTTGTTCTGCTCGCGGTGGTGGGCATGATGATGATGATTTCGGCGGGCGACCTGATGGCGCTTTACATGGGGCTCGAGCTGCAATCGCTGTCGCTTTACGTCATGGCCGCGATGCGGCGGGACAGTGCGAAATCGACCGAGGCTGGGCTGAAATACTATGTGCTCGGCGCGCTTTCCTCGGGCATCCTGCTCTATGGCGCCTCGCTGGTCTATGGCTTTGCGGGCACCACCTCGTTTGCGGGCATCCTGAGCGTGGCGCAGGAGGGGCATCTGAGCCTTGGCCTGCTGTTCGGTCTGGTGTTCCTGATCACCGGGATGGCGTTCAAGGTGTCGGCGGTGCCGTTTCACATGTGGGCGCCTGATGTTTACGAAGGTTCCCCCACCCCGGTCACCGCGTTCTTTGCCACCGCGCCGAAAATGGCGGCAATGGCGATGTTTGCGCGGCTGGTGTTTGATGCCTTCGGCGGCGTGGTGGGAGACTGGACACAGATCGTGGTGCTGCTGTCGGTCGCCTCGATGTTCCTCGGCGCGTTCGCGGCGATCGGGCAAAAGAACATCAAACGCCTGATGGCCTATTCCTCGATCGGGCACATGGGCTTTGCGCTGGTAGGCCTTGCGGCGGGCGGGGTGCAGGGCGTGCAGGCGATGCTGCTCTACATGGCGATCTACGTTACCATGAACGTCGGCACCTTTGCCTTCATCCTGTCGATGGAGCGGGATGGCGCGCCGGTGACCGACATCGCCAGCCTCAACCTTTACGCCAAACGCGCGCCGCTAAAGGCGCTGGCGGTGCTGGTCTTGATGTTCAGCCTGGCCGGGGTGCCGCCGATGCTCGGGTTCTTCGCCAAGTTCGCGGTGCTTTCGGCAGCCGTGAATGCGGGGCTGGGGTGGCTGGCGGTGCTGGGGGTGATTGCCTCGGTAATCGGCGCCTTCTACTATATTCGCATCGTCTATTACATGTATTTCGGCGCCGAGGGCGAGGCGCTTGATACCCGTATGCCGGCGGTGCAATGGGTGCTGCTGATGGGTTCGGCGCTGGTGATGGTGGTGGGTATCGCCAACATGTTCGGCATTGAGGCCCCGGCGCTTGCTGCGGCGCAGGCGCTTGTGCAGTGATGGGGTGATCTGGCCCGAGGGCGTGGCGCGCCACGCCCTCGACACGGTTGACAGCACGATGGCCGCCGCCGCAAGGCTGGCGGCCTCGGCCATGGGGCCGTTCTGGGTGCTGGCACGGCAGCAGACCGCAGGGCGCGGGCGTCGGGGCCGCGACTGGCGCGACCCGCCGGGAAACCTTGCCGCAACACTCAGCTTGCACCCCAAGGGCGGGCCCGCCGAAGCGGCGCTGTTTTCCTTTGTCGCGGCGCTGGCGCTGCATGAGGCTTTGGCGACAGTTGCGGGGCCGGCCGCGCGGCTGGCGATCAAATGGCCCAACGATGTGCTGCTGAATGGTGGCAAGGTGGCGGGGATCTTGCTTGAAAGCCACGGCGCGGGGCAGGGCGTGGACCGGTTGCTGATCGGTTTTGGCGTGAACCTTGCGCAGGCACCCGACCCCGGCACGCTGGAGCCCGGCGCGGTGCCGCCGGTGGCGCTGGCGTCCGAGACCGGGGCGCAGCTTGCGCCGGAAGAATTCCTGACCTATCTCGCCGCCGCCTTTGCCCGCTGGCAGGCCCTGTATGAGACCTTTGGCTTTGCGCCGATCCGCACCGCGTGGCTGGCGCGGGCCGCGCGGCTGGGGCAGGTTGTCACCGCCCGGACCGGGGCCGAAAGCCGCACCGGCACCTTTCAAACCATCGACGAGGGCGGCGCGATGGTGCTGCAAACCGCTGCGGGCCGGGTGGCTATAGCCGCTGCTGACGTGTTTTTCTGACAACCCTGTTTTTCTGACAACCCCGGAGGCCGACATGCTTCTCTGCATCGACTGTGGCAACACCAACACCGTGTTTTCGGTCTGGAACGGCGAACGGTTTCTGGCTACCTGGCGCATTGCCACCGACCATCGGCGCACGGCCGATGAGTATTTCGTCTGGCTATCCGCGCTGATGTCGCTGACCGGGATCAAGACCAGTATCTCGGAGGCGATCATCTCTTCGACCGTGCCGCGGGTGGTGTTCAACCTGCGGGTGCTCTGCGACCGCTATTTTGCCTGCCGCCCGCTGGTGGTGGGCAAACCCGATTGCGCATTGCCAGTGGCGCCGCGCGTCGATCAGGGCACCACGGTTGGCCCGGACCGGCTGGTGAACACGGTGGCGGGGTTTGCCCGCCACGGCGGCGATCTGATCTTGGTCGATTTCGGCACAGCCACCACATTCGACGTGGTCGATACCGATGGCGCCTACATTGGCGGCGTCATTGCGCCCGGCGTGAACCTTAGCCTTGAGGCGCTGCACATGGCCGCGGCCGCCTTGCCGCATGTCGATATCTCGCACCCCGCGCAGGTGATCGGCACCAATACGGTCGCCTGCATCCAGTCGGGCATCTATTTTGGCTATATCGGGCTTGTGGAAGGTATCGTGCGCCAGATAAGGAGCGAGCGCGCGCGCCCGATGCGGGTGATTGCCACCGGCGGGTTGGCCGCGTTGTTCGACCAGGGTTTTGATGTGTTCGACGCGGTCGAAGATGATCTTACGATGCACGGGCTGGTGCTGATCCATCGGTTCAACAAGGAGCTGCAAGCAGCATGAAGAAAAACCGGCTGATCTACCTTCCGCTTGGCGGTGCAGGCGAAATCGGGATGAACGCCTATGTTTACGGCTATGGTCCCGAGGGCGCCGAGCGGCTGATCGTGGTCGATCTGGGGGTGACGTTTCCCGATATGGACACATCGCCCGGCGTTGACCTGATCATGGCCGATATCGGCTGGCTTGAGGCGAACGCGGACCGGATCGAGGCGATTTTCATCACCCACGGGCACGAAGACCACCTTGGCGCGCTGCCGCACCTGTGGTCGCGGCTAAAGGCGCCGGTGCATCTGCGCAAGTTCACCGGGCGGCTGGCCGAACTGAAGTTTGAAGAGGCGGGGCTGCCCAAAGAGGTGCTGCACATTCACGCGCCGCGCCCCGAAGTGGTGACGGCGGGGCCATTTAGCGTGCAATTCGTGCCGGTCAGCCACTCGATCCCCGAAAGCTCGGCGCTGGTGATCGACACGCCCGCCGGGCGGATCGTGCATACCGGCGATTTCAAGCTTGATGGCAACCCGATCGTGGGCGAGGCGTTCGACCCGTTGGTCTGGCACGATATCGCGGGCGAAGGCGCGGGCGTCAAGGTGCTGGTCTGCGATTCGACCAACGTATTCAGCCCGCTTCCGGGGCGGTCCGAGGCGACGCTGGCGGTGCCGCTGTCCGAGTTCATTTCCAAGCAGACGGGCATGGTGGTCGCCACCACCTTCGCCTCGAACGTGGCGCGGCTGAAAACGCTGGCCGAAGCCGGTGTTGCCGCCGGGCGGCAGGTGTGCCTGCTGGGCCGGGCGATGAAGCGGATGGTGACGGCGGCGGTCGAAACCGGGGTGCTTGCCGATTTTCCCACCATACTGTCGCCGGAAGAGGCGCAGAAGGTTTCGCGCAAGCGGCTGCTGCTGATCGTCACCGGCAGCCAGGGCGAACGGCGGGCGGCAAGCGCCCAGCTTTCGCGCGGCAAATACCTTGGGCTGGAGATGAAAGAGGGCGACAGCTTCCTGTTTTCGTCCAAGACCATTCCGGGCAACGAGCGCGGCGTGATCCGCATCATGAACGCCTATAGCGAGATGGGTGTCGAGGTGTTTGACGATCACGGCGGGCTCTACCACGTTTCGGGCCACGCCAACCGCCCCGATCTGGAAGCGGTGCACGACCTTCTGCGCCCGTCGATCCTGATTCCGATGCACGGCGAACACCGGCACATGCGCGAGCATGCCAAGATCGCCACCGCCAAGGGAATTGCCGCCGAGGTGGCGACCAACGGCACCATGGTCGATCTGACCGGCGATTTCCCGCAAGTGGTCGAATTCATCGAGGCCGGGCGCAGTTACCTTGACGGTTCGGTGCTGATCGGCGCGATGGATGGCGTGGTGCGCGACCGGATTCGCATGGCGCTTGGCGGGCATGTGCTGGTGACGGTGATTGTGGACGAAGACGACCTGCCACTGGGCGATGCCTGGGTGGAACTGATGGGCCTCGCACCGCATGGCCGATCGGGGGCAGCGCTCGATGCGCAGATCGAGGCGGAACTGGCCGAGTTTCTCGAACGCGCCGATGCCAAGGTGATCGCGTCGGACGACAAGATGGATGATGCCATCCGCCGTATCGTGCGGCAGGTGACGATGGAAGAGATCGGCAAGAAACCCGAAGTCACGCTGGTTGTCAGCCGCCTGCTGGCCGACTGAGGCGGCGCCAGACAAAAGCGCCCGCTCCTTTCGGGGCGGGCGCTTTGTATGCCGGGTTTTGGGTCAGGCGTCGCTGCCCTCGTCGGGCTCGGGTTCGCCATCCTTGGCGGCCTGTGCCGCCGTGCGGAAGCTGCGCAGAATGAAATCAGGAACATGGTCGCCCATGCCGCGCACCGTGCCGCCGCTTTCACGCCGCTCGCGTTCTGGGCGGGGGGCGTTGCGCGGCTCTGTGCGCTTCTCTGTGCGCGGTTCTGTGCGCGCGGTGTGATCGGGGCGCGGCGCGCGCGGGGCAGGGGCCTCGGGCACATCGACCACCGCCGATGAGGGTTCGGCGGTTTCGATCGGTTCGGGCAGCGGCTTGGGGGCCGGTCGTTCGCCGCCGCGGCTGCGCGATGCCCCGCCGCGGCTGCGCGACGGCGCGCCACGGCTTGGCTTTTCGTCGCGTTCGCGCGGCGGTTGCTGCGAGGCCTCGGAAAAACCAAAGCCTTCGGGCAGCGTGCCCACCGGGATCGGCATCTTGAGGAGGCCGGTGATCGCGCCAAGGTATTTTTCGTCGGCGGGGGTGGCAATGGTGAAGGCCTTGCCCTTCAGCCCGGCGCGGCCGGTGCGGCCGATCCGGTGAATGTAATCCTCGGCGTGGCTTGGCACATCGAAGTTGAAGACGTGGCTCACCGCCGGAATGTCGAGCCCGCGCGCCGCCACATCGGAGGCGATCAGGAACTGGATGGTGCCATCGCGGAATCCATCAAGCGTGCGGGTGCGCTGGCTCTGGTCAAGGTCGCCGTGAATGGGCGAGGCATTGAAGCCATGCGCTTTCAGCGACTTGGCCAGCACATCGACCTCGGTCTTGCGATTGCAAAAGATGATGGCGTTGGTGCAATCCGCGCCTTCCGACTGGATCAGCGCGCGCAGCACCTCGCGTTTTTGCTTGGCAGACTGGTCGCGCCGGGTCGGCTGGATCGAATAAAGCCGCTGCTCGATGGTTTCCGATGCGGTGGCCTGGCGCGCCACTTCGATGCGCGCCGGGTTTTTCAGGAATGCTTTGGTGATACGCTCGATCTCGGGCGCCATCGTGGCCGAAAAGAACAGGGTCTGGCGCGTTGCCGCCGGGGTCAGCTGGAAGATCCGCTCGATATCGGGAATGAAGCCCATGTCGAGCATGCGATCGGCCTCGTCCACCACCATGATCGACACGCCGGTAAGCAACAGCTTGCCGCGCTCGAAATGGTCGAGCAGGCGGCCGGGGGTGGCGATCAGCACGTCAACGCCACGGTCAATCAGCTTGTCCTGCTCGCCAAACGACACGCCGCCGATCAGCAGCGCCTTGGTCAGCTTGGTATATTTGGCGTAGGTGTCAAAGTTCTCGGCCACCTGCGCCGCCAGTTCGCGGGTCGGGCAAAGCACAAGGCTGCGCGGCATCCGCGCCCGTGCCCGGCCACGGCCCAGAAGCGTGATCATCGGCAGCACGAAACTCGCGGTCTTGCCGGTCCCGGTCTGGGCGATGCCCAGCACGTCGCGGCCCTCAAGCGCATGCGGAATCGCACCGGCCTGGATCGGGGTGGGGGTTTCATAGCCGGCATCGGCAATGGCGGAAAGGACCACAGGGTCCAGCTTCAGGTCGGAAAACTTGGTCATCAGCGTCCTTGAATGCGGTATCGGACCGCAAGGGTGAAGGGGGACGCAAAATCCGGGCGTCCCGGGGGTGCCGCCGGTTGCGGCCCCAGTGGCCTAGAGCAAAAGCCGCCAAAGGTCAATTGCGCTGCCGCGCAGGCGGGGCGCTGCCCCGCACCCCGGGATATTTGACCCAAGGCAAGCACGGTGTCGGTGTTGCCTTGGTCAAAATATCCCGGGGGTGCGGGGGCTGGCCCCCGCTCTTTGGGGCTTGGCATTGACGCCGCGCGGGCGCTCTGGCAGGACCGTGGCCAACGAAGGGGATGCAAGATGAACCTTTTTGCCGATATCCGCATTGCTGTCATTGCGGCGCTGGAAGAGATGCAGAAGGCGGGGGCGCTGCCCGCCGGGCTGGCGTTTGATGCGGTGGCGGTTGAGCCGCCGCGCGATCCGGCGCATGGCGACATGGCGACCAATGCGGCGATGGTGCTGGCCAAGCCCGCCGGGGTGAACCCGCGCGTGTTGGCCGATGATCTGGCGGCGCGGCTTCGGCGCGACGGGCGCATCGCGCTGGCCGAGGTTGCGGGGCCGGGTTTCCTGAACCTGCGGCTGGCACCGGGGGTCTGGCAGGGCGTGGTCAAGGCGGCGCTGGCCGAGGGGCCCGACTATGGCCGTTCAGAGCTTGGCGCCGGGGCGCGGGTCAATGTCGAATTCGTGTCGGCCAACCCGACCGGGCCGATGCATGTGGGCCATGTGCGCGGCGCGGTCTTTGGCGATGCTTTGGCGGCGTTGCTCGATTTTGCGGGCTATGCGGTCACGCGCGAATACTACATCAACGATGGTGGCGCGCAGGTCGATGTGCTGGCGCGCTCGGCCTATGAGCGGTACCGCGAGGCCAATGGCCTTTCGCCGGAAATCCGCGAGGGGCTTTACCCTGGCGATTACCTGATTCCGGTCGGTGAGGCGTTGAAGGCCAGATATGGCACCAGCCTGCTTGACCAGCCCGAGGCGATCTGGCTGGCCGATCTGCGCGAATTCGCCACCGAGGCGATGATGGCGATGATTCGCGCCGATCTGGCTCTGCTCAACGTGCATATGGATGTGTTCTCGTCGGAAAAGGCGCTTTACGGCACCGGCAAGATCGAGGCTGCCATTTCTGCCTTGCGCGCGCAGGGGCTGATTTACGAGGGCACGCTGGAACCGCCGAAGGGCAAGACCCCGGAAGATTGGGAGCCGCGGGTGCAGACGTTGTTCCGCTCGACCGCGCATGGCGACGATCAGGACCGTCCGGTGCAGAAGTCGGACGGTTCCTGGACCTATTTTGCCCCCGATATCGCCTACCATTACGACAAGATCCTGCGCGGCTTTGACCAGTTGATCGACGTGCTTGGCGCCGACCATGGCGGCTATGTCAAGCGCATGAAGGCGGCGGTTTCGGCGCTTTCTGGCGGGCGGGTGCCGCTCGACATCAAGCTGATCCAGTTGGTGAAGCTCTGGAAGAACGGCGAGCCGTTCAAGATGAGCAAGCGCGCGGGCACATTCGTGACC
The DNA here is from genome assembly GCA_002842855.1 of Alphaproteobacteria bacterium HGW-Alphaproteobacteria-4. Taxonomy (GTDB): domain Bacteria; phylum Pseudomonadota; class Alphaproteobacteria; order Rhodobacterales; family Rhodobacteraceae; genus UBA6213. The sequence continues at coordinate 75,609 of PHEE01000004.1, read as the reverse complement.
CTGCGCGATGTGGTCGAGCAGGCGGGGGCCGATGTCACCCGTTTCGTGATGCTGACACGCAAGAACGACGCGGCGCTCGATTTCGATTTCGCGCGTGTTCTGGAGCAGTCGAAAGATAACCCGGTGTTCTATGTGCAATACGCGCATGCCCGGGTGCGCTCGGTTCTGCGCAAGGCGGTTGAGGCGGGGATTGATGTTTCCGATGCCGCCCTTGCCGGGGCCGGGCTTGGCGGGCTGACGCATGAGGCCGAACTGGCGATGGCGCGGCGCATTGCCGAATGGCCGCGGCTGGTCGAGATTGCTGCCAAGGGGCACGAGCCGCACCGGATCGCGTTCTACCTCTATGACCTCGCGTCCGACCTGCACAGTCTTTGGAACCGGGGCAATGACGAGCCCAGTTTGCGCTTTTTGCAGGATGATGCAGCAACGTCGCAGGCGAAAATCGCCCTTGCGCGGGCCGCGGGCGTTGTTATTTCCGCAGGTCTTGCTATTCTTGGCGTAACCCCTGCCGAGGAAATGCGCTGAAGGCGGCGCTCGCGGCGGGGATTGAGGCAGGCCGGGGACCCCGGCGCAAATAAAGCAAGCCGGAAAACCGGCGGCGAGGCAGACATGGCGAGCGTTCCCCTCCGCGATGGCGGTAATGCGGGCTTTGGCACGGATGCGCCCGAGGCGCTGACTTCGGCTGCGCTGGTTGCAGGTTTTTTCAACACCATGGCGGTGCTGGTGTCGCTGACGCTGGTCGGCGGGCTGGCGGTTTGGGGCTACAGGCTGGCGGTGCGCGATGTGGCGGGGGTTCCGGTGATCCGCGCGCTCGATGGCCCGGCACGCGTGGCGCCTGCCGACCCCGGCGGCGAGTTGGCGCGCCATGGCGGGCTATCGGTCACGGCGGTGGCGGCGGGCGGTACTGCGCGGGCGACCCCCGATCAGGTGACGCTGGCGCCGCGCCCGATCGAGCTGGATCCGGGCGATGCGCCGATGGCGGCGCTGGCGCCGTTGCCGCCGGTGGCGTTGGTCGCGCTGGCGGCCGAGCCGCAGGCCGCACCCGCCCCGGTGCCGCGCGCAGACCTGGCCGCGTTGGTGCCCGAAGATATGGTGGCGCCTGGCGAAGAGCCGGATGCGGTGATTCTGGCACTTGCCGAGGCGATGGCTTACAGCGCGGCGCTGACGCCGGTGGCGCATGCGGGGCCGCTGGCTGCCAGCACCGCCATTGGTGCCACCGCGCGCGCCGATCTGATTCCGGCCTCGGTGCCCGGGGTGGTGCGCTCGCCCCGGCCCGTACTGCGCCCGGCGCGGATCATGCAGGCCTCGGCGACGCCGCCGCTTGACCTTGCGCCCGAGGCACTGGTGCCGGGCATGCGGCTGGTGCAGTTGGGTGCTTTTGACAGCGCCGAGCTTGCGCGTGCCGAGTGGAACCGCGTCGCGGCGCGGTTCGAGACGCTGATTGCGGGCAAGCAGCGGGTGATCCAAAGCGCCGAGAGCGGCGGGCGGGTGTTCTATCGGCTGCGCGTGGCGGGGTTTGAGGGCGCCGACGATGCGCGCCGGTTCTGCACCGCGCTTGAGGCGGAACAGACGAACTGCATTCCCGCTCAGGTATTTTGATGCCAGCCGCGGCCATCCTTGGCTGCGCCGGTTCAAAGCTGGGGGCGGACGAGGCGGCGTTCTTTCGCGCCGCCGACCCTTGGGGCTTCATTCTGTTCACCCGCAACGTGGCCGATCCCTGGCAGCTGGCGCGGCTGGTGGCGGACCTGCGCGGCTGTGTGGGGCGCGAGGCACCCGTGCTGATAGATCAGGAAGGCGGGCAGGTGGTGCGGCTGCGCCCGCCGCATTGGCGCGCGTGGTGTGACCCTCTTGATCTGGCCGCACGGGCGGGGCCGCGCGCCTTCTGGCTGCGCTATCGGCTGATGGCGGCCGAGCTTGCGGCGCTTGGTATTGATGCAAACTGCGCCCCGGTGGCCGACATTGCGGGGCCGCGCACGCACCCGTTTTTGCGCCCGCGCTGCCTCGGTCTTACGGCGGCTGAGGTTGCCGCAAATGCCGCCGCCGCTGCCGATGGGCTTTTGGCAGGGGGCGTGCTGCCGGTGCTCAAGCATCTGCCCGGCCATGGTCGCGCCGAGGCCGACAGCCACCTTGCGCTGCCGGTGGTGCGGGCCAGCGCCGATGCGCTTGCGGCGACCGATTTCGCCCCTTTCCGTGCGTTGGCGGGGCTGCCGATGGCGATGACGGCTCATCTGCACTACCCCGCGCTTGATACCGCCCCGGCCACGCTTTCGGCGCGCATTATCGGGTTGATCCGCGCCGAGATCGGCTTTCATGGCCTGCTGATGACCGACGACATTTCGATGCAGGCGCTGGCGGGCAGCGTGGCGGCGCGAAGTGCCGGGGCGATTGCGGCGGGGTGCGACGTGGTGCTGCACTGCAACGGCAGGCGCGACGAGATGGAGGCAGTGGTTGCCGCCGCCGGTCCGCTTGCGCCCGCGGCCGTCGCCCGCGCCGCGGCGGCGCTTGCCCGCCGCCGCCCGCCCGAGCCCATTGACAGCCGCGCCCTTGCGGCGGAACTTGAGGCATTGTTGCAAGGCCCGCCCGATGCATGACACCAGTTTTGAGGCCACCCCCCCGACCGTCGCCGACCGGCTTGCTGCCGAGGCGCTGATTGTCGATGTCGATGGCTTTGAGGGGCCGCTCGATCTGCTGCTGGCCCTGTCGCGCAGCCAGAAGGTCGATCTGCGCCGGATTTCGGTATTGGCGCTGGCCGAGCAATACCTGACCTTTGTCGATCAGGCCAAGGCGCTGCGCATTGAGCTTGCGGCGGATTATCTGGTGATGGCGGCTTGGTTGGCGTTTCTCAAATCGCGGTTGCTGCTGCCGCCCGACCCGTCCGACGCCGGACCCAGTGCCGAGGATATGGCGGCGCATCTGGCGTTTCAGCTCGAACGGCTGGCGGCGATGCGCGAGGCGGCGGCGCGGCTGATGGCGCGGGCTCGGCTGGGGCAGGATTTCTTTGCGCGCGGCGCGGTCGAGGGCCCGGCGCTGATCCGCCGGGTGCGCTATAGCGCAACACTTCTGGACCTGATGCAGGCCTATGCCCGCTTGCGCACCCGCGACGAGTTTCGCCCCTTCGCATTTGATCGTCAGAACATCTGGACTATGGAGCAGGCATTGGACCGGATGCGCGGAATGATCGGCTTTGCGGGCGAATGGACCGATCTGGCCAGTTTTCTGCCCGAGGGTTGGGGCGGCGATAGTGCGCGCCGCCGCTCGGCCACCGCCGCCACCTTTGCGGCGGTGCTGGAACTGGCGCGGCAGGGCCAGTGCGAGCTGCGCCAGTCTGAAACCTTTGCCCCCCTTTCGATCAGGCGCAGACAATGACCGACACCCCCACGCTCTTTGCCGCCCCGCCTTTGGCCGAGCAGGAACGGATGCTCGAAGCGATGCTGTTTGCCGCTGCCGCGCCGGTGCCGCTGGCCGAGCTTGCCGCGCGCATGCCCGAAGGCTGCGATGCGCCTGCCGCACTTGCGGGCCTCAGGCGGCGCTATGAGGGGCGCGGGGTTGTGCTGATGCAGGTGGGTGCGGCCTGGGCCTTTCGCACTGCGCCGGATCTGGGCTTCTTGTTGCAACGCGAGACAACCGAGACCCGCAAGCTTAGCCGCGCCGCCACCGAAACGCTGGCGATCATCGCGTATCACCAGCCCGTCACCCGCGCCGAGATTGAGGAAATTCGCGGTGTTGCGGTCAGCCGGGGCACGGTGGAACAGTTGCTGGAACTTGACTGGGTGCGCTTTGGCCGCCGCCGGATGACGCCGGGGCGCCCAGTGACCTTTGTCGTCACACAGGCGTTTCTTGACCATTTCGGGTTGGAAAGCGCGCGTGACCTGCCGGGGCTGAAGGAGTTGCGTGCGGCGGGACTTCTGGAAAGCCGCCCGGCGCCCGACGCTGAAGGGCCGGGCGAGGATGAGCCGGGTGACGACCTGGGCCAGAGCGAGATGTTTGGGGAGGACGCCGATGCGAGCTGAGCAAATCTTGAACATGGTGATACGCATGTTCACGCGCCGCATGATCAACCTTGGCGTCAACAAAGGCATTGACGTGGCGGCGCGGCGCGGCAAACCCGAGGCCGAAATGACCCCCGAAGAGCGCGAACAGGCGCGAGCGGCGCGGGTGGCGGCCAAGCGTGCGCGCCAGGCGGTGCGGATCGGGCGGCGGTTGGGCAAATAGCCGGGCGCGCGGCTTTCAATGCCCGCGCTTAGGGGCTAGAGGGGGGCAACACTTTCCTTTCGCGTGCAGGCTTGCCCCATGATCGACAGCGATACCCCGTTCCGCGCGCACCCGGTGGTGCGCCTGCGCCCCAAGGCCGAGGCGCGCGCCATTCGCCACGGCTTTCCTTGGGTTTATGCCGACGAGTTGGTGACCGACCGGCGCACGCAAGGCCTTGCCCCCGGCGCGCTGGCTGTGCTGGAAGATGCCGAGCGGCGCGAGCTGGCGCTGGTCACGGTCAACACCCACTCGAAGATCATCGCGCGCGTGCTTGACCGCGATGCGGGCGCGGTGATCGACCGGGCGTGGTTTGCCGCACGGCTCGCGCGCGCGCTTGCCTTGCGCGCGCGGCTTTACGATGCGCCATTCTATCGGCTGGTGCATGCCGAGGCCGATGGCCTGCCCGGTGTCATCATCGATCGTTTTGGCGATGCCGCCGTAATCCAGCCCAACGCTGCCTGGGCCGAGGCGCATCTGGCCGATCTGGCGGCGGCACTGGCCGAGGTGACGGGGGTCACGACAATCGTCAAGAACGGCGCGGGCCGCGCGCGCGGGCTGGAAGGGTTGCCCGAGGAAACGGTGCTTTTGCAGGGCGCACTGGCGGGGCCGTTGCCGGTGCCGATGAACGGCGCCACCTACATGGCCGATCTGCTGGGCGGGCAGAAAACCGGGCTGTTCTTTGACCAGCGTCCGAACCACGCCTTTGCCGCAAGGCTGGCGGCGGGTGGACGGGTGCTTGATGTGTTCAGCCATGTCGGAGGTTTTGCGCTCGCCTGCCTTGCAGGCGGGGCGCAATCGGCGCTGGCGGTCGATGCGTCGGCCCCGGCGTTGGCGCTTGCGGCGCAGGGAGCCGAGGCGATGGGGCAGGCTGCGCAGCTCGCGACCCGGCAGGGCGATGCCTTTGCCGCGATGGAGGCGTTGGCGGCCGAGGCCGCGCAGTTCGAGGTGGTGGTGTGCGATCCGCCCGCCTTTGCCCCGGCCAAACCCGCGCTGGAGGCAGGCTTGCGCGCCTATGAGCGGGTGGCGCTGATGGCGGCGCGTCTGGTGGCGCCGGGCGGCTATATCGGCCTGTGCTCCTGCTCGCACGCGGTTGACCTGAGCGCCTTTCGCAACGCGTCTGCGCGCGGCATCGGGCGGGCCGGGCGGCGCGGGCAGCTGATCTTTACCGGTGGCGCCGGGCCTGACCATCCGATGTTGCCGCAACTGGCCGAAAGCGCCTATCTCAAGGCGCTCTTTTTCCGGCTCGACTGATGCGCGCGCTGCTTGATGCCTGCGTGCTCTACCCCACGGTGTTGCGCGAAATGCTGGTGGGGGCGGCGCAGGCGGGGCTTTACACGCCGCTTTGGTCCGAACGGATTCTGGAGGAATGGGCCCGCGCCACGGTCAAACTGGGGCCCGGCGAAGAGGCCTTTGCGCGCGGCGAAATCGCGGCGCTGAAGGCGGCGTTTCCTGCCGCCATCGTGGCGCGGCGCGAGGGGTTGGAGGCGCGGCTGCACCTGCCCGACGAGAATGACATTCATGTGTTCGCCGCTGCCATCGCGGGCGGCGCCGATGCCATCATCACAACGAACCGCGCCGACTTTCCGCGCGGTGCGCTGGCCGCCGAGGGCATCGCGCGGCGCGACCCTGACGGGTTTTTGTGGGAGCTGTGGTCGCACCACCCCGAGGCCATGGCCGAGGTTGCCGAAACGGTGCGCGCCCGCGCCGGGGCGGCACTGGGCACCCCGCAGCCGCTACGCGCGCTGATGAAACGCGCGCGGCTGCAACGGCTTGGCAAGGCGCTGGCGGGCTGACACGGGCGCTGGCCCGGCGCGGCGCGCGGTGCTAGACTTATCCGGGCCGGGGCGCTACAAGACCCGCGTTAGCGCTAACCCTCAAGGAGCCAACCGCATGGTCTCGCGCGTCATTCCGGTCGATCCGTTCGACCTCGTGATCTTTGGCGCCACCGGCGATCTGGCCCGGCGCAAGATTTTTCCGGGCCTTTACCGGCGCTTTCTGGGTGGCCAGGTTCCCGAAGATGCCTGCATCATCGGCGCCGCCCGCGCCGATCTTTCGCACGATCAGTTCCGTGCTCAGGTCGAGGCAGCGATTGCCCAGTTCGTAGACCCTGCCAAGCAAGACGCGGCGCAGATTGCGGCGTTTCTGCACTGTCTGCGCTATGTGGCGATCGATGCCACCGGCGATGGCGGATGGACGGAACTGAAGGCTCTGGTGCGCCCTGACCGGGTGCAGGCCTTCTATTTCTCGGTCGCGCCCACGCTTTTCGGGGCGCTGGCCGAGCGGTTGCACAAACATGCTATTGCCGGTGCGCAAGCCCGAATTGTGGTGGAAAAGCCCTTTGGCCGCGACCTTGCTTCGGCGCGCGCGCTCAACGCCACGCTGGCTGCTCACTTTTCGGAAAGCCAGATCTACCGGATCGACCACTATCTCGGCAAGGAAACGGTGCAAAACCTGATGGCGGTGCGCTTTGCCAATATCCTGTTCGAGCCGCTCTGGAACGCGCAATACGTGGACCATGTGCAGATTACCGTGGCCGAAACCGTGGGCGTGGGCGGGCGTGGTGCCTATTACGATACCTCGGGCGCGATGCGCGACATGGTGCAAAACCACCTGATGCAGCTCTTGTGCCTGATCGCGATGGAGCCGCCTTATCACTTCGATCCCGACGCGGTGCGCGACGAAAAGCTGAAAGTGATCCGCGCGCTCGACCCGCTGACATCCGAAGATATCGTGCGCGGCCAGTATGTTGACGCCAGTGGCACCTCGTACCGCGATGACGCGGGCGACCCGCAAAGCCGCACCGAAAGCTACATTGCGCTGCGCTGCCACGTTGCCAACTGGCGCTGGAAGGGCACGCCCTTTTACCTGCGCACCGGCAAGAAGCTGCGCGCCCGCACCAGCGAGATTGCCGTGGTGTTCAAGGAGCCGCCGCATTCGATCTTTGACGACGAATCGGATTGGCGCGAGAATATGCTGGTGATCCGGCTGCAACCGAATGAAGGCATGAACCTGAAGATGATGATCAAGGAACCGGGGCCGGGTGGCATGCGCCTTGTGCAGGTGCCGCTCGATATGTCATTCGCCGAAGCCCTGGGGGAAGAGGGCGCCGATATGCCCGATGCCTATGAACGGCTGATCATGGATGTTATTCGCGGCAATCAGACCCTGTTCATGCGCGGCGACGAGGTTGAGGCGGCCTGGGCCTGGACCGACCCGATCATCGCCGGGTGGGAGGCCGCCAAGGCGCGCCCGCAACCCTATGATGCAGGGTCAAGCGGCCCCGAGGATGCGCTTATGTTGATGCACCGCGATGGCCGCCGCTGGCGCGAGATCCGCGAATGAACCTGATCGAATACCCCGACCGCGAATTCATGGCGCTGGCGCTGGCAGATCGCATCGCAGCCGAGCTGGGGCAGGCGTTGCGGGCTGGCGGGCGCGCCTCGCTTTGCGTGCCGGGGGGCAGCACGCCGGGGCCGGTGTTCGACACGCTTTCGGGCGTTGATCTTGATTGGGCCAATGTCGCGGTGTTTCTGGGCGATGAGCGCTGGGTGCCGGAAAGTTCGAGCCGCTCCAACACCCGGCAGCTGCGCGCGCGGCTTTTGCACGGGCGCGCTGGCGCGGCGCAATTGCTGCCGCTTTACGCCGACACCCCCGAACCCGAGGCGGCCCTTGCATCGCTGGCCCAGGGCATCGCACCGCATTTGCCGATCACCGTGCTGCTGCTGGGCATGGGCGACGACATGCACACCGCCAGCCTCTTTCCCGGCGCCGACCGTCTGGCCGAGGCGCTCGCCCCCGACGCGCCGGTGCTGATGGCGCTGCGTGCGCCAGGGGTGCCCGAGGCGCGCATCACGCTGACTGCGCCGGTGCTGGCGGGGGCGCTGCATACCCATGTTCTGATCACCGGCGCCGCCAAGCGCGCTGCGGTTTTGCGCGCCGAAGGGCTCGCCCCGACCGAGGCACCGATTCGCGCGGTGCTGCCCCACGCCACCGTTCACTGGGCAGAATAATGACGATCTGGCACGACCTTTCCCGCCACCACACGGCCACCGCCAACCGCCCGATGCTGGCGCTGTTCGATGATCCCGCCCGCGCAGGCGATTTTTCGGCCGAGGCCGCAAATTTTCTGTTCGATTATTCCAAGACCAACATCGACGCCAAGGCCCGCAGCCTGCTTTTGTCGCTGGCGGAAGCTGCGGGGCTTGCGGCGCGGCGCGAGGCAATGTTTGCCGGCGAGCTGATCAACGAAACCGAGGGCCGCGCGGTGCTGCATACGGCGCTGCGCAACATGCAAGGCGTTCTTGAGGTTGGCGGGCAAGACGTGCTGCCCGAGGTGCGTGCCACCCATGCGCGGCTGGTGGCCTTTGCGCGCGACGTGCGCGAGGGGCGGTTTTGCGGGCAGGGCGGCGCCATCACGGATGTCGTGAACATCGGCATCGGCGGGTCTGACCTTGGCCCCGCAATGGCGACGCTGGCGCTGGCGCCCTACCACACCGGGCCGCGGTGCCATTTTGTTTCCAACGTCGATGGCGCGCATGTGCATGATGTGCTCGCGCCTCTGAACCCCGAGACGACGCTTGTCATCATCGCCTCGAAAACCTTCACCACCATCGAGACGATGACCAACGCCGCCACCGCGCGCGCATGGATGGCGGCCAGCGTGGCCGACCCGGCGGCACAATTTGCCGCCGTCTCAAGTTCGGCCGAACGCACGGCGGCGTTTGGCATCGCGCCCGAGCGGGTGTTCGGCTTTGCCGACTGGGTCGGCGGGCGTTATTCGCTTTGGGGGCCGATCGGGCTGCCATTGATGCTCGCTATCGGCCCCGCGCATTTTGACGCCTTTCTTGCGGGTGCCGCCGAGATTGACGCGCATTTCCGCACGGCCCCGTTAGCGCGCAACCTGCCGGTGCTGCTGGCCTTGGTAGGTATCTGGCACAATCAGGTCTGTGGCCATGCTACCCGCGCGGTGCTGCCCTACGACCAGCATCTTTCGCGCCTGCCCGCCTATTTGCAACAGCTTGAAATGGAGAGCAACGGCAAGCGCGTGGCGATCAATGGGTCAGACCTGCCGCGGCATTCCGGCCCGGTGGTCTGGGGCGAGCCCGGCACCAATGGCCAGCACGCATTTTACCAGCTGATCCATCAGGGCACCCGCGTGGTGCCGTGCGAGTTTCTGCTTGCCGCCGAAGGGCACGAGCCGGGGCTTGACCACCAGCACCTGCTGCTTGCCGCAAACTGCCTTGCGCAATCCGAGGCGCTGATGCGCGGGCGTGGCGTCGCCGAGGCGACGACGCTATTGCAGGCCAAGGGGCTGCGCGGAACCGAGCTGGAACGACAGGCACGCCACCGGGTATTTCCGGGGAACCGCCCTTCGACAACGCTGCTTTATCCGCGCCTCACACCGCATGTGCTGGGCGGAATCCTTGCGATTTATGAACATCGGGTGTTCTGCGAAGGGGTGATTCTGGGGCTGAACAGCTTTGACCAGTGGGGGGTGGAACTGGGCAAGGAACTGGCGCTGGCACTTGCGCCGGTGCTCGACGGGTCGGACCCCGGCACTGGCAAAGACGGATCGACGCTGGCGCTCGCCGCGCGGCTGCGCGCCCTGCGCGAGCACTGATCGGGGCGGCGCTGCGGCATCAGGCTTCGAGTTCGGCATCCCAGTAGAGAAAATCGAGCCAGCTTTCGTGCAGGTGGCCCGGCGGAAAACGTCGGCCCACGGCATTCATGTGCTCGACATCGGGCGCGCGGGGGGTGGAGCGCAGCGTCATGCCCGCCTGGCGCAGCGACTTGTTGGCCTTGCGCAGGTTGCACGGCGCGCAGGCGGCGACCACGTTCTGCCAGCTTGTCAGCCCGCCGCGCGAGCGGGGCACGACATGGTCAAAGGTCAGATCGCTGCGCGCGCCGCAATATTGGCAACAAAACTCGTCGCGCAGAAAGAGGTTGAAACGGGTGAAAGCGACCCGTTTTTGCGGCCTGATGTAATCTTTCAGCACCACCACCGAGGGGATATGCATGGCCGAGCGCTGGCTGCGCACTACCGCATCATATTCGGCCAGAATCGTGACCCGGTCGGCAAACACTGCCTTGATCGCCTCTTGCCATGGCCAGAGCGACAGCGGGTAGTAGCTGAGGGGGCGGAAATCGGCATTGAGCACCAGCGCCGGAAACTGTTTCAGCGCAGCGGGTTCGCGCACGAAGCTCGTGCGAAAGTCATGGCCTGTGTGGTCATCGGGCATCGCCCACATCACCCTTGCCTGGCCGGGGCCATGACGCGGGTCTGCGCCGGGCGCTCCGGGTTGGTGCCACTATATCTGGCGCTTGCGCGGGGGCAAGCCCCGCCATATCGCGATGACAGCGCAATAGCGTGACTGCGTGACACGGCGGTGACAGGTCAGGCGCCGCGCAACCGTTCAACCATGAACGCCAGCGCCACGCTCAGCCCGTCGGGGGCAATGCCGTGGCCGGTGCCGCGCATCACATGGGCAAAGGTGTCAAACCCCGCCGCCACCAGCGCGTCGCCCGCGCGGCCCATCTCGGCGAAATCCACCATCGGGTCGGCGTCACCGTGCACCAGCAGCACCGGTGGTCTTGCCCGCAGTTCAGCCGCAAGCCGTTCGGGGCGCAGCAGGCGGCCCGAAAAGGCGACCACCCCGGCGATCGGCGCGGCACGGCGCGGCGCCACATGAAGGGCCATCATTGAGCCTTGCGAAAATCCGAAAAGTAATATTTGCGAAGGTGTTAAGCTGCTATCCTCAAGTAGTGTATCAAGAAACGCCTGCAAGTCATTGGTAGCGCGGTCAAAACCATCTTCTGAATCGGCTTGCGACGACCCGTCGAGCCGGGGAATCGGGAACCATTGCCGCCCGAACGGGTTGCCCGCGCAGGGCTCGGGCGCATCGGGGGCGATGAACAGCGTATCGGGCAGATGCGGTGCCAGCGGGTCGGCAAGACCCAAAAGGTCGGCGCCGTCTGCACCGTAGCCATGCAGGAACACCACCGCAGATTTTGCGGTGCCCGATTTCGGCGCCCGGCGCGCGGCTTTCAGAATCCGTGTCATCCTACCCCCTCGCGGCGTTTCGTGCGCGCGTAATAGGCCCAGAGCAGGCGCGCCGCAACCGCGCGCCAGGGCGCCCAGGGGGCGGCCATTGCGGCGAAAGCCTTGGGGCGCGGGCGGTCGGGCAGGGCGAACAGCATCCGCGCCGCCTCGGCCAGTGCAAGGTCGTCTGGCGCGAACACATCGGCGCGGCCAAGCGCGAACATCAGATACATCTCGGCGGTCCAGCGGCCAATGCCGGGCAGCGGCAACAGCGCCGCGACGACCGCCTCGTTCGGCAGCCTGCGCAAGGCATCATAATCGAGCCGCGCCGCGGCCAGCGCCGAAAGGTAGCGGAGTTTCTGCCGCGACAGGCCGCAGCTGCGCAAAGCCCCCTCATCCGCCGCCGCCATGGCGTCTTCATGGTCGAACCCGGCCGCATCGAGCCGCGCGCGGATCGCACGGGCCGAGGCAACCGAAACCTGTTGGCCGATAATCGAATCGCGCAGCGCCAGAAATCCATCGGGCACCCGGCGCAGCGGCAGCGGGCCGACCACCTGCAGCGCCCGCGCAAACACCGGCTCGCGCGCGGCAAGGTCCGCCGCCGCTTCGGTCAGTTGCGCATCGGATATCAGGATCACACCGGGCATCGCCGCAGTCTGGCGCAAGCCCGCGCGCGCCGCCAGCCCCTTTCCATTTCGGCGCCGCCGCGCTAGGCCTTGGCGATGACCGAAACCAGCACCTTCATCACCGTTTCGCAGGCCCGCCGCAATGTGGCGGTGCTGGTGCTTGCGCAGGCAATTTTGGGCTCGCAGATGTCGATGATCTTCATCGTCGGCGGGCTGGCCGGGCAGCAACTCGCGCCGAACCCGTGTTGGGCCACGCTGCCACTGTCGCTGATCATCCTCGGCTCGCTCCTTACGGCGCAACCGCTGAGCGCCTTCATGCAGCGGCACGGGCGGCGCGCGGGGTTCATGCTGGCCACCCTTGCCGGGGCGGCGGGGGCGGCACTGGCGGCGCGCGCGCTTTATGTGCACTCGTTCCCGCTCTTCATGGCGGGCAGTTTTCTGACCGGCATCTACATGTCGGCGCAGGGGTTTTACCGCTTTGCCGCGACCGATGGGGTGCGCCCCGAGTTTCAGCCGAAGGCGATTTCCTACGTGATGGGGGGCGGTCTGGCCGCCGCGCTGATCGGGCCGCAACTGACCAAGCTGACCTCCGAGGCGCATGTGGTGCCGTTCATGGCGACCTACGTCGTGATCGTGCTGCTGAACCTGCTCGGGCCCTTGCTGTTCACATTCCTCTACAGCCCAGACGAACATCGCGTTGCCAAGGGCGCCGCCGTGCGGGGCCGCAGTCGGCGCGAATTGCTGCGCGACCCGGTGATCGTGGTGGCGATGATCTGCGGCATGGTCGCCTACGCGCTGATGAATCTGGTCATGACCTCGACCCCGCTTGCGGTGCTGGGGTGCGGCTTCAATCAGGGCAATGCCGCCGACATCGTTTCAGCGCATGTGCTGGCGATGTATGTGCCTGCGTTTTTTACCGGCCATCTGATTGCGCGCTTTGGCGGGCGGCTGATCGTAGGGTTGGGGCTGGTAATTCTGGCAGGCGCAGGGGCTGTTGCGCTGAGCGGGTTCGAGCTGGAGCGGTTCTTCGTCGCGCTGATTATGCTGGGCGTGGGCTGGAACTTTGCCTTCATCGGCGCCACCGCGATGCTCGCCACCGCCTACAAGCCCGAAGAACGGGGCCGGGTGCAGGGCATCAACGATTTCGTGGTGTTCGGCGGCGTGTTCGTGGCGTCGCTGTCGTCGGGCAGCCTGATGAACTGCACCGCCTCGGGGAATGCGCAGGCGGGCTGGCAGGCGGTCAACCTTGCGATGCTGCCGTTCCTCGTGTTGGCAGGGGCGGCGCTGATCTGGCTGGTGTTGCGCCCGCGCGAGGCGCGCTGAGGCCGGGGCGCCAGCCCGATGCGCGGGTCAAAGGGCCGCGAGGGCGGGGGCCAGATCGCCGTAACCGGTTAAGCGGCGCTCGTAGGCAAGACCAAGCCGGGCAGCAGCGGCGCGGGCGGCCGCGTCAAGCGCGGGGTCGTCGGTTTGTGCCTGATAGATCAGGCGGTCGTAATTGCCAAAATAGCTGTCTCGCAGCTCGGGGTGGCGGTCAAGGCCCATCGGGCGCCAGACGAAAGCGTCGAACTGGCGCACCAGAAAGTCGGTGAGGTAGAAGGCGGTGAACTCGGTGTCTGCCTTGGCGGCGAAGACATCGACGCCTTCGTAAAAGGCATAGCAATGTGGCCCCGCGATCATCTCTACGCCCAGTTCGGCGCAGCGCGCCGCCAGCAGGCCGCCGGTGCCGCAATCGGCATAGACCACGAACACGCTGTCATAGGCGGCGCGGTGCTCGGCCACGGCGGCAGTGACCGCGTCGGTGATGCGCTCGGGCCACAGGTGCAGGTTGGCGGGCAGGCAGGTCAGGTCAAGGTGGTCCCAGCCGTTGGCTGCCTTGAGCGCCAGGATTTCGCGCGCCAGCGCGCCGCAGGCGATCAGCAGCACCCGGCCCTTGCGCGCGGGCGGCAGGCCCTGCTCGGTCAGCGCCACATCGGAAAGCGTCATTCGACCCGCGCCAGCAGCCGCATCAGCGCGGCCCCGACCAGCGCCGCAAGCGCCAGCGCCGCGAACGGCACCCCGGCGGACGAGGCAACCCAAAGCGTGGCGCCCGCGGCTACGACGACCACAACAAGCAACAGCAGAAAATGGGGCAGGGGCATGGCAGACCTCCGATACCCTCAATATGGCGCGCTGCGGCGCCGAGTCCAAGGGGAAACGGCGCCAGTTTCCCCTGGGATCACGCCCTCAAGGCATTGTGTTTGCGCGCGATGAAGGATTTTGCGGTTTCCACCGCCACGGCGGCGTCGCGGCAATAGGCATCGGCGCCGATGGCGCGGCCGAACTCTTCGTTCAGGGGCGCGCCGCCGACCAGCACGATGTAGTTTTCGCGCAGGCCTTTTTCCTTCAGCGTGTCGATCACCACCTTCATGTAGGGCATGGTGGTGGTCAAAAGCGCCGACATGCCGAGGATGTCGGCGCCCTCGCGCTCCAGCGCCTCAAGGTATTTCTCGACCGCGTTGTTGATGCCAAGGTCCACCACCTCAAAGCCCGCGCCTTCCATCATCATCGCGACAAGGTTCTTGCCGATGTCGTGGATGTCGCCCTTGACGGTGCCGATCACCATCTTGCCCATGCGCGGCGCGCCGGTGGCGATCAGCAGCGGCTTCAAAATCGCCATGCCGCCCTTCATCGCGTTGGCGGCCAGCAGCACTTCGGGCACGAACAGGATACCGTCCCGGAAGTCGGCGCCGACAATGGTCATGCCCGCGACCAGCGCGCGGGTCAGCACGTCATAGGGGGTCCAGCCGCGTTCGAGCAGAATGCCCACGCCTTCTTCGATTTCTTCCTTGAGCCCGTCATAAAGGTCGTCGTGCATTTGCAGCACGAGGTCGTCGTCGCTCAGTTCGGAAAGGATGATGTCGTCGTCGGCCATGATGGCGCTCCTGATGGTCGTTCAGATCGGTATTGCAGGCGGCCGCGTATGCAACTTGGCAATTTGCGACATCGGCGGTGCGGGGACCGACGCGCTCTTGCCCTTGCCTTGGTCCAAATATCCCCGCCGGAGGCCACTGCGCTGTCAGCTGCGCCGCCGCCCGCGGCGCTCGCGCACGGGCCCCTCGTCATCGCCGGTGCCGTCCGAGGCCGAGGAATAGCCGCCGAGGCGCGCGGCGATATCCTCGACCGTGGGGCGTGGCCCCGGCGGGCGGGTTTCCAGCGCGGCGCGCATTGCCTTGAGGTGGTCCGGCATGGTGCCGCAGCAGCCGCCAATGATGCGCGCCCCGGCATCGCGCGCCAGCACCGCATATTCGGCCATCAGTTCCGGCGTGCCATCGTAATGGATGTGGCCCTCGTGGTATTTCGGGATGCCCGCATTGCCTTTGGCGATGATCGGCCGTTCGGTGCCCGCCGCGACAAAGCCGAGGATGGTGCGCATCAGGTCGGAAGCGCCGACGCCGCAGTTGGCGCCGAAGGCGATCGGCGGGTTCGGCAGTTTTTCGACAAGCGCTGCAAGCTGCGCCGAGGTCACGCCCATCATGGTGCGCCCGGCGGTATCAAAGCTCATGGTGCCGCACCAGGGCATGCCCGCCAGCAGCGCGGCCTCGGCCGCGGCCTTGAACTCTTCTGGTGCCGAGATCGTCTCGACCCAGAGCACATCGGCGCCGCCCGCTTTCAGCCCCTCGGCCTGTTCGTGGAACATCTCGACCGCAAGCGCATGCGTCAGCGTGCCCATCGGCGCGAAGATGTCGCCGGTGGGGCCGACCGAGCCTGCAACCACCACCGGGCGGCCCGCCGCATCGGCCACCTCGCGCCCCAGTGCGGCGGCGAGGCGGTTCAACTCGTGCACACGGGCCTGCGCGTTGTGCAACTTGAGGCGGCTGGCGTTGCCGCCGAACGAGTTTGTCAGGAAGATGTCAGATCCGGCATCGACCGCAAGGCGGTAGAGGGTGCGGATTTTCTCGGGCTGATCGGCGTTCCACATTTCGGGCGCGTCGCCCGAGGAAAGCCCCATGTTGAACAGGTTGGTGCCGGTGGCGCCATCGGCCATCAGCCAGGGCCGGGTTGCCAGAAGCCGGGAAAGCGCGTTGCTCATCGGGGGCCTTTCATCGCCTGCGGTCTTGCGGCAGGGCGCCGCGCAACCCTGGACCGAGCCATGCCACGGCAGGCAGGACTTGGCAATTTCCAAGTGCTCAATGCGAACATGAGGCGCGTGCAAGCGGGCGCGACGGCCGCTGCGGGCGCGATCAGAGTTCTTCGACGATCTGCTTTTTCGCTACGGCCTTCAGCTCGACCATCTTGGCGCGGATCGTGGCCTCGTCGGCCAGCGCACCCAGATCGCCCGCGACCTTGCGGTAAACGTCTTCGTCGCCTGCTTCCTCGAAATCCGAGGCGATCACCTCTTTGGCATAGGCCGCGGCCTCGGCCTCGGATTTGCCCATCAGCCCTGCGGCCCAGAGGCCCAGCAGTTTATTGCGCCGGGCTTCGGCCTTGAACTGCATTTGCGCGTCGAGTGCGAACTTGGCCTCAAAGGCGTTTTCGCGGTCGTCAAAGGTGGTCATGGCGGCCCCTTTCGGAATGGTGAAGGTTCCCCCTCCATATGCCCGCGCGGGGGCGGCGCTGCAAGCCCCGGCGGAGCGATGCCGGCGCGGCCCTTTGCCTTGCGGGTTGCGCGACCTTGCCCTATAGCGGCGGCAAAGGGCCGCACACGGGGCCCCGACCCGCCCCAAGGGGGGCGATGAGCGAATGGAGAGCACATGGCACCTCGGCGCAAGAAGATTTACGAAGGCAAGGCCAAGATCCTCTATGAAGGCCCCGAGCCGGGCACCCTGATCCAGTATTTCAAGGATGACGCCACCGCCTTCAACGCGCAGAAAAAAGCCGTGTTCGAGGGCAAGGGCGTGCTGAACAACCGCCTGAGCGAGTTTTTCATGACGGGCCTCGGCAACGTCGGCGTGCCGACGCATTTCATCCGCACGCTCAATATGCGCGAGCAGCTGATCCGGCAGGTCGAGATCATCCCGCTTGAGGTGATCGTGCGCAACTTCGCCGCAGGCTCGATCGCCAAGCGGCTGGGGCTGGAAGAAGGCATGGCACTGCCGCGCCCGATTGTCGAATACAGCTACAAGAACGATGCCTTGGGCGACCCGATGGTGAGCGAGGAATATATCGTCGCCTTTGGCTGGGCCAACCAGCAGGATCTGGATGACATCGTGGCGCTGGCGCTGCGGGTGAACGATTTCCTCTCGGGGGTGTTCTATTCGGTGGGCATCAAGCTGATCGATTTCAAGATCGAGATCGGCCGCGTCTGGGATGGCGATTTCATGCGGCTGATCGTGGCCGACGAGATCAGCCCCGACAGCTGCCGGCTGTGGGATGTCAAGACCGGGCAAAAGCTGGATAAAGACGTATTCCGCCGCGATCTGGGCAGCCTGACCGACGCCTATACCGAGGTCGCGCGGCGGCTGGGCGTGCTGCCCACCAACGCCACCACGATGCCAAAGCCGACCTTGATCAACTGAGGAGAAGTGCATGAAGGCGCGCGTGCATGTGATGCTGAAGGATGCGGTGCTCGACCCGCAGGGCGAGGCGGTGCGCCATGCGCTGACCACACTCGGCTTTGCCGACGTCGGCCGGGTGCGGCAGGGCAAGGTGATCGACATCGATCTGGCCACGACCGACCGCGCGGCGGCCGAGGCCGAGGTGCGGGCGATGTGCGAAAAGCTGCTGGCCAACACCGTGATCGAGAAATTCGACATCGAGATTGTGTGACAAGGCCGGGGGGCTTCGCGCCCCCCGGACCCCACGCGGGGTATTTTCACGTTGAAGAAGCCGAAAGGGGCAAGCGATGAAGGCTGCTGTCATTACCTTTCCGGGGTCGAACTGCGACCGCGACCTGGCGCGCGGGTTCGAACTGGCCGGGGCCGAGGTGGTGCAGGTCTGGCACAAGGAGACCGAGTTGCCGGCGGGCACCGACATTGTCGGGGTGCCGGGCGGGTATTCCTATGGCGACTACCTGCGTTGCGGCGCGATTGCGGCGCAAAGCCCGGTGGCGCGCGCGATTGCGGCGCATGCAGCGCGCGGTGGCTATGTGCTTGGTATCTGCAACGGTTTTCAGGTGCTGACCGAAATGCGGCTGTTGCCGGGGGCGTTGATGCGCAACGCGGGGCTGAAATTCATCTGCAAGCCGGTGACGCTGCGGGTGGCAACCACCGACAGCGCCTATACTGCGGGCTATGCGGCGGCGACCGAGGTGGTGTTTCCCGTCGCGCATCATGACGGCAACTATTCGATCGATGCCGAGGGGCTGGCGCGTTTGCAGGGCGACGACCGGGTGGCCTTTCGCTATGCCGCCAACCCCAATGGCTCGACGGACGACATCGCGGGCGTGCTGAGCCCGAACCGGCGGGTGCTGGGGATGATGCCGCACCCCGAACGGGCGGTGGAAGCCGCACAGGGCGGCACCGACGGATCGGCGCTCTTCCGCGCGTTGGCCGGGGTGATGGCCTCGGCGTGAGCCTCGGCGCTTGAGGCGCGGGGCAAGCTCGCCTAAGTTGGAGCATGCCTGCGAGCCCGCCCATTCCAGATCTGACCACGCCGGTAGAGTCCGAGCCCGCGCGGTCGCGGGGGATTTTGCTGCGGGTGGTGGTGGCTGCCATTCTGGTTACCGCGGCCGGGGTGATTTGGGCCACCAATGCCTGGCTCACCGAGCGCTTTACCGAAACCACTCGGGTGCGGGCCGACCTGCGGCTTGCGCTTTATTCGGGTAACGTGATGTCCGAGCTGCAGCGCACCTCGGTGGTGCCGCTGCTGCTGGCGCGCGATCCGGGGCTGATTACCGCGCTGCAAACGGGCGATTTTTCGCTGACCTCGGCGCGGTTGATTTCGGCCCGGCGCGAGATCGAGGCGGCCTCGATCCGGCTGCTGGATGTGAACGGGCGCACGGTAGGGGCTACCAACCGCAATCTGCTGGGCAAGATCTATGCAACCGACGTGTTCTTTGTTGATGCGATACGGTCGCGCGATACCGTGTTCAGCACCAGCACCAAGGACGGCGGCGCCACCGAGTTTCTCTATTCGCGGGTGCTTCTGGCCGATGGTCGCGCGTTGGGGGTGATCGTTGTCGAGACCGATCTGGCGAAGTTCGAGCGCAGTTGGGCGGGCATATCGGACGCGGTGGCGGTGACCAACAGCGAAGGCAAGGTCATCTTGTCAACCCAGACCCGGTGGCGCGGATTGTCGCTGGCCGAGGCCTTGGCCGCGCCGGCGGCGCCAAACGCGCTGCAACGCGCGTTGCAGGCGACCAGCGACTGGGCCGGGTCGGCGCCTGATGCCTACCTCGGCAGCGCGGCGGTGATGCGCGCCGATGCCCGGCTGCCGTTTCGCGGCTGGCGCATGGTTTCGTTCACCAGCTACGATTCAGTGCGCCAGCGCGTGAATGCGGTGCTGGCGCTCGAGATCATGGGGTTTGCGATTCTGATGGCGGCGGTGTTTTATTTGCTGTCGCGGCGCGCGCGGGTGCAGTCGGCGGTGTATCGGCGCGAGTCGGCGGAGTTGCGGGTGCTGAACGCACGGCTGGTGCGAGAGATCGCCGAGCGCGAGCGGGTGCAGAAGGATTTGGCGGTGGCCGAGCAGACGCTGGCGCAATCGTCCAAGCTGGCGGCCCTTGGCGAGATGAGTGCGGCGGTAAGCCACGAGCTGAACCAGCCACTTGCGGCGATGAAGACCTATCTTGCCGGCGCGCGACTGCTTTTGCAGCGCAGTCGGCCTGAAGAAGCGCTATCGTCGTTTCAGCGCATCGACGACCTCATCGAACGTATGGGGGCGATTACGCGCCAGCTCAAATCTTACGCGAGAAAGGGCGGAGAAGCCTTTGAAGAGGTGGATGTTCGTGCCGCTTTGTCATCAGCGCTGGCGATGATGGAGCCGCAGTTGCGGGCGCGCACGGTGAAGATTTCACGCTCTGTGCCGCGGCGGCCAGTGGTGGTGCTGGCCGACCGGATCCGGCTGGAACAGGTTATCATCAACCTCTTGCGCAATGCGCTTGATGCCACCAAGTCTGTGCAGGAGCCGCATATCGACCTGCGCCTGAGCGCGGAGGAGACGGCGATCTTGATCGTTGAGGACAACGGGCCCGGTCTTTCCGACCTTGAAAAGTTGTTCGAGCCGTTCTGGACCACCAAGAAGCCGGGCGAGGGCACCGGCCTTGGTCTGGCGATTTCCTCGGGGATCGTGAAAGACCTTGGCGGGCGGCTGACGGCGCGCAATGCGGACAAGGGCGGCGCGATTTTCGAGGTCAAGCTGCCGCTCGCGGCAGACAGCAAAAAGGGCGAAACGCCCAGGGCAGCGGAGTAGATTTGATGGCGCGGTTGATGAAAGTTGCGGTGGTCGATGACGAGGAAGACCTGCGGCAATCGGTGTCGCAATGGCTGGCGTTGTCGGGGTTTGATGCCGTCGCCTTTGCATCGGCGGAAGAGGCGTTGAAGGTGGTCGGGGCGGATTGGCCCGGGGCGGTGATTTCTGACATCCGGATGCCCGGCATGGACGGGATGGCCTTTCTCAAACGGCTGATGAGCCTCGATTCGGCGCTGCCGGTGATCATGATCACCGGCCATGGCGATGTGCCGATGGCGGTTGAGGCGATGCGCATGGGCGCCATGGATTTTCTGGAAAAGCCGTTCAACCCGGACCGCATGACCGAACTGGCCAAGCGCGCCACGCAGGCACGGCGGCTGACGTTGGATAACCGCGCGCTGCGCCGCGATCTGGCGGAGGGTGCGCAGGTGATGGGCAAGCTGATCGGCGGCTCGGCGCCGATGGAGCGGTTGCGCGAGGACATTCTCGACCTGGGGCAAGCCGATGGCCATGTGCTGATCGACGGCGAAACCGGCACCGGCAAGACCCTGGCGGCGCATGCGCTGCACGCCGTGGGGCCGCGGGCGGGCAAGCGGTTCGTGGTGGTTTCCTGCGCGGCGTATACCGAAGACGTGCTGGCGGCCAAGCTGTTTGGACCGGCAGGCGAGGGCGGCGGGCTGCCGCTGGTGGAAGACGCCCGCGGCGGAACGCTCTGCCTTGAGGATATCGAGGCGCTGAGCCAAGGCCTGCAGGCGCGGCTTTTGACCTTCATCAACGAGCAGGGCACCCCGGCCGAAACGCGGGTGATCGCCATCTGCAACACCCATGGCGAGGGCCGCACGGTGGAAGACGCGCTGCGCGCCGATCTTTACTTCCGCCTCGCCGCGCTGAAGATCTTGCTGCCGCCGCTGCGCAACCGTGGCGAGGACATTCTGACGCTGTTCGCGCGGATGTCCGAGCAATTTGCCGAGGAATACGGCTGCCCGGCGCCGGTGATTACCGCCCAAGAGGCGGCGCAACTGTTACAGGCGCCCTGGCCGGGAAATGTGCGCCAGCTGATCAACATCGCCGAGCGCGCGGTGCTGCAAAACCGCCGCGGCACCGGCTCGATCGCCTCGCTCCTGATGGCGGATAACGAAGACGCGGGCCCTGCCATGACCACCGAGGGCAAGCCGCTGAAAGACTATGTCGAGAGCTTCGAGCGCATGTTGATTGACAATACGATGCGCCGCCACAAGGGCGCGATCACCGCGGTGATGGACGAGCTCTGTCTGCCGCGGCGCACGCTGAACGAAAAGATGGCGAAATACGGGTTGAGCCGGGGCGACTATCTTTAGGCGCGGCGCGTGCCGCGGGCGGGGCAGGGGCTGCGTGCCCCCCCCTTGCGCGCGAGGCGCAATTCACCCCCGGTGGGATAATTCGCTGGAGCAGACGCGGTCGAAGGGGGCCAGGTAACGCTTCGGTTACGAAAAACCGATTGTGTTTGACGCGGCAAGGCCGCTAATGTCGGCGCAGTGCCGAGGCAGCGTCATGCGCGCCGCCCGGTGCGCATGAGATTCGCTGGCGAAGCGCCGTGTTGCCGCCCGAAAAGGTGGCTGGTGCAGACGCCATCCGATTGGCCGCAAGGCCGCAAATTCGCCCGCAAGGCCTTGATTGGCCAAGGGTTTCATTATGGGTGCGCCGGTAACGGGGTGCTTTGGGCAAATGGCAAAGATGCGCGCAGCGATTGGGAAACAGGGGGCGGGCAGGCAACTGGTCGCCGTGCCGGTGCCCATGACCACGCGCCTTGGCGCTGCAACACATCATCACGCCCCAGTTTGCGCGCGGCTTTTTGGCCGGTTGCGCGGTGGGCCGTGCGAGAATTGGACACATGGCAAAGAAGATGCTGATCGATGCCACCCACGCGGAAGAAACCCGCGTCGTGGTGGTGGACGGAAACAAGGTCGAAGAATTTGACTTTGAGACGATAAACAAGCGGCAACTGGCCGGGAACATTTATCTGGCGAAGGTCACGCGGGTCGAACCCTCGCTGCAGGCGGCCTTTGTCGATTACGGCGGCAATCGCCACGGGTTTCTTGCCTTTGCGGAAATCCATCCGGATTATTACCAGATCCCGGTTGCCGACCGTCAGGCGCTGATCGAGGAAGAGCGCGCCTATGCCGAGCGTGAGGAGGCCGAAGAAAACGGCCGCCCGCGCCGCCGCTCCGGCGCCGGTTCGGGTGGCGGTTCGCGCAGCGCAGCGCCTAGGCCCGAGCGCGCAGCCGAGGCCGATGCGGTGACACGCAGCGAAGACATTCCCGGCATGGGGGTGGTCGATCTGGAAGCGGAGCCTGACGAGGCAGTGGTTGATGTCGCGCCTCTGGTTGAGCCCGCAGCCCCAGTTGCCAACGGCAACGGCAACGGCGAAGAAGCCGAGGCCTATGTGGCCGCCGACCACGCCTCGGAAACCGATGACGAGATTGAATCGGTCGCCGATGAGGATCTGTCGGATGAAATCCAGGCGCAGCGCAAACCGCGCCCGCGCCGTTACAAGATTCAGGAAGTGGTCAAGGTGCGCCAGATCATGCTGGTGCAGGTGGTCAAGGAAGAGCGCGGCAACAAGGGTGCGGCGCTGACCACCTACCTCAGCCTTGCCGGGCGCTACTGCGTGCTGATGCCCAACACCGCGCGCGGCGGCGGCATCAGCCGCAAGATCACCAATATCGTCGATCGCAAGAAGCTCAAGGAAATCGCGGGCGAGATGGAGGTGCCGCAGGGTGCCGGGCTGATCATCCGCACCGCGGGTAGCCAGCGCACCCGCACCGAGATCCGGCGCGACTATGAATATCTGATGCGGCTTTGGGAACAGATCCGCGACCTTACGCTGCGCTCGATCGCGCCCGCCCCGGTCTATGAAGAGGGCGATCTGATCAAGCGGTCGATCCGCGATCTTTACAGCAAGGAGATCGACGAAGTTCTGGTGGAAGGCGACCGCGGCTACCGCACCGCCAAGGACTTCATGAAAATGATCATGCCGTCGCATGCCAAGAACGTGAAGCATTACGCCGACCAATTGCCGCTGTTCGCGCGCTTTGGCGTGGAAAGCTACCTTGGCGCGATGTTCAACCCGACGGTGCAGCTCAAGTCGGGCGGCTATATCGTGATCGGCATCACCGAGGCGCTGGTGGCGATCGACGTGAACTCGGGCCGCTCCACCAAGGAAGGCTCGATCGAGGATACCGCGCTCAAGACCAACCTCGAAGCCGCCGAGGAAATAGCGCGGCAGTTGCGGCTGCGCGACCTGGCCGGGCTGATCGTGATCGACTTCATCGACATGGAAGAGCGGCGCAACAACGCATCGGTCGAGAAGCGGCTGAAAGAAAAGCTGAAAACCGACCGCGCGCGGATTCAGGTGGGCCGCATCTCGGGCTTCGGCCTGCTGGAGATGAGCCGCCAGCGCCTGCGCCCCGGCATGATTGAAATGACCACCCAGCCCTGCCCGCATTGCCACGGCACCGGGGTGATCCGCTCGGATGACAGCATGGCGCTGCAGATCTTGCGCCAGATCGAGGAAGAGGGCACCCGCAAGCGCTCGCGCGAGGTGCTGGTCAAGGCGCCGGTGGCGGTGGCCAACTATCTGATGAACGCCAAGCGCGACCACATCGCAGGGATCGAGGCGCGCTATGGGCTTTCGGTGCGGATCGAGGCCGATCCCGATCTGATCAGCCCCGATTTCACGCTTGAGAAGTTCAAGACCGCCACCCGCAACGTGCCCGAGGTCACGCACGCGGTGGCTGCGGCCGATCCGCGGCTGATGGCCGAAATCGACGAGGAAGACGAGGACATCGCCGAAGACGTCGAAGAGGCTGAAGAGGCCGCAGAGGCGCCTGCACCCAAGGCGGCAGCCATTGCCTCGGGCGACGAAGGCCCGAAAAAGAAGAAGCGCCGTCGTCGGCGCAAGAAGAAACCGGAGAGTGATGCCGGAGCCAACGGCGAGCTTGCCGAAGCTGTCGGCGACGAGGACGAAGACGAGGGGGATGAGCCGCTTGCCGCGGCCGAGCTGGCCTCGCCGGGTGTCGAGGCACCCTTGGCGCCTGCCGCCGAAGGCGACACGCCTGTAACCAAACCGCCACGGACCAGTCGCCGCTCGCGCTCATCACGCTCGAACGCGGGCGCTGCGGTCGCGCCAGTGCCCGCCGCCGAGGTCGCCGAGACCGCTGCCGAGGCGGATGCAAAGCAGCCTTCCGAAACCACTGCGGAAGCGCCGAAGAAAACCTCAAGCCGCGTGCGCAAGCCGCGTGCGAAGGCCGAGACGGCGGTTGAAGCCGCACCCGCGCCCGCGCCCGCCAAGCCGCCGCGGTCGCGGTCGACCAAGGCCAGGCCCGCCGCCGAACCGGCACCTGCCGAGGCGCCTGAGGCCACAGCAGAACCCATAGCGGAACCCGCAGCGGAACCTTTGCAGGTTGCCAAGCCGCCCGAGGCGGCCACGGCACCGGTGCCGCAGCCACCGCTCGACCCGGTCCCCGCCCCCGAAGCGGAGGCCAAACCGAAAAGGCGCGGCTGGTGGTCGCTGGCACGCTGAAGCCAGATGAAAAGCGAAGACGCCGGGCATCACGCCCGGCGTTTTGGCATTGAGCGGCCGCGCTGGCGGATCAGGCAGACGCTTATCCTGCGCGTTGGCCCCCGGTGCTGCCAGCCGGGCGCGGTGGGGCGATTTGTCCACGCGGTTGTGATGCTTGCAGGCGTGACAGTGCGGTGCCGAACGGCTAGATGAATCTCATGTTCGGCATAGACATCATCGACGCCTCGTTCCTGCCGGCCGCCTTTGTGGCGCTGCTGGCGGGGCTTTTGTCATTCCTCAGCCCCTGTGTGCTGCCGATTGTGCCCCCCTATCTGGCCTATATGGGCGGCGTCAGCATGGGCGATCTGCGCGAAGGGCGCCGCAGCGCGGTCTTGCCCGCCATCTTCTTCGTGCTCGGGCTTTCGACGGTGTTCCTGATTCTGGGCTTCACCGCGTCATTCTTTGGCCGGTTCTTCCTGCAGAATCAGGAGTGGTTTTCGCGCATCTCGGGCATTGTGGTAATCGGCCTCGGCCTGCATTTTCTTGGCCTTTACCGGATCCCGATCCTCGATCGCGAAGCGCGCCTCGATGCGGGCGAAAAAGGCGGCTCGGCGATGGGCGCCTATGTGCTCGGCCTCGCTTTTGCCTTTGGCTGGACCCCCTGCATCGGCCCGCAACTGGGCATGATCCTGTCGATTGCGGCCTCGGGTGGCGAAATGGCGCGCGGCACGGCGCTGCTTGCGGTCTATGCTGCGGGTCTGGGCATTCCCTTCCTCCTGGCCGCCATCTTCATCAGCCGCGCCATCGGCGTGATGAACCGCCTCAAGCGCCACATGAAACTGATCGAGCGGCTGATGGGCGCGCTTCTGGTGGCGGTTGGTCTTGCGCTTCTGACGGGTGCCTTCTCGGCCTTTTCCTACTGGCTTCTCGAAACCTTTCCCGCGCTCGGCCTGATCGGCTGACCGGCGTCTTCAACGCCGAAATACCCCACGGGGGCTCCGGGGGGGTGAAATCCCCGGCGCGTGTCATGCCCAATCCGGCTTGCGTTTTTCGAGAAACGCCGCAATCCCTTCATTGGTGTCGCGCCAGAGCATGTTTTCCACCATCACTGCCGCCGCGTGTTCGTAGGCGCCCGCCAGCCCCATCTCGATCTGCTCGTAAAACGCGCGCTTGCCGATCTTGACCGCGGCGCCGAGCTTGGATGCGATAAGCGATGCCAGTGCTGCGGTCTCGGCGCGCAGTGCCTCGGGTGCCACGACCCGGTTTACCAGCCCCAGATCGCGCGCCCGCGCCGCGTCGATGAATTCGCCCGTGGTCAGCATCTCGAACGCCGCCTTGCGCGGCACGTTGCGGGTCAGGGCGACCATCGGGGTCGAACAGAACAACCCGATGTTGACGCCGTTGACGCCAAACCGCGTGCCCGCAGCCGCCACCGCCATGTCGCAGCTTGCGACCAGCTGGCAACCCGCCGCGGTGGCGATGCCCTGCACCTCGGCAATCACCGGCTGCGGCAGGGCAGGGATCATCTGCATCACTTCGGCGCAGCGCGCAAAAAGGTCGGCAAAATAGGCGCGCCCCTTGTCAGGGGCGGTGCGGCCCGCCTGCATTTCTTTCAGGTCATGCCCGGCGCAAAACGCCTTGCCCGCGCCCGCCAGCACCACCACCCGCACCGCGCGGTCATCGGCCAGTTCGGTGAACGCCGCCCTCAGCGCCGCCAGCATCGCATCTGACAGCGCGTTGTAATTGGCGGGCGAGTTCATCACCAGCCGCGCCACCCCGCCTGCAACGCTGCGTTCAATCAATTCGGGCATTGTCATTCCCCTCCGTTTGCCGAAACCTTAGGGGCGCAAGCGACGGGAGGGAAGATGCAACACCAGATGGACGCGGCCGCGCTCAGCGCCTTTCTTGTGCGCGAGTTTGCGCAGGTTGCCGAAGATTTTGCCGTTGAGCGGCTGACGCCCGAGGGCATCAGCGTGCGGTTGCGCGTCGCCGGGCGCCACCTGCGCCCCGGCGGCACGGTTTCCGGCCCCTCGATCTTTGCGCTGGCCGATGTGGCGGTGTATCTGGCAATCCTCTCGCGCATCGGCCCTGTGGCGCTGGCCGTTACCACTTCGGCCAGCCTCGATTTTCTGCGCAAGCCTGCGGCGGGGGTGGACCTGATCGCCGAAACCCGGCTGCTGAAACTCGGGCGCAGCCTCGCGGTGGGCGATGTGCTGATCTACTCGGAAGGGATGCCCGAGCCGGTGGCCCGCGCCGCGATGACCTATTCGATCCCGCCCAGGCGGTGATTGGGGCGGCTGTGAAGCGCGTAGCGTGGGGTAATATGATACCTATTTTGTAACGCACGGAAAACGCATCTGAATAATGCCGAATTGGCGCTTGACCCGCGCGTGAATTTGCCGCAAAAGCCGCCATCCGAAGCCAAAAGCTATCGAAGGGCCGAACGCCAATGAAAACCTTTACCGCTACCCCGGCGGATATCGAGAAGAAATGGATCCTGATTGATGCCGAAGGCATCGTTCTGGGCCGTCTCGCCACGATCGTCGCCATGCGCTTGCGCGGCAAGCACAAGCCCACCTTCACGCCGCACATGGACATGGGCGACAACGTGATCGTCATCAACGCCGACAAGGTGCAGATGACCGGCAACAAGCGCGCCGACAAGAAGTATTTCTGGCACACCGGCTTTCCGGGCGGCATCAAGTTCCGCACCGCGGCACAGGTGCTCGACGGCGCGCACCCCGAGCGCGTGGTGATCAAGGCGGTTGAGCGGATGATTTCGCGCAACCGTCTGGGCAGCCAGCAGATGTCGAACCTGCGCGTTTATGCAGGTAGCGCGCATCCCCATGAAGCGCAGCAGCCCGAGGTTCTCGATGTTGCGTCGCTGAACCCGAAAAACACCCGGAGCGCATGAAGATGGTTGAAGACCTCAAATCCCTCGACGATCTGAAGGCCGCCGTGGCGGGCACCCCGGCCGCCGCCGCACCGGTCGCCGCCCCGCGCCAGCCGCAGCGCGACGCGCTGGGGCGTTCCTATGCCACCGGCAAGCGCAAGGATGCGGTCGCCCGTGTCTGGATCAAGCCCGGCAAAGGCAATGTGGTGGTGAACGGCAAGCCGATGGCCGAATACTTTGCCCGCCCGGTGCTGCAGATGATCCTCAAGCAGCCCTTCACCGTGGCCGGTGTGGAAGGCGAATTCGACGTGATGGCAACGGTTGCGGGTGGCGGGCTTTCGGGCCAGGCCGGCGCGGTCAAGCACGGCATCTCGAAGGCGCTGCAACTTTACACGCCCGAACTGCGCGGCGCGCTCAAGGCCGCCGGCTTTCTGACCCGCGACAGCCGCGTGGTGGAACGCAAGAAATACGGCAAAGCCAAGGCCCGCAAGAGCTTCCAGTTCTCCAAGCGCTGATCTTTGCTACAATTTCGCGCAAGGCGCCGTCGCAAGACGGCGCCTTTTGCTATGCCTGAAGCGCCGCAAGCCGCGCGCGATAGCTGGCAAGGCAGGCATCCTCGGCGGCCCGCACCGCTGCCCGGGCGCGCATTTCGGCCAACAGGGTTTCGGTTGCCGCGCGGTAGGTCTCGATACTGTCATCGCGCTGGTCTGCGGCGGCACGGTCGAGGAAGTAGGCGTCGGTATGGCGCAGTTTTGCATCTGGCGAAAGCGGCACCCCGCCACGGCCGCGCGCGCGGCGCAGCAGGAAACTGTCGTAGGTCTTGATCGGGTGGTGGTTCACCTGCGCAAGGTCATGTGCGATCTGGTCGGGCTGAAAGCGGCGCAGGTGATCGAAAAGCCGCGCCTCGGGCGGCAGCGCAAACCGCGAGCCATCGGCGCGCATCACCTCGATCGGTCTTTGCAGGCGAAAACGCACCATTGAATGGCTGTGCACCGCGCCAAAGTTCGCGGGCGTGCGGGTCAGCGATTTTATCGGCGCATTGCTCTTGTGCGCCAGCGGCAGTCGGTAGCGGAAGCGCGCGCAGACCGCGCCCGGTTGCCAGCGCTGGTGCGGCTGGTTGCCGAAGTTGGCGAAATTGAGCGCCAGAATATCGACCTCGGGCGGGATCTCGGCCAAGAGGTCTGGTAACAGGCCCAGGCCCGCGTGGATGTTCAGAAACTCGTCGGTGTCGAGCGCCATCAGCCAGCTTGCAAGGTTCAGCGGAAAGCTTTGGCGCAACGCGGCAAAGCCATGCACCTGCGGCATCTCGCCTGCCGCGACGCTGTGGCGAACGTGCCCGCAAAACCCCGCTTCTTGCAGCGCATCCAGCAGCGCGTCCGACCCGTCGGTGCAGTCGTTCGAGGCGATCAGCACGGCGGCGAAGCCGAGCGCGAGGTGGTGTGCCACGAATTCGAGCAGAAATGGCCCTTCGTCCTTCTGGCACGACACCAGAACCGGCTGGCCGGGCAGGGCTTTGGCGATGCGGTCGGCGGCGCGCATGTGCCCCCCTTTCGCAGCGCAGGCTAGGCGAGCGGGCGGGCCGGTGCAACCGCCGCGCGGTCAGCCGGTGACAGTGATTTGCGCGGCACCCGCCACCATTTCACCAATGATCGCCGCCGCCGCATACCCCTGCGCATGGAACATTTCCAGCACCTTGGCCGCGGCTTCGGGGGCGACCGCTACCAGCAGGCCCCCCGACGTTTGCGGATCAAACAGCAGGTTGCGGTGCCAGTCTTGCAGGCCTTGGGGCAGATGCACATGGTCTTCATGCGTGGCGCGGTTGCGGGTGCCCGCGCCGGTATTGTGGCCTGCCTGCGCATGCGGCACGGCGGCCGCAAGCAGCGGAATATCGGCCAGCCGCAGCCGCGCCCCAAGGCCGGACCCTTCGCAGACTTCGGTCAGATGGCCCATCAGCCCAAAGCCGGTGACATCGGTCATCGCGTGCACCTGATCCATTGCCCCGAAATCGGTGCCGATGCTGTTGAGCATGGTGGTGGAGGCGAGAAATTCCGCGTAGTCGGCCGCACTTAGCCCGTTTTGCTTCAGCGCGTGGCTTAGCACGCCCACGCCCAAGGCCTTGCCCAGCACCAGCACATCGCCCGCCCGCGCGGTGCAGTTGCGCTTGATACGGTCGGGGTGCACGATACCCACCACCGCCAGCCCGTAAATCGGCTCGGGCGTGTCGATCGAATGGCCGCCGCCGATCAGAATGCCCGCCCGGGCCGCCATATCGGCACCGCCCGCCATGATCTGGCCTATCGTGGCAACCTCGAGCGTGCCCACCGGCATGCCTGCAATCGCCAGCGCAAACAGCGGCTTGCCGCCCACCGCATAGACATCGGAAAGCGCGTTGGCCGCGGCGATGGCGCCGAAGTCATAGGGGTCATCGACCACCGGCATGAAGAAATCGGTGGTCGCCACCACCGCCGTGGTGTCGTTGATGCGGTAGACGATGGCATCATCCTTGGTTTCGATGCCCACCAGCATTGCGGGGTCGCGCAGCTGCATGGGCAGGCCGGACAAGATTTCATCGAGCAGCGCCGGCGACATCTTGCAGCCGCAGCCGCCCCCGTGCGCGAGTGTGGTCAGGCGGATTGTCATTTGGGCCTCCGGGTGTGGGTCGCCCTGCTATAGCGCGGGCGTGCCGAGCTGCCCATGCGCCAAAGCGGCGCTGGCGGGTTTCCCAAGGCGGCGCTCTGTGCTAGGTCCGGCGCGCCTGCCCCCAGGGAGCCGCAATGCAAACCCGCCCATCACCGCAACCGTCCATCACCCGCACCGCCGCGCGGCTTAGCGTTGCCCCCATGATGGACTGGACCGACCGCCATTGCCGCCGTTTTCACCGCGAGATCAGCCATGGCGCGCTCTTGTATACCGAAATGGTCACGGCGCCGGCGGTCATTCACGGCGACCGTGCGCGGTTGCTTGATTTTGCCCCCGCCGAGCATCCGGTGGCGCTGCAACTGGGCGGGTCTGACCCTGCCGAACTGCGCAAGGCGGCGCGGATTGCGGCTGATTGGGGCTATGACGAGATCAACCTGAACTGCGGCTGCCCGTCTGATCGGGTGCAATCAGGCGCGTTCGGCGCGGTGCTGATGAAAACGCCGGGGCTGGTGGCCGATTGCGTGGCAGCCATGGCCGAGGTCTCGGGGGTTGAGGTGACGGTAAAATGCCGGATCGGGGTTGACGACCAGACCCCTGCCGAGGCTCTGCCCGCATTTGTGGAAACCGTTGCGGCTGCCGGGGTGCGCCGCTTCATCATCCACGCCCGCAAGGCGTGGTTGCAGGGGCTTTCGCCACGCGAAAATCGCGAGGTTCCGCCGCTCGACTACCCCTTGGTGCTGGCAACGAAGCGCGCCTATCCGCATTTGCACATCTCGCTCAACGGTGGCGTGGGCAGCCTTGCGGATGCTGTAGCTTTGCTGGCCGAGGGGCTGGATGGGGTCATGGTGGGCCGTGCCGCCTACCACGAGCCGTGGAACATTCTGGGCGGTGCCGATGCCGCGCTTTTCGGTCTGCCCGGCCCGGCAAGTGCCTTTGCCGTGGCCGAGGCGATGCGGCCCTACATTGCTTCGCATCTGGCTGGCGGCGGGCGGCTGCATCAGATCAGCCGCCACATGCTCGGGCTTTTCCACGGCCGCCCCGGCGCGCGCGGCTGGCGCCGGGCACTATCGGAAGGGGCAAGCGCCGAGGGCGCGGGGCTTGCGCTTTACGATGCGGCACTGGCCGATGTGGCGCGGGCCTAGCCCGCGAACCGCGCCAGTTCCGCCTCCAGCGCGGCGGCGGATGCGGGCATCAGCCCCACCAGCGGCAACCGCAGACCGGCGCCCATATGGCCCGCATGGGCCAGCGCGTGCTTGACCGGGGCGGGGCTGGCCTCGATGAACATCGCGGCGGCAAGCGGCGCCAGGCGTTCATGCAGCGCCAGCGCTTCGGCGGTTCGACCGCTCGACCATGCCTGCCAAAGCGCCACACATTCCGCCGGGGCGTAGTTTGACAGCACCGAGGTCAGGCCCCGCGCGCCGAGCGCGAAGAACGGCAGCGCCAGCCCGTCATCGCCGCAATGCACCACGAAACCGGGTCCGCAGGCGGCGCGCAAGGCGGTTACGCGCGCCACATCGCCCCCCGCCTCTTTGATCGCCACGATATTTGCGCAAGCCGCCGCCAGTTCCGCCGCCGTCTGCGGCGCAATCGCCACCCCGGCGCGGCCCGGCACCGAATAAAGCATCACATCCGCCGCCCCCGCCGCCTCGGCCACGGCGGCGAAATGCGCCACCAGCCCCGCTTGCGTGGGCTTGTTGTAATAGGGCGTCACCACCAGCACCCCGTCGGCCCCGGCCTCAACCGCGCGGCGGGTGGCGGCAACCGTTTTCGCGGTCGCATTGCTGCCGGTGCCGGCCAACACATAGGCCGCCCCCTTGGCCCGCGCCACGGTGCGCGCAATCAGCGCCAGCGCTTCGTCATCGCCAAGGGTCGCCGCCTCGCCGGTGGTGCCGACCGGCACGAGCCCCGCGATGCCCGCTGCAAGCTGGCGGTCAAGGTGGCGGTCGAAGGCGTCCCAATCGACTGCGCCGGTGGCGGTGAAAGGCGTAACGAGTGCGGTAAAGACACCGTCGAAACGGGTTGGGGTGGTCATCGGCGTTTCCTTTGGGTTGCGGCCAGCGATCAGTCGATCACGACGCGGGTTTCGGACATTTCGCGCAGCGCGATGCGCACGCCCTCGCGCCCTAGCCCCGAGCCCTTGACGCCGCCAAAGGGCACATGCTCGGCGCGGAAATCGGGGCCTTCGTTGACCATCACCCCGCCCACCTGCAACCCGCGCGACAGGCGGCGGATGGCGGCGTGATCGTTGGTGAAGATGCCCGCTTGCAGGCCAAACTCCGAGGCGTTGACCTCGGCCATCGCGGCATCAAGGCTATCAAAGCTGCGCATCGCCAGCACCGGGCCGAAGGTTTCGGTCGCCATCAAGCGGGTGCTCAGCGGCACATCGGCGATGACCGTGGGGGCGAACAGCGTGCCCTGCGCGGTGCCGCCCGCCAGCAAACGCGCGCCCGCCGCCTGCGCCTCGGCAAGGCGCGCTGCAAGGTCACCGGCGGCGGCGAGGTCGATCACCGTGCCCATCTGCGTGGCGTCTTGCGCCGGGTCGCCATAGCGGTGATCGGCCACCAGCGCCAGCAAGCGTTCGGTAAAGGCCGCCTGCACCGCCGAGTGGACATAGAGCTTTTTCACAGCGGCGCAGCTTTGCCCTGCAATTTCAAAGCGGTGGCCGACGGCGGTGGCGGCTGCTGCATCAAGATCAGCATCGGGCATCACAAACAGCGGGTCATTGCCGCCCAGTTCCATCAGGCAGCGCACAAGGCCCGAGGCGCGCTTCAGCGCCAACCCCGCCTGCGGCCCGCCGGTGAAGCTCAGCAGGTCGATCGGCCCGCGGGCAAGCGCCAGCGCCGGTTCCGCCCCGCCGTGCACGATCTGCACGAGGTCGCGCGGAAAGCCCGCCTCGCTGGTCAGCCGCACCAGATGGTCGGCGGCCAGCGGTGCCTTGGGCGAGGGCTTCACCACCACCGCATTGCCTGCCGCAATCGCAGGCCCCAGCTTGTGGCAGAGCAGGTTGACCGGGTAGTTGAAGGGCGTGATCGCGGCCACAACGCCGGTCGGCACATAGGTTACAACCGCCTGCCGGTCCTTGCCGCCCGAAACGATGCCGCAATGCAGCACCTCGCCATCGAGAAAGGTCGCGGCATCGCCCGACAGGCGCAGGGTGTTTTGCGCCCGCCGTGCCTCGCCGCGCGCTTCGGTGATGGTCTTGCCCATCTCGGCGCTGATCGTTTGCGCAATCAGTTCCGCATCGCGCTCCAGCAATGCCGCAAGTCGGTTGAGCAACTCGCGCCGCTCATAGGGGGTGGAGCCACGGAATGCGGCGGCGGCGGCGCGGGCGCGGGCGACGGTAGCCAGCACCTCGGCATCGCTTGCCTGCGGCAGTTCGGCCAGTTGTGCGCCGCTGAACGGGTTGGTGACAGCAAAACGGGCGCTGCGCGGGGCGCGGGCGGCAAGGGTCATTTGGTCTCTCCTAAGGTCAGATCGGGCGCGGCCAGCAGATCGGCCACCGAAATCGGGCGGGCGGGCCAGCGCGGCATGCCCAAGGCGTGCGGCGCAATGGGGCTGGCAATGCGCGCAACCCATTCAGCGCAAAAACGGCCCTGACAGGCGCCCATGCCAAAGCGGCCATCAAGGCGCAACTGGCGGGTGGTGGGGGCGGGGCCGAGTGTGCGCAGATCGGCAAGCGTGCGCATTTCGCAGCGGCAAATCACCGTGTCGTCGGGTAGGCCTGCAAGCCGCGTGGCGCCATCATGGGCATAAATCTGCGCCAGTCGCGCCTGCGCCGAGGCTTCGCGCGCCAGTGTGGTGCTGGCGGTCGGCGCGGGTTGCCCTGCAAGCCGGGCGGCAAGCGCCTCGCCCCCGGCGCGGCCATCGGCAAGCGCCGCGTTGGCGCCCAATGCCTCGCGGCAGTCGCCAAGCCGCAGCACGGGAAGCGCGGCGCAGTCGGTAAGCCCCGTGTCATTGGTGCGGATGCCATCGTGCAGGCCGATGCGGTCGGCGGCAAAGCGACGTGCGCCGCTGCGGGTTTCGACCTCGGCCATCAGCGCGCCATCCGCTTCGCTGATCCGGGTCAGATGCGCCCCGGTCAGAAGCGGCACCCGCGCGGCCAGCAGCCGCGAAAGGTGTCGCGCGGCCTCGGCCATGTAGGAAAGCGGCAACCCGAGCGACCTTAGCGGGCGCGAAAACGGCCGCCCCGCCTCGACGATCGCCAAAGGCGGGCGCCCAAGCCGCACGAGTTCCGCCCCAAGCGCCAGCAACAGCGGGCCCGAGCCGGCCAGCAGAACCCGGCCCGCAGGGGCCTCGGCGGTGGTCTTGATCTGGGTTTGCAGCGCTCCGGCGGTGGTCACACCGGGCAGGGTCCAGCCCGGGCGCGGCTGCACCGCTTCGCGCGCGCCAACCGCCAGCACCAGCGCCCGGGGGTTGATCAGTGCGGCGCCCTCGCCGGTGAGCAGCACCGTGCCGGTATGGTCAACGCCGCCAAAGCGGGTATTGCAGACAATTTCAATACGCGCGCCCTGCGCATCGACCTCGGCCATCAGCGCGCGCCAACGCCGCGCCTGCGCCGAGCTGGCAAGCGAGCGCCCGCCCGGCAAGGGCTGGCGGTGCACCGCGCCGCCGGGGCGCAGCGCCTGATCGACGACCAGCACCCGATGCCCGGCGCGCGCCAGTGCCGCAGCTGCGGCGAGGCCTGCAAGCCCTGCGCCGACCACAAGAATCCGCGCATCAGTCATGGCGCGCCCCGGCATCGGTCAGCGCCATGCCATCGCGGCAGGGCAAAAGGCAAGCTTCGGTGAGACCGGTGCCATCGTGCACGAGGCAGTTTTGGCACTGGCCGATACCGCAAAAAAGTGCGCGCGCCTGACCCTGCGGCGTGGTGCCAAAGTGCCGCACACCGGCGCGGGTCAGGGCCGAGGCCACGGTTTCACCGGCGCGAAAGGGCAGGGCGGTGCCGTTCCAGAGCAGGGTGCCGTTCATGCCACGCGCTCCTTGCGAATTGCACCAAAGCGGGTGGGTGCAAGGGCGGAAAGGTCGGCGGCCCAGTCGGTTGCGGGGCTGGCCCCGCGCACCATCGCCGCCACCTCGCGCCCGATCAGCGCCGACAGGCAGATGCCGTCGCCCTCGAACCCGGTGGCCAGAATCACGCGTGAATTGCCCGGCAGTGGCCCGACAATCGGCAGGCCATCGGCCACTGCCGCGCGGATGCCCGCGAAAGCGCGGATCACCCGACGCTCGGCCAGCGCGGGAAAAGCGGCGGTGGAACGCCCGAGAAGGCGGCGGATGGTGGCAAAATCGACGCGGGTCGGGTCGGCGTGGTCTTCGCGCGACGATCCGATCAGAAATTGCCCGGTGGAAAGAGGGTCGATCACCACCGGCGGCAGAGTGCCGCTGCCCGGCCCTTCGGTCTTGGCCAAAAGATAGGCGGCGGCGGTCAATGACCCTGGCAGAGCCCCCACCGGTCCGGCGTCGGTCACGATCAGTTGCCCGGCGCGCGGCAGCACCGGCAGGCCGGGGAATATTTCGGCGGTCGAAACCCCAAGCGCCGCGACCAGCACCCCCACCCGCAGCGCCCGCCCGCCAAGATCGATCGTGACGCCGGTATCATCTGCCTCGAAGGCGCCGAGGCGCGCGGGCCAGAGCGCGGTGATGCCGGGATGCGCAAGGTAGGCGCGCACCGCCTTGTGACCGGGCATGTGGCCCTCGCCCTCCAGCGCCACCAGCCGCTCGACGCCCGGTCCGGCGCCCGCCAGCAGCCCGGCGCCGCCATCGGCGGTCACGCGCACCGGGCCAGACAGCGCGGCAAGTTTGGCAATCAGCGCCGCAATCGCATCCATTTCGGCCTCACCTGCGCCGAACACATACGAAGGCCGCGCTGCATAGGCGGCGGCCAGCAGCCCGCGTTCGGCGAGCGCACGCGTATAGAGCAACGATCCGGTCGCCAGTCGCGCCATCACGCCGGGTTTCTTCGAGGCAACCGAAACCGCGCCGTCGGACGCACCCGAGGCGGCGGCGGCGGGCCCGGTTGCATCGGCCACCGCCACCCGCAACCCCGCCTCGGCCAGATGCCACGCTATCGAGGCCCCGACGATGCCGGCGCCGGCGATCAGCACGTCATGATCCTGCGGTCTGGGCAAGGGGTGGACTCCGGCATAGGGTTGCGTTTTGCTAACGCTAGCCGCGACACTGCCACCGCGCGATGCAAAAAACACCTTTGGAGTTACAACAAACTTTGAAGCACTCTGCGTTGCAGCGCAGCATTTCGGCGGTTTGTGGTGTAAGGTATAACGGAAATTGTATATTGCCCCATCAATCTTGTATTGATCGAAAGCCGGAAAGCGGGTGCTTTGTTGCCAACCGACCCTGAACCAGAAGGTCGGCGCATGAGCTTTATCCGCGGCGGCAGCCGCATCAACACGGGAGAGTCCGATGTCTTTCTACAAACGGGTGATGACCGGGGTCGCGGCGGCCGCGTTGGCGCTGACCGCCACGTTCACCGCAGCCCAGGCACAAACCAGCAAGGTCGATGAAATCCGCGCGCGTGGCACGCTGCGCATTGCGGGCATTCTGAACGAGGACCCCTATTTCAACAAGGATCCGCGCACCGGTGAATGGCGCGGTTTCGTGGTCGAAATGGGCAAGGATATGGCGGCGGTGCTGGGTGTGAACCTCGAAGTCGTCGAATCAAGCTGGGCCAACTCGATCCTTGATGTGCAGTCGAACAAGGTTGACCTTGCCTTCGCGCTGACCGCGCTGCCCACCCGCGCGCTTTCGGTCAGCTTCTCGGCGCCCACCTACTATAACAGCTTCACCATCATCTCGCCGAAGCCGGAACTCGGCGGCCTGACCTGGGCTCAACTGAACGACCCGAAATTCACCATCGCGGTGGACCTCGGTTCGGCGCAGGACCAGATCACCAAGGCCTATCTGCCGAAAGCCAACATCCTGCGCTTCAAGACCCGCGACGAGGCGATCCTGGCGGTGCAGACCGGCAAGGCCGATGCGATCATCAACACGGTCTTCAACTCGATGGTGATGACCAAGAAGAACACCGGTATCGGCGAGGTCTTTGTGCCCACCCCGATCCTGTCTTCGCCCTCGGTGATCGGGATCAACTACGAAACCGACGAAGTCTGGAAAAGCTTTGTGTCGGCATGGGCCGATTTCAACCGCCGCGTCGGCAACAACCAGACCTGGATCCTGATGGGGCTTGAGCCCTTCGGCATCACGCTCGACGACCTGCCCGCAGGTTTCGACATCAACGGCTGACCTAACCCGTGCGGGCCCTTCGGGGCCCGCGCTTTTACCCAACCGGGCTGCAGGAGACCGACCCGATGACCTACCACTGGGACTTTTACACGGTCATGCAATCTTTCGACCTGATGCTCTGGGGGGTATGGATCACTTTCGTTTACACTCTCGGCTCGATTCTGATCGGCATCGTGGTGGGCGCGGCCTCGTGCTACGCGCGGCTGTCGCGGTTCTGGTGGCTGCGGCTAATTTCGCGCAGTTATCAAGAGCTTTTCCGCTGCACACCGCTTTTGGTGCAGATCCTGTGGGCCTATTATGCGCTGCCGATGTTGCTGGGCATTTCCATATCCAACACCACGGCGGGGCTGCTGACCCTTTCGCTCTATGTCGGCTCGTTCTACGCCGAGATTTTCCGCGGCGGCATTCTGGCGGTGGACAAAGGCCAGCGCGAGGCTTCGGCGGCAATCGGGATGTCGAGCGTGCAATCCATGCGCTACATCATCATGCCGCAGGCGATCAAGAACATGCTGCCCGCCTTCATCAACCAGTCGGTGATCCAGCTCAAGAACACCTCGCTGCTCTATGCGATCTCGATTGCCGAGCTGACCTACATGACCTCGGTGGTGACCTCGGAAAGCTACCGCCCGCTTGAGGCCTACAGCCTTGCCGCGGTGCTCTATTTTGCAATGCTGTTCCCGTTGACGCAGATTGCAGACCATTTTGAACGCCGCATGCGGCGCAGCGACTGAGGCGGGGGCAAAGGATGCGAGACATGACCACGACATCTGCGGTGATTTCGGTGCGCGGCCTCGGCAAGAGCTTTGGCAAACTCGAGGTGCTCAAAGGCATCGACCTTGACCTCATGCCCGGCGAAGTGCTGGGGGTGATCGGGCCTTCGGGATCGGGCAAATCGACGCTGATCCGTTGCCTCAACATGATGGAGGTGCCGACCGCTGGCGAGGTTCGTTTTCAGGGCCGCCCGGTTACACCCAAGTTTCGCGGGCGCGGCGGCGCGATCGGCACCGGCGAGTTGCGGCGCAAGGTCGGCATGGTGTTTCAACACTTCAACCTCTTTCCGCACCTGACGGTGCTTGGCAACATCACCGCCGGGCCGACCAAGGTGCTGGGCGAGTCGCGCGCCGAGGCCGAGGCGCATGCGATGGACCTGCTGGGGCAGGTGGGGCTTGCCGACAAGGCCAAGGCCTACCCCGCGCATCTTTCCGGCGGGCAAAAGCAGCGGGTGGCCATTGCGCGGTCTCTGGCGATGCGACCCGAGGTGTTGCTGTTGGACGAGGTCACATCGGCGCTCGACCCCGAACTGGTGGGTGAGGTTCTGGCAGTGATCCGCCGCCTTGCCGATACCGGGATGACAATGGTATTGGTCACCCACGAAATGGGCTTTGCCGCAGATGTGGCCAGCCGCGTGCTTTTCATGGAAGGTGGCCGAATTGCCGAGGAAGGAAGCGCCGAGCAGATCCTGCGCAACCCGACATCCGAGCGGCTGCGGTCATTCCTGTCGCGTTTCCACAGCTAGGGCGCGGGCATGAGTGCCGCAATCCCGGTTCTGGTGCTTGGCGCGGGGCGGATGGGGCGGCGGATCGCGCGGATGCTTGGCGCTGACCCGCGTTTTGCCGCCACGATCAGCTCGCGCGATGCCGATGCACTGGCGCTTGCGGCGGCGTCGGGTTTGCGTACGGCGGCATTCGCGGGCGCCGGGTTGCGCGATGATCTGTTTGCGCTGCTGCAGGGCATGCGGGCGGTGATTCTGACCGATGCCGCCATGGCCCCCGCCGAAGTGGCGCGGCTGGCGCTGGAGCGCGGCTGCCATTACCTCGACATTTTCGAAGATAGCGGGGCGGCGGCGCAGGTGGCGGCGCTGGCGGGCGGGGCGGGGCCTTTGTGTCTGGCGCCGGGGTGCGGGTTGGCGCCGGGGTATGTCACATCGCTGACGGCGGAATTGCTGGCAGGCGCCGGGGCGCAATCGGAAACCACGGTGTTCGTTGGCGTGTTACCTGCGAAGCGCGAAAACCGGCTGGGCTACGCCAATATCTGGGGCATCGACGGGCTTTTGGACGAATACACCAACCCCTGCCTCGCGGTGCAGGGGGGGGGCCTGGTCGAGGTGGCGCCACTGTCGCAGTCTGAATCGCTGAGCGTCGGCGGCACCACCTTTGAGGCTTTTACCACCTCGGGCAGCCTTGATGCGCTGGCGCGGCGGCACGCGGGGAAAGTGGCGGGGCTGGTGTTCAAGACGCTGCGCTACCCCGGCCACCTCGATTACATGCAGTTTCTGCTGCACGACCTTGGCCTTGCCGCGCGGCTTTACCAGTTGCGCACGCTGCTGACCACGGCGCTGCCGGAAACCTCGGATGACCGCGTGCTGATCGCCATCCGCCAGCAGGCAGCACCCGGTGCCCCCGAAATCTGGACCCGGCAAGAGTTGCGCGCCGCCCCCGATGAGGCGGGTGCCCCCGCAAGCGCCTCGGCCACCGCAACTGCGGCGCATGCCTGCGCGATGGCGGACCTGATCTGTTCGGGCGCGCTGCCACATACCGGGTTGATCGCACCGGGCGATATTGGCCCGGCACTGCTCCGCCAGAGCCGTTTCTTCGCCGTGCTGGACCCCGCCCGCACCGCCGCGGCGCAAGGCTGAGGGGCGATGGACAGCGTCGGCACCTCGGGCAAGGGCGGCGGGCGCGGGGGCGAGCGTGCGGCCAAGGTTGACATTTCGCTGCTGCAAACCTTCCACCTTGTCGCCCGCACCGGATCGTTTTCCGCCGCCTCGCGCGAGTTGAACATTTCCTACCAATCCGCGGCCAACCATGTGCGGCGGCTGGAACAGATGTATGGCGCGCGGCTGATCGAGGCCGAAAAGGGCTCGCGCCGGGTCACGCTTACGCCGCAAGGGCGCGCGCTGCATGCCTCGCTCGGGGCCGAGCTGGAAACCATCCTGTCGCGGATTTCGGTGCTGCTGCACGATGTGCATTCGGTGCTGCGGGTGGGTGTGCCGCAAGCGCTGTTCCACCATTTCTTTCCCGCCATTCTGCATGAGTTTCGGGCTGAGGCACCCGATATCGAGCTTGCTTTCTATGAGCGCGATACGACGCTTGAAAAGATGATGATGGATGGCGCGCTGGATGCCGCAGTCAGTGAGCGCAGCTTTAGCCACCCTGCCATCACGCAGCAATTGCTCGGCTCGTACCGGTTGGCGCTGGTCTGGCCGGCCGAGTGGAACCTGCCCGATGCAGGTGCGGTGCCGCTTGGTGATGAGTTGCGGGCCTTCCGCGAGCGCCCGTTCGTGACCTATGAGGCCGGGCAGATGGTGCGCCAACATACGCTGGATTACCTTGGCCAGCGGATGGGGTCGCCGCCGCACATCGCCACCTCGGCCTCGGGCTCGACCAGCGTCATGCGTCTGATCGAGGCGGGTCTGGGCTATGGCGTGGTGCCCGAATGGATCGTCGATACCGCGAACCCGGCGGTGAAAATGCGCCTGCTGCACGAGATGGAGCCGATGAAGCTCTGGTTTGCGCATACCGCCTTTCTGGGGGGCAACCGGTTCATTGGCCTTTTGCAGCGCTGTTGCCGCACCGCGCTGGCCTGACGCTGCGGGGCGCCGCCCCTGACCTTACGTCGCACCCCCGAAGCTTGGCGTTTTCGGCATGGACGCGCGCAGGTGCGCGCGGCACATTCGCCCCCGTGCCCGCCGCGTGAGGAGCGCCGGGCACATCGCATGAAATGGGGGGAGTGGGCCGCAATGCTTGGACGGATGATGCACCAGCCGCTGTTGATCAGCGCATTGATCGAACACGCCGGGCGCTACCACGGCGCGACCGAGGTGGTCTCGGTCGCTACCACGGGTGGCATCGAACGCGCCACCTGGGCCGAAGTGGCCGCACATGCCCGCCGCCTTGGATCGGCGCTGATGCAGATGGGGCTGCATCAGAGCGACCGCTGCGCCACCATCGCCTGGAACAACCGCAGGCACCTGGAAATCTACTTCGGCGTCGCCGGGGCGGGCTTTGTGTGCCACACCATCAACCCGCGGCTGGCGCCCGAGCAGTTGATCTACGTCATCAACCACGCCGAAGATAAGGTGCTGTTCATTGACCGCACCTTTTTGCCGATTGCCGCCAAGCTCGCGCCGCACCTGAAAACCCTCCGCGCCGTGGTGCTGATGGGGCCGCGTGATGACGAGGCGGCGGCGATGGTGCCGGACCTTCTATTTTACGACGAGTTCATTGCCGGCGGCGACCCCGCCTTTCGCTGGCCCGATCTGGCCGAAACCTCGCCCTCGTCGCTGTGCTACACCTCGGGCACTACGGGGCACCCAAAGGGCGTGCTTTACACCCACCGCTCAACCGTGCTGCATTCACTGGGCGGCAACCAGCCCGATGGCCTCGCGCTGCGCGCTGCCGATACGGTGATGCCGGTGGTGCCGATGTTCCACGTCAACGCCTGGGGTGTGCCCTACATCGCCGCCGGGGTCGGCTGCAAACTGGTGCTGCCGGGGCCGGGGCTCGATGGTGCTTCTCTGGTCAAGCTGATCGACGGCGAGGCGGTGACGCTGGCTTTGGGCGTGCCGACAATCTGGATGGGGCTGCTGGCAGCGCTGGAGGAAAGCGGCTCGAAAGCGCCAAGCCTTACGCGCACGGTGGTTGGCGGCTCGGCGCTGCCGCCCTCGATGATCCCGGCGTTCCGCGACACCTACGGGGTGGATCTGATCCACGCCTGGGGTATGACCGAAACCAGCCCGCTGGGCACGCTGAACCAGCTATTGCAGAAACATCAGGCGCTTGACGACGACGCCAAGGCAAATATCCGCCTCGGACAGGGGCGCCCGCCGTTCGGGGTGGAACTGCGGCTGGTCGATGCGCAGGGGCACGAGTTGCCGTGCGATGGCGTGACGCAGGGCGAATTGCAGATCCGCGGGCACTGGATCGTGGACAGCTATTTCAAGGCAGGGCATTCGGCGCTGACCATTGATGGCTGGTTCGACACCGGCGATGTGGCCACGATTGATGCCGATGGCTACATGATCATTCGCGATCGCAGCAAGGACATCATCAAATCGGGCGGCGAGTGGATTTCGACGGTCGAGCTGGAGAACATCGCCATCGGCCACCCTGCCGTGGCCAACGCCGCCGCCATCGCCGCGCACCACCCGAAATGGGATGAACGCCCGGTGGTGGTTGTGGTCAAGGCGCAAGGCGCCGAGGTAACGGAAGCGGAATTGCTGGCCTTCTACGGTGGCAAGGTGCCGCACTGGCAGGTGCCCGACAAGGTGATCTTCGTGCCCTCGCTGCCCTTGGGCGGCACCGGCAAGGTGCTGAAGAACAAGCTGCGTGAAGAGTATGGCAATGTGCTGATGCCCGCTGAGGGCGATGCCGAAGCCTGAGGGGGGAACCATGGCAGAGGCGTTGGTGATCGGGCGCGATGGCTATGAGCAGGCTCTGGCCGAGCTTGCTGCCATGCGCTCGCCCTGGGCGCGGACCGGCGCGCCCGAACGCGCCGACCTGCTGGACGAAATCAGGGCCGCGCTGATGCCCGTCGCTGCCGCATGGGCCGAAACGGCGGCGCGCATCAAACATTTGCCGCCGCGCTCGCCGCTGGAAGGCGAAGAATGGCTTTCGGGCCCCTATGCGCTGATGTCGGCCTGCGATGCCTATGCCGAAACCTTGCGCAAGTTGCCGGGCAAGGCGTTTTTGGATGGCCTGCACCGGCGGGTGCTGCCCGGCGGGCAACTGGCGGTGCGGGTGCTGCCGCGCACGCTTTGGGACCGTATTCTCTATTCAGGCATCACCGCCGAGGTCTGGATGCAACCGGGGGTGACCGCCGCAAACCTTGCCGCCCAAGCTGCCCCGACATGGGATGGCCCGCCCGAGGCGCGGCAGGGCGCGGTGGCGCTGGTGCTGGGTGCGGGCAACATCACCTCGATCGCGCCGCTCGATTGCCTGCACAAGCTCATGGTCGAGCATCAGGTGGTGGCGCTGAAGCTCAACCCGGTGCTGGCCGATCTTGGCCCGGTGCTGGCGGCGGCGCTGGCGCCGCTGATCCGGCGCGGAGTGCTGCGCATCTTGCAGGGCGACGGCGCCGATGGCGCCTATCTGGCCACGCATCCGCTGATCGAAACCATCCACATCACCGGCGCGGGGGCCACGCATGATGCAATCGTCTGGGGCGCCGGGGCCGAGGGGGTGGCCAACAAGGCCGCCAGGCGGCGCCAGAATCCCCGCCCCATGACCAGCGAGCTGGGTGCGGTCTGCCCCACGATTGTGGTGCCGGGACCGTGGTCGGCGGCGGACATCGCCTATCAGGGCGAACATATCGCCACGCAAAAGCTGCACAACTCGGGTTTCAACTGCGTCGCCTGCCAGGTGCTGATCTTGCCCGAGGGCTGGGGCATGACGCAGCCGCTTTTGGCGTCGATTGCGGCGGTGGTGGCGCGCGCCGGGCAGCGCGTCGCATGGTACCCCGGCGCCGAAGCCCGGATGTCCGAGTTTGCCGAGGCAGGGGGGGCGGCCGCCAGCCACCTGCCGCGCGGCGCCGCACCGCCACTGGTGCTTGCCGACCTCGACGCGTCGGATCACGTCGACCTGCGGGCCACCGAGGCTTTTGCCCCCGCGCTTGGCCACAAGCGCATTGCAGCACCTGATGCCGAAAGCTATCTGCGCGCCGCAATCAGCTGGGCCAACGCCGAATTGCACGGCACCCTTGGCGCCAATATCCTGATCCACCCCGCCACGCTGCGCCAGATCGGGCGCGTGCGGTTCGAGGAACTGCTTTCCGATCTGCGCTATGGCTGCATCGCGGTGAACGGCTGGACCGGGATCGGGTTCCTGATGGTGCAAACGCCGTGGGGGGCATTTCCGGGGCACAGCCCGGAAGATGTGCAA
Source organism: Alphaproteobacteria bacterium HGW-Alphaproteobacteria-4 (assembly GCA_002842855.1). Taxonomy (GTDB): domain Bacteria; phylum Pseudomonadota; class Alphaproteobacteria; order Rhodobacterales; family Rhodobacteraceae; genus UBA6213. Next base: position 31,157 of record PHEE01000004.1, on the reverse strand, counting down.
TCGGGCATCGGCATGGTGCACAACAGCCTGATGCTGGGGGCAACCGAACGCACGGTGATATCGGCCCCCTGGGCGCCGTTTCCGCGCAGCCTGCGCTACGGGTTTACCCTGCTGCCGCGCCCGCCGTGGTTTGTCACGCACGCCCGCGCGCGGGTGGTGGCGCGGCTGTTGACCGATTTTCTCTACCGTCCCGCATGGCGCAAACTTCCGCGCATTCTTGTCAACGCACTGCGCGGCTAGGCCCGGCGGCAGCTGGCGCCTTAGGTGCCCAGAATGGTCGGCAGCCGCAGCCCGTGCTCGCGCGCGCAGGTAATCGCGGTTTCGTAGCCCGCATCGGCATGGCGCCAGACGCCCGAGGCGGGGTCATTCCAGAGCACCCGTTCCAGCCGCCGCGCCGCGGCCTCGGTGCCATCGGCGCAGATCACCACGCCTGCGTGCTGCGAAAACCCCATGCCCACGCCACCGCCATGGTGAATGCTGACCCAGGTCGCACCGCTGGCGGTATTGACCAGCGCGTTGAGCAAGGGCCAGTCGGAAACCGCATCCGAGCCATCGCGCATCGCCTCGGTTTCTCGGTTGGGGCTCGCGACGGACCCGGCGTCAAGGTGGTCGCGGCCGATCACCACCGGGGCCTTCAACGCGCCGGTGCGCACCATTTCGTTGAAGGCCAGGCCCGCGCGGTGGCGATCGCCCAGCCCGATCCAGCAGATCCGCGCGGGCAGGCCCTGAAAAGCGATGCGGTCGCGCGCCATGTCAAGCCAGCGGTGCAGATGGGCGTTGTCGGGGAACAGTTCCTTCATCTTGGCGTCGGTCTTGTAGATGTCTTCGGGGTCACCCGAAAGCGCCACCCAGCGAAACGGGCCGATGCCCCTGCAGAAGAGGGGCCGGATATAGGCGGGCACGAAACCGGGAAAGGCAAAGGCATTGGCCAGCCCGGCGTCGAGCGCCACCTGCCGGATGTTGTTGCCATAGTCGAGCGTCGGCACGCCCGCGTTCCAGAAATCGACCATCGCGGCCACCTGCACCCGCATACTGGCGCGCGCGGCGGCTTCGACCTGGTGCGGCGCGGATTCCTGTTTTGCGCGCCATTCCGCAAGGCCCCACCCCTGCGGCAGGTAGCCATGCAGCGGGTCATGTGCCGATGTCTGATCTGTCACGATATCAGGGCGTTGCCCACCGTTCTTCATGCGGCGCGCAAGTTCGGGGAAGATGTCGGCGGCGTTGCCGAGCAGCCCGACCGACTTTGCCTCGCCCTTCGCGGTCCAACCGGCGATCAGCGCCAGCGCTTCATCCAGAGTCTTAGCTTTGGCGTCCAGGTATCTGGTTCGCATACGAAAATCGATTCTGCTCTCATCGCATTCCACGGCCAGACAGCAGGCCCCGGCCATCACCGCGGCCAGCGGCTGCGCACCGCCCATGCCGCCAAGCCCGGCGGTCAGGATCCATTTCCCGGTCAGATCACCGCCGTAATGCTTGCGCCCGGCCTCGGCGAAAGTTTCATAAGTTCCCTGCACAATGCCCTGAGTTCCAATGTAAATCCACGATCCTGCGGTCATCTGGCCATACATCATCAGGCCCTTGCGATCGAGTTCGTTGAAATGCTCCCAAGTGGCCCAGTGCGGCACCAGATTCGAGTTGGCGATCAGCACGCGCGGCGCGTCGGTATGGGTGCGCACCACTGCCACCGGGCGGCCTGATTGCACCACCAGCGTCTCGTCGGCTTCAAGGTCGCGCAGCGTGGCCACGATGCGGTCGAAATCGCCCCAGCTGCGCGCGGCACGCCCGATGCCGCCATAAACCACCAGCTCGTGCGGGTTCTCGGCCACATCGGGGTGCAGGTTGTTCATCAGCATCCGCAAAGGCGCCTCGGTCTGCCAACTTTTCGCGGTCAGCGTGGTGCCGGTGGCGGGGTAGACGGTGCGGGCGTTCTTGCGGTCAAGCATGGCCGACTCCTTTGGCTGCGAGCGCGCTCGAGCGCGCGAGGGTATCGAGGGTGGCGAGAATTTCTGCCAGCACCGCGCGCAGCGGCGCGGCGCGGGTGGGTGCATAGGCAAAGGGTGGTGTCTCGGTGGCAAGGTAGGCGCGCTGCGCAATCTCCATCTGGATCGCGTGCACCCCGTCTTTCGGGCGGCCATAGTGGCGCGTGGTCCAGCCGCCCGTAAAGCGCCCGTTCAGCACCCAGCCAAAGCCGGTCGCGGCGCGGCAGCGGGCGGCGACGGCCTCGGCCATTTCGACTGCGCAGGTGGTGCCGCCGTTGGTGCCGATGTTGAGGTCGGGCAGGGTGCCGTCGAACAGGAACGGAATTTGCGAACGGATCGAGTGGCAATCAAAGATCACCGCAACCCCGTGCAGCGCCCGCACCCGCGCCACCTCGGCGGCGAGTGCCGCGTGGTAGGGGGTGTGAAAGCGCGCGCGGCGGTCGGCCCTGTCTGCCGCGCCCGGTTCCTGCCCTTCGCGCCAGATCGGTTGGCCGTCGAAATCGGTCGTGGGGCAAAGCCCGGTGGTGTTCTGGCCCGGATAGAGCGAGGTGTCTTCGGGGTCTCGGTTGGCATCAATCGCATAACGGTGAACGCGCGCGCGCACCACCGTGGCATCGGGCAAGAGCCCCTGATAAAGCTGATCGATGTGCCAGTCGGTATCTTCCAGCAGCTGCCCGCGCGGGTTCAGCCGCGCCGTGATGTCGTCCGGCAGCCAGGTGCCGCCGTGCGGCTGGCCAAGGATGATCGGCCCAGGGCCGCGGATCACCTCGACCGGGGTCATGGGCGCAGCTCCGGCAGGGACACGCCCGCGGCCTTGGTGATGGCGCCCGAGGCGACAAGCTGCGCGGCGGCCTCAAGTTCGGGTGCAAGAGTGCGGTCATCGCCAAGCGCTGCCACATCGGCACGCAGCCGCGCAACCACGCGGGCCAAGGGCGCACTGGTGGCCAGCGGCGCGCGAAAGCCCACGCCCTGCGCGGCGCACAAAAGCTCGACCCCGAGGATACGGTTGAGGTTTTCCAGCATCGGCCCAAGGCGGCGCGCGCCGTGGGCGGCCATGCTCACATGGTCCTCCTGATTGGCTGAGGTGGGGGTGCTGTCGGTCACGCAAGGCATGGCGATATGCTTGTTTTCGCTCATCAACGCCGCTGTGGTCACCTCGGCGATCATGTAGCCGGAATTCAGGCCGGGGTTCGGCGTCAGGAACGGCGGCAGATCGTGGCTGAGCACCGGATCGACCATCAGCGCCACCCGCCGCTGCGCAATGGCGCCAATTTCGGCCAGCGCCAGCGCGATCATGTCGGCGGCAAACCCCACCGGCTCGGCATGAAAATTGCCGCCCGAAACGATCAGCCCGGCGCCGGTCAGCACCAACGGGTTGTCGGTCGCGGCGTTCGCCTCAACCTCCAGCGTGCGCGCGGCCATGCGCAGCACATCCATCGCAGCGCCCGTGACCTGTGGCTGGCAGCGGATGCAATAGGGGTCTTGCACGCGGGCATCGCCCTCGCGGTGGCTTTCGCGAATTTCCGATCCGTCGAGCAATGCCCGCATCGCCGCCGCCGCCTCGATTTGCCCGGCATGGCCGCGCAGCGCGTGAATCTCGGGGCTCAGCGGCGCGGTCGAGCCCATGATGGCGTCAGTGGACAGCGCCGAGGTGACCAGCGCCGACTGCGCCGCGCGCCAGCCCGCAAACAGCCCCACCAGAGCGAAGGCGGTGGAAAACTGGGTGCCGTTGATCAGCGCCAGCCCCTCTTTTGGGCCAAGCGTAACCGGCTGCAACCCCGCCGTCGCCAGCGCCCGCCCGCCCGCCATGACCTTTCCGCCAACCTCGGCCTCACCTTCGCCAATCATCACCGCCGCCATATGTGCCAGCGGTGCAAGATCGCCCGAAGCGCCAACCGAGCCTTGTGCCGGGATCAGTGGGGTGACCCCGCGCGCCAGCATCCCCTCGAGCAGTTCGATGATCGCCCATCGCACCCCCGAGGCGCCGCGCCCGAGGCTGAGCAGTTTCAGCGCCATCATCAACCGCGTGTGGGCGCGTGGGATGGGGTCGCCCACGCCGCAGCAATGGCTGCGGATCAGGTTGCGTTGCAGCGTGGCGGTATCGGCCGGCGCGATGCGCAGGCTGGCGAGTTTGCCAAAGCCGGTGTTGACACCGTAAACCGGCGCGTCGCCCGCCGCCGCCGCCGCAATCGCTGCCGCCGCCGCTTCAACTGCCGGGCGGCACGCCGAGGCCAGCCGAACCGGGGTTTCTTCAAAAAAAATTCGCGCAAGGTCGGTCAGCGTTGCGGCGCCGGGGGCAAGGGCGAGGTGGGTCAAGGCTGGCCTCCGAAGATGCGGGCGTGAAGCGGGTTGAAGCCGATCTGGTAGCTTAGCTCGGCCGGGTGGTTGACCGACCAGACCGCAAGATCGGCGCGCAGCCCCGGCGCGATCTGGCCCCGGTCGGGCAGGCCCAACGCTGCGGCGGCGTTGCGGGTGGTGCCCGCAAGCGCCTCTTGCGGCGTCAGGCGAAAAAGGGTGCAGGCCATGTTCATTGCCAGCAGCAGGGAATTGAGCGGCGAGGTGCCGGGGTTCAGGTCGGTCGCCAGCGCGATCGGCACTCCTGCAGCGCGCAGGGCGGCGACGGGCGGCACCTTGGTTTCGCGCAAGGTATAAAAAGCCCCCGGCAGCAGCACCGCCACGGTGCCCGCAGCCGCCATCGCCGCGATGCCGGCGTCATCAAGCCATTCCAGATGGTCGGCGGAAAGGGCGCCGTGGCGCGCCGCCAGCGCCGCACCGCCAAGATTGGAAAGCTGTTCGGCATGCAGCTTGACCGGCAGGTCAAGCCCGCGCGCAGCGCTAAACAGCCGCGCGATCTGCGCCGGACTGAAGGCGATACCTTCGCAAAATCCATCGACCGCATCGACCAGCCCCTCGGCCTCGGCGGCGCCCAGAGCGGGAATGCAGACTTCATCAATATAGGCGTCGGCGCGGCCTGCGAATTCGGGCGGCACCGCGTGCGCGGCAAGGTAGCTCGTGCGCACCGTCACCGGGCGCACAGCCGCGATTTGCCGCGCCACGCGCAGCATTTTCAGCTCACTCTCGCGGCTGAGCCCGTAGCCGGACTTGATTTCGATGGTCGCGACACCTTCGCTTATCAGCGCATCGACGCGGCGCAGCGCGGCGGCGAGCAGTTCGGCCTCGCTTGCGGCACGGGTGGCAGCGACGGTGGCAAGAATGCCACCCCCCGCGCGGGCGATTTCTGCATAGGTGGCGCCAAGCAGCCGCGCTTCAAATTCGCCCGCGCGGTTGCCGCCGTGCACGAGGTGGGTGTGGCAGTCGATCAACGCGGGGGTCACGAGGCGACCGTCGAGGTCGTGCCGGGTAGCGCCGGATGCGGTGTGCGGCAACCCGGCCCGCGGCCCGACCCACGCAACGCGCCCGCCTTCGACCAGCAAAGCGGCATCGTCGATCAGGCCGTAGCCGCTGCCCTTCAGGGTGGCGGCGCGGCAATTGAAATAAAGGGCGGGTTTGGCGGCCATGGTTTCCGGCAGATTCAGGGTCGACTCGAAATGTATGCAGATGTATCTTATATGTCCAGACATATTGATGAGGCCCGAAATGATCTTTGCCCGACGCGCATTGCTGCAAACTGGCTGGGCGCGCGATGTGCGGCTGACGCTTGCAGCCGGCCGGATCGCCACGATCACGCCGGACGCGGCGCCCGCGCCGCAAGATGCCCATGTCGATACCCTGTTGCCCGCGCTGGCCAACCTGCACAGCCACAGCTTTCAGCGCGCGATGGCCGGGCTGACCGAACGCCGTGCCGCGGGGCGCGACAGTTTCTGGAGCTGGCGCGAGCTGATGTATCGCTTCGTGGCGCATCTTACGCCCGATCAGGTGCAGGCGATTGCCGCGCTCACCTTCATGGAAATGCAGGAGGCGGGCTATGCGGCGGTGGGCGAGTTTCATTATCTGCACCACGCGCCGGGCGGCACAGCCTACGCCGACCCCGCCGAGATGTCGGCGCGCGTTTTTGCGGCGGTCGCGGAAACCGGCATCGGGCTGACGCATCTGCCGGTGCTTTACAGCTACGGCGGTGCCGGGCGCGCCGCTCTGGGCTATGGCCAGTTGCGTTTTGGCTGCACCCCTGAACGCTATGCCGCGCTGGTCGGGGCGGCGCGCCTTGCGGCGCGCGGGCTGCCGCAGGATACCCAGGTGGGCATCGCGCCGCATTCGCTGCGAGCGACCGCGCCTGACGAATTGTCCGAGGTTCTAACGCTTGCTTCTGGCACACCTATTCACATTCACATTGCCGAGCAACCCAAGGAAGTTGCAGATATTTCCTATTGGCTTGGCGCACGGCCAGTGGCGTGGCTTCTGGCCAATGCGCCGGTCGGGCCGGGCTGGTGCGCGGTCCACGCCACGCATATGACGAAAGCCGAAACTGAAGCGCTGGCACGATCGGGCGCGGTGGCAGGGCTATGCCCGATCACCGAGGCGAACCTTGGTGACGGGCCGTTTGACGGGCCGGGCTGGCTGGCGGCAGGCGGGGCGTTCGGGCTTGGGTCCGACAGCAACGTGCGCATTTCGCTGGTCGAAGAGTTGCGCACGCTCGAATATTCGCAGCGCCTGCGCGACCTCGCGCGCAACGTCTGGGTGCAGGGCGAAGGGTCGGTGGGGGCGGCGCTCTACCGCGGGGCCGCGCGGGGCGGGGCGCAGGCCTTGGGGCGCGATGCGGGGGAAATTGCGCCGGGGCGGTTGGCCGATCTGGTGGCGATTGACAGCCGGCACCCGGCGCTGTGCGCGCTGCCCGAAGACCACCTGCTTGACGGGCTTGCCTTTGCGGCGCCCGATGCCGTGGTAAGTGACCTCTGGTCTGCCGGGCGGCACCGGGTGCAGGGCGGGCGGCATGTGGCCCGCGACGGCATCATTGCGGCCTACCGCGTGGCGGTGGCGCAGCTGATGCAGGCGCTTTAGGCGATGGGGCGCAGTTCGGCCACCAGCCCGACGGCACCTGTTTTTGGCAGCAGCACCGTTTCCCCCGCCTCGATCACCGCCACCGATCCCGTCGGCACCGCGTGCGTTCCAAGCTGCACCTCGCCGCCAAGACACAAGAACAATGCGGCCCCGCCTTCGGGCGGCACCAGCCACCGCGTCGCTGACAGCGCATCAACGCGTGCCTGCCAGCCTGCCGGATCGAAGATCAGGTTCAGGTCGCGCACCGGCCCCGCCAGAAGCCGCCCATGCACCGGCAGGTCGCCCGAAAACTGCACCGGTTGCAGAGGCAGCGCGGTCAGCCAGCCCAGCGGGGTATCGAGCGCCATGCCGGCGCCCTCGATCACGGTCAGGATGCGCATCATGCCAGGGAACGCCGAAAACGGCCCCTCGGTCGCCACTTCGGCAATACTCAGCCGCCAGAATGGCGCGCTTTTGCCGGCGCGCGCAACCTCATGCGTTACCCCGCCGCCGTTCTTCCAGGGTTGGCGCACAAACGCGCCGGGGCGGATGATCTGCATGGCGCAGCGCTCCTTTTCAGCCGCTTCGACATGTGCATAACTCAGATAACCGCAGACAAGAACAGAAAGCTCCGATGACCGCCCCTGATCGCCCCAGTTTTCGCGTGCTCAAGGCCGAATTCCTGCGCCGCATCCGCGCTCGGGTCTGGGAACCCGGCGCGCTGATACCGGGTGAGCATGAACTGGCGGCCGAGTTCGGCTGCGCGCGCGCCACCATCAACCGAGCGTTGACCGAACTGGCGGACGAAGGTGTGATCGAGCGGCGGCGGCGGGCGGGAACGCGTGTGAAGCTGTCGCCGGTGCGACAGGCACGGTTCGAAATTCCGATTGTGCGCGCCGAGGTCGAGGCAACGGGTGCGGCATATCGCTATGCTTTGGTCAGCCGCGCACTTGGCCGCGCGCCTGACTGGCTGCGCGCGTTGCGCGATCTGCCGGATGACGCGCGCATGCTGCACCTTGTGTGCATGCACTACGCCGATGCGCGGCCGTTTCAGCACGAAGAACGCTGGATCAACATTGCGGCGGTGCCGCAGGTGGAAGCTGCCGATTTCGGCGCCGTTGGCCCCAATGAATGGCTGGTGCAGGCGGTTCCGTTTACCGATGCGGAAATCGGGTTTTCAGCTGCCGCCGCCGACCCCAGGCTGGCCGAGTTCCTGAGCGTTGCGCCCGGCGAGCCGGTGATGCTGGCCGAGCGCACGACGTGGCTCGAGGGCCAACTTGTAACCCATGTGCGGCTGCATTTTGGCCGGGGTTACCGGTTGACGACACGCTACTAGGTGTTCGAAATCCGCTTGCATATCAGAGGTGGCACCGTAGGATGCGGTGCCGCGACCAAACGTTCTGCAATTGCGCGGCACGGTTTTCACATGCTTGAGGGGGTTGGCATGACGATACGGATTGGAACGGCATTGATGGCCGCTCTCGTGGCGGGCTTTGCGTCGATGGCGGCGGCGCAAGAACTGAGGCTGGTGGCGATTTCGACCATTGTCGAGGTGCCCGCGTTGATGCAATCGCGCGATGGCATTCTCGATGGGCTGGCCGAGCGCGGCTATGTCGAGGGCAAGAACATCCGTATCGATTATCAGAACGCCAATGGCTCGATGCCGACGCAGATGCAGATTGCCAACAAGTTCATGGGTGAAAACCCGGCGGTGATCGTGCCGATCACCACCCCCACCGCGCAGGCGATGATTTCGGGCACCACGGGCATTCCGATCGTGTTTGCGATGGTCACCGACCCGGTCAAGGCGGGGCTGGTGCCGCAGTTCAAACAGCCGGGCGGGCGCGTGACCGGGGTTTCGGATGCCGAGCCGATCGGGCCGCAACTGGACCTGATCATCTCGATGGTGCCGAACCTCAAGCGGCTGGGCTTTGTCTACAACCCCGGCCTCGACAACGCGATTGCCACGCTTGAGGTGCTGAAGGTCGAGGCCGCGGCGCGCGGCATTACCGTGGTTGAAAGTGCCTCGCCCACCACCAACGAGGTGATCCTTGCAACCCGGTCACTGGTGGGCAAGGTTGAGGCGGTCTATGTGCCCAACGACACCACCGTGGTGGCGGCGCTGGAAGCGATCATCAAGGTTGGCCAAGACGTCGGCATGCCGATTTTCACCGGCGAAACCGATGGCGTGCGGCGCGGTTCGGCGGGGTCGGTCGGGCTTGATTACCGGGCGGTCGGGCATACCGCCGGGCTGATGGTGGCCGATGTGCTCGATGGCAAAGACCCCGGCACGATCGACGTGGTCGTAGCCTATGAGGTGCATGACAAGCTTGAAACCGTGATCAACAAGGGCTCTGCCGTGAAAATGGGCATTGTCATTCCGCAAGCGGTGCTTGACGCCGCCGATGTGGTGATCGAATAAGCCCGAGCGGTCGGGGGGCCGGTTTGCCCCCCGACCGCTTATCGGCGCTTCGCGCCTTTTCGCAACGGTCGCGGAGCCGGATCATGTCGCTTTACGAATTGTTCGGCTCGCTCGAAACCGGGTTTATTTTCGGCATTGTTGCGCTTGGGGCCTATCTGACCTTTCAGATCCTGGATTTTCCCGACCTCACCGTGGAAGGCAGCTTTCCCTTGGGGGCGGCGGTGGCGGCGGTGCTGATTGTCAGTGCGGGGCTGAACCCCTGGCTGGCCACCTTTGCAGCGGGGCTGGCGGGGTTTGTGGCGGGTTTCATTACCGCCTATCTCAACGTGCGCTTCAAGATCCTGCATATTCTGGCGGGGATTCTGGTGGCGATCTCGCTTTATTCGATCAACCTGCGGATCATGGGCGGGCCAAACAAGCCGCTGCTCGGCGTCGATACCGTGTTTACTGCCTTTGAGGGGTTGGGGGTGCGCAGCTACATTGTCAGCCCGATCTTCCTTGGTGTGTTCGCGCTCTGCCTGAAGCTGGCGCTCGATCTGCTGCTGGCAACCGGGGTGGGCATTTCGATGCGCGCGGCGGGGGTGAACCCTGCGATGGCCGAGGCCAACGGCGTGAATGTGGGCAACATGAAGCTCTTGGGCGTCGGGCTGGCAAACTTTCTTACCGCCATTGCCGGGGCGCTGTTCGCACAGGTGTTTGGCGCGGCAGATGCCTATATGGGCATCGGCGTGATCATCGTGGGCCTTGCCTCGGTTATCGTCGGCATGTCGATTCTGCCCTCGCGTACGATATTTCTGGCCACCATCGCCTGTATCGCGGGGGCTATCCTTTACCGCCTTGCGGTGGCGGCGGCGCTCAATGCGGGTTTCATCGGGCTGCATGCGTCGGATGTGCAGCTGGTCACCGCCGTTCTGGTGGCAATTGCGCTGATCGCGCAGCATTCGGGGCTGCCGTTCCTCAGGCTCAGACGCAAGGGGGGCGACAAATGATCCGGCTGGCCGATGTGCATGTGACCTTCAACCGGGGCACCCCGATGGAAACCCGCGCGCTGCGCGGGATAAACCTGCATGTGCCCAAGGGCGAGTTTCTGACCGTGATCGGGTCGAACGGGGCGGGCAAATCGACCTGCCTCAACGTGATCGCCGGGCTTTGCCGGGCCGAGGCGGGTTCGGTGACGGTGGACGGGCGCGACATGACCGGCTGGCCGGTGCACCGCCGCGCGCGCCACCTTTCGCGGGTGTTTCAAGACCCCAAGATGGGCACCTGCGAAGACCTGACAATTCTGGAAAACTTTGCGCTGGCGCATGCCCGCACCCGCCCGCGCGGCCTGCGCCTTGCGCTGACCCGCGCCATGCGCGAAGACGCGGCTGATCGGCTGCGCCTGCTCGGATTGGGGCTTGAGGATCGGCTGGGCGACAAGGTGGGGCTTTTGTCGGGCGGGCAGCGGCAGGCGGTCAGCTTGCTGATGGCCACCACCGGCGAAACCAAGGTGCTGCTGCTGGATGAACACACCGCAGCGCTTGACCCCAAAACCGGCGAATTCGTGCTGGACCTGACCAAATCGCTGGTGCGCGATCTGGGGCTGACGGCGGTGATGGTGACGCATTCGATGGTGCAGGCGCTGCACACAGGCGAGCGCACGATCATGTTCCACCGTGGCCGCATCGTGTTTGATGCCAAGGGGCCCGAGCGCGACCGCATGCAGGTGGCCGACCTTCTGGCACTGTTCAAACGCGAACAGGGTGAGGAACTGGCTGACGATTCGTTGCTGCTCGACTGACTGCGGAGGGGGCACTTATGGCCTGGATCAAGGTGATCGACTACGCCGAGGCCGACACGCGCCTGCGCGCCGCCTACGACCGGGTAAAAGGGCCCGATGGCAAGGTCGATAACGTGCTGCGCGTGCACAGCCTGCGGCCGCACACGCTGGAAGGCCACATGGCGCTTTACCGCGCCACGCTGCATCATTCGGCCAATGTGCTGCCACTGTGGTTTCTGGAAACCATCGGGGTCTGGGTCAGCAGCCTCAACCGCTGCGCCTATTGCGTGGCGCACCATACCGCAGGCATGCGGCGCGCGCTCGGCGATGATGCCCGCGCCGAGGCCATTCGCGGCGCAATCGTGGCACGCGATCTTGATGTGGCCCCGCTCGACCGGGCGCAAATCCTCGCACTTCGCTACGCCGAAGCACTGACCCGCGACCCCGCCTCGATCAGCGCGGCCACGATTGCCGGGCTGCGCGCGGCGGGCCTGAGCGATGGCGAGATTCTAGAGGTCAATCAGGTCACTGGCTATTTTGCCTATGCCAACCGCACCGTGCTGGGGCTTGGCTGCGAGCTTGAGGCAGAGGCGCACTGAGGCGCTTTGTAGCACCCCCTCGCCGCGCCGCCGCGCAGGGCGTATATTGGCGCTATGACCGAGCTTGCCGCCCCCCCCGCTGTGGTTTTCAAGACCGAAGGCGTTACCAAGATCTACCGGACCGGTGCGGTCGAAGTGCAGGCGCTGCGCGGTGTTGACCTTGAGCTATACGAGGGCGAACTGGTGGTGTTGCTTGGCGCCTCGGGCTCGGGCAAATCGACGCTGCTGAACATTCTGGGCGGGCTTGATACGCCGACCGCGGGCAGCGTGGTGTTTCGCGATCACAACCTCAGCCGCGCATCCGACAAGGCGCTTACCGCCTTTCGGCGCGACCATGTGGGCTTTGTGTTCCAGTTCTATAACCTCGTGCCCAGCCTGACCGCGCGCGAGAATGTGGCACTGGTCACCGAGATCGCGCGCCGTCCGATGCGCCCCGAAGAGGCGTTGGAGCGGGTGGGGCTTGGCCATCGGCTTGACCATTTTCCCGCCGAACTGTCGGGCGGCGAGCAACAGCGCGTGGCGATTGCCCGCGCCATAGCCAAGCGCCCCGATGTGCTTTTGTGCGACGAACCCACCGGCGCGCTCGACAGTGCCACCGGCGTGACGGTGCTGGAAGCGCTGGTCGAGGTGAACCGCGAGCTTGGCACGGCCACCGCCCTGATCACCCACAACGCCGGCATCCGCAAGATCGCGCACCGGGTGATCTATGTCGCCGACGGGTTGATTGCGCGCCACGAGGTGAACGATACGCGGGTGCCGCCCTCCGAGGTGGTCTGGTAATGCGCGCGCTCGATGCCAAGGGCCTGCGCGACCTGCGGCGGATCTGGGCGCAGGCGCTGGCGATTGCTCTGGTGATGGCCTGCGGCGTGATGGTGCTGGTGGTGATGCAGGGTGCCGAGCGTTCCTTGAGCGAAACCCGCGGAGCCTATTATGAGCGCCAGCGCTTTGCCGATGTGTTTGCCAGCCTGACCCGCGCGCCACGCGCGGTGCTGGCCGAAGTGGCGGCGATTGATGGCGTGGCAGCGGTTGAAGGGAGAATCGGCTTTCACGTTGTGCTCGACCTTGACGGGTTGGTAGAGCCCGCGATGGGCCGGGTGATCTCGTTGCCTGCCGATGGCGCGCCGGTGCTGAATGTGCCGATCCTGCGCGCGGGCCGCCTGCCCGACCCGCTGCGCCCCGATGAAGTGGCGCTGTCGGAGCCCTTCGCGCAGGCCAACAACCTTGCCCCCGGCGCCAGCTTTCGGGCCATTGTGGGGGGGCGGCTGCGCACGCTTACGGTCAGCGGCCATGTGCTTTCGCCCGAGTTCGTCTATACTATCGGACCCGGGTCGATCATGCCCGATGACCGCCGCTATGGCCTGATCTGGATGGGCGAAGAGGCGGCGGCGGCGGCGCGTGACATGGGCGGGGCGTTCAATGAGCTGAGCCTGAGCCTGACGCGCGGCGCCTCGGAGCCTGCGGTGATTGCCGCGCTCGACCGGCTACTGGCACCCTATGGCGGGGCAGGGGCCACCGGGCGCGACAAGCAGACCTCGCACGCCTTTTTGCAAAATGAACTGACCCAGCTTGCGGCAATGGAAAAGGTGCTGCCGCCGATCTTCCTCGTGATCTCGGCGTTTCTGGTGAACATGGTGCTGGGGCGGCTGATCGCGCTGGAGCGGCGCCAGATCGGGCTGCTGAAGGCGATCGGCTACAGCCGCCTGCAAATTGCCGGGCACTACCTCAAGCTTGGCGCAGGTATCGGGGTGATCGGCGTGGCGCTCGGCTGGGGCATCGGCGCCTGGGTCGGGCAATTGATGACCGCGCTTTACGCCGAATTCTTCCGCTTTCCATTTCTGCTCTATGAACCGGGTTATTCGGCTTTTGTGATTTCGGGCTTTGCAGGCATCGCCACCACGCTGATCGGTGCCTTGCGCGCGGTCTGGGCGTCGGTGCGGCTGTCGCCTGCGGTGGCGATGTCGCCGCCCGCGCCGGCGATGTTCCGCCGCGGGCTGGCAGATCGGCTTGGCGGCGCATTGCGGCTGCGGCAGACCTCGATGATGATTCTGCGCAGCCTCACCCGTTGGCCGGGGCGGGCGTTGGTGACGGTGTTCGGGGTTGCGGCCTCGGTGGCGGTGCTGGTGACCTCGTATTTCACCTTCGACGCCATGGATGTGATGATGGAGGACGTTTTCACCCACGCCAACCGGCAGCAGGTCACGCTGGTGCTGGCGGGCGCGCAAGGGCTTGGCGTGCTCGATGATGCGCTGGCCTTGCCGGGCGTGCTGTATGCCGAGGGCGGTTTTGCGCTGCCGGTGCGGCTGCGGCAGGGGTCGGAAAGCCGCCTGACGGTGCTTGAAGCGCGCCCGGCGCAAGGCGAGTTGGTGCGGGTGATCGACAGCGATGGCCACCCCGCCGACCTGCCGCCCGACGGTCTGGTGCTGCCCGAGTTGCTGGCGGCCGACCTTGGCCTTGCGCCCGGCGATCTGGTGACGGTCGAGCTGATGGTGGCGCCGCGCGAAACCTGGCGCGTGCCGCTGGCGGGCACCATTCGCCAATCGCTGGGGCAGGGCGCCTATATGGCCGAGGCGGCACTGTTTGCGCGCTTGCGCCGCGCGCCGCAGGTGGGGCAGATCAACCTTCTGGTTGATGAAACCGCGCTGCCAGCACTTTACACCCAGATCAAGGCCACCCCGGCGGTTGCCGGTGTGATGCTTTGGACCGAGGTGCGCCGCCAGTTCGAGGCGACGATGCAGCAGAGCCTTGCGATGACCGGCATCGTCTACACGCTGATCGGGGTGCTGATTACCGTCGGCGTGGTCTACAACGCCGCCCGCATCCAGCTATCCGAACGCGCGCATGAACTGGCCAGCCTGCGGGTCTTGGGCTTTTCGCGCGGCGAGGTGGGGTTCGTGCTGGTGGGCGAAATCATGGTGCTGACGCTGGCGGCGGTGCCGCTTGGCTGGGTTGCGGGCTATGGCTTTGCCGCCGCTGCGGTCAAGGGCCTGTCGAACGAACTGGTTTCGCTGCCGCTGGTGGTGGCGCGTTCAACCTACGCAATGGCGGCGGCGGCGGCGGTGGTCACCGCGTTTGCCGCCGCCATGCTGGTGCGGCGCAGGCTTGACCGGATCGACCTCGTCAGCGCATTGAAAGCCAAGGAATAGGAGCCGAGCATGCATATCGCGCGAATGGTGGTGACACTCGGGCTGCTGGGCGGCGCGGTGGCAGCCTTTGCCTGGGCCATGCGACCGGTGCCGCTCGATGTCGATCTGGTCACGGTGGCGCGGGCGCCGATGGCGGTGACGGTCGCGGCCGAAGGCATTACCCGGGTGCGCGAACCCTGGACCGTCAGCGCGCCGCTGACCGGCACCGTCGCGCGCTCGCCGTTGCAAGTGGGCGATCGGGTGGTGGCGGGGCAGACCGTGGTGGCGGTGATCGAACCTGCCGCCCCGGCGCTGCTGGATGCGCGCAGCCGCAGCCAGGCCGAGGCGGCGGTGGCCGAGGCCGAGGCGGCGGTGCGGCTGTCCGAGGTAAACCTTGAACGTGCCCGGGCCGATTTCGATTATGCCGACGGCCAGCTGACGCGCACCCGCGAACTGGCGGCGCGCGGCATCGTGGCGCAAAGCGCGCTTGAGGCGAGCCAGCAGTTGCAGGCTACCCGTGCGGCGGCGCGCGATTCTGCCGAATTCGAACTGGCCTTGCAGCGTGCGACGCTGGCGCGCGCCAAGGCGCTTCTGGTCGGCCCCGAGGCGGCGCTGGCGGAAGGTTCGTCCGAGTGCTGCGTGCAGATTCTGGCGCCGCATTCGGGCCGGGTGCTGAGCATCGTCGATGAAAGCGCGCGCCTCGTGCAGGCGGGCAGCCCGCTCTTGACGATTGGCGACCTCAGCGATCTGGAAATCGAGGTCGATCTGCTTTCGGCCGATGCGGTGCGGGTGCCGCCCGGCGCCGCCGCCGAGGTTGAGCGTTGGGGTGGGCCGGGGATTTTGCGTGCACAGGTGCGCCGCATCGACCCTGCCGCCTTCACCCGCGTTTCCGCGCTTGGGATCGAAGAGCAGCGGGTGCGGCTGCGGCTGGAATTTCTCGATCCGCCCGAAACCCGCGCAGGCCTTGGCGACCGCTTTCGCGTTTATGTGCGCATTGTCGTCTGGTCGGCACCCGATGTGTTGCAAGTGCCGGTGGCGGCGCTGTTTCGGCAGGGTGACAGCTGGGCCACGTTCCGCGAAATCGGCGGCCGCGCGGTGCTGACCGAGGTGCAGATCGGGCAGATGACCGGGATCGTGGCCGAGGTTCTGGGCGGTCTTGCGCCCGGCGACCGGGTGGTGGCCTACCCCGGCAACCGGATCAGCGCCGGGGCCGAACTGGTGGCGCGGTTGGCGCCGTAGCGCGCTGTCACGTCACCCGTGACCGGGCATGGTATTCGGGGCGGTCCCATAATTCCTGCGCCATCACATCGGCCAGCACCGCCGCCGCCATCGAGACATCTTCGTTTGAGATATAAAGCGGGGTGAAGCCAAAGCGCAGAATGTCGGGCGCGCGGAAATCGCCCACCACGCCTTCGGCGATCAGCGCCTGCATGATGGCGTAGCCCTGCGGGTGGCCAAAGCTGACCTGGCTGCCACGCTCGGCGTGCGCTCGCGGCGTGGCGAGCGTGAGCATCGGGCAGGCGGCTTCGACCTCGGCGATGAACTGGTCGGTCAGTTCGAGCGAGCGGGCGCGCAGGTCGGCCATATCGACCCCCTCCCAGGCATCGAGGGCGGCATCGAGGGCGGCCATTTGCAGCACCGGCGGGGTGCCGACACGCATCCGCTCGATCCCGCGACCGGGGCGGTAAGCGGGTTCGAAGGCAAACGGGGCGTCGTGGCCCAGCCAGCCCGACAGCGCCGGGCGCACCCGTTCGGCGTGGCGCGGGGCGACGTAGATGAAGGCGGGCGCGCCGGGGCCGCCGTTGAGGTATTTGTAGGTGCAGCCCACCGCAAAATCAGCCGCCGCAGCCGCCAGATCAACCGGCAGCGCGCCCGCAGAATGGGCCAGATCCCATACGGTTACAATGCCAAGTTCATGCGCCTTGGCGGTCAGCGCTGCCATATCGTGCTTGCGCCCTGTGCGGTAATCGACCTCGGTCAGCATCACCACGGCAATGGTTTCATCCAGCGCCGCCGCAACCGCCTCGGGCGCCACAACGCGCAATTCATGGCCTTGCCCGAGGCTGCGGATCAGCCCTTCGGCCATGTAGAGGTCGGTCGGAAAGTTGCCGCTGTCCGAAAGCACCACGCGCCGCCCCGGAGCCGCAAGTTCCAACGCCGAAGCGAGCGCCTGATAGACCTTGATCGAAAGCGTATCGCCCAGCACCACGCTGCCCGGTTCGGCCCCGATCAACCGCCCGACACGGTCGCCAAGCCGCGCTGGCTGGTCCATCCAGCCTGCCCGATTCCAGCCGCCGATCAGCATCTGGCCCCATTCGTCGGTGACAGTTTGCGCCACGCGGGCCGCAGCGGCGCGGGGCAGCGGCCCCAGCGAATTGCCGTCAAGGTAGATCAGCGCTTCGGGCAGATCGAACAATGCGCGGGTGGCGGTGAAGTCGGTGGGCATGGCGGAACTCCTTATGCGCGCAGGGTGCAACGCAGGCGCGCATTGCGCAAGCCCCGAGACTTGCCATCAAGCTGGCGACGCGTGACAAGGGCGCGCAGGCAAGGGGGGGGAAGAAATGGGCAAGGGGATTCTCGCGTGGCTCGATCTGCCGCCGGTCTGGCTCGCGGTTTTTGCGGGCTTGGGCTGGGCGGCGGGGCGCCTTGTGCCGGTTTCGCTGCCCTATGGTGGCTGGGTCGGCGGCGGGCTGGTGCTGGCGGGGCTGGTGCTGATGGCGGTTGCGGTGGCGCAGATGGTGGGCCTGCGCACCACCTTCATACCACGCCGCGACCCGCAGGCGCTGGTCACGCAGGGCGTGTTCGCGCTGAGCCGCAACCCGATCTATCTGGCGGATGCGCTGGTTCTGTGCGGCCTCATCATCGGCTGGCAGGCGGTTTGGGCGCTGCCGCTGGTGCCCGCCTTCATGGCCTTCATCGCGCGCCGCTTTATTCGTGGCGAAGAGGCGCGGATTGCGGCGCGCTTTGGCGCCGAATGGCTCGCCTATGCGGCGCGCACCCGCCGGTGGTTTTGACAGCAGTCTGCCCGCGAAGGCGGGCGGTGCCTTCGGCGCGGGGATTTCTGCAAAGAACAAGCCGTTGGGCGGGGGCCGATTGTCGCAGCCTGAACGGGCCGCGGCGCTTGTGAAAACACAAGCGCCGGTGTTATGACTTCGCGGCCAATAAAACCACGCGGGCCAATGCCCGTTGCGAGGGGGAGATACGGTGAAGATAGGCGCACCCAAGGAACTATTCGAGGGCGAGGCACGGGTGGCGATGACGCCCGACAGCGCGACCCAATTGCAGAAACTCGGGCATGAATGCCTGATCGAGGCGGGCGCGGGCGCGGCTGCCGGGTTTTCAGACGCGGCCTATGCCGCGGCGGGCGTGACGGTGGTGAAAACCGCCGCGGCGTTGGCCAAGGCGGCTGAGGTGATCGTAAAGGTCCGCCCGCCGGTTGATGCCGAGGTCAAGCGCCTGCACGCGGGGCAGACGCTGATTTCCTTTTTCTACCCGGCGCAGAACAAGGACCTGCTTGCAGCCGCCAACGCCACCGGCGCCACCGTGGTGGCGATGGATATGGTGCCGCGCATCAGCCGCGCGCAAAAGATGGACGCGCTGTCGAGCATGGCCAATATCGCGGGTTACCGCGCGGTGATCGAGGCGGCGAACAACTTTGGCCGCTTTTTCACCGGGCAGGTGACGGCGGCGGGCAAGGTGCCGCCGGCCAAGATCCTGATCGTGGGCGCGGGTGTGGCGGGGCTTGCCGCGACCGGCACTGCGGTCAGCCTTGGTGCCATCGTGCACGCCTTTGACGTGCGCCCCGAGGTGGCCGAGCAGATCGAATCGATGGGCGCCAACTTTGTCTATCTCGATTTTGCCGATGCGCAGGATGGCGCGGCGACGGGTGGCTATGCCGCGCCCTCAAGCCCCGAGTTCCGCGAGGCACAACTGGCCAAATTCCGCGAACTGGCGCCCGAGATGGACATTGTCATTACCACCGCGCTTATTCCGGGCCGCGACGCGCCGAAGTTGTGGCTGGCCGATATGGTGGCCGCGATGAAGCCCGGTTCGGTGGTGGTTGACCTTGCCGCCGAGCGTGGCGGCAACTGCGATCTGACCGTGGCCGACCAGAAGGTGGTCAGCGAAAATGGCGTGACGGTGATCGGCTACACCGATTTCCCCAGCCGAATGGGCGCGCAGGCAAGCACGCTTTATGCCAATAACATCCGCCACATGCTGACCGATCTTACGCCCGGCAAAGACGGCGTGATCGTGCATAACATGGAAGATGACGTGATTCGGGGCGCCACCGTGACGCATGCGGGTGCCATCACCTTCCCGCCGCCGCCGCCCAAGATCGCGGCGATCGCGGCACAAAAGCCGAAGGAAAAGGCGCGCGAACTGACGGTGGTCGAAAAGCGCGCGCAGGAAGTGGCGCTGTTTCGCAAGCAGACGCGCAATCAGGTTGGCCTGTTGGCGGTCGGCACCGGCCTGATGCTGCTGATCGGCGCCTTTGCGCCCGCCAGCTTCATGAGCCATCTGATCGTGTTCGCACTTTCGGTCTTTGTCGGCTTCTCGGTTATCTGGAACGTCAGCCACAGTCTGCACACGCCGCTGATGGCGGTGACCAACGCGATTTCAAGCATCATCATTCTGGGCGCATTGCTGCAGGTGGGGTCGGGGTCGTGGCTGGTGATAATTTTGGCCGCGATTTCGATCATGATCGCGTCGGTCAACATTTTCGGTGGCTTCCTTGTGACCCGGCGGATGCTCGCCATGTTCCAGAAATCGTAAGCGGAGGATCGGGAAAATGGCGATCGGTATCGTAGGGGCTGCCTATATTTCGGCAGCGATCCTGTTCATCCTCGCGCTTGGCGGGCTATCGGGGCAGGAAAGCGCGAAACGCGCGGTGTGGTATGGCATTGTCGGCATGGCGCTGGCGGTGTTTGCCACCATCTTCGGGTCAGAAGTGGTGCTGAGCAGCTTTGGCTGGGCGGTGCTGGTGCTGATGCTGGCCATCGGCGGGGTTGCGGGCTGGTATGTGGCGGGCCGCGTGCAGATGACGGAAATGCCGCAACTGGTGGCGGCCTTGCACAGCTTCGTCGGTCTTGCGGCGGTGTTCATCGGCTTCAATGCCGAGCTTGAGCTGGGGCGGATTCATGCGCTGATGGCGGCGGGCACGCCCGAGGCCGCCGATGCGCTGAATGCGTTGGCGGGCTTTGCCAAGGTTCTGGCGCACAAAACCGCGGTCGAGGTCAACATCCTCAAGGTCGAGGTTTTCCTGGGCGTGTTCATCGGGGCGGTCACGTTTACCGGATCGGTGATCGCGTTCGGCAAGCTTGCGGGCAAGGTTGACGGCAAGGCGAAAAAGCTGCCGGGCGGGCATTTCCTCAATGCCGCAGCGGCGATCGGCTCGTTGGTGCTGCTGGTGATGTATTTCAACGGCGCGGGCATCTGGACGCTGGCGCTGATGACGCTGCTGGCGTTCTTCATCGGGTACCATCTGATCATGGGCATCGGTGGCGCCGACATGCCGGTGGTGGTGAGCATGCTCAACAGCTATTCAGGTTGGGCGGCCGCGGCGATCGGCTTTACGCTCTCGAACGATCTTTTGATCGTCACCGGGGCGCTGGTCGGCAGTTCGGGCGCAATTCTAAGCTACATCATGTGCCGCGCGATGAACCGCAGTTTCATCAGCGTGATCCTCGGCGGCTTCGGCAATGTTGCCGGCCCGGCGATGGAGATTGCGGGCGAGATGGTGGCGATTGATGCCGAAGGCGTGGCGGCGGCGCTGAATGATGCGGACAGTGTCATCATCATCCCCGGCTACGGCATGGCGGTGGCGCAGGCGCAGCAATCGGTTTCGGAACTTACGCGCAAGTTGCGCGCCAAGGGCAAGACCGTGCGCTTTGCCATTCACCCGGTCGCGGGGCGTTTGCCGGGGCACATGAACGTGCTTCTGGCCGAGGCCAAGGTGCCCTACGATATCGTGCTTGAAATGGACGAGATCAACGAAGATTTCCCCACCACCGACGTGGCCATCGTGATCGGGTCGAACGACATCGTGAACCCGGCCGCGCAAGATGACCCAAACAGCCCGATCGCCGGCATGCCGGTGCTGGAATGCTGGAAGGCCAAGCAGGTGTTCGTCAGCAAACGTGGCCAGGGCACCGGCTATTCGGGCATCGAGAACCCGCTGTTCTACAAGGAAAACACCCGGATGTTCTATGGCGATGCCAAGAAATCGCTCGACCATCTGTTGCCGATGATCGACTGAACCACCCAAGGGGCAGACACGGCATGACCCCGCCGAACCCGGCGGGGTCACCGATATTTGAGCCTGCCCGGGGGCGATTTCCGGCTATTCTCGGCGCTCTGGTAATAGGGAGGCCGAAATGGACAACACTGAAAGACCAGTTTCGCGCAAGCGCGCTGCGGACTTCGATCCCCGTATCCTGGAAATTTTCGACGGGTATGTGCACGGGCGCATGACGAAGCGAGAATTCATCGAACATGCCGGCAAGTTTACTGCGGTCGGGGTTAGCGGCGCTGCGATTCTGGCGCAGTTGCAGCCCAATTATGCGCTTGCGCAGCAGGTTGCGCCCGACGACCCGGCGATTGCCACCGCGACGGCGGAGTATCTTAGCCCCGAAGGCAACGGTCGCATCAGCGGGTTGTTGGCGTGGCCCGCCGGTGCAACCGGCGCGTTGCCAGCAGTTTTGGTGATCCACGAGAACCGGGGGCTCAATCCCTACATCGCGGATGTGGTGCGGCGGCTTGCCAAGGCGGGGTATCTGGCGTTCGGGCCAGACGGGCTTTCGTCGATCGGCGGTTACCCCGGCAACGACGAACGCGGGCGCGAGATGCAATCGAGCCTCGACCCCGCAAAGCTGATGGCCGACTTCTTCGCAGGCTACGAGTTTTTGCGCGCGCACGAAAAGACAACCGGCAAGGTTGGCGTGGTGGGCTTTTGCTATGGCGGGGGGGTGTGTAACGCGCTTGCGGTCGCGTACCCCGACCTTGCGGCATCGGTTCCCTTCTATGGCCGCCAGCCCGCGGTTGCAGATGTGGCCAGGATCGAGGCACCGCTGATGCTGCATTACGCGGAACTTGATCAAGGGGTCAACGCAGGCTGGCCCGCCTATGAAGAGGCGCTGAAGGCAAATGGAAAGGCCTATGAGGCCTTTATTTACCCGGGCGTGAATCACGGCTTTCACAACGATACCACGCCGCGCTACGACGCGGCGGCGGCTGAACTGGCATGGTCGCGCACGCTCGAATTTTTTGCACGGCATCTGGTCTGACGGCGGGGGTTGCGGCGGTGCTGGCCGAAAGGCTTTCGCGGGCATAGGTTGTATGCACCCGGCCTGAATTTGCGGGGTGAAAGGGGTTCGCCTGCGCCTGAACCTTCCCAGGGGGATCGTTGCCCTCGGCTTTGTCAGCCTGTTCATGGATGTCTCGTCCGAGATGATCCACGGGCTGTTGCCGCTCTTTGTGGTGGGCACGCTTGGCGCCTCGGCGGCGGTGCTGGGGCTGATTGAGGGGCTGGGCGAGGCAACTGCCTCGGTGGTCAAGCTGTTTTCGGGCATCCTGAGCGACCGCATCGGGCGCCGCAAGCCGCTCGCGGTGGCGGGCTATGCGTTGAGCGCGCTGACCAAGCCGCTGTTCGCGCTGGCGGGGGTGCCGGGTGTGGTGCTGGTGGCGCGGCTGGCCGACCGTGTGGGCAAGGGCATTCGCGGTGCACCGCGCGACGCGCTGGTGGCCGATCTTGTGCCCGAGGCGCAGCGGGGCGCGGCCTACGGCCTGCGCCAGTCGATGGATACGGTGGGGGCTTTCATCGGGCCTCTGGCGGCGATCGCGCTGATGGCGGCGTTTGCGGGCAATGTGCGGCTGGTGTTCTGGCTTGCGATCATTCCGGCGCTGGCGGCGGTGGCGGTATTGGTGATCTATGTGCACGAACCCGAAGTGCGGGCGCCAAAGGCCGAGCGACCACGTTTGACCCCGGCCAGCCTTGTGGCACTCGGGCGCGGCTTCTGGCTGGTTGTGGGTATCGGCGTGGTGCTGACGCTGGCTCGGTTTTCCGAGGCGTTCTTAATACTGCGTGCGTCCGAGGCGGGGTTGGCAATGGCCCTCGCGCCCTTGGTGCTGGTGGTGATGAACGTCGTCTATGCGCTTGCCGCATGGCCTCTTGGCGTGCTTTCAGACCGGATCGGGCGGCGCGGGCTGCTGGTAACCGGGTTTGCGGTGCTGGTGCTGGCCGATCTGGTGCTAGCGTTTGCGCCGGGGCTATGGGGCGTGCTGGCAGGGGTGGCTGTCTGGGGGCTGCAAATGGCGCTGACCCAAGGCCTGCTGGCAGCCGAAGTTGCCGCAGCCGCCCCGGCGGCGGTGCGCGCTACGGCGTTTGGCGTGTTCAACATGGTGACCGGCATTGTGCTTTTGGCCGCGAATGCGCTTGCCGGGGTGCTTTGGGCTTGGTTTGGCGCAGGGGCGACGTTTGGCGCGGGGGCGGGGTTTGCCGCACTTGGGCTGATCGGGTTGCTGGTGCTTGGCCGCCCGCGCCCGGGGCATGAAGTGTTGCCCTAGCGCCAGAATCGCGCTGCGTGCCCTGCGCCAGAAACCAAATGCTGGATTTTGCGCGCGCTTTGCCGATGCTGGGTGAAACCCTGCAAGCCATGGGCCGCAAATGAGCCAGCATGCCGACCACCCCTTGCGTTTTGCGTTGGTGAACGAACTGCACGCGCGGCCCTTCCCCATGATCGGGGTGCCAAGCCATGCGACTTACCTTGCGATCAAGGAACCAAAAGACGCTGCCAACCGTGACCGCGCTGCCGACCTTGCCCATCTGTGCACCCTGCTGGAACGGCACGCGGCCGCTTTGCCGCCGCAAGGGGTAACGCATCACACATGCCAGATCGGGCGGCATACGCTGAAATGGGAAAGCCATACCGAGTTTGTGACCTGCCTTGCACATGCGCCTGGCACCGCGGCGCGCCCCTTTGACCCTGTCGAGGCAGAAGTATTCCCCGAGGCCTGGGTTGCCGCCGCGCCGGGCAAGCGGGTTGCCGCCGTGTCGATCCGAATCGACTGGCTGCCCGATGAGCCCGCCGAAATAGAGCCGCTGCTCGATGCCTGGTTCGTGCCCGAAAGCCTCGCCTGCGCCTGGGTGCTCGGGGGCGCCGCCGTTGTGGCGGGCGATTTTCGCATTGATCCGGCGGGGCAAATGCGGTTTGCGCTTTTCGTGCGGCGCGGCACCGAACCGGGCCGGGTTGGCCGCATTGTGCAACGCATTTGCGAGATCGAGACCTACCGCGCGATGTCGATGCTGGGGCTCGGGCGCGCGCGCGGGCTGACCACCCGGTTGAACGCGCTCGACCCCGAACTGTCGGCGCTGGTCGAGCGGATGTCCGGCGAGGCAGATGCGCCCGAGGCGACGCTGCAAGATCTGCTGCGGGTGTCGTCCGAGCTGGAAAGCCTCGCGGTCAGCCACGCGTTCCGCTTTGGGGCGACCGGCGCCTATGAGGCAATCGTGGCCGACCGGATCGAGGTGCTGCGCGAGGCGCGGTTTGCCGCGCGGCAGAAATTTTCCGAGTTCATGCGGCGGCGCTACGAACCCGCCATGCGCACCGTGCGGTCGGCCGAGGGGCGGCTTGACGCAATGCTGGAACGCGCGGCGCGCGCGGGCGAGCTGCTGCGCACCCGGGTAGATGTGGAGCGCAGCGCCCAAAATCAGGCCTTGCTGGCAAGCATGGACCGGCGATCTGATCTGGCGCTGCGATTGCAGCACACGGTCGAGGGGCTTTCGGTGGTGGCGATCAGCTATTACGGCGTCAGCCTTGCAACATATCTTTTCACCCCCCTTGCCGAGCCGCTGGGGCTTTCGAAGGCGGCGCTGACTGCGGGCCTTGTGCCGCTTGTGGTGGTGGCGGTCTGGCTGATGGTGCGCCGCATCCGGCGCGGCATGCATTAGCTGCGTGTGTCTGCCTCGGCCGCCTTGGTAATCGCATCGAGCGCGCGCAGCGTGCGCAGCAAGGCCGCCATTTCCTGCACCGGGATCATGTTCGGCCCGTCACTAGGTGCCGAATCCGGGTCTTGGTGGGTTTCTATGAACAGCGCCGCCACACCCACCGCGCAGGCTGCGCGCGCCAGCACCGGCGCGAATTCGCGCTGGCCGCCCGAGGTCAGGCCCAGTCCACCGGGCTGCTGCACCGAATGGGTGGCATCGAACACCACCGGGTAGCCGGTGCGCGCCATGATCGGCAGCGCGCGGAAATCGCTGACCAGCGTATTGTAGCCAAACGAGGTTCCGCGTTCGCACAGCAGTATGCGTTCGTTGCCGGTGCTGGCGATCTTGGCGGCGACGTTGGCCATGTCCCACGGCGCGAGGAACTGCCCCTTTTTCACGTTGATTGCCCGCCCTGTGGCCCCGGCAGCCAGCAACAGGTCGGTCTGGCGGCAGAGAAAGGCCGGAATTTGCAGCACATCCGCCACTTCGGCCGCTGGCGCGCATTGCGCTGCGTCATGCACATCGGTCAGAATCGGGCAACCGAACTCATCTCGAATGCGGGCCAGAATCGCAAGCCCCGCCTCGATCCCCAGGCCCCGTGCGGTGCCAATGGAGGAACGGTTGGCCTTGTCATAACTTGCCTTGAAGATGAACTTCGTGCCCGAAGGCGCGCAGGCCTCGGAGATCTTTTCGGCCATCATGCGGGCGTGGTCGAGGCTTTCCAGCTGGCAGGGTCCGGTGATGAGCGCGATCGGTTCGGTGCCGCCGATTGCAATATTGCCGATTGTGACGATTCGGGTATCGGGCATGACTTCATACTTTCCTTGCAACGTGGGCGCAGATAGGGCCGCGCCGCCGCCCTGCCGACAGGCCCCGGTCAGCCGCCCTTGTGCTCGGCCGCGCGCCGCTCGGCCCGGGTGAGCAGGCCAGACAACCGTTCCATCGAGGCAACATGGGCGTGGATGGGAGCCAGAAAGCCGGTGCGGAAAAGGTCTAGCACCGCCGCATCGTCGAGATTGGCCAGCCGGTCGGTGCTGACCCGCAAAAAGCCCCCAAGCGAAAGCCGCGACCCATCGGGGAGGGTGGCCGTTGCAGTAGCCGGCTCAAGCAGGTCCAGTTCGCGCAAACGGTCGGTAAAGGCGCGCGTCAGCGCGTGCTGCGCCTGATAATCCGATGCGAATTGCAGCATGGTGTTCAGGTATTGGGTGCGGTTTCCCTCGCTGTCGAACAGCCGTTCGCCCTTGCCGTCTTGGTTCACGCCTTCAAAGGCAGAGTCGATGCACAGGGTAAAGGTGCCTTCTTCGGCGCCATTTGCAAAGACAAACGGATAGCGGCGCAGAAACGCGGGCACATAGTCGCCATCCCAGGTGCCGTCAGGGGTCACGCACAGGTTTTCATCGGCACGCAGGCCGACCACGGCGGCGGGGGTAAGGTCGGCGCCTTCACCCGCGAATACGATCGGGTATTCCGCCGCCGCCTTGGAAAACTCGGCCACCACGACCGGAACCGAGTTGAGGGCCGCGGCAAAGCCGAAGCTGCTACCCTGCCGCACCGCGACATTCCGGTGCGTTTCCGCCGAGATCGGCACAGCGTTTTCATAGATCATCAGTTGCTTGGTCATCGCGCGCCCTTTTGATGGGTGTCAGTTCGGGGGACTGTGCGAAGGATTGCCCGGCGCTGCAACCCCCCGCGTTGCCCGCGCCGCGAAACCGCACCGTCGCCAGGTTGGGCGGGCCCGCACCCCGAAACGAAACACGGCTTTTGGCACGGCCGCACGAAGCGCGAGGGGCACGCCCGGTGATTCTGTCGCGATGGCCAAATCGATTCGCACAAATCCGCTGGCGGCCGAATTTGCCACTTTCGATGCGCGCTGGCCGCGGTTGGTGACCTCGACGGGGACACTGCCGGTGCGCGGTGCGCATTTTTGAATGCAGCGCGGCGAAGTGATCAATGCAGTTGCTGCAACCCTGCAAAACTCCACAGGTTTTCCTCGATTAACTCTGGCGGGTGTGGTAAATTGCGCGGGCTTTCAAGTGAAACGTTATTTGATGTTTGCTTAAACCGATTCTAATTGCTACGCTCTAGGTGCGGCAAAACGTCGCAGCACGAATGCAAACTGCCATGAGGGCTGAAAGTGTCTGCCGCAAAGCCACTCTTCTACAAGAACGTCGTTCCGCTGGACGTCAAGCGCCACGCAAACCTTCGGATCGGGCCAACGGCGCAGCCGCTTGAATATGCGCGCCAGGCAAATGTCATTCCGGCGCTCGTGGATGAATTCGAGCTGGCGATGGCCGATCTTCCGATCGCATTCCTGCCCGGCGCCGATCTGCCCTCGGCGGTGTTCGTGACCGGTGCTGCGCCCGGAACCAATGCCTTCATTTCCGATGACGGGCTTTGGACCGGCGCCTACATTCCCGCGTATCTGCGCCGTTATCCGTTCATCATTGGCGATGTGGCTGACGGGCAGTCGCTCTTGTGCATCGACGATACCTACCCCGGTCTTGGCGAGCAAACCGGCGAGCGGTTCTTTTCGGAAACCGGCGAGCGCGAGGCGCCGCTGGTGCAGGCGCTGACGCTTGCGCAAAGCTACCGCGATGCTGCGGCGCGGACCGAAGCGTTTTGCGGTATGCTGCGCGATTTCGGCCTTTTGCAAAGCGCAACGCTTGATACGACCACGCCGGACGGCGCCAAATCTGTGGTGCATGGAATCCTGATCATCGACCAGGCGGCGCTTGCCGCTCTTTCCGCCGAGCAGTTGCACAAGCTGCATGCGGCCGGGTTCCTGAAGGCAATCTACAACCAGATCGCAAGCTTGCGGTCGGTTTCCAAACTGTCGCCTCCGGCGCCGAAAAAGGTGCGCGCTACGGGCAAAAAAGCGAGTTGATGCATGCCTCTGGGCCGTCAGGTCCGGTGCCCGTGCTGCGTACTGGTTGAGTGTGGTTTTCCTTTCGTACGCTTCTTGCAGGCGCGCAATGGCCCAGGCTTTTGAGAACGCTCCTGTCTGGTGAAATGTGTCTGGAGTTTTCGATGCCAACCTTTGTGCGCCTTCGCTTTTCTGAAGTCTTTGTTCGACTGGTTTTTGCGGCGCTGTTGGTCATTGCCAGCAGTTTTGCAGGCCCTACGGCGGCAGCCGCGCAATCGGCGGCCCCGATTGCGCAGGGCGGCGATGCAGCGGTCGCGCTGACCGGGTTCCGCTCGGCACAGTTCGGGATGGATGAAGACGCGGTGCGCGCTGCGATCAAGACCGATTTTGGCATTGAGGGCGACGCGGTTCAGGTCGGCCTGAACACGGTCGAGCGGACCCGTGTGATGACCATTGCCGTGCCCGAGGTGCTGCGCGACGGCGGCACCGCGCAGGTGTCCTACATCTTCGGTTACCAGAGCAAAGCATTGATTCAGGTCGGTATTCTCTGGGCACCCGCCACCGACCCCGCGATAACCGACGCGATTCTGTATGCAAACGGCGACGTGCTGCGCGCCTATTTCGATGGTGCGGGCTACCTGCCGGAGACGGTTTCCAAGGACGTGGTGCTGGAAAACGGAATTTTACTGTTCCGTGGCTCTGATGCCTCCGGACATACCGCAATTCTGCTTTTGCAGGGACGGTTCGAAGAAACCGAGGGGCTGCGCACGCTGTTCCCGACCAGCCTGACACTCCTTTACGCCGTGAGCCCCGACAAGCCGGACATCCTCATGATCAATAGCGGAGATTTCTGATGGGCAAGCACAGCGGCCTTCTGCACATCGAACACTCCCGTCAGCAGAGGGCGTGCCAGCGGCGCGCCCTCTTCAAACAATTCGTGCTGGGCGCAAGCCCGCTGGTGCTGGGCGCCTTGATGGGCACCGGCATTGCCGACCGCGCCGCTGCACAAGCGGTGAACCTCGACATCAGCGCCAACAACATCATCGCGGATGGTCGCACCCGCACCACCATAACCACCACCGACAATCACACCCGCATTACCACCGACACGGTCTCGGGGAATGTCGGCTTCAACACATTCTCGGATTTTCAGCAGGCCGCGGGCACCCGGGTTGACCTGTTCGTTCCCGATGCGGCGGGCAGCCTTGTCAACATCGTCAGCAATGGCGCCGTGGTGATCAATGGCGAGCTGAACAGCTACATGGACGGCAGCATCGGCGGCAACGTGTTCTTTGCCAGTTCGAACGGCTTCATCGTTGGCCAGAACGGCCGCATCAATGTGGGCTCGCTGACCGTCAACACCCCGACGCAAGAGTTTCTTGACCGTGTGGTGCGCGCTGATGGCACCGTCAACAATGCCGTGGCCGCGCAGCTTATGCGCGGCGAAATTCCGATGTCGGCCGATGGCCATATCTCGATCATGGGGCAGATCAACGCGCAGGGCGCGATCACGCTTCAGGGCCAGACCGTCAGCATCAACGGCAATACCGGGCCGCTGACCGGCGCCGATCTTGGCCAGCGCACGAAATTCGAAGCCACCGTGAATGCGGCTGGCATGGTCGAAGGGGCCGCCCTGGTGGCGCATGGCGGGCGCATCTCGATTGTCGCCGCGGGCGGGTCGCGGATTGGCGGGCGGTTGGATACAAGCGCCGATGCCGGGCGCGGCGGCGAGAT
This sequence comes from Alphaproteobacteria bacterium HGW-Alphaproteobacteria-4, assembly GCA_002842855.1. Taxonomy (GTDB): domain Bacteria; phylum Pseudomonadota; class Alphaproteobacteria; order Rhodobacterales; family Rhodobacteraceae; genus UBA6213. Next base: position 1,759 of record PHEE01000004.1, on the reverse strand, counting down.
TTCGGTGACCGGCGGCGATATCACGGTTGAATCCGGCGCGGTGCTTGCGGCTGATGGCGTTAGTGGCGGCGACATCGTCGTGTTCGCCGATGGCGTGCTCGTGGTGCAGGACAACGCAACCTTCAGCGCGGCGGGCACCGGCCTTGGCGACGGCGGCTTTATCGAGCTGAGCGGGCGCGATGCGCATATTGGCTCGGTCAATCTTGACCTCGCATCGCGCGCGGGCCGCGCGGGCACCCTGCTGATCGACCCGTGGAACCTTTTCATTGGCGGCGCTTCGACCGGTTCGGGCGCGTCCGACAACGCCAGCATCGCCACCAGCATCTTTTCCAATGGCGCCAGCATTCTGCTGCAAGCTGACAATTCGATTACCGTCACAACCGGCGGCGTGCTCGATTCGCGTATTCTGACCGCCGGGGTAACCAGCGGAAACTCGGGGAACATCACCCTTGAGGCGCCGATGATCACGCTGGAAGACGGTTCCAAGGTTCTCGCCGGGGTCACCACCGGATCGACCTTCACCGGCGGCGATGTTGCGCTGACCGCCACGCGCACGAACGGCGGCACCGCGCAGATCGTGATCGGGCAGGGCGGCGCGACCGGGCCGGAAGTGACCGGGCGCGACATCACGCTTACCGCCAGTTCGACTGTCGATCAGGCCAGCCTGCTGCTTGCGTTGCCAACCGCAAACGCGCTGATCACCGCCAACGGCGGCACCATCGAGGCCTCGCGTCTGTTCAAGGCGACCGCAACGGCGGTTGGGGCGGGCGGCGTTTCGCTGCTGCCGCTCGGCATCGTCGTCACCAATGTTCAGGCAAAGATCGACATCACGGGCGCCACCGAGGTGTCGGCCGCCCTGGCCGAGTTTGACGCATCGGCAGAGGTGCAATCTTCGATCGTCACCCAGTCGCTGGCACCGGTAAATTCGTCGGCCGATGGCGCGGTGGCGGTTTCCACCATCAACAGCACCGCGATTGCCCGCATCGGCGGTTCGGCCAAGCTTGATGTCACCGGTGACACCACCCTTACCGTCCGCAATACCGTCACCTCGAAATCCGACGCCACCCCGCAAGCCGCCGCCTTTGGCGCGAGCGTCGGGGTCAGCGTGGTGAATGCCATCACCACCGCCGAAATCGCCGATGCCGCCGAGGTGAGCGCGGGTGCGCTAAGCCTGATCGCACGCACCGGAACCTCGGTCTTGGTCAATGCAACCGCTGGGGCAGGCGGGGCAACGACGCCCTCGGCAGGAAGCATGGCGACAACCTACCTTACCGACCCCAATTATGGCGGTCAGGCCCAAACCAGCGGCGGCGGCGTTTCGGTTGCCGGTGCGCTGGCGATTTCCGATCTTACCTCCACCACCAACGCGCGTATCAACTCCTCGGCGACTACGACGGTCACCGGCGCGCTCAATGTCGAGACCGGGTCAGAGAACGCGGTGACCCTAACCTCCGATGGCTCGACGGTGGAGTCTGCAACCGGGGTCGGCGTGGCGCTTGGCATCAACATTGCCAAGGTCGTGAACGATGCCACGATTGCCAGCGCGGTCAGCACCGGCAGCGCTACGGTCGCCGCACTGTCGACGGGCAATGGCAACAGTTTCGCCACCAGCGCAACTTCGGGCGCCGGGGCTTCGAATGTCGGTATCGCCGGATCCTTCGCGCTGAACCTGCTCGACACGCAGTCGGTGGCGCGGGTTTCGGGTGGCGCGGTGGTGGCGGTGACGGGGGGCGGGGCGGTATCGCTTGCCACCGACAAC
>PHEE01000050.1 GCA_002842855.1 Alphaproteobacteria bacterium HGW-Alphaproteobacteria-4 | reverse complement strand
CCAGGCAGCGGCGGCGCCGTTTTGCGCGGCGGCAACGGCTTCGGCGTAGCCGGGAATGTCGGCGGTGCCAGCGGTGGCGACAGACGCCATCGCAAACATAGAAGCGCCCGCAAGCAGGGCAAAAGTTGAATAGCGAAGTTTCATGAGTTGATCCTCTCTACAAGGCGCCAGACGCGGAGAGATGCGAGTCAACCGACCACGCTGGCGACTGGCAAAACCTAAGAGCATCAAGGTCACGGCTATATGATACAGATCAAGTTTTGGCGCTCGCGGCGCCGTGATGGGTCGGCCATTTTGACGCAGGGCGGCTACCGCATGGCACCAAATGCGCGGTCAGCGCAACGCGCTCGGTTCGTTGCGGCAGCCAAAGGAAAAGAGGCGCTGGCTACCGCCTACGCCCCTTTTCGCCTCTGTTCTTGCCGATGTCAGTGGCAGTAGTTGTTGGTCGCCGCCATTGCCACGCCCCAGGGCGCGTCGGTCACGTTCTCGATGATCTTGTGCACGGTCTTGTTGTAGATATCGATCACCGCCAGCCCGCCGGAATCATGCAGCGGCACATAAAGCTTCTTGCCGTCGACATCTGCGATGCCCTCTGCCGGCCCGCCCGGCAGGTCAAGAAACGCCACCGTCTCCATCTTTTCCAGATCGATCACCGCCACCTTGTTTTCGGTATTCGACACGATGAAGGCCAACTGCTCGAAGAACCCGGTGGAAATCGAGGTGACACCACCAACCCCCGGCAGCGTGGCGACCACCTCCCATGGTTCGGTGGAAAGCACGGTTACCGTGCGGTCGAGGTCATTGCCGACCATCATGTAAACGCCATCGGCGGTGACATAGGCGCGCGAAGCACCCTTGCCCACCTGCAACCGGTATTCCTCGGCCCATTGCCGCATGTTGACGACCGAAACATGCCCTTCGGCCTTCTGCGTGACCAGCCCGAAAAGCGAATTCGGCGTGCGCGTAAGCGCGCTCATCTCGTCGCCTTTCGGCGTCTGCGCGGGGTCGAGGGCCAGCGACATCTGGATCGGGTCCAGCACATAGCCCGACAGCAGATCCACGGTAACGATCTGGCCCTTCACGCTGTCTGTAAGGTGCACCTGCATCGAATCCGCCGAAAACGCCACCGCGCTTGGCCGGGTGAAGGTCTGCTCCAGCACCCGCGCAATTGTATTGTTGTCGAGGTTGATGATGCCAAGCTGCCCGGTCGTGCTGTCAGTGGCCACCAAGAACAGGCTGTCGGGGCTGAGTGCCAGCGTATCGGGGCTGAACGGCAGCGTCAGCACCGCCTCATCGGCCTGGGTGGCGATGTCGTAGATATGCACTGTCTTGCTGGCGCGGTTCGAATAGATCACCCGCTTGGGCTCCTTGGCGACAAGCAGATCGTCCGGCACCAGCGAAAGCTGTAGCCGCGTCACCAATTCATCCTTGGTCACGTCGATCACCGCGATTTCAGGCTTGGTCGTGCTTTGCACAAAGACATATTGCTTGATGTCGCCCAGTACCACCGCCTTGGGCGTGGCGAAGTAGTAATATCCCGCCGCAGCGGCAGCAGCCAACGCGACCACCACAATTCCCGCAAGAACCTTGCCGTTCATTGCCATTTTCCTCTTTCTTGCGATTTACAGATGCGCCCCGACCGATCAGTTCAGCCCAAGCCACGGGTAAATGATGTCGCTGACCGTGTGGAAGTTATCGGTCACCAGCACCAGACCGAAAGCGACGATCACGATCATGCTGACAAATCCGATCTGCGGCGTATAGCGGCTAAGCCATTGCATCGCGCTCATGGTGCGTGACAGGAAGAAGGCGGCGGCGAGAAACGGAATTGCCACCCCCATCGAGAACACGAACAGAATCGTGGCACCCACCGTGGCCGAGCCAAGCATGCCGACATAGACCAGCAGTGTGGCAACGATGGCGCCCGAAAAGCAGACCATGCAGCCCAGCGAGAAACCGACCGACAGCAGGAACGAGCGCACATAGCCGTTGCTGTCGCCGCCGCTGACCCGCTTGGGCATCGGCATCCGGCAGACCAGCGGCGCGCGCGATTTGATCCCCATCCAGATGCCCATCACGATCACCAGAATGCCGGTGCCGACCGCCATTTCACGGCTGGCGGAATCAAAGATGATCTGCGCCGAACGCCCGGCATAGCCGATCACCGCGCCCGCAAAGGTGTAGAAAGCGGTGAACCCCGCCACAAAGGTCAGCGCGATCAGAATCATCCGTCGCCGCGTGACCGCAGGCACCGAATCGCCGCGCGACATCTGCTCGGCGCTTAGCCCGGTCAGCGTGGCCATGTAGACAATCAGCAGTTGCAGCAGGCACGGCGTCAGCGTGGCCGACAGCAGCCCCGCTGAAAGCGCGGCAATCAGCGTGGGCGACGACAGCACGTTTTCCGCGGCCGGGTAGTTGATCGGCAGGTTCCAGACCAGAGTGCGCGGCGCATCTTCGGCGTCGTATTTGTTCCAGACCAGAAGCTTCAGCTCTTTCGTGGCATCGGTGATGATGTCGTTACCCGCCGCGTCTTGCAGTGCAAAGCGCACGTCGGTGGTGCGGTGGTGGTCGGTGAAGATCGGGCCGTCCATATAGGTCGGCTCGTATGCCACCCCGTCCACCTGCAATTCAAACCGCGGCAGTTCCTGATTCAACAGGTCGATATGGGTGACCTCGTTGACGAAGAACACGATGGTCTTGTCGAGCGCGTAGCGCTCGCGCACCTTGGCGCTGCTGGTGCGTTCAAAATATGTGGTCGATGCATACATGGCATCGACATCGAACCCCTGCCCGCCATCTTCGGTGATCCCGTTGTGTACGCGGGTCATGAACTGGCCAAGCGTGCGCTGCTGTTCCGAACGCCCCGATGATACCTGCTCCGAAATATCGGTCAGGATTGTCTTGCCCTCGAAGAAATAGGGCATGACCAGCCAACCCGAGGCCAGAACGAGCGTCACGACCAGGGTTATGGCAAGCAAGACAGCCTTGCCGAAGCCGGGTTTTCCAGATTTCGGCGGGGTCACGCCAGCCGTCTTTGCGGCGTCGGTAGCAATCGTCATGTTCTTTTTCCTCGGTCGCTTCGGTCTGGGCTGTCAGGCGGCAAGCCGGTCGTTTAGATGCGGCGCGCGCACCAGATCATGGCGCTGACCTAGGCGAAGCGTTCTGCCCGGAACATGACCCAAATCAAGTGCCAAATGCGCGCAGCGCAGCGTCGCGGCGGCGCAGGGTGCGGCCGGCAAGGGTCGCTTTCGCAAAATATCTATTGTTGTCATATGATTACAAACGGCCCCGTCGGCCAGTAGGGGCGCCGCCGACCAAGGCGCGCCCCCGCATGCCGTATTCACAATCGCGTGGGCGATTGGCGGGGCGCTGGTCAGAGCAGTTCGTGCCCGGCCTCCAGCGCGTCTTCAAAGGTGCGCAGGCCGGGGCGCGGGGCCTGCACCAGCACCGCCATGTTGCCGGGTTTGTGCAGGTTCTTGTACATCTTGGTATGTGCCGCCGGAATTTCGGCCCAGGGGAAAACCTCACTCATCGCCGGGTCCAGCCGCCGCTCGAGCATCAGCTTGTTCGCGGCGCTTGCCTGCTTGAGGTTGGCAAAGTGGCTGCCCTGCACGCGCTTCTGGTGCATCCAGAGATAGCGCACGTCAAAGGTCAGGTTGTAGCCCGTGGTGCCCGCGCAGATCACCACCATGCCGCCGCGCTTGACCACGAACACCGAAACCGGAAATGTCGCCTCGCCGGGGTGTTCAAACACCATATCGACGTTGTTGCCCTTGCCGGTAATCTCCCAGATCGCGGCGCCGAACTTGCGGGTTTCCTTGAACCACGCGGCATATTCGGGGGTGCCGACTTTCGGCATCTGCCCCCAGCAATTGAAGTTCTTGCGGTTGATCACGCCCTTGGCGCCCATATCCATAACGAACTGGCGCTTGTCCTCTTCCGAAATCACCCCGATCGCGTTGGCCCCCGCCGCGTTGATCAGCTGAATTGCGAACGAACCCAGGCCCCCCGAGGCGCCCCAGACCAGCACATTGTCGCCGGGCTTGAGGATGTGCGGGCGGTGGCCGAACAGCATTCGGTAGGCGGTGGCCAACGTCAACGTGTAGCACGCACTTTCCTCCCAGGTCAGGTGCCGCGGCCGCGCCATCAGCTGCTGCGCCTGCACACGGGTGAACTGGGCAAAGCTGCCATCGGGGGTTTCGTAGCCCCAGATCCGCTGGCTGGTCGAAAACATCGGGTCGCCGCCGTTGCACTCCTCGTCGTCGCCATCGTCCTGATTGCAGTGGATCACGACCTCGTCGCCCACCTTCCAGCGTTTGACCTTGTCACCCACCGCCCAGATGATCCCCGCCGCGTCCGACCCCGCGATGTGGAAGGGTGCCTTGTGCCCGTCGAACGGGCTGATGGGGGTGCCAAGGCCGGCCCAGACGCCGTTGTAGTTGACCCCGGCGGCCATCACCATCACCAGCACCTCGTGGCTGTCGACCTGCCAGGTATCGACCACCTCGACCTGCATCGCCTTTTCCGGCTCGCCGTGGCGCTCGCGCCGGATCGCCCAGGCGTACATCTTGGCGGGAACATGCCCCAAGGGCGGCATCTCGCCCACTTCATAAAGGTCTTTCACCGGCGCGTCGTAGGGGGCGATTTCGGGTTTCGGGTCGAGGGCCATGCGTCACTCCTGCGGCAGGTGCGCGCGGTCATGCCGCAGCGCAGAATCGGGGCGTATGCCGAGGGAATACGTTTGGCCGCGCAACAATGCAATGCCTGACGTGGCGCTTTTGTAATTTTATGACTTGGCGGAGACAAAAGGGCCTGGCACTTGCGCACCCGGCCCCGAGATTCCCTGCGAAGATCAGTGGTAGGTATAGGTGCCGATCTCGCAGACGTTGACACCGTATTTGGTCAGCACGTCGCCATCGCTGAACACCGCCTTGAAATCAAAGATGCAGTAGCCAGTGCCATCATCAAAGTTGATGTTGACCGACGACCCCGAGGGCAACACATCGCGCCCCAGAATATCTTCCTGCCAGCTACGCGCATCTGTATGCGAGCCATAGAACTCCACAATCGTGTAGCCGGTGTTGTTGACGATCCGCACGCGGCGGTCGAGTGCTGCGGCGGGCAGGGCAGTAGCAGCCACCAGCGAGGCCGCAACCGCAAAACCCAGCATGGAACGACGAAGCATGATATACCCCTCAATATAAACGGCGCGCCATCCTCGCGCCTTTTCTCAGGCACGCCATCCCCGCACCCTTGCGTGCAGGATTTGCCTGATCACGAACATTTGCAACAAGAATCCCGCGCCGCAGCGCAACGAAACTCGCCGCGGTGCGGCGAATTGACAACGACACAATCTTTCGCCTAATTCGGTAGCAACCGCAACTTTCTTGCGGAGTGACCCGGAGGCTGCCATGACCCCCCCCGCCCGCAAAGACGCCCCCTGGCTTTTCCGCACCTATGCGGGCCATTCGACCGCCGAGAAATCGAACGCGCTCTATCGCGCCAACCTTGCGCGCGGGCAGACCGGGCTTTCGGTGGCTTTCGATTTGCCCACCCAAACGGGGTATGACAGCGACCATGTGCTGGCGCGCGGCGAGGTTGGCAAGGTCGGGGTTCCGGTCTGCCATCTGGGCGACATGCGGGCGCTGTTTCAGGGCATCCCGCTCGATCAGATGAACACCTCGATGACGATCAACGCCACAGCGCCCTGGCTGCTGGCGCTTTACATCGCCGTGGCCGAGGAACAGGGCGCCGACATCGCGGCCCTGCAAGGCACCGTGCAAAACGACATCATCAAGGAATACCTCTCGCGCGGCACCTATATCTGCCCGCCCAAGGCCAGCCTGCGCCTCATCACCGATGTTGCCGCCTACACCGCCGAACACCTGCCGAAATGGAACCCGATGAACGTCTGTTCCTACCATCTGCAAGAGGCGGGGGCGACGCCGGAACAGGAACTGGCCTATGCGCTGGCCACCGCGATT
>PHEE01000049.1 GCA_002842855.1 Alphaproteobacteria bacterium HGW-Alphaproteobacteria-4 | reverse complement strand
ACAACACACAGCTTGACCCCAGCATGAACCAAAATCCATAATCAGAGGTGGCTCACTTCTCGGTGAAAAACCCGGCTCAGTTCTGCGTGCAAATCAACACCTCCTCTGCTTCGTCGATGGTTTCGGGCATCTGGCCCGCGCGGATGCAGATGAGCGGGCGGTTGCCTTGGGTTGGGGCCTCATCAGAAGCATCTCGACTGCCGTGGGCGGTTCGGACCCGACGCGGCTGCGCCGCACGCCAGCCGTTCTGCTTGGCCAGCCAGAACAGCGTGCCAACGGTGACGTTGCGCACGGCGGCAAAGCTGTCCCATTTCAGGGCGGTATGCGCCGGGTCGTTCTTGGCAGCTTCGGCTGACCAGGCCTGCCACAAGTCTCGGCCCTCGGGCCCAAGGGCGGCGTAAAGGGCAAGACCCACCTTGATCCACTCATCGTATGGCAGGTCGTTGTTCGGGATATGGGCAACGGCATCGGCGATTAGGTCGTGCGACGGGGCTTCTTTTGGCTTTAGCCCTGCGAGCTTGCGCCCCTCGCGGTCCATGTAGCGTCGTTCGGTGGTGGTCTGGCCGCCTGCTTTGCGCAGGTAATCCTCGGCGGCGGCGATGAAGGCGGCACAGGCGTCGTGGCTGGCGATGGGCAGGTCGTGCAACGGTACATCCAGTGGCGAGCGTTCTGGCCAGTGGTAGGGGGCCTTGGTGTCGGGATGGATCCCGAAACCCACGAACTGCTGCCCGGTGGCCAACACTTCGACCCGCGCCACAGTGCCATCCAGCATCTGGAACTCGCTGGTCTGCACCTTGTCGAAGGGCACATCGGTGCGGAAGGCCAGCAGGATCTTCGGCGCGCGCCCGATGCGGGACAAGGGTGAAGGCCCGAGCATATCGGTGGCCATGCCGGTCAGTCGGCTTGCATGACCAGCGTCCAGCACATCGATGTCGATGCCGATCAGGGTGCCGCAGAGCAGTCCGGTATTGGTGCAGTTGCGTTGGGCGTTGGTCCAGCGGGTGATTTCGGCCTCGTCGGCCGTCGCGCAGACGGCCTCCCAGGATTTCATGGCTGGACGCTTCCCGGCAGATTTCGTGGCCACATGCGGACCAAGGACGGGAACGGGGCGATAGGCGTTGCGATGGAGGGTCAGGCGCAGGTCGGTGAGATCATCCGCAGCAGCGGCTGTCATGCACGACCCTCCTGTTCGGCAATCCAAGTCAGGATGGTGCTTTTGCGCGCGCAGATGAGCGAACCCATCTTGAAGTGCGGCAGGCCCTTGGTCGCCTCGCCGGTCAGATAGTAGACCTTGCGGCGGTGCTTGACGTCGCCGAACATAAACTTGGCGATTGCATCTGCGCCGTGCAGCAGATCATCGCCGAGCGTCACCTCAGTCGCTGTCTGTTGCATCTTTTGGGCGGGGCCGGGATGTTGGGTCATTGGGGTTTCCTTTCTTGGGCAGGGCGTCTTGGAGGAAGTGGGCGTCAAGTCCGTGGAGGCGGCGCCAGCAGGCGCGAACCTGCATACTGATGTTGATGCTGGCGGTGCTCAGCGCGTTGGCACGGGTGGCCATGGCGATTTTGTAGATGCGCGCCAAGTGATGGATCTGATCCGGCGCGAATGAAGGTGCGAGAATTTGGCGTCCCTGCTGATGACCGAGTATCCACGGCAGCATCTGGAAGTTGTCCTTGGATGTCGCCAAACCGACGATAAGATTGGTCTCTCCGGGCGGCGCATCGGGGAAAAGCGCGGCGTAATGAGGCGGCAACCGCAGGAACAGATACTTCCGGTCGATCAGGTCGAGATGCCAGTCGTCTGGCGATGATCGGATCAGCGCACCCGATTCTGGCGAGATGGTCCCCGCAATCGAGGCCACCAGTGCGGTCCATGTGCCGGGGCGCGTCTTGGCCATCGCCTCGGCCACGATCCGGATGTTCCAGGCGAAGTGCTCGCTGATCGCGGCACCTATAGAGGCAATCAGCACATCCTCCTCGCGCCACATCCGCTTGAAGCCACCGTGGTCCTTGGGTGTTTTCTGCGCCTGAATGGCTCCGGCCGCTTGCAGGACACGCAGGCTGGGCAGGGGCATCCCCGATGCCGCCACTGCGTCCGCGTCGCCATGGAAGAGCGGTTCGGGTGCTTCCGCACCGTTCCGTTCGCTGGCTGTCATTGATGAGGGCTCCATTCATGAACAAGGGCTTTACACGCGCAACAATTCATTGCAAGTGCACTAGCGATGGTTCATATCACCAACTTACGGACTTTGACAACTGGTCCCGTTTCTTACGGTCACGGAGGGAAATCATGGCCACGATCCGCAAACGCACGCTGCCCTCGGGACTGGTCCGCTGGCAGGTGGATTTCACCGACCAGGCGGGCAAGCGACGGTCCAAGCTGTTCCCGCGCCGCAAGGATGCAGATGTCTACCTGGTGAAAGTCCGCTCGCTGGTCGCCAACCACACTTATCTGGCCGACAGCGACAGCACGACGGTGGCCGGGGCCGCGAAAAGCTGGCTCGACCATTGCGAGGTGCGCTGCAAGACCGGGCGGCGGATGGAGCGGTCCACGCTGCGCGGTTACAGCGACTATGTGCGGCTGCACCTGACCGCGCCGGAGGTCGGGATCGGGGACAAGCTAATCGCCCAACTGACCCGCCGCCATGTCAACGAGTTCCGCGACCGACTGTTGCTGAATGGCCGGTCTGAACACCTGACCCGCCGCGCGCTGTCGGTGCTGAAGCTGGCACTGGACCATGCCATCGACAACGGTCAGCTATTCACCAACGCCGCCCAAGGCGTGCGGGTGATCAAGTCCAGCCGGATCGAGCACAAGGCCCCGGTGCCAACGAAGGAGGCGATCCGCGCGCTGATCGAGGTTGCCGAGGAGGATTTCAAACCGCACCTGATCGTCTCGGCCCTCGGCGGGTTGCGCGCCTCCGAACTGCGGGGCCTGCGCTGGACCGATGTGGATTTCGACAAGGGCTTCCTCCGCATCCGCCAGCGCGCCGATGCCTACAATCAGATGGGCGAGCCGAAATCGCGGGCCGGATTCCGCGACATCCCGGCCGGGCCAATGGTGCTGAACGCCCTGCGCCGCTGGAAACTGCGCTGCCCGAAGAACGCCCTCGATCTGGTCTTCCCCGCGCCGCAGGGCGGGATCCTCCAGCACACCAAGACGCAAGCCCGGTTCCGCAAGCTGCTGGAAAAGGTCGAGGTCACGATGCGATGGCACGACCTGCGCCATTTCGCGGTGTCGCTGTGGATCGAGCAGGGGTTCTCGATCAAGGAGGTCATGACCTTCGCGGGCCACTCCTCGATCCAGATGACCATGGAACGCTACGGGCATCTGTTCCCCTCGCCCGACCACCAGAAGGCCATGGCCATGGTCGAGGCGAAGCTGTTAGGTTGAGGAAATCATCAGCTTTGGAGAATTGCGATTGAACAGTGATGTCCTTGTCGCGCTTATTGGAAGCGTCACAACTGTCTTGGTCGCCAGCGGTGGTTGGTGGTTCGCTTGGATGCTTCACCGTGACTCGAAGGCGCGAGAGCGCCAAGAAAAACGCATCGAGAAGTTTCAGGAGGAAGTGATTGCCAGAATCGTCCATGAACAGAAGGCAAACGAGTGGCTTGCCGAACTGACCAATGGAACTGCCCGTGGCGTCATGCTTGAGCTTCGGAAGAGGGTTGAAGACGAGATTGGGCGCCGTCCCCAAATGACCCTCCGCGAAGCGTCAGAGGGAAAGCAGGCAAATTCCCGTTGATTGCCATTTAGTTACGGCTGTTCCGTGCGACACGACGCCGACGTTGCGGCCTGGAAGGTCGGCTAACAAGCGGAAATCACGAGGTTATTCCGGATGCGGGGGTAGCTCTCATAACCTGAAGGTCACAGGTTCAAATCCTGTCCCCGCAACCAAAAATACCAAATATATAAAATAGATAGAGCCCGACTTAACCAGTCGGGATTTCGGCGTTCAGTCCATGTCAACGCCATGTCAACGTTTTGGGAGTCGCCCTCAGGCGCGCCCAGCGCGTCAGACTTTCAGCAGATCAAGCAGCGGATCGAAGGCGTACATCGCGGCGCGACGTCCCGAAGCGGGCTCGATCGTGCGCAGCAATCCCGCATCAACAAGGCGCCGGGACAATGCGCGCGCCGAGGATGCCGGGATTTCGGAGCGATCGACAAACCGGTCGTTGCGGAAGATCGGGCTGGCGAACACGAAGTCCAGGGCCTGATCGTGGAACTGCGAATTCAGTACTTCGCGGAACCGTTCTCGCATCTCGCCATGAAGGCGGAAAATTGCGTCGGCCGTCTCGATGTTGACCGTCGCCTGGGCGTGCATGACCTGAAGGAAGAACGCTACCCAGTTGGTCCAGTCGTCGCTCGCGGAGACCGCGCGCATCCGCTCGATGTACTCGTCCTTGTGGGTCTCGAAATAGCCGGAGACGAAGAAGTTCGGCTGATGCAGGACGCCGAGCTTCCACAGCATCAGGGTTATAAGCATGCGCCCGATCCGGCCGTTGCCGTCCTCGAATGGGTGCAGGGCTTCGAACTCGACATGTGCGATGGCCGTCCGGATCAGCGGCCGCATCGTGCTTTCGTTGATGTAGCGAACAAGGTCGACCATCGCAGGGCCTAGCTGCTCGGGGGCAATTGGCACATAGTGGATCTTCCCTCGGCGCTCGTCCCCGATGTAGTTCTGCTCTACCTTGTAGCTGCCAGGACGCTTGCGGGCACCACGGCCGAAGGACAGGAGCTGCTGGTGCGCTGTCCGGATCAGATGTTCACCAAGTGGTGCGCCCTCGGCGAGGGCTTGCTGGGCGTTCTTGAGCGCTCGCGAGTAAAGAAAGGTCTCGACATCGTCGTTGCGCGCTTCGCGGTAGGGATCGGTACTCCCCGCGTCCTCTTCGGCCTCCAGCCGGTACAGTTCCTCAATGGTCGAGATCGTCCCCTCCATCCGGGAGGAGGTGACGGCGTCCTGTCGATGCAGGGGGGCGAGAAACAGCTCGCTGTTCACCATACCCGACATCTTGGCATCGTACCGCGCCAGTGAAGCAGCTGCTTCCTCCAGCGGCCCGAGCAGCACCTCGTAGTCGAGCGTCGACGGTGGGAAGGCGCCGAGGTGGTAGGTGACGACGTCTGTCAGGTCATAGGGTTTGGCGATCATATGGTGGCCGATTCTGTCATCAACGGGATTTGTCGCCAAACTAGTCGCAGCAAGTTATCTTGGCAACAGAATAGCGCCCCATTTTGACATCAAGCATGGTTGCCGCCAGTCGTCTGCTATCAAGGAGCTTTGACGCCAGAAAGCCTCGTCTCGCTCACACCAAGCTGGGACAGGTCCATCTCCGGAGATGTGATCCCGTGGCGCTCTCCCCGCAGGTGGGACGAAGAACGCCGCAGACGGTGCGGAGAATACGGCCGCTATTCTCCGCATGATCGTCAGGAGGTGACGCAGTCGCCCGGAGTGCATGGGTGCATGGAAACAGGAAACAGCCTGTGGCAACGTTGCGCCATGATCGAATTCCGCCTGCTGCCTGATGACCACCCCAATCTCGCGCATTCACCCATGCTGCGCGCAGCACTCCTGACCCTGCAATATGCGCAGGAGCATGGTTCGATCGGGCTGACCAAGACCAAGGCTTTCAAGCGCGTCTTCGTGCATTGGGCCGTGGAGCATTTCGGCTGGCCGGGCAAAAGCGCGGAAGAGATGTTCCGCTACAACAAGGTCATCAACGAATACGAATTCCCGCCGCTTGAGGTCCTGCATTTCTTGCTGATCTCGCTGCGCCTCGGGCGGCACTACAAGGGTGAGTTTCGGCTGACCAAGCGTGGCGCCGAGCTGGCGGACGCCCCGGGGCGCCTGTTCGCCGAGCTGATCCCCTATTTCGTCCTCCGGATCGATCACGCCTCCTATGCGCGCTTCGACGAGCGCCCCTTCGGCAAGTGGGATGTCTGGATGAACGTCATCAACGTCGAGGCGGACCACGGCACGACCGAGGCCGCGTTGTTCCAAGCCTTCTACGGTGAGCCGAAGGATTGGCACACTGAACCGCCCCGGCTTTACCGGAGGGTGATTTGTTCAACGACTAGGCGACCATATCGAGTGAGTTCAGGTTTGCATAGAACGCCTCCTCTGCTTCTGCGGGCGGGATGTATCCGATGGGGCCGAGAAGGCGG
>PHEE01000003.1 GCA_002842855.1 Alphaproteobacteria bacterium HGW-Alphaproteobacteria-4 | reverse complement strand
CAGGATTACCACGCGATGGTGTTGGGGCTGAGGGACTACCTGGCAAAATCCGGGTTTTCCAAGGTGGTGCTGGGCCTGTCGGGCGGTATCGATTCGGCGTTGGTGGCAGTGATTGCCGCCGATGCGCTGGGGCCCGAGAAGGTGCGCTGCGTGATGCTGCCGTCCGAATTCACCGCGCAAACTTCGCTTGAGGATGCCGCCGAGGCGGCGCGCCGCCTTGGCTGCCGCCTTGATACCGTGCCCATCGAAGGGGCGCGCGCGGCAGTGGCCGGGGCGCTGGCGGGGGTGATGGCGGGCACCGCGCCGGATGTAACCGAGGAAAACATCCAGTCGCGGCTGCGTGGGCTGATGCTGATGGCGATCTCGAACAAGCATGGCGAGATACTCTTGACCACCGGCAACAAGTCCGAGGTGGCGGTGGGGTATTGCACCATCTATGGCGACATGGCGGGGGGGTATAACCCGCTGAAAGACCTCTACAAGACCCGCGTTTTTGAAACCTGCCGCTGGCGCAACGCGAACCATCGCACATGGATGGCGGGGCCTGCGGGTGAAGTGATCCCGCCCCGCGTGATCGACAAGCCCCCTACCGCCGAATTGCGCGCCGGGCAGAAGGATCAGGACAGCCTGCCCCCCTACGAAGTGCTCGACGCGATTCTGGAGCGGCTGGTTGAAGGCGATCAGTCGGTGGCCGAGGTGGTCGCGGCGGGGTTTGACCGTGCCACGGTGAAGCGGGTGGAGCACCTGCTGTACATCTCGGAATGGAAGCGCTTTCAGGCGGCCCCCGGCCCGCGCCTTTCTACCCGCGCCTTCTGGCTTGACCGTCGCTATCCGATCGTCAACCGCTGGCGCGACGAGGGCTGAGGCGGCGCGCCCGTTCTGCGCACGACTTGACTTGAATCAGTGTAAATTCCGCGCGCCGGGTGCATAGCCAAGTTGCACCCGCAGAGGTGGCGCGCCTTTGACCATCCATTTCTGCCGGCGCAGAATCTTTGTGCCCGTTTGTGGGCACGCGAACGAAATGGAACGAAGGAGTTTTACCATGACTGGCAATCTGACCGGCGCCTCGGCGCTGCCGACGCGCCGAAATTTCATCGGGGCCGGGCTTTGGGCCGGGCTTGCGGGGGGCGCGGCCGAAATTGTCTGGATCGCGATATACCGCCAGCTTGAGGGCGCAGGGTCGCTTGATGTGGCGCGCGGCATTACTGAAACCGTGTTTCCGGGCCTCGCGGCTGCGTCGTATTCAGTGGCGTTGGGGCTGGCCATTCACATGGTTCTTGCGGTGGCATTGGGCGTCGCTGCGGCATGGTTTGTGGCGCGCGCATTTCCGCGGCTGGCCGGAAGCTGGGCCGAGTTTGCGCTGATCGTGGGCATTTTGGCGGTTGTTTGGTGCACGAACTTCTTTGTCGTCCTGCCGGTCATCAACCCGGCCTTTGTGACCATCGTACCCTATGGCGCCAGCCTGACCTCGAAACTGCTGTTTGGGGTTTGCGCGGCGCTGGTGTTCCGGCGCGCCGCGCGGGGTTGATCAGACCCGGCTTAGGGCGCAGAGCGGTGTCAGACGGCGAACATCGGCGGCGCGGCATAGCTGCGTCGCCGCTGACGTAACCGCCGAACTGGCCGCCGCCGCGCCTTTTTGCAGCGCGCGTTCCGGCGCCTCGCCGCGGGCGAGCGCAAGCGTGAAGGCGCCCACGAAGCTGTCGCCTGCGCCGACCTTGGAAACCACCTGCACCTTCGCCGCGGCAGCGTGCCAGCGCCCATCTGCCGTGGCCAGCACCGAGCCATCGGCGCCGCGCGCGACGATCACTATTTTTGCCACCTTCCGCGTTACCAGACTTTGCGCGAAATCGGCACTGTCGGCGCGGGTGGTCAGCGGGCGCCCGGCCAGTTCTTCGGCTTCTTCATCGTCCATTCGCAGCACATGAACGGGGGCGGCGCCGGCCTTTAACAGGTGGTGCAGCGCCTTGCCCGATGTATCGAGCACCAGCTGCGCCCCGGTGCGGCGTATCCGCGCTGCGAGGTGGGCGGGAAAATCGTCCGGCACGCCGGGCGGCTGGCTGCCCGAAAGCACCACAAGCCCGCCACGCGGTGCAGCCCGCGCGATTCGTGCCAGCGCCGCGTTGACCGATTTGCGCGGCCAGTCGGGCCCCGGCATGACGAAGCGATACTGCTGACCCTCGGCCTCTTCATGCACCGAAAAGCTTAGCCGCGTTTCGCCCGGCGCGGGAAACGGGGCAATGCCGATGCCCGCATCGGTCAAAAGGTGCACCAGCTTGTCGCCCATCGGTCCGCCGACCGCCACGAAGGCGGTAGAATGGCCGCCCAGAATGGTGATCGTGCGGCTTACGTTGATGCCGCCGCCGCCGGGGTCGGTATCGGGGCGCGCACATCGCAGCTTGCGGTCGGGTGCGACGGCTTCGGCCGTGGTCGAGAAATCAACCGTCGGATTGAGCGTTACGGTCAGGATCGGTGTCATGGCAGGGCCTCGAATGCTTGCCCGGCGACCCTGCCACTTTTGCGGGGCGGTTCCAAGTGGTGGCGCTAACAATGCTGCCGCTGCGGCGAATTCGCCGCAGTCTGTGCGCAAGGGCGGCTGCCGCCCCTGCCAAAGCCCGGGTCACTCCCACCAGCGGTCAATCACCGCAATATCATCGTCCGACCAGCCAAAGTGATGCGCCATTTCGTGCACCATCACATGCGCCACCAGCGCGCCAAGCGCGACGTCGCCGCGTGCCGCCCATTCGTCAAGGATCGGGCGGCGGAACAGCCAGATCACATCGGGGCCCATCGGCTGGTCCATCACCGATTTCTCGGTCAGCGGGATGCCTTCATAAAGCCCGGTCAGCTCGAACCCGTCTTCGATCTGCATCTCGTCGAGCAGGGCGTCGGAGGCGAAATCGTCGACCCGCAGCACGATGGCTGCGGCTTTGGCAGCAAAGGCCGCAGGCAACGCGCCGCGCGCCGCCTCGGCCATCGCCTCGATGTCGTCCAGCCCCGGTGCCTGCCGCCCCGCCCAATCGGTCATGTCCGCCCCCTCATTGCCCCCCCGATATGGACAAAACCCGCGCCGTATGAAAGAGCGGGGGCCAACGAGGAGTGCCCAAAATGACCACCGTCACCCGCTTTGCCCCATCGCCCACCGGCTATATCCACGTCGGCAACCTGCGCACCGCGCTGATGGCGTATCTGATCGCGCGCAAGGCGGGCGGGCAGTTCATCCTGCGGCTTGACGATACCGACCGCGAACGCTCAAAGGTCGAATACGCCGATGCGATCATGGAAGACCTCGAATGGCTGGGCCTGCACTGGGACCGGGTCGAGCGGCAGTCGGAGCGGTTCGATCGCTATGAGGCGGCGGCCGACAGCCTGCGCGCGCTGGGCAAGTTCTACGAATGTTTCGAAAGCCCGGTCGAGCTTGATCTGAAGCGCAAGAAGCAGCTCGACATGCACAAGCCGCCGGTCTATGACCGCACCGCGCTGGGGCTGAGCGCCTTCGAGAAGGACCGGTTGCGCGAAGAGGGGCGCGAAGGCTATTGGCGCTTTCTGCTTGAGCAGGAGCGGATCGAGTGGGTGGACGGCATCATGGGGCCGATCTCGATTGATGCAGCCAGCCTGTCCGACCCGGTGCTGATCCGCGCCGACGGGCAGGTGCTTTACACCTTCGCGTCGTCGGTGGACGATTTGCAGATGGGGGTCACCCATATCGTGCGCGGCGCCGACCATGTGACCAACACCGCAACGCAGATACAGATCATGCGCGCGCTTGGCGGTACGCCGCCTGCATTCGCGCACCACAGCCTGTTGACCGGGCCGCAGGGTGAAGAGCTTTCCAAGCGGCTTGGCACGCTTTCCCTGCGCGATTTGCGGGCGCGCGGGGTGGCGCCCGAAGCGCTCTTGAGCCTGATGGCGCGGCTCGGGTCGAGCCAGCCGGTCGAGTTGCGCATGAGCCTTGACGAGATTGCCGAAGGGTTCGAGTTGAGCCAGTTCGGCGCCGCGCCGACCAAACTGGACCCCGAAGACCTGATGCCACTGACGCGCGAACGCAACCAGCGCCTGCCATATTCCGCTGTGGCGGAGCGGATTGCGGGGCTGGGGATTCCCGCAGCAATTGCCGAGCAGTTCTGGGCGGTGGCGAGCAAGAACATCACCATACTCGATGACCTCGCGCAATGGGCCACGCTGGTACTGGAAGGCGCCGAGCCGGTGGTGGATGCCGAGGACGCGGAATTCGTGGCTGCCGCGATGGCGCTGTTACCCGCGCCGCCCTATGACGCCAGCACATGGGGCACCTGGACAGCGGCGGTGAAGGCAGCCACGGGGCGCAAGGGCAAGGGCCTGTTCATGCCGCTCAGGAAGGCCCTGACCGGGCAGGCGCATGGGCCCGAGATGGCCGATCTGATGCCGCTTTTGCAAAAGGTTCGCGGCCGCGGCTGAGGCCAAGGCCGGGGGCGCCGCCCCCGGACCCCCGGGGTATTTCAGCAATGAAGAAGCGGGTGTGGACCCCGCACGAAGCCCCTTGCCAGCCGGGGGCGGGGCGGGCTATCGATCTGGAGTCAGGATCGGGAGAATCCGGCGGGGAGTGCCCCGTTGGTGCCGAAGGAGCAACCGCCCCGGTAAACTCTCAGGCGCAAGGGACCGTTCTGGCAGAAGGACTCTGGAGAGTGGTGCGTTAAGGCACCCGCCGAAGGGATAACGATCTCAGGCGCAAGGGACAGAGGGGGCATCGGGTTGGGTGGGCGCGGGCCTGCCCATGGCGCGATGCCGGTTTTCCGGCTGACATGGGGGGGGCGGCATGGCCGACCTGTTGCGGACCGGACTTTACGATCTTCATCTGCGTTTGGGCGCCAAGATGGTGCCGTTTGCGGGCTATGAAATGCCCGTGCAATACCCGATGGGGGTGCTGAAAGAGCATTTGCACACGCGCGCGGCGGCGGGGCTGTTTGATGTCAGTCACATGGGGCAGGTTATCTTGCGCGCGGCCTCGGGCCGGGCGGTGGATGCCGCACTTGCGCTTGAGGCGCTGGTGCCGGTCGATCTGGCGGGGCTGGCCGAGGGGCGCCAGCGCTATGCCATGTTCACCAACGCGGCGGGCGGGATACTCGACGATCTGATGGTGGCGAACCGGGGCGACCATCTTTTTGTGGTTGTCAATGCCGCCTGCAAGGGCGCCGACATTGCCCATCTGCGCGCGCATCTGGCGCTGGAGGTGGCCGAGATTACCGACCGGGCGCTGCTGGCCCTGCAAGGCCCCGCCGCCGAGGCGGCGCTGGCGCGGCTGGTGCCGGGGGTGGTGGCGATGCGGTTCATGGATGTGGCGGTGTTCGGCTGGGGCGGGGCCGAGCTTTGGGTCTCGCGGTCGGGCTATACTGGCGAGGACGGGTTCGAGGTTTCGGTGCCCGACGCGCAGGCGGTGGCCTTTGCCGAGGCTTTGCTGGCGATGCCCGAGGTGGCACCCATTGGCCTTGGCGCGCGCGACAGTCTGCGGCTGGAAGCCGGGCTTTGCCTTTATGGCCACGACATTGACACCACTACCAGCCCGGTTGAAGCCTCGCTATCCTGGGCGATCCAGAAAGCGCGGCGCGCGGGCGGGGTGCGGGCCGGGGGCTTTCCCGGTGCCGCGCGGATTTTGCGCGAACTGGCCGAGGGGCCGACCCGGCGCCGCGTGGGGCTGCTGCCCGAGGGCCGCGCGCCGATGCGCGAAGGGGTCGAGATCTATGCCGCGTCTGAGGGCGGGGCGCCGATTGGCGTGATCTCGTCGGGCGGCTTTGGCCCCAGCATCAACGCGCCGATGGCGATGGCCTGTCTGCCTGCGGGGCTGGCCGAAGGCACCACCGTTTATGGCGATGTGCGCGGCAAGCGGTTGCCTGCCCGCATCGCGCCGCTGCCATTTCAACCCACAACCTTCAAGCGCTGAGGAGCGTCCGCGATGAAATACACCGAAGATCATGAATGGCTGCGCATCGAGGGCGACCTCGTGGTGGTCGGCATCACCGAACACGCCGCCGAGGCGCTGGGCGATGTGGTGTTCGTGGAACTGCCCGAGCCGGGCACGCAGGTAGCCAGGGGCGACGAGGTTTGCGTGATCGAAAGCGTCAAGGCGGCCTCCGACATTCTGGCCCCGGTCGATGGCGAGATCGTCGCGGTCAACGAGGCTCTGGGCGATACCCCCGGCCTGGTCAACGAAGACCCGTTGGGCAAAGCCTGGTTCTTCAAGATGAAGCTCGCAGACCTCACGGTGCTCGACGGGTTCATGGATGAAGCGGCCTATAAAGACCTGATCGGCTGAGCATCGTTGATGCTGGCGCGTCGCACCGACCACGCCGAACGCCTGATTGCCGCCCCGGCCGAGCGGCTGTTTGCCTGCTGGACCGACCCGGCGCTGCTTGCCCGCTGGCTGCCGCCGCGGGGCATGTCGGGGCAGGTCGAGCGGTTCGATCCGCGCGCGGGCGGCGCCTTTCGGATCGTGCTGACCTATGATGACCCCGCAGAGCGGGGCAAGTCGGGTGGTGCGCGCGATGTGGTGGAAGGGCGATTTGTGGTGGTAAATCCGCCGCAGCACCTTGCCTTTGTCAGCCGGTTCAATAGCGCCGACCCGGCCTTTCAGGGCGAAATGCGGATGGATTGGAGCTTCGAGCCGGTCGCAAACGGCACCCGGGTGCGGATCGGCGCCAGTAATGTGCCACCCGGCATTTTGACCACTGATCATGCGGTGGGCATGGGATCATCCCTTGCCCAGCTTGCCGCTCTTGTTGAATGAACGCCAAGGAGGCGACCCCCCGTGACCTTCACCCCCACCACCTATGACACCTACGACTTTGCCAACCGCCGCCACATCGGCCCCTCGCCAGCCGAAATGGCCGAAATGTTGAAAGCGGTCGGGGCGGCAAGCCTTGAGGCGCTGATTGACGAGACCGTGCCGCGCTCGATCCGGCAGACCACGCCGCTAGGCTGGGGCCCGATGACCGAGCATGCGCTGCTCGAAAAGATGCGCGGCGTGGCCGCGAAGAACCGGGTGATGACCTCGCTGATCGGGCAGGGCTACTATGGCACGGTCACCCCTCCGGCAATTCAGCGCAACATTCTGGAAAACCCGGCGTGGTATACCGCCTACACGCCCTACCAGCCCGAGATCGCGCAGGGGCGGCTTGAGGCGCTGCTGAACTATCAGACCATGGTCACCGATCTGACCGGGTTGCCCATTGCCAATGCCTCGCTGCTGGACGAGGCGACCGCCGCCGCCGAGGCGATGGCGATGGCGGAACGGGTGGCGAAATCGAAGGCGCGGGCCTTTTTTGTCGATGAAAACTGCCACCCGCAAACCATCGGCGTGATCCGCACCCGCGCGTTGCCGCTGGGCTTCGAGATTATCGTGGGTGCGCCCGAGGCGCTGGAACCTGCCAAGGTCTTTGGCGCGATTTTCCAGTATCCGGGCACCTATGGCCATGTGCGCGATTTCAGCGCTGAAATTGCTGCGCTGCACGGCGCGGGCGCGGTGGCGGTGGTGGCAACCGATCTGCTGGCGCTGTGCTTGCTCAAGGAACCCGGTGCCATGGGGGCCGACATTGCGGTGGGGTCGGCGCAGCGGTTTGGCGTGCCGATGGGCTATGGCGGCCCGCATGCTGCCTTCATGGCGTGCCGCGATGAGATGAAGCGGGCGATGCCGGGGCGGATTGTCGGGGTTTCGGTTGATGCGCGCGGCGGGCGGGCCTATCGCCTTTCCCTGCAAACCCGCGAGCAGCATATCCGCCGCGAAAAGGCCACCTCGAATGTCTGCACCGCGCAGGCGCTGCTGGCGGTGATGGCCAGCTTCTACGCGGTCTTTCACGGCCCGGTGGGCCTGCGCATGATTGCAGAAAAAGTGCACTTTTCAGCGGTGCAACTGGCTGGAGCCTTGCGCGCCGCTGGCGCAAAAGTGCAACCCGACGCGTTCTTCGATACGATCACGGTCGAGGTTGGCGTGGGGCAGGCCGGCATCATGGCTGCCGCCCGCCACCGTGGGTTGAACCTGCGCAAGATCGGGCGTGACCGGGTGGGCATATCGGTCGATGAAACTACCGATGCTGGCGTGATTGCCCGCGTGCTCGATGCCTTCGGCATTCATGAGGAAACCGACCCGGTGCGCCACCTTGGCTTTGGCGAGGCGCTGCTGCGCCAGTCGGCCTACCTGACGCATCCGGTATTTCACATGAACCGCGCCGAATCGGAAATGATGCGCTACATGCGCCGCCTTTCTGACCGCGATCTTGCGCTAGATCGTGCCATGATCCCGCTTGGCTCGTGCACGATGAAGCTGAATGCCGCCGCCGAGATGATGCCGCTTACCTGGCCCGAGTTTTCCAGCCTGCACCCGTTCGTGCCCGCCAATCAGGCCGAAGGCTATGCCGAGGCGGTGGCCGACCTGACCGCGAAGCTCTGCGAGATCACCGGCTATGATGCATTTTCGATGCAGCCGAACTCGGGCGCGCAGGGCGAATATGCGGGCTTGCTGACCATTTCCGCCTATCATCGCGCGCGCGGGCAGGGGCAGCGCAATGTCTGCCTCATTCCGGTTTCGGCGCATGGCACCAACCCGGCTTCCGCGCAGATGGCGGGCATGAAGGTGGTGGTGGTGAAGGCGGCGCCCAATGGCGATATCGACTTGGAAGATTTCGCCGCCAAAGCACAGGCCGCAGGCGATAATCTTGCCGCCTGCATGATCACCTACCCTTCGACGCATGGGGTGTTCGAGGAAACCGTGCGCGAGGTCTGCGAGATCACCCACCGCCACGGCGGGCAAGTGTATCTCGACGGCGCCAACATGAACGCGCTGGTGGGGCTGGCGAAACCCGGTGAGATCGGGTCAGACGTGAGCCACCTCAACCTGCACAAGACCTTTGCCATTCCGCATGGCGGCGGCGGGCCGGGCATGGGGCCGATCGGCGTGAAAGCCCACCTCGCGCCCTATCTGCCGGGCCACCCCGAAACCGGCGGCGATGAGGGGCCGGTTTCCGCCGCGCCCTATGGCTCGGCCTCGATCCTGCTGATTTCATGGGCCTATTGCCTGATGATGGGCGGCGCCGGGCTGACGCAGGCCACCCGCGTGGCGATCTTGAACGCCAACTACATTGCGGCGCGGCTGCGGGGGGCCTATCCGGTGCTGTTCATGGGCAACCGGGGCCGCGTGGCGCATGAATGCATCCTCGATACCCGCCCCTTTGGTGAGGTTGGCATTTCGGTGGACGACATCGCCAAGCGGCTGATAGACAACGGTTTTCACGCGCCAACCATGAGCTGGCCAGTGGCGGGCACGCTGATGGTGGAACCCACCGAAAGTGAGACCAAGGCCGAACTTGACCGCTTTATCACCGCGCTGCTGGCGATTCGGGCTGAAATCCGTGATGTGGCCGAGGGGCGCATCGCCGCCGACCAAAGCCCCCTGCATTTCGCCCCGCACACGGTTGAAGACCTCGTGGCCGATTGGGACCGCGCCTATAGCCGCGAGCAGGGCTGCTTTCCGCCCGGTGCCTTTCGGGTCGATAAATACTGGCCGCCGGTGGGCCGCGTCGATAACGTCTGGGGCGACCGAAACCTTGTCTGCACCTGCCCGCCGGTCGAAAGCTACGCGGCCGATTAGACCCTGCGTTGACAGCAGGGGGGCCGGGCGTTACCGCTTGGCCCCTTTGGTTTGCGAGCGTGTGAATGGCCGATCCCGCCCAGAAATCCAGCTTTTCCCACGGCCTTGTCACCGCAGCGCCGATTGCGATGGGCTATTTCCCCATCGCTTTTTCGTTTGGCGTCGCGGCGACACGCGCGGGGTTGACGGGGGCCGAAGCCGTCATGCTGTCGGTCATCATCTACGCCGGGGCGTCGCAGTTTCTGGCGCTGGCACTGATCACCAGTGGCGCGCCGTTTCTGGTTTCGGCCTTCACGCTTGTCGCGATGAACATCCGGCATGTGCTTTACGGCCCCGCGCTGATGAAGCGCGCCGGGGCGGGGGCGGGCAAGCGCTACGCCTGGCTTTGGGCTTTTGGGTTGACCGATGAGGTGTTCGGCGCCGCCTTGGGCGCACTGGCGCGGCGGCGGGCGCAGTTTTCCGAACGCTTCATGTTCGGGCTCGGGCTTGGCGCCTATGCCGCGTGGCTGGCGGGCACCGCGGCGGGTGCGCTGGCGGGTGGCGGCGCGCTGGAGGGCTGGCCGGTGCTGAGCGCTGCGCTCGGGTTCATGCTGCCGGCGCTGTTTCTTGCGCTGCTGCTGTCGATCCTGTCGCGCGCGCAGGTGCCGGTGATCGCGGTTGCGGGCACCGTGACGGTCGCAGCCACACTGTGGGCTTCGCCGACGGCGGGCATTCTGGGCGGCATGGTGGCGGGGGCGCTGGTCGGGGTGTTGGGTTTGGGGGGGCGCCATGCACGATAACCTTTTGGCGCTGGCGCTGATCGTGGGCGGCTGCAATTGGGCGTTTCGCTTTCTGCCGACGCAGCTTGATCTGTCGGCGCAAGCGCCCGATGGCGCCTGGGCACGGTTTCTGGCGGCGACCGGACCTGCGGCGATTGCAACGCTGGCGGTGGCATCGTTACTGCCGATGGTCACGGCGCGGTTGGCCGAGATCGGGCCGTTGCTGGCCGGTGTGCTGGGCGTGCTGGCGGTGTTTTTCTGGCGCCGATCCGTGGTGCAAGCCACGCTTGCGGGGGCCGCGGCCTATGGCGCTGTTTTCGCCCTTGTCTGAGGCAGGGGTGGGCCCAATATATTCTGCGCATGGAATATGAAGGGGCGATCATGGCCGAGGCACTGAAACTGATCTGTCACGATTGTGGCCAAGCCAACCGGGTGCCGCGCGAACGGCTGGGGGCGGCGCCCAAATGCGGCGTCTGCGGTGCGGCGCTTGCAAACGGCAAGGTCGCGTCGCTCGATGCCGCCACTCTGGAAAAGGCCCGCCGCGACGATCTGCCCCTGGTGGTCGATTTCTGGGCGCCGTGGTGCGGCCCCTGCCGCCAGATGGCCCCAGAATTTCTCAAGGCGGCGGCACAGTTGGCCCCCGACGTGCGGTTTGCCAAGATCGACACGCAGGCGCACCCTGATGCCGCCCAGCGGCACCGTATTCAGGGCATCCCCGCCTTCATCCTGTTTCACAAGGGCCGCGAGATAGCCCGTGCCGCAGGTTCACGCCCCGCCGCCGATCTGGTGGCGTTCGTGAAATCGAAGGTGGCGGTCTGACCCGCTGACCGACCGCACAAGTTTTTTTGCGGCCACGCCTGCGCTTGCTTGACAATACGCTGGCCGTGCGCGAAATACCCCCCCGGTGCGGGGCAGTAGCTCAGTTGGGAGAGCGCGACGTTCGCAATGTCGAGGCCAGGGGTTCGATCCCCCTCTGCTCCACCAAACAAAACCATATCGAATTGTATTCGCTGCTATAAACCCTGCCGCTTTGTCAAAGCGCGCGGGGCAGTGTTCGGCATGAGAAACCGGCCCCGCTCCGACCAAGCGCTGGGTGCCGGGGTCTTTGCTGCCACCTTGCCCTGAAGCGCGCAGAGGGTGCCGCGCGCTTCAGGACGGATAGAAGTTACCAGGCTTGGCGGTCAGCCTTTTTTTGCGGGCTTCGCGGCGTTGGGCGACAACCCCTTTTCAAAAGTCGCGGTGGCGGCCGGGGCGGCCTTTTTGTCCTTCTTCGGTTTCTTGGCTTCCTTGTTGCTTCGCAACTGGCTTTTCGCCATGACATGCTCCTGAATGGCCGGCGGGGTGGCGAGACTCGCCCCCGCCCGTGCGAGCATTTGGCGCCTGTTCCCCCCCTGAACGCAAGCAGATTGCGCAGGCGGGCAGTAGCTGGCTGCCGATCCGGGGTCGGTTGACAATGTCGCCCCGCCCGCCTGACAAGGGGGCGGTGGGCAAGGGGCGGCATCGTGTGGGAATTCTGGATCGACCGTGGCGGTACGTTTACCGATGTTGTGGCGCGGGCGCCGGGCGGCGGCCTGAAGGTGCTCAAGTTCTTGTCGGAAAACCCCGGGCAATACGCCGATGCAGCGGTGCACGGCATTCGCACTGCGCTTGATCTTGGCCCCGGCGACGCTATTCCGCCGGGGGCGATTGGTGCGGTGAAAATGGGCACCACGGTCGCCACCAATGCGCTGTTGGAGCGCAAGGGCGAGCGGGTGTTGCTGCTGATAACCCAAGGCTTTGCCGATCTGTTGCGGATCGGCAACCAGACCCGGCCACGGCTTTTTGACCTGCACATCCGCCGCCCGGAACTGCTCTATGAGCGGGTGGCCGAGGTGCCGGGGCGGCTCGATGGGGCGGGCGCCGAGATTGCGCCGCTCGATGAGGCCGCCGTGGCGGTAGCACTGGCCGAGGCCCACGCTGCGGGGATCCGCGCCGTGGCGGTGGCCTTGATGCACGGCTACCTCAACCCCGTGCATGAGGCGCGGGTGGGCGCGTTGGCGCGGGCTGCCGGGTTTGCGCAGGTCTCGCTCAGCCATGAATGTTCGCGCTTGATCCGGCTGGTGGGGCGCGGCGATACCACGGTGGCCGATGCCTATCTTTCGCCGATTCTGCGCCGCTATGTCGATCAGGTGGCCGGGGCGCTTGATCTGGGGCGCGGCACGGGGCGGCTTTTCTTCATGCAATCCTCGGGCGGGCTGACCGACGCCGCCCGCTTTCAGGGCCGCGATGCGATCCTGTCTGGCCCTGCCGGGGGCATTGTCGGCATGGTCAAGACCGGGCTTGCGGCGGGGTTTGACCGGCTGATCGGCTTTGACATGGGCGGCACCTCGACCGATGTCAGCCATTACGCGGGCGCCTATGAACGGACCTTCGAGACCGAGGTGGCGGGGGTGCGGATGCGCGCGCCGATGATGGATATTCACACCGTTGCGGCCGGCGGCGGTTCGCGGGCGCCAACCCCGGCCCGGCGTCGTATCGGCAGGGCGGGCCGCTGACCGTGACCGATGCCAACGTGATGCTGGGCCGCCTTGCGCCCGCGCATTTTCCGGCTGTGTTCGGGCCGCGTGGCGATGCGCCGCTGGATGCGAATGCGGTGCACAGGGCCTTTGCGCAGTTGGCCGCCGAGATTGGCGCTAAAACCGGGCACGCGCCCGCACCCGAGGCCGTGGCCGAGGGCTTTCTGGCCATCGCCGTGGCCAATATGGCCAATGCGATCAAGAAGATATCGGTCGAGCGTGGGCATGACGTGACGGCCTACACGCTGCAATGTTTTGGCGGCGCGGGCGGCCAGCACGCCTGCGGCGTGGCCGATGCACTGGGCATGCGGCGGGTGCTGCTGCATCCGCTCGCCGGGGTCTTGTCGGCCTATGGCATGGGGCTGGCCGAGCTGCGCGCCCTGCGTGAAGAACAGGCCGATGCCGGGCTGGAAGCGACGCCTGCGATGGGTGCGCGGGTGGCCGCGCTGCTGGCCGAGGCGCGCGCCGATCTCATGGCGCAGGGGGTGCCTGCGGCCGAGATTACCGAACAGGCGCGCGCGCATCTGCGCTACGAAGGCTCGCATCAGGCACTCGAGGTGGCATTCGCCGAGGCGCCCGCCATGCAGGCTGCGTTCGAGGCGGCGCATCTGGCGCGCTTTGGCTATACCGACCCGGCGCGCGCGATCCGGTTCGAGATGCTGGCGGTCGAGGCGGTGGGTGGCTCCGCCCGGTTGGCGCAACCAGAGTTGGTGCAGGTCGGGGCAAAGGTGCTGGCGCGGCACCAGGTGTGGTTTGCGGGCGGCTGGGTTGACGCGCCCTTCTACCGCCGCGCCGAAATGGGCACCGGGGCGCAGGTGGCGGGGCCTGCGGTGATCCTTGAGGCGACCGGCACCACAGTGCTGGAGCCCGGCTGGACAGCGCGCGTCGATGCCGCGGGAAACCTGATTCTGGAGCGCGCCGAGGCTGCGGTGCACGCCCGCGCAGCAGGCACCGAGGCCGATCCGGTCCGGCTAGAGGTGATGTCGAACCTTTTCATGTCGATTGCCGAGCAGATGGGGGCGACACTGGCCAACACCGCATGGTCGGTCAACATCAAGGAACGGATGGATTTTTCCTGCGCGATCTTTGATGCGGGTGGCAACCTTGTGGCCAATGCGCCGCATGTGCCGGTGCACCTGGGCTCGATGTCCGACAGCATCCGCACGGTGATGCGCGCGGTTGGCTCGGGCATTGCCGAGGGCGATGCCTATATGCTCAATTCGCCCTACGCGGGCGGCACGCATCTGCCCGATGTCACCGTGGTCAGCCCGGTATTCATCGGCGGGCAGGTGCGGTTCTGGCTTGGCTCGCGCGGGCACCACGCCGATATCGGCGGCCGCACGCCGGGGTCTTGCCCGCCCGACAGCCGCGAGATTGGCGAGGAAGGGGTGCTGATCGACACCTTCAAGCTGGTCTCGGGTGGGGTCATGCGCGAGGCCGCGGTGCGCGCGCTGCTGGCCACGGGCCGCTACCCGGCGCGGGCGCCCGATCAGAACGTGGCAGATTTGAAAGCACAGCTTGCCGCCAATGAAACCGGGCGGCGCGAATTGCTGCGGGCGGCGGAAAACTGGGGGGCCGAGGTGCTGGCGGCCTATGCGGGCCATGTGCAGGATAATGCCGAGGCGCTGGTGCGCGGGGTGATCGGGGCGCTGAAGGACGGCAGCTTTACCTATCCGCTCGATAGCGGCGCGCATATTCGGGTGGCGCTGCGGGTGGACCGCGCCGCGGGCCGCGCCACGGTCGATTTCACCGGCACCTCGCCGCAAGATGCGGGCAATTACAACGCGCCTGCGGCGATTGCCCGCGCGGTGGTGCTTTATGTGTCCCGCACGCTGGTGGGCAAGGACATTCCCTTGAACGAGGGCTGTTTACGCCCGATCGACATCATCCTGCCCGAAGGCAGCATGCTGAACCCGCGCCCGCCAGCGGCGGTGATTGCGGGCAATACCGAGGTCAGCCAGGCCGCCACCAACGCGCTTTACGGCGCGCTCGGGGTGCTGGCGGGCAGTCAGGGCACGATGAACAACTTTACCTGGGGCAACGACAGGTTTCAGAATTACGAGACGATTGCGGGCGGTACCGGCGCCGGGCCCGGGTTTGCGGGCTGTGACGCGGTGCAAAGCCACATGACCAACACCCGCATGACCGACCCCGAGGTGCTGGAACGGCGCTTTCCGGTGCGGCTCGAAAGCCTTGCCATCCGCACCGGGTCAGGCGGTGCGGGGCACTGGCCGGGGGGCTGCGGTGCGGTGCGGCGCCTGCGGTTTCTGGACGCGGTCACGGTTACCGTGCTTTCCTCGTCGCGCCGGGTGGCGCCGTTTGGCGGCGCCGGGGGCGGGCCGGGGGCGCTGGGCGAGAACCTCGTGATCTGGCCCGACGGGCGGCGCGAGCGGCTATTGGGCAATGACGAGCGCGACCTGCCTGCGGGCGCGGTGTTTGAAATGCGCACGCCGGGTGGCGGCGGCTGGGGCAAGGCAGACTAAGGCGGGGGGCCCTGCCCCCCGGCGGCCTTGCGGCCGCTCCCCCCCGGGATATTTGGACCAAGGCAATTGCTGGAAGGTCAGAACCACTGGCCCGGCTCCATCAGCCCAAGGTCCATCAACTGCTGCGAATTCCAGCCGAATGGCACCGAGTTGTACCACCGGAAGCTCGGGATGTCGAAGGTGGAGCCGGCATTGGTCTTGAGGGCCTTGGCGACGCGAAACGAGGCGATCGCGGCGGTAAGGTTGTGGTGCCAGGGGCACGCGAAGGTGTTGTATTCCTCGATGTTGAAGGTGTGGTCGGGGCGCAGCTGCAGGCCCTTTTGTGCCCGGAACAACCCGATCCGGTCGATCTTGCGTCGGTTGTCGGGAATGTGTTCCTCGAACCGCCAGCGCAGGCCACCAAAGAAATCATACTGTCGCTCTAACGCCTGTCCCGAGGGGCCCTTGCGCGCCAGCGCGAAATATCCGGAGCGGTCAAGCATCGCTTCGGACAGGTTCACCGCATCGGGGTTGGCGCCAAGGTCGGGGGCGTAGAGGTCGACCACATAGGTCAGCATCGCATCGCGCCGCTCTTCGGCGTGAAACGCCAGCAGTTCGCGCACATTGCGCGTTTCGCAGAAGGGGTAGAACAGATACTCGGCGTTGTAGCAGTAATGCAGCCAGGTCGTCTCGGGGCAGGCGGCGATCAGCGGGTTCAGCGCCCGCGTCAACGCGTCGGGCCCGCGCATGTCGAAAGGGATGCGGTGAACGGCCCCGGCCAGGTCTTCGGGCACGCGCCAGTCGGGCGGGGCAAAGGCCAGCACTGAACGAAAACCGGCGGCAAGCTGGTGGCGAATGGTGCCGTCCACCTCAACCAGATCTTCGATCAGAACCACGCCCAGCGGGCTGCGCGCCAGCACTGATCCGGCGGTTTCCAGAAATGCCGCAAGTGAAGCGTGGTCCATATCAATCCGCCGTTCAACGCGCGCCGCCAAGATCAGACAACCGCGCCGGGAATGCAAGCAGGCGCGGGCGCCAAGGCTTGCCCCGGTGCGCGGTTTCGCAGTATCAGGCGCGACGTGAAAGGGGGCGCCATGTCGGACGCTGAAAAGCCGCAGACCGGGTCGGGGCCGAAAAAGCTCCATATCAAGACCTATGGCTGCCAGATGAACGTCTATGACAGCGAGCGCATGGCCGAGGCGATGGGCGCGGAGGGTTACGTTCTGAGCGACACGCCCGAAGGCGCCGACATGGTGCTGCTTAATACCTGCCACATCCGCGAGAAGGCGAGCGAAAAGCTCTACTCTGACCTTGGGCGGCTGAAGCCGCTGAAGCTTGCCAATCCGGCGCTGAAGATTGGCGTGGCGGGGTGCGTGGCGCAGGCGGAGGGGGCCGAGATTCAGCGGCGGATGCCGATTGTCGATATTGTCGTTGGCTCGCAGGCCTATCACCGGCTGCCCGCGATGGCGCGCGCGGCCGACGCGGGGCAGCGCAGCCTCGACACCGAGTTTCCCGCCGAGGACAAGTTCGAACATCTGCCGGCGCGGCCTTTGCAGGGGCGGCCAGCGGCGTTTCTGACGGTGCAGGAGGGCTGTGACAAGTTCTGCGCCTTTTGCGTGGTGCCCTATACCCGCGGTGCCGAGGTCAGCCGCCCGGTGGCACGGATCTTGGCCGAGGCACGGGCCCTGGTGGCGCGCGGCGCGCGCGAGATCACCTTGCTCGGGCAGAACGTCAACGCCTATCACGGTGTCGAGGACGGCGCCGATTGGGGGCTGGCGCGGCTGGTGCGGGCGCTGGCGAAAGTCGAGGGGCTGGAACGCATCCGCTACACCACCTCGCACCCGAACGACATGGAGGCCGATCTGATCGCCGCGCATGGCGATGAGCCGAAGTTGATGCCCTATCTGCATCTGCCGGTGCAATCCGGGTCGGACCGCATCTTGAAGGCGATGAACCGCAAGCACACCGCCGACGACTATCTGCGCCTGATCGAGCAGATTCGCGCCGCGCGCCCCGACATTCTGATTTCGGGCGATTTCATCGTGGGCTTCCCCGGCGAAACCGACGCCGATTTTGCCGCGACGATGGCACTGATCGAGGCGGTGGGTTACGGCATGGCCTACAGCTTCAAATACTCGCCCCGCCCCGGCACCCCCGCTGCAGGGCGGACGCTGGTTGAAAGTGGCGTGGCCGATGCCCGCTTGCAGGCATTGCAGGCGCTGATCACCCGTCAGCAACGCGCCGCGCAAGACGCGATGGTTGGGCGAGAACTTGGGGTGCTGATCGAGCGGCCCGGAAGGGTTGCCGGGCAGTGGGTCGGAAAGTCGGATTACCTGCACGCGGTACACCTGACCGATGCCAGCCTTGCCCCCGGCATGCTGGTGCGTGCCAGAATCACTGAAGGCTGGACGAATTCGCTGGCCGGGATGCGGCTCATTTAAGCGTGGCGTGATGGGGTCGCCCATATTCTGGCGCTTTTGACCGCATGATTCGGCAACAATCCGGCGCGGCGCGGCGTTTGTGTTGACGAATTGGGCACAATATGTTGGGAATTGCGTTTCCCGGACCACATGGTTTTGCTAATCTGGCTGCGATAGGGTAGTTTTGGCCCGCTGCGGGTGCTGGCTTGTGGCGTGTATTCAGGTGTGGAGGCAATCGCGGTGAAAATACGGATTTCAAGGTTTTTGAACCCGGTATCGGGTGGGGTTGCGGTGGCCGCTCTGGCCTTGGCCACGCTCGCCGCGCCGGTGATGGCGCAGCCGGTGGTCAGCAGCGAGCAATATGTTCCGACCATCTGGATCGACCCGGACGGCTGCGAACACTGGACCATGGATGACGGCGCAGAGGGTTACATGGACAACCGTCTGACCCGCGACGGTCGACCGGTCTGCCACCGCAACGTCTGCGGCGTGCTGCCCACCGACCAGCTGTTCGATACTGATCGGCATGTTGTTACCGCCGCGGGGCGCAACCGTCTGGAAAACTTCTTCCGCACCGCGCAGGCGCGCAGCTTCATCATCTCGGGCCACACTGACAGCCGCGCCTCGGACGAATACAACATGGGCCTTTCCGAGCGCCGCGCAAACGCAGTGGCGGCTGTGGCGCAATCGGTAGGGGCCAGCGTGCTCGCAGTGCAGTGGTATGGCGAACGCTATCCGCGTGCCAACAACAACTCGGCCGCGGGCATGGCGCAGAACCGCCGTGTCGAAATCATCTGTGTGAAGTGAGGGGCTGGCAATGCGCGTGACCAATTCTGCTGTTCTATTCATTGCGGTGCTCGGCTTGTCGGCTTGCGGCGAGATCGGGCCTGACAAATCCATTGACCGTGGGGTAGACTCAAAGCACCTCAGCCAGTTGCAGGCGGGTATCTGGATTGACCCCGAAGGCTGTGACCACTGGATCATTGACGATGGCGTCGAAGGCTACCTTTCCGGGCGGCTCGATGATTATGGCAAGCCGATCTGTTCGGGTGCGGGCGCGCCCAATACGGCGGTAGGGCCATTCAAATCTGGCAGCCCGATTTCTGACCCGCTCTGAGGCTGGCCAGGTTCTACACGGGCCGCGCGGCACCCCGCGCGGCCCTTTTGTATCAGATCGATGAAATTTGCGGCACCGGTCGCGCGGCGCGCGACGGCACGCTTGCGCATTGATTGCGGGCGGTCCAACATAAGCCCACAACCGCTAGCAAGGAGCCGCTCTTGGGCCTGAGCGCCGTCCCCCCCCCGCCCCGCCTGGCAGACACGCATGAAACGCTGCTGGAGTTTCCCGACAACCGTTTGCTGATCGACCTCTGCGGCCAGTTCGACCGCAATCTGGCGCAGATCGAGCACAAGCTTTCGGTGCATATCCTGCGCCGGGGCAACCAGTTGGCGGTGGTCGGCATGCCAGAGGCGCAACAGCAGGCAGCAGCGGTGCTGGGCGCACTTTATGCGCGGCTTGAGCAGGGCCGTGCGGTTGATGCCGACGAGATTGACGCGGCAATCAGGCTGGGCGAGTTTCGGGCCGATGCAGTGCCGCTGGACCAGCAACTCGAGATGTTCGAGGCTGGGCGCTACGAGATCCGCACGCGCAAGAAGCAGGTGGAACCGCGCACCGAAGCGCAAAAGGCCTATGTCAAGGCGCTGTTCACGCATGAGATGGCCTTCGGCATCGGCCCCGCGGGCACCGGCAAGACCTATCTGGCGGTGGCTGTGGGCGTGACCATGCTGATCGGCGGGCATGTGGACAAGATCATTCTCAGCCGCCCCGCGGTTGAGGCGGGCGAGCGGCTGGGGTTCCTGCCCGGCGACATGAAGGAAAAGGTCGATCCCTATATGCAGCCGCTTTATGACGCGCTGAACGATTTTCTGCCCGCCAAGCAGTTGCAAAAACTGATGGAGGAAAAGCGCATCGAGATAGCACCCCTGGCCTTCATGCGCGGGCGCACGCTTTCAAGTGCCTTCGTGGTGCTGGATGAGGCGCAAAACGCCACCACCATGCAGATGAAGATGTTTCTGACCCGCCTTGGGCAGGGCAGCCGCATGGTCATTACCGGTGACCGCACGCAGGTCGATCTGCCGCGCGGCACGGCCTCGGGGCTACAGGATGCCGAGCGCATTCTGGCCGGGGTCAAGGGCGTGGCGTTCAATTACTTCACCGCCCGCGATGTGGTGCGCCACCCTCTTGTGGCGCGCGTGATCGAGGCCTATGAGCGCGACGATGCCACTGCTGGTTGACATCGTGTTTGAAGACGACCGCTGGCACGCGCTTGGCTTGCAGGCGCTGGCCGATACTGCGGCGGGCGCGGTGCTGGCCGATCAGCGGCTGGAAGGTGATTTCGAAATCAGCCTGCTGGCTTGTGCTGATGACCGCATTGCCGCGCTCAACGCCGATTTTCGCGGCAAGCCCACGCCCACCAACGTTCTCAGCTGGCCCGCCGAGGCGCTGGCGCGGGAAGAGGACGGTGCGCCCCCGTTCCCCCCCGATGCCGACGCCCCGATGGGGGCCGAGTTGGGCGACATTGCCATTGCGTGGGAAACCTGCGCGCGTGAGGCAGCCGAGCAGGGCAAAGCCATGGCCGATCATGTTACCCACCTTTTGGTGCATGGCGCCTTGCATCTTCTGGGCTTTGACCACATTCGGCAAAAGGATGCGGCATTGATGGAAGGGTGCGAACAACGCATCCTTGCAACACTGGGTGTTGCAGACCCATATGATATTGCCTGAGATCAGACCAAACAGGCTTTTGGAAAGGACCGATGGGACAGAGCGCAGATGGGCCGGGCTTCGCGCCGGGCGGGGCCGAACCGGATGAGGGCGACAGTCGCGCCGAGCCGGGGCCCGGGCGACGGTTTTTTGGCCGTATTCTTGGCAAGCGAAACTCTGCAGAATCTGCCGAGCCTGCGGGGACCCCGCCACCGGTCGCGGTAGGCGCGCCTGCACCGCTGGCATTGCCGGGGCTTGGAAATCTGCGGCGAATGCGGGTTGAGGACGTAGCGATCCCAAAGGTGGCGATTGCGGCGGTGCCGGTGACGATTTCGCGCGGCGATCTGGTCGACGTGTTCCGCGAACAGGGGTTTTCGCGGATGCCTGTATTCAAGGGCACGCTCGATAGCCCGCTGGGCCTGATCCACCTCAAGGATCTGGCGCTGGAACACGGCTTTACCCAAGGCACCCCGCCGCGCTTTTCGCTGCGCAAACTGCTGCGCCCGCTGCTTTATGCGCCGCCTTCGATGCCGATCGGGGTGCTGTTGCAGAAGATGCAGCGCGAGCGGATACACATGGCGCTGGTGATTGACGAATACGGCGGTGTTGATGGGCTGGTGACGATCGAAGATCTGATCGAGCAGGTGATCGGCGAGATTGAAGACGAGCATGACGAGGCCGAAGGCGGTTTCTGGACGCTGGAAAAACCGGGGCAATATCTGGTGCAGGCGCGCGCGCCACTGGATGAGTTCGAGGCAGAGATCGGGGTCAAGCTTGCCGACGCCGAGGAAGACGAAGAAATCGACACGCTCGGCGGGTTCGTCTGCATGCTGGCGGGCAGGGTGCCTGCGCGCGGCGAAGTCATTCCGATGGGCGGCGGCACCGAGTTTGAAGTGGTCGATGCCGACCCGCGTCGGGTCAAGCGCATACGGGTGCGCCTGCACGCAGCAACGGCCCCGGCGTGAGCGGCGGTCGTCTGCGGCGGGTTTTCGGCGCCGGGGCGCGGCCAGAATGGCGCATGCTTGCCTTGGCGGCCGGGCTTGGTGCGCTGGCGGCGGCAGGGCAGGCACCGCTCGGGTGGTGGTGGCTGGCGCTTGCCGCCTTTGCCGGGGTGCTGTCGCTGATTGCGCGGCAGGCAACGGCAGGGCGTGCAGCATGGATTGGCTGGGCGGCGGGCGCGGGCTATGGCGCGGCGGCAATGTTCTGGATCGTCGAACCGTTCCTTGTTGATGCGGCGCGGCATGGCTGGATGGCGCCCTTTGCGCTGGCGTTGATGGCTGCGGGGATCGGGCTTTTCTGGGCATTTGCGGCCGGGCTTGGTGTGGGCATTGCCGGTCCAGCGCGCAGCGCGCGGCTGCTGGCGGTGGCGCTGGGGTTTGGCGCCTCGGATCTTTTGCGCGGCTATATTTTTACCGGGCTGCCATGGGCGCTGCTGGGGCACAGCTTTGTCGGAACGCCGCTGGCGCAGGTGGCGGCGTTGACCGGGGCGGTCGGGTTGAGCCTCGTCTTCGCGCTCGCGGCGGCAGCGCTGGCGATTGTTCTTTCGCCTCGGTCGGGCGCGCGCTTCGGGCGGGCCGCGGCGGGCGTCGCCGCCGGGGTGATGCTGGCGGGGGGCTGGGTCTGGGGCGCATCGCAGCTCGCAGCGCCCATGCCCGCGCCTGCGCGCGACATTGTGCTGCGGCTGGTCCAGCCCAACGCCACGCAAGCGCTGAAGTGGCAACCCGAATTCGCGCGCGCGTTCTTTTTTCGCCAGGTCGAGATGACGGCAGCGCCGGCCGCACGCCGCCCCGATCTTGTCATCTGGCCCGAAACTTCGGTGCCTTTCCTGCTGGATACCCCCGGCGCAGGGCTTGAGATCATCGCCGAGGCCGCCGCCGGGGTGCCCGTGGCGCTTGGCATCCAGCGGCGCGAGGGCACACGCTATTTCAACAGCCTTGTGGTGCTGGGCGCGGCGGGCGAGGTGACGGCGCTCTATGACAAGTTCCACCTCACCCCATTTGGCGAATACATTCCGTTTGGCGATGCTTTTGCACGCATCGGCGTTTCGGCGTTCGCAGCGCGGTTGGGCAACGGCTTTTCGGCGGGGGCGGGGGCGCGGGTGCTCGACCTTGGCGCGCTTGGCCGGGTGCAGCCGCTGATCTGTTATGAAGCAGTGTTTGCGCAAGATCTGCGTGCAGCGCCCGAGCGCCCGGATTGGCTGATGCAGGTGACCAACGACAGCTGGTTTGGCGCGCTTGCCGGGCCGCAGCAGCACCTGGCGCAGGCGCGGCTGCGCGCGGTCGAATTCGGTTTGCCGCTGGCGCGGGCGGCCAACACCGGGGTTTCGGCAATGATCGATGCGCGCGGGCGGGTGCTTGCGCAACTGCCGCTCAACGCGCAGGGTTTTCTTGATGTGCCGTTGCCCGCAGCATTGCCCGCCACCGTCTACGCAAGGCTGGGAGATGTGCCGACTTTTGCCTTTATTGTCACATTGATGGCGCTGGTCGCGGGGCTGGCGCGCTTGCCCATTGACCGCACCCGTGCACGCGCCTAGGTAGCCGCATCGACCGTCACAACGGCTTCCTGGCGTGACGGGGCAATTCAATGGAGCACTTCCCCATGGCACGCGAGAACTACATCTTTACCTCCGAATCCGTTTCGGAGGGGCACCCCGACAAGGTTTGTGACCGCATTTCAGATGCGGTTCTCGATGCCTTCATCGCCGAAGAACCCACCGCACGGGTGGCCTGCGAAACCTTCGCCACCACCAACCGGGTGATTGTCGGCGGTGAGGTCGGTCTTTCGACCGAGGAAAAGACCAAGGAGTTTGTCAGTCGGGTCGAGGGCATCGTGCGCGATTGCGTGCGCGACATTGGCTATGAACAGGATGCGTTTCACTGGGAAACGTTGAAGGTTCACAACTATTTGCATGAACA
Organism: Alphaproteobacteria bacterium HGW-Alphaproteobacteria-4; assembly: GCA_002842855.1. Lineage (GTDB taxonomy): Bacteria > Pseudomonadota > Alphaproteobacteria > Rhodobacterales > Rhodobacteraceae > UBA6213. The sequence continues at coordinate 189,056 of PHEE01000003.1, read as the reverse complement.
GTCGGTGCATATCGCGCAGGGCGTCGATCGCGACGGCGCGGGCGATCAGGGCATCATGTTCGGCTATGCCACCGATGAGACAGCCGAACTCATGCCGGCGCCGATCCTTTATGCCCACGCGATCCTGCGGCGGCTGACCGAGGCGCGCAAGGCGGGGCTGGAGCCGACCCTGCGCCCCGATGCAAAATCACAGCTGTCGGTGCGCTATGCGGGCGGCAAGCCGGTAGGGGTAAGCTCGATCGTGCTTTCGACCCAGCACGCCTATCGCAGCCAGACCTCGGCCGATATCCGCGATATCGTCGAGCCCTACATTCGCGACGTGCTGCCCGAGGGCTGGATTGATGACGCTACCGAATGGCATGTGAACCCGACCGGCACCTTTGTGATAGGCGGCCCCGATGGCGACGCGGGGCTGACCGGGCGCAAGATCATCGTGGATACTTACGGTGGTGCCGCCCCGCACGGCGGCGGCGCGTTTTCGGGGAAAGACCCGACCAAAGTGGACCGCTCGGCGGCCTATGCGGCGCGGTATCTGGCAAAAAACGTGGTCGCGGCGGGGCTGGCAAAGCGCTGCGTGATTCAGGTCAGCTATGCAATCGGGGTGGCCAGGCCGCTTTCGGTCTATGTCGATACCTATGGCACCGGGCTGGTGCCCGAGGCCGAGCTTGAGCGGGTGGTGGCGCAGGTGATGGACCTCACACCGCGCGGCATCCGCGAGCATCTGGCGCTCAACCGCCCGATCTATGCGCGCACCTCGGCCTACGGGCATTTTGGTCGCGCGCCAGAGACGGATGGCGGCTTCAGTTGGGAAAAGACCGATCTGGTAGAAGCGCTGAAAAAGGCGTTCTGATGGGTTGCGCGGGGCCGTTGGCCCCACGCCTGGGGGCGCGCGCCGTTCCGGCGCGCGCCAAGCGCCTTTGGCGGGGCCGTGTCGCGCGTAGCGACGGCAAGAGCCTCGGGCGCGGGGATTTCGGGCAATAAAGAAAGCGCGGTCGGAGTGCCCATTGCTTCGGCGCTTGACCTTGCGCGGGGCGGAGCGCTAGAGGCGCGCCATGAGTGAAACGCCCCCGAACGCTCCGAACCCGAACGACCCGAACCCTGATGCGCCCCGCTCTGCCTGGCGCAATTTCTATGGCCGCCGCTTTGGCCACACGTTGCGCCGGGCGCAAAAGGGGTATCTGGCTGATGATCTGGGCGATTTGTGCCCGGCGGGAATTTCGCGCGAGGAAAACCCGGAGCGGAATGTGATCGACCCGGTAGCCCTTTTTGGCGATGCGCGACCGCTTTGGCTTGAGGTCGGGTTTGGCGGCGGCGAGCACATGGTGGCGATGGCGGCGCGCTACCCCGAGGTGGGGATCGTCGGGTGCGAGCCCTACATCAACGGTGTCGCGATGCTCTTGGGCAAGATCCGCGCGGCGGGGGTGGGCAACCTTGCGGTTTACCCCGGCGATGCCCGCGATCTGCTGGATGTGCTGCCTGCGGGGGTAATTGCCAAGGCGTTTCTGAACTACCCGGACCCCTGGCCGAAGCGGCGGCACCATCGACGCCGGTTCGTGACTGCCGACCATCTCGGGCCGCTGGCGCGGGCGTTGGCACCGGGGGCCGAGTTTCGGGTGGCCACCGACATTGCGGACTATATGCGCCAAGCGCTGGAAGAAGTGCCGCAGGCGGGGTTCGGGCTGGTCTCGGTCGGGGCGGCGCCTTGGGACGATTGGGTCCGGACCCGCTATGAGGCCAAGGCGCTGCGCGAGGGCCGGGCACCGCAATATGCGACGTTCCGTCGGCTTTGACGGCGGCGGCCTCCGGCGCGGATATATTGGCTGAAGCATTGGTGCAGGTCGCGATTTACCGCTGCGGGGCGATGCGCTATCACGCGCGGGCAAATGGGAGAAAAGCGGATGTCTGGCCACGGCGAAGCGATTGTAATGGTGGCGCGCCGGGGTGGGGCGCTTAGCGGTGTTGCCGAGGTGCCGGGTGACAAGTCGATCTCGCACCGGGCGCTGATACTGGGGGCGCTGTCGGTGGGCGAGACCCGGGTGACGGGGTTGCTGGAAGGGCAGGATGTTCTCGATACCGCCAAGGCGATGCGCGCATTCGGGGCCGAGGTGGTGCGGCAGGGGCCGGGGGCGTGGTTGGTGCGCGGTGTCGGTGTGGGCGGGTTGGCCGAGCCTTCGCAGGTGATTGATTGCGGCAACTCGGGCACCGGGGCGCGGCTGATCATGGGCTGTATGGCAACCTCGCCCATCACGGCGACATTCACGGGGGACGCCAGTTTGCGCAAGCGGCCGATGGGGCGGGTGACCGAGCCCTTGGCGCTGTTCGGGGCCGAGGCCTATGGGCGGCGGGGCGGGCGGCTGCCGATGACGGTGGTGGGGGCGGCTGATCCGGTGCCGGTGCGTTACACCACCCCGATTCCTTCGGCGCAGGTCAAATCGGCGGTGCTGCTTGCGGGGCTCAATGCGCCGGGCGAGACGGTTGTGATTGAGCGCGAGCCAACGCGCGACCATTCCGAGCGTATGTTGCGTGGCTTTGGAGCTGAGGTTTCGGTTGAGGATGTGCCCGAGGGAAGGCTGATCCGGCTGGTTGGGCAGCCCGAATTGCGGCCGCAGGTGGTGGCGGTGCCGCGCGACCCCTCAAGCGCGGCCTTTCCCGTATGCGCGGCGCTGATTGTGCCGGATTCCGATATTTTCGTGCCCGGTATCAGTCAGAACCCAACCCGGAATGGTCTTTTCACCACATTGGTAGAAATGGGCGCCGATATTGCCTTTGAAAACCCGCGCACCGAAGGCGGCGAGCCGGTGGCGGATCTGCGGGTGAAGTTTTCGGCGCTGAGGGGTGTCGAGGTGCCGCCCGCGCGCGCGGCAAGCATGATTGATGAATATCCGGTGCTGGCGGCGGTTGCGGCCTGTGCCGAAGGGCGCACCGTGATGCGCGGCGTGCGTGAGCTGCGGGTGAAGGAAAGCGACCGCATTGACGCAATGGCGCGCGGGCTTGAGGCCTGCGGGGTGCGGGTCGAGGAAGACGAAGATACGCTGATCGTGCACGGGATGGGGCCGGGCGGGGTGCCGGGCGGGGCAACCTGCGCCAGCCATATCGACCACCGTATTGCGATGGCGTTTCTGGTGCTGGGGTTGGCCAGCCGGCGCCCGGTGACGGTGGACGACGGCTCGCCCATTGCCACCTCGTTTCCGGCATTCGAGGCGCTGATGGCGGGGCTTGGGGCTGATATTCGGCGGGCCATGCCGTGAAACGCGGCCTGTTCTGGGCGCTCTTTGCGCTGATGGCCGGGGTTTACGGGGCGATGCTGTTCTGGAGCCTGCCCCGGCTGCAGGGGTTTTCGGGCGGCTTGTTGCCGTTTGATCTGCGCCCCGGCGGCTATTCGCTGGCCGAGGCGCAGGCGCTGTTGGCGGCGATGGGGGCCGAGGGGCGCGACTATTACCTTGGCGTGCAGCAAACGCTGGATTCCGCCTACCCGGCACTTTATGCGGTGGTGATGGTTCTGGCGTTCCGGGCGCTTGCGCCGCTCTGGTGGGGGCGCGGGCTCGGGCTGCTGGCGTTGGCGGGGGCGGGGTTCGACTACCTTGAAAACGCCCGCGTGGCAGCGATGTTGCGGCTGCCGCCCGAGGCAGTCAGCGATGCGATGGTGGCGGCAGCCAGTCAGGCGACGGTGGCGAAAAGCGTGGCGGTTGCGGCGGCGCTGGTCAGTCTGAGCGTGCTTCTTGCAAGGGCCGGGGGGCGGCGGTGGTGGCGGGTCTGAGCTTTACGGTTGCCATTGATGGACCTGCGGCAGCGGGCAAGGGCACGATCGCGCGGGCGGTGGCCGCGCATTTCGGGTTTGCGCATCTCGATACCGGCCTGCTCTACCGCGCGGTCGCGGCCAGGGGCGGCGATCCGGTGGCGGCGGCACGCGCGCTGACAGCGGCCGACCTTGCGCGCGACGACCTGCGCAGCCTTGCGGCGGGGCAGGCGGCAAGCCGGGTGGCCGCAATTCCCGAGGTGCGGGCGGCATTGGTGGCGTTTCAGCGCACCTTCGCGCGGCAGCCCGGCGGCGCTGTGCTGGACGGGCGCGACATCGGCACGGTGATCTGCCCTACGGCCGAGGTGAAGCTTTATGTCACCGCCAGCCCCGAGGTGCGTGCGCATCGCCGCTGGCTGGAGGTTGGGGGCGACGAGGCGGCGGTGCTGGCCGAGGTGCGCGAGCGCGACGCGCGTGATATGGGGCGGGCCGATGCGCCGCTGCGCGCGGCGGCGGATGCGGTGGTGATTGATACTTCCGAGATGAGCATTGAGGCAGCGGTTTTGGCGGCGATTACGGCCGTTGAGGCGCGGCGATAGCGCGAGTCTGCTTGCCTGCCGCGCCAAACGCCCCTATAGGGACGCCAGTCTTTGGGGTCCGGTGCTGCCGGGGCCACCTTGGGGATTTTTCAATACAAGACCGGCGGAGCCAACCGCATGGCCAGTGAAAACAAGAGAAAAGGAAACTGAACCGCATGTCTGCAAGAGCTACCATGGAAGACTTCGAAGCCCTTCTGAACGAAAGCTTCGAAATTGACACGCCCGCCGAGGGCTCGGTTGTCAAAGGCAAGGTCATCGCCATCGAGGCGGGGCAAGCCATCATCGACGTCGGCTACAAGATGGAAGGCCGCATCGATCTGAAAGAATTTGCGAACCCCGGCGAGGCCCCCTCGATTCAGGTGGGCGATACCGTCGAGGTATTCCTTGAGCGCGTCGAAAACGCGCGTGGCGAGGCCAGCATCAGCCGCGAAAAAGCGCGCCGCGAAGAGGCCTGGGACCGTCTGGAAAAAGCCTACGAAAAAGAAGAGCGCGTCGATGGCGCCATCTTCGGCCGCGTCAAAGGCGGCTTTACCGTCGATCTTGGCGGTGCCGTGGCCTTCTTGCCCGGCAGCCAGGTCGATGTGCGCCCGGTGCGCGATGCGGGCCCCCTGATGGGCCTCAAGCAGCCGTTCCAGATTCTGAAAATGGACCGTCGCCGTGGCAACATCGTGGTGTCGCGCCGTGCGATCCTCGAAGAAAGCCGCGCCGAACAACGCGCCGAAGTGATTGGCAACCTCACCGAAGGTCAGGTGGTCGATGGCGTGGTCAAGAACATCACCGAATACGGTGCGTTTGTTGACCTCGGCGGCGTCGATGGCCTGCTGCACGTCACCGACATGGCGTGGCGCCGGGTCAACCACCCGTCAGAGATCCTTGCGATCGGTGAAACCGTCAAGGTTCAGGTCGTCAAGATCAACAAGGAAACCCACCGCATCAGCCTGGGCATGAAGCAGCTGCTGTCGGACCCGTGGGATTCGGTGGAAGAGAAGTTCCCGCTCGGTTCCGTGCACAAGGGCCGCGTGACCAACATCACCGACTACGGCGCATTCGTGGAACTGGAAGCGGGCGTCGAAGGCCTCGTGCACGTTTCGGAAATGTCGTGGACCAAGAAAAACGTCCACCCCGGCAAGATCGTTTCGACCTCGCAGGAAGTCGATGTGATGGTGCTGGAAATCGACACCACCAAACGCCGGGTTTCGCTGGGCCTCAAGCAAACCCAGCGCAACCCGTGGGAAGTGTTTGCCGAGTCGCACCCGGTTGGCACGATGATCGAGGGCGAAGTGAAGAACATCACCGAATTCGGTCTGTTCATCGGACTCGACAACGATATCGACGGCATGGTGCACCTGTCTGACCTCAGCTGGGATCAGCGCGGCGAAGACGCGATTGCCAACTACCGCAAAGGCGACGTGGTGAAAGCCGCGGTCACCGAAGTGGACGTTGAAAAAGAGCGTATTTCGCTGTCGGTCAAGGCGCTTGACGCCGACACCTTCTCGGACGCGGTCGATGGCGTGAAGCGTGGCTCGGTGATCACCGTCACCGTCACCGCGATCGAAGAGGGCGGTATCGAATGCGATTACAACGGCATGAAGTCGTTCATTCGCCGCTCGGACCTGTCGCGCGAACGTGGCGAACAACGCCCCGAGCGCTTCCAGGTCGGCGACCACGTCGATGTCCGCGTGACCAACGTTGACAGCAAGACCCGGCGTCTGGGCGTGTCGATCAAGGCGCGCGAAATTGCCGAGGAAAAAGAGGCGGTTGAGCAGTATGGCTCGTCTGACTCGGGCGCTTCGCTGGGCGATATTCTTGGTGCCGCGCTCAAGGGCTCGGGCGACCGCTAAGCCGCGCAAGTCGTTCAAAACGAGGCCCCGCCTGCGAAGGTGGGGCCTTTTTCATGGCGCGAGCGATTCGCCGGGTGGCGTCAGGTTAGCGCGTCGGGGCCCATGCTGCGCCGCCGCAATCGGCGCAAGCGCGCCGATTCTGGGGGCCAACGCGGAAAAAGGCGCCATTCCAAGGACTTTGCCATTTGTGCGGCGCAAAATTCTGCATATAGTCGGTGCAATGTCGTTCCGGGCGCTGCCGCCCGGACTGCCTAGGGGGATGTCCATGATCCGGTCTGAACTGATTGCGCGTATCGCCGAAGACAACCCGAAACTGTCGCTCCGGCATGTCGAGAAAATCGTGAACACGATCTTCGACGAAATTGTTGAGGCGATGGCGCGGGGTGACCGTGTCGAGTTGCGCGGGTTTGGCGCCTTTTCGGTAAAGCAGCGCGATGCCCGCACAGGGCGCAACCCGCGCACCGGAACCGCCGTTGCGGTGGACGAAAAGCATGTTCCTTTCTTCAAGACCGGCAAGCTGCTGCGTGATCGTTTGAACGGAAACGAGGGCTGAATGCTGCGCTGGCTTCGCTGGGCATTTCTGGCGGCCCTGGCCGTAGCGCTGGTGACATTGGCGCTTGCCAACCGCGGCTTGGTGACGCTGCGGCTGATGCCGGATGAGGCTGGCAGCTTTCTGGGCCTGCAATGGTCGCTGGAACTGCCGCTGTTTCTGGTGATTTTCGCGGGCATCTTGCTGGGGCTCTTGATCGGTTTTGTCTGGGAATGGCTGCGCGAAGCGCGGCTGCGCAGCGCCGCGAGCCAGACCGCGCGCGACAAGGCACGGCTGGAGCGCGAGCTGGCGCGTGTCAGTGCTGATGCGCCCGAGCCGCGCGACGAGGTGCTGGCGCTGCTTGAGCAGCCGGGGCGGGCGCGGTAAGCCTGACGAATGGACATTCGTGTGAAAATCTGCGGTCTGCGTGACGCAGGCCATATTGCCGCTGCCGCCAAGGCGGGCGCAAACTACCTTGGCTTCGTGTTCTTCCCGCGCTCGCCGCGCAATCTGACGCTGACGCAGGCGCGCGGCCTTGCGCTGGCGGTGCCGGTGGGCATTGCCAAGGTCGGGCTGGTGGTCGATGCCGACAACGCTTTTCTCGACGCGCTGCTGGCCGAGGTGCCGCTTGACCTGCTGCAGCTTCATGGCCGCGAATCGGTTGCGCGGGTGGCCGAGGTGCGGGCGCGCTATGGCCTTCCGGTGATGAAGGCGGTTGGTGTTGCTGACGCAGACGATCTGGCAGCGGTGGCCGACTACAGCCAGGTCGCCGACCAGATTCTGGTCGATGCCAAGGCGCCTGCGGGGGCCGACCTGCCCGGTGGCAACGGCCGCGCGTTTGACTGGACGTTACTTTCCCGCCGCCGCTGGCCGCGCCCATGGATGCTGGCCGGAGGGCTGACGCCAGAAAACGTGGCCGAGGCGATCTACCTGACCGGGGCAAGGCAGGTGGATGTGTCATCCGGCGTCGAAACTGCGCCGGGGGTAAAAGACGCGGGTCTGATTGCCGATTTCATCGCTGCGGCGCGGGCATGATCACCTGGCGTGAGGCAACCGCCGCCGATGTGCCCGCCGTGGTGGCAATGCTGGCTGATGACATGCTGGGGGCGGCGCGCGAGGGGGCTGAGCTCGCCCCGTACCTTGCCGCATTTGCCGAAATGCAACGGCAGCGCAGCAACCTGCTCGTGGTCGGCACCCGTGGCGGGCGCGTCGTCGCCACCTATCAGATCACTATATTGCACGGGCTTTCCATGAAGGCCGCGCGGCGCGCGCAGATCGAGGCGGTGCGGGTGGTGGCAGACCTGCGCGGGCAGGGTCTGGGCGCCGAACTGATGGCCGATGCCGAGGCGCGCGCCCGCGCCGCCGGATGCCGCCTGATGCAACTGACCACGAACCGGGCGCGAACCCGCGCGCACGCCTTCTACGACCGGCTCGGCTTTACCCCTAGCCACATTGGCTATAAACGCGAGCTTGACTGACAGGGAGCATCCGCCATGGCCGACGACCGCATCAACAGCTTCAAGACCGGCCCGGATGAGCAGGGGCGATTTGGCATCTTTGGGGGGCGTTTCGTTTCGGAAACGCTGATGCCCTTGGTGCTGGCGCTTGAGGAAGAATACGAGCGCGCCAAGACCGATCCGGTGTTCTGGGCGGAGATGGACGACCTCTGGAAGCACTATGTAGGCCGCCCCTCACCGCTCTATCTTGCCGAGCGCCTGACCGAGTATTTCGGCGGCGCGAAGATCTACATGAAGCGTGACGAGCTGAACCACACCGGCGCGCACAAGATCAACAACGTCTTGGGCCAGATATTGCTGGCCCGCCGCATGGGCAAGACCCGGATCATCGCCGAAACCGGCGCCGGGCAGCATGGCGTGGCCACGGCGACCGTTTGCGCGCGGTTCGGCCTCAAATGCGTGGTCTACATGGGGGAAACCGATGTGCACCGGCAGGCGCCCAACGTGTTTCGGATGCGGCTTTTGGGGGCCGAGGTGATTCCCGTGACCTCGGGGCGCGGCACGCTGAAAGACGCAATGAACGATGCGCTGCGTGACTGGGTCACCAATGTGCGCGACACCTTTTATTGTATTGGCACCGTGGCGGGGCCGCACCCTTACCCCGCGATGGTGCGCGATTTCCAGTCGATCATCGGCAAGGAGGCGCGGGCGCAGATGCTGGAACGCGAAGGCCGCCTGCCCGACACGCTGGTGGCGGCAATCGGCGGCGGGTCGAACGCGATGGGGCTGTTCTTCCCGTTCCTTGATGACGCGAGCGTGCGAATCATCGGGGTTGAGGCGGGCGGGCACGGGGTCGATGCGCGCATGGAACACTGCGCCAGCCTGACTGGCGGGCGCCCCGGCGTGCTGCACGGCAACCGCACCTATCTTTTGCAGGACGAAGACGGGCAAATTCTGGAGGGCCATTCAATTTCGGCGGGGCTCGACTATCCGGGAATCGGCCCCGAACATTCGTGGCTGCATGAGGTAGGCCGCGCGGAATATGTGAGCATCACCGACATGGAAGCGCTTGAGGCGTTCCAGCTTTGCTGTCTGCAAGAAGGTATAATTCCGGCGCTTGAACCCAGCCACGCGCTGGCGCATGTAATGAAAATCGCCCCCGGTCTGCCGAAAGATCACCTGATCATCATGAATATGTGCGGGCGGGGTGACAAAGATATCTTCACCGTCGCGCGCCACCTCGGTTTTGACATGAAGATATAAGGTGCTGAAATATAATTACAAAAGCCCCGCGGCGCCTGCTTTGCGGGGCTTTTTCATGCCCTAAACCACAGTTTATGCGCTTTGGCCCTCGGGTTACCCGGCCGGGATTAGACCCTGAGGTGAATGGCCAGTGGTCGATTTGTGGGGCTTTGTGAGGTCATCGCAATCAGGCGAAACCAAGCAAGCCAACGCAAACCAACTGGAGATACACACATGAAACGCACCTTCAAGATCGCCGCCGTCGTCATGATGATGAGCAGCGCAACCGCCGCCTTCGCCGCCATTGATACCGCCGCGCTGATCGCTGATCTGGCATCGCAAGGCTATACCGTTACCGAAATCAAGACCGGTGCCAATACGGTCAAAGTCGAGGCGGTCAGCGCTTCGCAGCGTGTCGAGTTCACCTATGATGCAGTGACCGGCTTGCTCCTGCTTCAGGAAAGCCGCGATCGCAATGAGGCCGGCGCCGGTGGCACGAACGGCACCAACGGAACCCATGTTGAAAACGATGATGACCGCGACGGTCACGACGGTAACGACGACGACGAAAACGACGACAACGGCCACGACGACAACGGCCATGACGACAACGGTCACGACGACGACGGCCATGACCACGACGGCCATGACGACAACGGCCATGACGACGACCGTCGCTAAACCCGGCACGCAAGCGCGCAATGTCCCCCAAGGCACCCTGCATGCGACGCTTGCAACTTGCCCCCCGTGTGCGCCATTTTGGTGCAATGCACGGGGGGCTGCAATTTGCGCCCAGGAGAGTTCGAGATGAAGCGGATGAAGGCCCTGTCTCTGATCGCCGCGCTGGTGCTGACAGCAAGTGCTGCGCATGCCGAGAGCTTTGCTGAAAGGGTTGGTCGGCAACTTCGTGCCGAAGGCTATGCCAACATAACCATTTCGCGCACGCTTCTTGGGCGTGCGCGTATAGTCGCGGTCAAGGAAGATGGTACGCGCGAAATTGTCATTGACCCCCGCACGGGCCATGTGCTGCGCGACATCTGGATTGGCAATGACCGGGTCGCCACGCTTGGGCACTTTGCGCTTCAAGACGAAAGGGAGACGCGCGGCAGCGATTCCAGTGGCAGTGGCCAAAGCGGGGGCGGTTCGGGCAGTAGTGGCAACGGAGGGGGTAACGATGGCGGTGGTGACGATGACAATCACGACGACGACGATGACGAACATGACGACGATGAACACGACGACGACTAGCGCAAAAACCATGGTTGACTCCGCACGCGACTGGCTCTGCCCGAACTCCGGCACGGTTGCGGGCGCCCGACAAAAGGCGGAACGATGATCAGCAAACCGGTAATCATCGCGGTTTTCCTGGTGCAATTGGTTTTTGCGCTCTATTTCGTGTCCGACATCGTGCTTTCGATGCTCGGCCTCGTCGTGCTTCCGATCAGTTGGGGGGCGCATGAAATTATCGAAATCTCTGCCGTTGTCAGCCTGACGCTTGGCCTCTGGATGGCGATGCTGGCACTCTCGCGGGTGCAGCGCGATCATCGCGCCGCGCGCGAGCGCCTGCGTCGTGCATCGGGCGCCTTCATGACTCTTCTGAGCGAGCGGTTTGATAACTGGGGGCTTACGCCTGCCGAGCGTGATGTGGCGCTGTTTGCGATCAAGGGCCTCAGTACCGCGGAAATCGCCACGATGCGCGCCACCTCGGAAGGCACCGTGAAGGCGCAGACGAATGCGATTTATCGCAAGGCCGGGGTGAACGGGCGCGGCCAGCTTCTGAGCCTTTTCATCGAAGACCTGATGGCCGAGGCGCATCTGCCGCAGCCGCCTGACGAGCCAGAGCCTGATCAGTTTTCCGAGCCCGAAGTTTCGGCAGACGCCTAGCCCTTTTTCTTCTTCTTTCGGTTGCGGCTTTCCGGTTTTGGCGGTGCCATTTCTGCTGCCAGCGTATCTGGTGTTGTGTCGGAAAGTCTTCCAAGCCAAAGCGCGACAACTTCGAGCATATCGGCCATATCGGCCACACGGGCATCCTCGCCCGAGGCGCGGAGCAACCGCAGGCGGTCGCGCATCGGCGCGATGTCGCGGTGCAGCCGCAGTGCAATGTGCAGCCGCAGCAGCGCCCAGGGGTCACTCGGGGCGGTAAAACCTTCGCGGCGGGTGCCGGGCAGGCGCTGGGCTTGTACCAATCCCGCCTCGCGCAACTCTTTCATCGCTGTGGAAACGGCCGAGCGAGAAAGCCCGGTCAGGGCGACCAATGCATCGGCATCAGGCGGCGTTGCAGCGTGCCAGACAGCGGCGAAACACTGGCCCGCAGGGCGCGAAAGACCAAGCTGGGCAGCGGCATCGGCGAAATAGGCGGCGAGTTCGGTCTGTGGCGCTTGCATCATTGCGGCTCCGATGGCGAGGAATGTCGGCTCAGGGTATAGCGCGTTTGGTGTTCAAATTGCGTGTCCGGGGTCAGAAGTATCGACGGATAATCGGCATGCGCAGGTGCATCTGGCCAGAGCTGCGGTTCCAGCGCCAGCCCCGCGCGGGGGCCGTAAGGCGCGCCGGCGTGCCCCTGCCATGGCGCGGTGCCAAGCCCTGCGCCATCATAGACCTGAAGCCCCGGCGCCGTGGTTGCAAGCGCCAGCGTAATGCCGCGTGTGCCGCAAAGTGTGGCCACAGGCGTCAGCGCGCGCGGCGCCTCGGCCAGGATGAAGCAGTGATCAAGCGGTGGCAGCGTTGCGAGGGCGCGCGCGTGGCGCAGATCGCGCGGGTCACCCTTCAGCGATTGGCGCGGGCCAAGCGGCAGCATGGCGCCGTCGGTGGGCAGGTAGGCGTCGGCTGCAACACGCAAGCGGTGCGCCGATGTGTCGCCCTTGCCATCGAGGTTCCAATAAGGGTGATGCGCGAGGTTCACCAACGTCGGCGCATCGGTCGAGGCGTATAGCGTTAACGTAAGAGTGGCCGGGGCGGTCAGGCGGTATTCGGCGCTCAGGCGGCGGTTACCGGGAAAGCCGCCAAGGCCCGCAGGCAGCGTCAGCGCCAGTGTCACCCGGTCGGGTGCTTGGTCTGCGACTGTCCAGACCTGTGCCGAGGTGCCACTGGTTCCGCCATGCAAGGTGCTGGTGCCCTCGTTGGCCTCAAGCCGCGCCTCGTGCCCCGCAATCAGCGCGCGTGCGCCGCCGATGCGGTTGGCAACCGGCCCCACCACGGCGCCGAACCAGCGCATCGGCCCTTCATAGGCGCCAATCTCGGCCGATCCGAGCACCAGCGGCCAGTCGGCACCCGCCATCCGCAGGTCCGAGAGGATTGCGCCGAGGGTCAACACCCGCGCTGTCAGCGCCCCGGCAGCAAGGGTGATTTCCGAAATTTCGCGGCCATCGCGCAAATTGCCAAAGCGTCGCAGGCTCATGGCGCAAGCGCCCGCGCTGCCAGCGCAAAGCCCGCAATCAGCGCCGCTTCGCCGTCTCCCTCGGTCGTGCGGACGCCTTGCGCGGCCAATGCGCGACTGTAAAGCGCGGCACTTGGCCCGAGAACGCGCAACGCGCGCCCCAACCACCATGGTCGTGCCGCTGCCAGCTCGGCGCCAATCAGCGCGGCGTGAAGGCGCGCACGGGCCTGTGCGGGTGGCAACGCGCGTGCCTCGGCCAGCATCCGCGCCAGCCGCTCGGGGCGCGACAGGGTTTGCGACAGGTCGGCGTCGAAGGCGCTCAGATCGGTTTCGGCGGTGGATGGCAGGGCGAACCATTCGCTTGCCAGCATCGCCTCGGCTATCGCGCCCGAAAGCGCCGCCATTACGCCCACCACCTCGCCCGCGCTGATCTCGGCCCAAAGGCTTTCGGCGCCGGTCAGGCAAATCACGCCGTCAAAGCCCGGATCCGCGGCAAGGCATCCCGCCAGCCGCAGCGCGGCCGCTGCGGGAACGACCACTTGCGGCGCAGCTTGCAAGAGGTCGGGCAGATGGAAGATGCCGCCGTCTGCCACCACGGCATCAGGCGAAAAGGGGGCGCAAGGCAGAGCCCGCTTGGCGGCGCCCGGAAAGCCGCATGCCAGAATCGGGGCCCGCACGGCCTTGGGCAGAAGTCGCGCAGCGGCCGCCAAAAGCGCCGCGCGCGGCGGTTCGCCGGGCACTATCGGCGCAGCGCTGCGCGCAATGATCTGCCCTGCGGATGCCACCCAGAGGCGCAGCCCCTCTGGCCCTGCCTCGGCACCGATCCAATCTGCCGCCGTCATCGTTGCCTCTGGGTTGCTCTTGCTTCTTTAGTAACGGCTTTGCGCCGCCGGGCAAGCGCTCAGCGCGGCGCGAGGCAGTCGGTGAGCTTTGCTGCGAGGTCGCGCAACAGCGCCTCGTAAAGCCCGGCGCCACGGGGCAAGGTGCTGCCGGTCGGGTCGAGCGCGCCACCGGTGCGCACCGGCGTGCCTTCAAGCAACTGTGCAAGCATCTTGGGGTCATGCGAGGCTTCGGGGAAGGCGCAGATGATGCCCCCTGCCGCCAGATCGGCGCGCAGTTCGGTCAGGTGTGCCGCGCCCGGGGCGCTTGCATCGCTGCGGTTCAGCGCCCCTGCGACGGCAAGGCCGTAGTGGTCGGTGAAATAGCCGTAGGCATCGTGGAACACCACAAAAGGGCGGCCCGCGAGCGGCGCAAGCGCTGCGCTCATCGCGGCATCGAGGGCTGCGATGCGGGCACGTCCGGCCTCGGCATTTGCGGTGTAGGTGGCGGCGTTTGCGGGGTCGGCGGCGGCCAGTTCGGCCGCGATCAGCCCCAGCCAGGCTTGCGCATTTGCCGGATCGAGCCAGGCATGGGGGTCGGTGCCCGCGTGGTCGTGCCCGGTCGCTGGCTCCGTTGCCGAAGCTTCATGGTCGTGCGCCTCGCCTGCGCCAAAGTCACGCAGGTAGGTTTCGGGTGCATCGAGCAGCGGCACCGATTTGCCTTTCAGCGCGGCCCCGGCCAAGGTTCGCCCCAGCCACGGGGTAAGCGCGTCGCCCACCCAGAACACAAGGTCTGCCCGTTGCAGCGCGGCACCCTGCGAGGGGCGCAACTGGTAGGAATGGGCATCAGCGCCGGGCGGCAGCAGCACGTCGGCCTGCCCGAGACCGCCCAACACCGTTTCTGCCAGCGCCTGTATCACGGCGATATCGGATACAACCCTGGGCACCTCTGCCCGCAGGGTGGCGGGTATCAGCGCGAGGCTGCCGGCGAGCGTGGCGGCGAAGGCGAGGGGCATGCGGTGCATCGGGTCTCCTGGGTCACTTGTGGTGAGAGGAGGCGTCATGTATGTTATAGCATAACAATGCAAGCGAAATGTGATAAAGTAACATGAAGTCATCGGACCTCGCCTTTGAAGAGCACGACCATGCGCATTGCAGCCACGGCCTGCTGGCCCGCGCCGAGGCAATTGCAGCCAGGCAGGGCGCGCGCTTTACGCCGGTGCGGCGGCGTGTGCTGGAAATCTTGCTTGAGGCGCACCGGGCGATGGGCGCCTATGAGGTGCTCGAACGGCTTGCCGCAGAAGGCTTTGGCAAACAGCCACCGGTCGCCTATCGGGCGCTTGAGTTTCTGGTCGATCATGGCTTTGCGCATCGCGTGCGCCGCCTCAATGCCTTCGCCGCCTGCACCCACCCCGAAGAAAGCCACGCGCCGGCATTTCTGATCTGCCGCGCCTGCGGGGCGGTGGCCGAGGCGCCAGCGCCCGCGCTGCGCGCCGCGTTGGAAGCCGAGGCGGCGCCTTTGGGCTTTGTGGTTGAGCGTTGCACCATCGAGGCGCTCGGGCTTTGCCCTTCCTGCGCCGCGGCGACGCCATGCGCTTGATTTCAGCACGGAACCTGAGCGTTCATCATGGCGGCGTGGCGGTGTTGGCAGGCGTCAACTTCGCCATTGAGCGGGGCGAGATCGTGACCCTTGTTGGGCCCAATGGTTCAGGCAAATCAACCCTGATCCGGGCGCTGATCGGGGCCGAGCGCGCGGCGACAGGCGCGGTCACGCGCGCGGCGGGGCTGCACGTCGGCTATGTGCCGCAGCGGCTGCATGTCGATGCCACGCTACCGTTGACGGTGGCGCGCTTTCTCAACCTGCCGCGACGGGTGCCTGCGGCAGAGGCAAGCGCGGCGCTGGCGCGCACTGGGGTTGCGGGGCTGGAAGGGCGCCAGATCACCGCGCTTTCGGGGGGGCAGTTCCAGCGCGTTCTGTTGGCGCGGGCGCTCTTGTCGCGGCCCGACATCCTCATTCTCGACGAGCCGACGCAGGGGCTCGACCAGCCCGGCGTTGCCGCCTTTTACCGCTTGCTGGTCGATCTGCGCGTCGAAACCGGCTGCGCCGTGCTGTTGGTCAGCCACGATCTGCATGTGGTGATGGCGGCCTCGGACCGGGTGATTTGCCTCAACGGACATATCTGCTGCGAGGGGGCGCCAAGCGTGGTGTCTGCCGCGCCGGAGTACCGCGCACTGTTCGGCCTTGGCACCGGCGGCGCGCTGGCGCTTTACCAGCACGCGCATGACCACGACCACGAACACGACCTTGGCCACGGCCACGACCACGCCCACCCGCACAGCCACGAGCACCCCGATGCTGGATGATTTCCTTCTGCGCGCAGCACTTGCAGGCCTTGGCCTGACGCTTGCCACCGGGCCGCTCGGCGCCTTCGTGGTGTGGCGGCGGATGGCCTATTTTGGCGATGCCACGGCACATGCCGCAATTTTGGGTGTGGCGCTGTCGTTCGGCTTTGGCATTTCGGTTTACGTCGGCATCATCGCGGTGGCGCTTGGCATGGCAATTACGGTGGCCAGCCTGGCCGGGCGCGGCAATGCGATGGACGCTACGCTGGGGGTGCTTGCCCATTCGGCGCTGGCCTTTGGTCTGGTCGCCGCCTCGTTTCTCGCGCAGGTGCGGGTGGACCTTTCCGCGTGGTTGTTTGGCGATATCCTCGCCGTGGGGCGCGGCGATCTGGCTGTGGTGTGGGCGGGGTCCGGGGTGGTGCTGGGGTTGCTGGTCTGGCGCTGGCAGGCGCTCTTGACGGCGACGGTGAATGAAGAGTTGGCGGTGGCCGCGGGCCTCAACCCGCGCCGCGAGGGGCTGGTTCTGACGCTGGCGCTGGCGCTGGTGGTGGCGGTGGCGATCAAGATTGTCGGGGCGCTGCTGATTGCGGCAATGCTCATCATCCCCGCCGCAGCTGCGCGCAGGTTGGCGCGCGGGCCGGAAGGCATGGCGCTTGGCGCCAGCCTGATCGGGGCGACGGCCGTGCTGGTGGGGCTCTACGCATCGCTGCGGCTCGACACACCGGCGGGCCCTTCGATCGTGGCGGCAAGTGCCATCATCTTCGCCGCGATAGCGCTATTGCCCCGCAGATAGTGCCAGCCGGCTTGACCAAAACCCGCCAGATTCGCTGCAATCCGCTGGGATTTCGGCCGGCTTTTGCCATAAAAGTGCCACAGCCGCCGCCGAGATTTCCATACTGATCGCAGCGGTGGAGGTTGGAAATGCGGATGAGTCGGATCAGTTTGCGCGCAGTGGTCGCAGTTGCGGCTTTTGCTCTGCCGCAAGCGGCAGTGGCCTGCACGTTGGCGCGCGTGTCGGGCGCCGATGCTGTCGTGCCTGCCTCGGGGCGGATCAACGAGAGCCTGATTGATGCCGCGATCCGTGCCGAGGTCAATGTTCAGCGCTGCAAAGCCGGGCTGGGGGAGCTTTCGGCGGCTGCGGGCCTTGCCGAAGCGGCCTCGACACATGCCAAATGGATGGCGCGGGCGCGGACAATGAGTCACGATTCGCAAGTGCCCGGGCAATCAAGCGTGCTGGCGCGTCTGCAATCAACCGGCATCGACTTTCGCGCGGGGTCCGAGAACATCGGCAAGATCGCGCGTTACGGTATCGACGGCATCCAGTTCCGTATCCGCGATGCGGCCAGTTGTGCCTTCTCAACGCAGGCAGGCGCACCGATTGGTGCTCATACTTATCAAAGCCTTGCGCGGCACATCGTCAACCTCTGGGTCAATTCACCCAAACACCGCACCAACATGCTTGATCCAAAGGTGCGCATGGTCGGCTCTGGCGCAGGGTATGACCCATCGGCACCCTATTGCGGCGCCTTTTATGTGTCACAGAACTACGCCGGCTGAGCGATTTCAGGGCCGCAGCGTCTGCAAGGTGATATAGCCGAGCTCGGGCCCGATCCATTGCCGCGACGCAAGCACCGCACCCGCATCGCTGACCAGATAGCCGCTGCCGACCGCCTGCCCCTGAAAGCTGCAAACCTCGAGCATCTGCGTGCCGCGGTAGCGTTTGCCGGCGACCTCGAACTCGCTCTTGTCGCCGCGGCTGATGGCACATTCCATCGGCAGCGGCCGCTCGACGTTCTCGGCATCGAGGTAGCGCTGCACCTTTGCCGCAACACCTTCCTTGCGGGCGCGGATCAGCGCCGCCACGGCATCGGTATCGGCGCTCATCACATCAAAGCCAAAGCCCCGGGTGCCGGCCAGAATCCCGTCACGCAGAATGATGCTCTGCTCCGAGGGCAGCGCGTAGGTGCGCATATTGCCGTTTTCGCCATAGAGCCCCATGACCGTCGTCTGGCCCTGGGATTCGAGCACTACCAGCATCAGCGGCCCTGCGAAGGATTCCAGCGCTGCGGCCGCGATCTGGTCCGGGGTCGGCGCCTCAGAAGGTTCGGCGGCGGCTGCGGTGCGTCCAGCGGCAACAACGCCCACGAGGTTGCGCACCATTCCGACCGCCAGGCTGCCGCCATCGCCGCGCCCCGCGCCATTGCCACATCCGGCTACGGCCAGTGTCACCGCCACGATGAACGGTGCCCGAAGCAGCCGTGCCTTTGCCGTCATCGCCAGAACCTTCCCCAACCATCGTAGATTTCGCCTACATGGCTTTGCCGAACGGTCTGGTACAGCCTGCCATCAACCGAAAGCCGCGCGCCGCCATCGCCGCCGCCCATTCTGAAGGTGTTGGTAAAGCTTGCAATTGTGGGCTTGCCGGTGGTCCACGCGATCGGGATGGTCAGCGAAAGGCCCTTGTCGAAGTTGGCGTCACCCGGACCTGAGCCGGGCATATCGGTAAAGGTCGCGAAGGCGCCGATGCGCCAGCCGTTGGCGAATTCGCGATTGACCGAAATTGTGCCGCCCCAGTCGCCCGCAAGGTAGCGCCCGATGTCGAGCTGGCCCGTGAAGCCGCTGCCGATGTCGTAGTAAGCTGAGGCGTGTCCCGTGACAACGCTATAGTCCAGGAAGCCAAACCGCTGTTCATAGTCGCGCTTTTGCACATAGTTCAGCTCGGCCCCGAGCGCGAGGCGGCTGTCAACCGGCTTCCAGAGCAACTCGCCCGAGACGCCGCCGAACATCCGCTCCAGCAGCCCGAAGCTCACCCGCGCATAGAGGTTTTCTGCGGGGCGGCCATACCAGCTGAGTGTCAGGCTGGGAATTGTGAGGTCGCCGTTGCGCTGATAGCTGACAAGGTCTGAGCGCACCGGGTCGATGCCCGGCGTCCGCAGGCTTTGGTCGAGGTTGCCGACCACCTTCTGCCGCACCGACCCAGCCAGCACCAGACCGGGCGTTATTTCATACCGAGCGGTGGCTGCGATGCCGATATCTGCGAGCAGCGGGTCGACGGGGTCGAAAATCGAGGCTTCGACATAGGGGCTCAGCGCCCATTGGAAGCGCGGGAAAAGGTTATCGGTCGGGCGCAGCGGGCCGGACGCGACAGCAAGCGCATCGGTAATGGCCGCGCGCTGCAAAAGCGCGGCCGAGTTGCCGTTTTCCATCGCCTCAAGGTCGGACCGGTACAGCGTGACCGATGAGGTCGGCATGCCGCCCGCGACCGAGGTCAGCACCAGCACCTCGACCGAAGGTGGCAATGCGCGGGTAAGCACGCGCGCCACATGGCCCAGTGCCTGCGCCTGCACGCCGTATGTCAAGTTGCGCACCCGCACTTCAACGGTGGTGGCACTCAGCGCCATGCTTTCGAGCATAAGGCCGTCTTCGGCAAGCGCCTTGGCCACCTGCGCCTGAACGGCCGGGTGCACCTGCGGCTCAGACGCCCAGTCGCCAGACCAGCCCACAGGGTCGGCGGCGCGCGACGGGCGCGGCGCAACCGGAAGCGGGGTCTTTTCGATGCCCGAGGGGAAGGGCGGGCGACGCGGGTCGATGGCGATGTTCAACTGCACACCGACTTCGGAGCCGTAGAGGTAATAGGCCGATACGCTGGCCGACCGCCCAATGCGATAGTCGAGCCCGAAATTGAACGGCGAGGCGCGGTCAAACCCGGCGCGCGCCACTTCTAGGGCATAAGCGTCGGGCGAATATTCGGCCTTCAGCGTCAGCTTTTCGCTCGCCTGCCAACTGAGACCAACAAAGGGGGCTGCGTCGCCCCGGAACCAGCGGTCATAGTTGATCGGGCTTCCATCGACCACTGCGGGCGTGGGGCGCGCGCCAAACGGCGCGCCGATCGTATTGCTCGACCCGAGCCGCCCCCAGCCAATGCCCGCCGAAACCTGCACAGTGGGGGTAATGGTCTTGGTCGCCACCACATATTCCGAGGCAAAAGCACCCGAGCCGATGAAATCGCGCACCCCAACCGCCACCGCCGGGCGCCAGCCGGATTCGTCAAGCAACCGCAGATGCAGGTCGATCGAACGGTCATAAAGCGGATCGCCCAAATCGTAGTCGTCAATCCGCGAATAGCGGAACAGCGCGGTCAGGCGTGGCGTGATCTGGAATGCGAAACTGTGGCGTTGCCCGCCAGCGCCAAAATAGGTTGAAACCCCGATCACTCCATCGGGCAGGCTCAGCGCGGCCGGGGTGTCGATCAGGCCCGGCGTGCCGAAAGTGTTGCGGCTGCCACCGATCAGAGGTTCGGCCCACGCCGATTGCAGGGCGGCAAGGCTGACCGCGAGCGCGGCACAAAGCGAACGAGACATGACCAAGCTAACCCCCCGGTTCCGGTTTCGACCCTGTATAGCGGATTTGCCGACTGGCGCGAGCAGGAATGCCGCCCGTCGGCTTTTTTGCCGCCGGGGTTGCGTCTGCGCCACGCGGTCAGAACCTGTCAGGCCCAAAGGCCGAATAATCGCGCGCGCTTTCACGACCGGCAAGAAAATCTGAAATGATTTCAGAGGTGATCGGGGCCAATGTCAGGCCGATATGGCCATGACCAAAGGCGTGGAGCACATCGGCGCCACCGCTGGACGGGCCGATCACCGGCAGGCTGTCGGGCATCGAGGGGCGAAACCCCATCCACTCGCGGTCGGGCGGGCCCAGATCGGGAAAGAACGCACGCGCGCCCGCTACCAGCCGCGCGATTCGGTGCGGCGACGGTGGTGCCGCCAGGCCGCCCAACTCGACCGTGCCCGCCACGCGCAACCGCCCGGTCATGGGGCAAAGGTAGAAACCGCGGCCGGTGGGGCAGGTCGGGCGGTTGAGGCGCGGGGCGGGCATGTCCCATTCCACATGGTAGCCGCGTTCGGTATCAAGCGGCACCTTGTCGCCCGCCTGCAGGGCCAGCGCACGGCTATGCGCCCCCGCCGCGATCACCACCCGGCGCGCGTGCACCTGCACCCCCGGCCCGGTCAGCCTCAGGCCATCAAGCCCACGGTTGAGCCCGGTTACCGCACCGCGCAGCAGCCCCGCGCCCTCGGCCAGCGCAGCTTTTGCCAAGAGTTGCACCATCTGCCCCGGATCGAGCATGAAACTCGCGTCGGGAAAGAACGCCCCTCCGCCCTCGACCCGCGGCAGGCCGGGTTCAAGCACCGCAATCTCATCAGCCCCGAGCAATTCCACCGCCACACCCACGCCACGGCGAAACGCCAAGTCGGCCTCGGCCGCGCGGCGCTCGCGCAGGCGCTCGTACAGGTAAATACAGCCACGATGCACCAAGATCTCGCTGCCGCCGATTTCATTGGCGAGCGCTGCCCAACGCTGCTGCGCATCGCTCAGCACATTCGCCAGCGCCAGCGCGTTGCGCCGCGCCGCGGCAGGCAGGCACTGGCGCGCGAACCGCATCAGCCAAGGGGCCAGCGCGGGCAGCGCCGCCTGCCGGATCGCCAGCGGCGAGTTACGATCGAACATCAGCCGCGGCAAACCGGCCAGCACCGTGGGCGTGCCCACCGGTTGCACCGCATAATCGGCCACCGTGCCCGCATTGCCATAGGACGCGCCCATGCCGGGGCTATCGGGGTCGATCAGCAACACCTCGCGCCCCTCAAGCGCCAGCCGATGCGCAATCGCCAGCCCGACCACGCCCGCCCCGATCACCGCGATCTCGCATTTGACCGGCCCGGTCATATCGTTCTCCCTTCCCGGTAAGGTCGCACGGTTGCTGGCCTACGGCGGGGATGTTTCCTTAAGCAGATGCTTCAGGTCAAATATCCCCCGCGAAGCGTGCCCCGGCTCGCAAGGCGCGGGCCGGGGCGTGCGCTCACATGCAGGCGTCAAACAGTTTGCGCGTGTTGCGCTTGGTCATGGTGATCGGGTTGCCGCCGCAGGACGGGTCTTCCAGCGCCATCTCGGTCAGCATGTCGAGATCGGCGGCCTTTACCCCCATCGCGGTCAGGGTCGCCGGAATTCCAAGTTCGGCGCGCAGATCCATGATCCGGGCGCGAAAGCCTTTGAAGCCGCCCTTGATGCCGAGGTAGGCGGCGGCGGCCTTGATGCGCGTGTCGATTGCCTTGCGGTTGTAATCGAGCACCATCGGCATCACCACGGCGTTGGTGGTGCCGTGATGGGTGCCGTAAACCGCGCCGACGGGGTGCGAAAGCGAGTGGATCGCGCCGAGACCCTTCTGAAACGCCACCGCGCCCATAGCTGCCGCGCTCATCATATGGGCGCGGGCGTCAAGGTCATTGGGGTCGGCATAGACCTTGGGCAGATTTTCGAACACCAGCCGCATGCCTTCCAGCGCGATGCCCTGGCTCATCGGGTGGTAGAACGGGCTGCAATAGGCCTCGAGGCAATGCGCCAGCGCATCCATGCCGGTGCCCGCGGTGATGAAGCGCGGCATGCCCACGGTCAGTGCCGGGTCGCAGATGGTCACGGCGGGCATCAGTTTGGGGTGGAAGATGATCTTTTTCTTGTGCGTGGCCGAATTGGTCAGCACCCCGGCGCGGCCCACTTCCGAGCCGGTGCCCGCAGTGGTCGGCACCGCGATGATCGGCGCGATTTTGCTGGCGTCGGCGCGGGTATACCAGTCGTCGACATCCTCGAGATCCCAGACCGAAAGCTTCGCGGGTTGATGCGCCATCAGCGCGATCATCTTACCAAGGTCGAGCGCCGAGCCGCCGCCAAAGCAGACCACGCCATCATGCTTTCCGGCTTTGTAAACCGCGATGCCGTCGGTCATGTTCCGCTCGTTGGGGTTCGGGTCCACCTCGGAAAACACCGCGCGGCCAAGGCCTGCCGCTTCGAGCACATCGAGCGCGCCTTTGGTAATCGGCAGGCTCGCCAGCGCCTTGTCGGTTACCAGCAGCGGGCGCTGGATGCCAACCGCCTTGCACTGCTCGGCCAGTTCGGCAATCCGACCGACGCCGA
The DNA here is from genome assembly GCA_002842855.1 of Alphaproteobacteria bacterium HGW-Alphaproteobacteria-4. Taxonomy (GTDB): domain Bacteria; phylum Pseudomonadota; class Alphaproteobacteria; order Rhodobacterales; family Rhodobacteraceae; genus UBA6213. Next base: position 166,149 of record PHEE01000003.1, on the reverse strand, counting down.
ACTTGATTGCAGTGGGGTAAGACCAGTTCCGGTTGGGAACGCTATGGCTCATTTCGTCACCTTCTTGAGATGGTAGGATTTCGGCCGTGTGACCGCGTAATAACCAAGCACCGACAGGCTGCCGCCGCGGCCGGTATCCTTGCAGCCGGTCCAGCAGAGCGCGGGGTCGAGGTAATCACAGCGGTTCATGAACACGGTGCCGGTTTCGATGCGGGCACCAAGGGCGGCGGCGCGTTCGGGGTCACGGGTCCAGAGCGAGGCGGTCAGGCCATAGGGGCTGTCGTTCATCACCGCAACCGCCTCTTCGTCGTTCTTCACCGACATGATGCCGACCACCGGGCCAAAGCTTTCCTCGCGCATCACGCGCATTTCGTGGTTCACGTTGACCAATATCTGCGGCGCGAGGTAGGCGCCGCCATCATCTTCGGGGAACAGCGCGGGGTCGATCAGCGCCACCGCGCCTTCGGCAATCGCCTCGGCGACCTGGTCGCGCACCACATGGGCAAAGCGCTTGTTCGCCATCGGGCCGATGGTGCTGGTGGCCTCGAAGGGGTTGCCGAGTTTCAGCGACTTGACCCATGCCACCGCCTTTTCGATGAAGGCATCATAGAGGCTTTCGTGCACATAGATGCGCTCGATGCCGCAGCAGCACTGGCCGGCGTTATACATCGCGCCATCCATCAGCGTATCGACCGCCGCATCAAGGTCGGCGTCGTCCATCACATAGCCGGGGTCCTTGCCGCCCAGTTCCAGCCCAAGCCCGGTGAAAGTGCCCGCCGCCGCGCGCTCCATTGCCGCCCCCCCGGCCACCGAGCCGGTGAAGTTGATGAAGTTGAAGGCCCGCGCGCCGATCAGCGCTTCGGTGGTGGCATGGTCGAGCACGACGTTCTGGAACACATCGGCCGGCACACCGCCCGCATGGAAGGCCTCGGCCAGCCGCTCGCCCACCAGCAGGGTCTGGCTTGCGTGTTTCAGCACCACCGCGTTGCCTGCAATGAGCGCGGGCACGATGGTGTTGATTGCGGTCAGGTAGGGGTAGTTCCAGGGCGCAAGCACGAACACCACGCCCACCGGTTCACGCGCGATGCGCCGCTCGAACCGGTCGGAGTTTTCCACCACCATTGGCGCCAGCGCGCTTGCCGCAATCTCGGCCATGTAGTTGGTGCGGTCATTGACGCCGCCAAATTCGCCGCCATAACGGGTTGGGCGGCCCATCTGCCAGGCCAGCTCTTCAACCAGCACGGCTTTCATTTCATTCAGCTTTTCCACCCCGGCCTTGACCAGCGCGATGCGCTCGGCCAAGGGCCGCGCGGCCCAGGCGGGTTGCGCGCCGCGGGCGCGGGCGGCCATGGCTTCGGCATCGGCCATGTTCAGGGCCGGGCGTTCGGCATAGACCCGCCCATCGACGGGCGAGATGCATTGGATTGTTTTCGTCATCGGTTCCGTCCTCTTGCGCCTCAGGCGCGTTCAAATCCGCGTGCCAGTTCCCAATCGGTCACGACACGGTTTTGTTCTTCAAGTTCCCACAGCGCGGCGCGGTGGTAGTGCGTCACCACCTCGTCGCCGAACGCCTCGCGCAGCCATCCCGAGGCGCCCATCGCCGCAGCGGCAGCGCCGAGTGTCTTGGGGATCTCGCGCACCGCGCCGGCCTGATAGACATCGCCAGAAATGGCAGGTTCCAGCACCATCTTGTTCTCGATTCCATCCAGACCTGCCGCCAGAAGCGCGGCGCAGGCAAGGTAGGGGTTGAGGTCGGCGCCGCCAATGCGGCATTCCACCCGGATCGCCTTGGTGCCCTCGCCGCAGACGCGGAAACCGGCGGTGCGGTTGTCGAGGCTCCAGACCGCTTTGGTGGGGGCGAACATGCCAACCACGAAGCGTTTGTAGCTGTTGACGAATGGCGCAAGAAAGGCGGTGATTTCGGCGGCATGGGCAAGTTGCCCGGCGATGTAGTGGCGCATCAGGTCCGACATCCCCGCCGGGTCGTTCTCGTCGCGAAAGGCGGGCTTGCCGCCGACCCAGAGCGACTGGTGCACATGGCTTGATGAGCCCGCGCGGCGATGGTCATATTTGGCCATGAAGGTGGCGCTGACGCCATATTGCAGCGCGATTTCCTTGATGCCGGTCTTGATGATCGCGTGCATGTCGGCGGTATCGAGCGCGTCGGAATATTTCGCGTTGACCTCGTGCTGGCCCGCCTCGGCCTCGCCCTTGGAGTTTTCGATCGGGATGCCCGCATCCCAGAGCCCGTTGCGAATGGCACGGATCAGCGGTTCATCGCGCGCGGTGCCGAAGATCGAATAATCGACATTGTAGCGGGCGGTCGGAACCATGTCGCGGTAGCCCGCATCGAACAGTTCCGAAAAGCTTTGCTCGAAGATGTAGAACTCCAGCTCGGTCGCCATCATCGCATCGAACCCGAGCGCTTTCGCGCGTTCGATCTGGCGTTTGAGCACGCTGCGTGGGGCATGCGGCACAAGCTGATGGGTGTGGTGGTCAAGCACGTCGCACATCACCATTGCGGTGCCCGGCAGCCAGGGCAGGCGGCGCAGGGTGGCAAGATCAGGCTTCATCACATAATCGCCGTAGCCCTTGTTCCAGCCGGTTGCCGCGTAGCCCTGCACCGTGACCATTTCCATGTCGGTTGCCAGCAGATAGTTGCAGCAGTGGGTTTCTTCCCAGGCCGATGCGACGAAGTGGTGCGCCACGAAACGCTTGCCTTGCAGGCGGCCCTGCATGTCAGCAAAGCACGCCACCACGGTATCGATTTCGCCCGCGGCAACGGCTTTCTTCAGGGCATCAAAGGTCAGGTTTGCGGGCATTTCGGGGTTGGCTCCTCGGGCGCGGAATGGGGCGTTTGGGGGCTGCGCGGGGCCATGTGCCGCCGCGCAGCCAGTTGCACTATCAGCTGAAGCGGTAGGGTTTGCCAGCCTTGTGCATGGTGTCGTTGTATTTCTTGATGATCTCGACGACCTTGGCCTTGACCGGGCTTTCCGATGCGATTTCATCCCAGAACTTGGCGGCCTCCGCCTCGACGGTGGCCCATTCGGCATCGTCGATCGAGGTCAGTTGCAGCTTGGTTTCCTCAACCCGAAGCCGTGCCTCGCCTGCCCAATACCAGTGTTGCCGGTAGTAGTGCGAGCTGTCGAACGCCACCTTGAGCATGGTTTGCAGATGCGGCGGCACCTCGTTCCAGCGATCCATGTTGGCAAAGAAATGGCCGATCCAGGCGCCCGAGATGTTGTTGGTCAGGAAGTAGCTGGTCACGTCGGCCCAACCCACCGTGTAGTCTTCGGTGATACCCGACCAGGCGATGCCGTCCAGCTCGCCAGTCTGCAATGCCACCTCGACGTCTTCCCACGGCAGCGTCACCGGCACCACACCAAAACGGCTGAGGAAGCGGCCCGCAGTGGGGAAGGTGAAGATGCGCAGGCCCCTGAGGTCGGCAAGGCTGTTGACAGGTTTCTTGGTGGCAAAGTTGCACGGGTCCCACGACCCGGCCGAGATATGCTTGACCCCGACCTTGGCGTATTCCTCTTTCCAGATTTCATCGAGTCCGTAGCTGTTGAACAGCGCCGGCACGTCGAGCGAATAGCGCAGCGCAAAGGGGAAGTAGCCGCCGAACACCGTCACTTCGGTGGGGCTGGCCATGCTGTCGTCATCGGACTGCACGGCGTCAATGGTGCCTTTTTGCATGGCGCGGAACAGCTCGCCCGTGGGCACCAGTTGATCGGCATAGTAAAGCTCGATCTCCATCTGGCCGCCGGCCATTTCGTTGAAGGCGTCGATTGCGGGCTTGATCACATGCTCGCCGAGCGCCGGGCCCGCATAGGTTTGCAGGCGCCATTTGATCGTGCTCTGCGCCCGTGCAGGTGCGGCGAGCGTAGCGGCCCCGGCAGCGAGGGCGCCCGAGGTGAGGAATTTCCGTCTTGAGGTTTTCATCTTTCTCTCCTTGCTGGTTGGGCCCTCTTGGTGGGGCTTGTCACTTTGAATAGACCTGTGTCGGCAGCCACAGCGCAATTTGCGGGAATGCCGTGACCAAAGCCAGTGCGAGGATCATCACGCCGACGAAGGGGATGATCGAGCGATAGATATCGCCGATGCTGATTTCCTTTGGTGCCATCGCGCGCATCAGGAACAGGTTATAGCCGAACGGCGGGGTCATGTAGGCGATCTGGCTGGTGATGGTGTAAAGGACACCATACCAGATCAGATCGAAACCGAGCGCATGCACCAGTGGCACATAAAGCGGCGCCACGATCACCAGCATCGCGGTATCATCAAGAAAAGTGCCCATGATCAGGTAGGAAAGCTGCATCAGGATCAGGATTTCCCAGGGCGAAAGGCCAAGCTGGCCGACAAAGAACCCTTCGATCGATTTCACCGCGCCCAGCCCGTCGAACACCGCGCCAAAGGCGAGCGCGGCAAGGATGATCCACATGAACATGCACGAAACCGCAAGCGTCTGGCGCGTCACTTCTTCGAACACGCGGCGCGTGAAGCGGCCCTTGACCACCGCCGCAAAAACCGAAGTCAGCGCCCCGACAACCGAGCTTTCGACAAGGCTGGTGTAGCCGTACACGAAGGGCACCATCATCAGCACGAAAATCATCAACGGCAATACACCCGCGCGCAGCAGCCGCAACTTTTCGGCGCGGGTGATCAGCGCCAGCTCCTCGGGCGGCAGCACCGGCCCGAGAGATGGATTGATGCGACAGCGCACCCAGATATAGAGGATGAACATCGAGGCCATCATCAGGCCGGGGAACACCCCTGCCAACCACAATTGCCCGACCGGCTGGCGTGCGATCATCGCGTAAAGCACCAGCACCACCGAGGGCGGCACCAGAATGCCAAGGCTCGACCCCGCCTGAATGACACCGGTGACCATGAGCTTGTCGTAGTTGCGTTTCAAAAGCTCGGGCAGCGCGATGGTGGCGCCGATGGCCATGCCTGCCACCGAAAGCCCGTTCATCGCCGAAATCACCACCATCAGCGCGATGGTGCCGATCGCCAGCCCGCCCGGCACCTTGCCGAACCAGACGTGGAACATGCGGTAAAGGTCATCGGCCAGGCGGCTTTCGCTGAGCACATAGCCCATGAAGATGAACATCGGCAACGTCAGCAGCGGGTACCATTTCATCAGCTTCATCGCGGCGGAAAAGCCAAGGTCCGAGCCGCCGACCCCCCAGAGCGAAACCGATGCCGCGACCGCGACGAAGCCGATGGCGCCAAACACCCGTTGGCCCGTCATCATCATCAGCATCATCGTGCTGAACATCAGTATGGCGATCATGTCATAGGACATCAGAGCTCTTCTCCACGCAGCCGCGCCACGTCGCGAAAGAAAAAGGCGATGCTTTGCAAAAGCATGAGGAATATGCCCACGCACATCACGATCTTGATCGGGGCCATGTAGGGGCGCCACGCAGTCGGGCTGCGTTCATTGTATTCCAGCGCGTAGGCGGTGCTTTCGACCGCGCCGTAAAGCAGCACACCAAGGTAGAACAGCAGCGCGAACACCGAAAACGCGTCGACCCAGGCCCGCGTGCGGTGCGACCAGCGGCCATAAAGCAGGTCCATGCGCACGTTGCTGTCGAGTTGCAGCGAATAGGGGCCACCCAGCATGTAATAGGCAACCATGGTGAACTGCGCCATTTCCAACGTCCAGATTGCGTTCTGGTCGATCAGCTTGGAGATCGTTGACCACATCAGGATGCCCATCAGCACATAGAGCAGATACATCGACATGCGCCCGATCCGGTAGTTGACCGCATCGGTGAAACGCACATAGGCCTTGATCCATCCGGGCATGTCAGTGACTCGCTTTTGCTGGTTCGGGGCTTTCGATGGCGGCAAGTGCAGCTTGCAGGATCGGCGCAAGGGTCGCGGCCATCTGGCGCTGGTCTGCGTCGCCCTGCAACAGGTCGTTGCGAATTTCGAGCATGACGTTTCGCAGACCCATCGGCGTTGCTTGCAGCGCCAGTGTGTGCGTGACTTCATCGGCTGCCGAATAGGGCTCGTTCAGCCGCGCGTCGAGACGTGTTCTGGCCCTTGCCTGTGCCAGCACTGCGCGGGCAAGCGTTGGGTCGGCATCGTGGATGATGCCAAACTCGACCGCGCGCGGGCGTCCGTGCCAGACCGGGGTGAAGGAATGCACCGTTGCCAGCACCGGCAGTGGTCCGGTTGCGGCGCGCCGGGCAAGCACAGCGCGCAGGGCGTCGTGGAAGGGCAGATAGATCGCTTCGGTTCGCGCAAGCCGCGCGGCCGCGCCAAGCCCGATGTTGCCCGGAACCGCGTGGACCTCACTTTGCACGGCCATCGCGCCGCGCGAATGCGGCGGGCGGTTGATGTCGTAGACCAGCCGCGACACCCCCGCATGAACCAGAGGCGCGTCAAGCGCCCCGGCGAGCGCACGCGCCAAACCCAGCGCGCCCGGATCCCAGGCGATATGCGCGGATTGCTGTTGCTCGGTCAGGCCCAGGTTGCCCCAAGGCGCGGGAAACGCATTCGAGGCGTGTTCGCAGCAAATCACGAACCGCCCCTTTGCGTCGGGGTTTTCCACCGTAACCACGGCGGGCGCGGTTGGCGCCGTTCGGATCGGCTGAGCCGTCATGCTTCCCTGTCGGTTCTTGGTGTTGTTGGGAACAAGGCTCCACCGCGCGGGGGGATTCTGTCAAGATCATTTCATTTCTGAAATTCCTGTTACAATCTCTCCAAAGCGACTCACGGTCGGAGTGCCCGATTTGGCGGCAGTGCACAAAACCATCGAAGAACGCCTGCGCGCAGGCATCGACGCGATGACCCGCGCCGAGCGGCAACTGGCAAGCCACCTTCTGCACCATTACCCGGTGGCGGCACTCGGCTCGATCACCGCGCTGGCGAAAGGCGCCGAGGTTTCCAGCCCCACCGTGGTGCGGTTGGTGCAGAAGCTGGGCTTTTCGGGCTACACCGATTTTCAGGGGGGAATCCGTTCAGAGGTCGAGGAGCGCCTGATCTCGCCACTCGCCAAACATGACCGCTGGGCGGGCGGGGTGCCTGACACCCATATTCTCAACCGTTTCGCCGATGCGGTTCTGCGCAATCTGCACGCCACACTGGCGCAGATCGACCATGCCGAATTCGATGCGGCGGCGGCGCTGATGGCCGACTCGGCGCGCAAGGTCTATGCCACCGGTGGGCGTATCACGCATGCGATGGCTGAATATTTCGTGACGCATATGAAGGTGATCCGCCCCGGCGTGAGCCTGATTTCCGATATGTCGAACGCTTGGCCCCCGGCGCTGATCGAGATGGTGCCGGGCGATGTGCTGCTGGCGTTCGACATTCGCCGCTATGAAAACAACGTGCTGCAACTGGTCGAAATGGCGGCCGAGCAGGGCGCCGAGGTGGTGCTGATCACCGACCCCTGGGTTTCGCCCGCCGCCGCCCACGCGCGCTATCGCTTTTCTGCGCAGATCGAGGTGCCTTCGGCCTGGGATTCGACGGTGGCGATTCAAGTGCTGGTGGAAACGCTGATGGCAGCGGTGCAAAGCCTGACCTGGCAGCAGACCGAAACCCGCATGAAGCGGCTGGAAGAGCTTTACGCCCGGGCACGGTTTTTCAGGCGGGCGAAGTAGGGGCGCCTTGCGCTTCGCCCCGAAACAAGACCGCGCGCAGCGGCGGGGCTGGGGGCAGCAGCCCGCGGATATCGGCAAAGGGAAAGCGCGGCTCGAACCGGAAGCCCTCGGCGCGGGCCTCGGGGCCGCCATTGCACTCGCCGGCGCGGAATGCGGCAAGGCGCGTGACTGAGGGAATGAAGCGCGCCGGGTCCTGGCTTTCGTGGCAAAGGATAGCCTGACATTTCAATGCGAAATGCGCGGTCACATCGACCCAGTGGGTGGGGGCAAAGCCGGTGCCGTTCAGGGTGTCGGCGTAGAGCAGCGGCACGCCAAAGCCCGTCGCCTGTGTCAACGCCGCCGACAGCGCGCGGTGGTCGGCGTGGTAGCAATTGGGCGCGTGCGTTACCACGAGGTCGGGTTTTTCGGCTTGGATCAGCGCGCGCAGCGCTGCGACCAGCGCCGCATCATGCATCAGCTTGCCATCGGGAAAATCGAGAAAGGTCGGCGCCGCGCCCAGCAAGGCCGCCGCCCGCTCGGCCTCGCCGCGCCGCGTCAGGCGCAAGGTGGCGGGGTCTTGCTGGCCGCCCGCCGCGCCATCGGTGGCCACCGCCAGCGCGAGGTCCGCCCCCATAGCGCGCCACGCGGCGAGGCTGGCGAACAGGAATATCTCGATGTCGTCTGGGTGTGCCCCGACCGCCAGAACCTTCATGCCCGCTCCATTGCCAGAAATTCGAGCACCATCGCGGCGGTCCAGGTGAAGCGGTCACCACCGAGCGGCTCGCCGGTGATCGGGTCGTAATACTCGGCAAAGCCGCTTTCGTGGATCAGATCAAGGCTCGATCGGGTGATGGCCGCCGATGCTGCGCCCTGTCCGGCGCGCGCCAGCCCGTCGGCGATCATATAGTTGACCACCAGCCACACCGGCCCGCGCCAATAGCGCTTGGCATCAAATCGGGGGTCGGCAGGGGCGTGGCTTGGCACCCTGAAGCGGGTGCCGTGGCCAGCAATAGTTGCGGCGATGCTGGCGGCACGGGCGGGTGGAATGGCGGCGAAAGCCGCCAGCAATCCGCCCACCGAAGGGCTGTCGATCAACGCGCCGGTGATGCGGTCGCGGCAGAGGTATTGGCCATGCGGCGCGCTCCACAGGGTTTCCATTGCCGCCAGACCACGCGCCGAAAAGGCCCGGTTTTCGGCGGCAATCGCCGCCTCGCCCAGTGCCTCGGCCAGATCGGCCAGATCGGCGCAGGACCGCAGCAGAATGGCGTTGAAGCCGGGGTCCACCACCTGAAACGGCGAGGCATCGTGCAGCTTTGCGGTATCCCAGCCAAGGCCGCGGAAATGCTCGACCAGCCACAGGTAGCGGTCGTATTGCGCCTTGGTGGGGCGGTGTTCGGGGTTGGCGTGCTGGGTATCGCGGCGGGTATAGGGGGCGATGCCATCGGTCGGCACCCGCTCGAAGGCCGTATCCCAGTCGATCGAGTTGTCGCGCCCCGATTCCCATGGGTGGATGATTGCGACCAGCCCTTCGCCCTTCGGGTCGCGGGTATCAAAAAACCAGCGGTGCCATGCGGCAACCTTGGGCAAGAGCGCGCGCACCCTTTCTTCGGCCTCTGCCCGATTGGCGGCGCGGTCGTAAAGGCGACGCAGCGCAAAGCCCGCAACCGGCGGCTGGGTGATGCCCGAGGTCGGCACCGGCCGCCCGGTGGACCATATATCCGGCCCCGGAAAATAGCCGTCGTCGTAAACGTGAAAGATGATGTGCGGCACCATTCCGCAGGGCCATTGATGCGCGAACAAGGTTTCAACCTCGGTCCAGGCGCGCGATTCGTTGAAATGGCGCTGGCCAAGGGCGGTCAGGCACGAATCCCAGTTCCACTGAAACGGATAGAGGCCCTTGGTGGGCACGGTGTAGCTGCCACGGTCATTCTCGCGCAGAATATCTTGCGCGATCTGGGCGAGCGGGTCTTGCGCGGTCATGCGATAGCCTTTTGCGTTGCGAGGTCGAACCAGCGGATACGGTCCGCGACAGGTGATAGCGTGATGTGGTCACCGGTCGCCAGCGCCAGCGTGCTGTCGAGCACCGCGCGCATTACCACCCCTGCCACCGACGCGGTGATGAGCGTGTGCGGCCCGAGCGGTTCCACCACCCGCACCTCGGCCTCAAAGCCGTGGTCGGCGGGGTGCAGGTCTTCCGGGCGGATTGCGAACTCGATTTGCGGCGCGGCAACGCGCGGGCCCTCGAAGGTCAGCCCGGCCACCTGCCAGCGACCTTCGCCCGCCGCAGTGGCGGGCAGAAAGTTCATCGGCGGGTTGCCGATAAAGCTGCCCACGAAGCGCGCGGCGGGGTTGCGATAGACCTCGACCGGGCGTTCGGCCTGAATGATGTCGCCGCCGTGCATGACCGCAATGCGGTCGGCCAGGCTCATCGCCTCGACCTGATCGTGGGTCACATAGATGGTGGTGGTTTTTGAGGCGGCGAGCACGCCCTTCAATTCGGCCCGCATTTCAAGCCGCAAGAGCGCGTCGAGGTTTGAAAGCGGCTCGTCCATCAAGATCACGTCTGGCTCCATCGCCAGCGCCCGCGCCACCGCCACCCGCTGCCGCTGCCCGCCCGAAAGCTGGCCCGAATAGCGTTTCAAGAGCGCTTCGATATGCATCAGCTCGGCGGTGCGGGTGACGCGGCGGGTTACCTCGGCCTGCGGCAGCTTCTGCATGCGCAACCCAAAAGCGATGTTTTCAAACACCGTCAGGTGCGGAAACACCGCGTAGTTCTGGAACACCATCGAAATGCCGCGCTCGCGCGGGGGCAGGGTATCGACCCGCCGCCCGCCGATCCAGACCTCGCCCTTGCTCGGGCTGTCGAGCCCGGCGATGATGCGCAAGAGCGTGGTTTTGCCACAGCCCGAGGCCCCCAGCAGCACCACGAATTCCTGATCCTTGATCGTGAGATCGATCGAATGCAGCGCGGTGAAGGCCCCGAAGGTCTTGCCGACACCCTTGATTTCAATTTCGGCCATGGCCCCGCTCCTATCGGTTGGCGATGCCCCACATCGCGAAGAGGTATTTGCGCACCGCGAAGATGAAACCAAGCGCGGGCAGCACAAGCGCGGCGCCCCCGGCAAACTTCAGCGGCAAGGGAGAAACATCGAGACTTTGCAACAGGAACGCGGTCAGTGTGCGGTGCTCGATGGTCAGCACGGCGCTGGCAAAAACCTCGTTCCACGAGACTACGAAGGCGAACACTGCCGAAGCGGCAATGCCGGGGGCCGCCAAAGGCAGCACCACCTTGAGGAACGCCTGCACGCGGTTGCAGCCAAGGGTCAGCGCGGCTTCCTCAAGCTCGTAGGGGATGCCGGAAAACAGCGAATAGGTGATGAGCACCGCAAAAGGCAGCGCCAGCGTGGTATGCACGAAGGCCAGCCCGATCACCGTATCGTCAAGGCCGACCCGGATGAACAGCACCGCCAGCGGCAGCGCCAACAAGGGCAGCGGAAACGCCCGCGTCATCACCACCATGAAGCGGAACGCCTGCTTGCCCGGAAAATCGAACCGCGCCAGCGCATAGCCCGCAGGCGCCCCGGCCCCGATCGCCATAACCATCGTCAGCACCGCTACCTGCACCGAGTTCCAGAGCGCCGAGGTGACGCCCTTGAAGCCGAGGAAGAAGCGGATCGATGCGAGGTCGAACGAGGGCCAGAAGCGTTTCGGGAACCCGGTCACTTCGGCTGGGGCCGAGAGCGCGTTGATCAAGAGCAGGTAGATCGGCAGCAGCACCCAGACGCAGGCCAGCACGACGGCGGCGATGAATACCCGGTTGCCCGCGCGGCGAACGGTGGTTTCGCTCATGGCCGCGCCTCCTTGGGAACGTGCAGCAGCCGCAGGATCAGCACCGTAAAGCCGACCGAGATGCCGAGGATCACCATGGCATAGGCCGCCGCCACGCCGCGTTCCTGCATGGTGAACTGCCAGTGGTAGGTTTCGCTCATCAAGACCGGCAAGTTGGTGCCGCCAAGGGCCAGCACCACCGCGAACACCTCAAACGCCATGATCACCCGCAGGATCAGCGCGGTTTGCAGGCTGGGTTTCAGCAAGGGCAGGGTGACGCGGCGGAACCGCTGCCAGCGGCTGGCACCGAAAACCTCGGCCGCCTCGCCATATTCCTTGGGAATAAGGCCCATACCCGCCACCAGAATGACCATCATGATCGCCGTGGCGCGCCAAAGCTCGGTCAGCACGATCGCGGTGAAGATCACGCCCTTGCTCTGGTAGCCAAGGAAGAGCATCGGCTTGTCGATCACGCCAAGCCCGGTCAGCGCCGAATTGAGAAAGCCCGACTGCTCGAAAATGGCGAGCCAGACGAGGCCAGCGGCAAGGTCGGAAATGCCAAGGGGAATAGCGAAAATGTAAAGAACGGCGCCGCGCGCGTGTTTCAGCCGGGTGACCATGCTGGCCATCATCAGTGCCAGCGTCAGTTGCAGCGGCACCACAACTGCGGCCAGCAGAATGGTGTTTCGAAAGGTTGGTCCGAACTTCCAGTGACTTGCCATGCGGTCAAAGTTTTCAAAGCCCCAGACCCCGTCGTGGTTGAGACTGTCGATGGCGACCAGTGTGAACGGATACAGAAAGAACAGGCACAAAAAGGCCGTGGCAGGCAAGAGCAGCAGATAGGGCAACAGGCGCGGCATCGGCGGCACTCCCTTCGCGGGGCAGACTCGGGCGGGATAGGCGCGCGGCTACGCCGCAGCCGCGCGCGCCCGCAAGGGCGGTGGCGGTGGGCGGCGCGGGGCGCCGCCCACCGAAGCGCTCATTTCACCGGGCAGGGCCCGTCCGAGGCGGCGTCGGGCGCCCAGCAGGGGGCGTTTGCCTCGACCATCAGGGCGCGCAGAATGGCGGCCTCATCGTCAAGCACCGCGCGTACCGGCTGGCCATTCAGCACGATCCGCTCAAACGTGTCGGTGTAGATCTGGCTGAACTGGCCACCCTTGTCGCCCAAACCCATCGGCAAGAGCGCAGGCAGCGCGTCGGGGGCGCCGGTCATAGCGGCAATCGCCGCCGCCGAGGCACGCACCGAGGGCGGCATGTCGGCGGGCATTTCGGTGGCGATCACCGGGAAGAAGTTGGTGGCGCGCAACGTGGCGATCTGGGTTTCGGGTTTCAGCATGTAAGCGATCAGCGCCAGCGCTTGCGCCTTGTCGGGCGCGGTCGCGGGCACGGCGATGCCTGCCAGCACCGGCATGAAGGCGCGGCCTTTGGGGCCGGCCGGGGCCGGGAAGGCCACGAAATCATCCGGGCGCTGGTTGAACGCGTCGGCGATGCGGGCAACGTGGTCAAACGCCACCCAGACCTCGTCGGTCACCAGTTGTTCCTGCATGAAACCGTAGCTGGTCGAAGCGGGGTTGGTATATTTCCACAGCTCCTTGAACACGTTCCACGCGGTTTCGGCCTCGGCCGAGCGGAACTCGGTCACGGTCGAGCCTGTGTATGCGGGCAGCAGGAAGCCTTGGAAGAAGCGATGCTTGAGGCCGCGCGGACCCGCCGGGAAGCCGAACTTCGGCCCGCCGGTGCCTTCGGCCAGCGCCTTGGTCCATGCGATCAGCTCGTCATAGCTGAGCGCGTTGATGTCGGCGCCAGCAGGCAGGAAGGGCAGCGCCTTCTTGTTGGCGACCATCAGGTAGGTGGCCTGCATCCAGGGGATGTATTTCTGCTCGGAGGTGCCAAGCCGCCCAAGTTCAAGCATCGCGGCGCCAACGCCCGAAGTGTCGACGCTGCTCAGATCGACCAGGTTTGCGCCCAGCGACGACAGGTCACCGTGCAGCCCGCCCAACACCGCAATGGTGCCCGACCCGGCCTGAGCCTCGGCTTGGAAGCGGGTAATCCAGGGGCCTTCGTCGGAAGGTTGATAGTCGACCCCGCCGGGGAAGCCTGCCAGCACCTGCTCGCGCATGCGCTGGGTTTCCTCGACCGGTTTGGCCTGGGTCGACCAGAACAGCGGTTCGGCCAGTGCCGGGCCCGCCAGTAACGCGATCCCGGCCACGAGCGCCGTTCTGCGCAGATGTTCGAAAGTCATTTTGGTTCTCCTCTCCCGTTATGTTCGAATTTGGTCAGTCACCCGCGCGGGGGGGGCCGCATGGGTCCGTGGCTTGCCCGCAGCACGAGCTTTGGGCGGATCAACAGGGTTTCGGGCGCCGCTGGTCGGGTTTTGGCTGCCAGTTGCGCCACCAGCATGCGCGCCGAGGCGCGCGCGCTGCGGGTGGTTTCGGAATCAAACGTCGTCAGGCCAGGGCGCGCCAGCCTCGACGACGAGATATTGTCAAAGCCCACCACGCTCAGATCTTCGGGCACTGACAGGCCAAGGTGCGCGGCCTCTTCCAGCACTGTAAGGGCCAGCCCGTCGAACAGCGCAAGCACCGCGGTTGGCCGATCGGGGCCGCTGAGCAGCGCGGCAATGGCATCGTGCCGCCGCGCCCCGTCATAGCGCGGCGAGGTGGCGATTTGCAGGCTCACCCCCGGGTCGCCGCGCTGCGCGATGGCGGCGAGCAGCCCCTCGGTGCGGTGCAGCCGAAAGGTCATCGGCTCTTTGATGGTCACCAGGCCAAAGCGGCGGTGGCCGAGCGCGTAGAGCATGTCGAAGGCTTCGGCAAAGGCCGCCGCGCCGTCGGTATCGACCCAGGAATGTGTCGGGTGTTCGAGGCTGGTGCGGCCGTGGCTGACAAAGGGAAAGCCCGCCGTAACAAGGTATTCTACCCGCGGATCGGCTTCGGATGTGCGGCCGATGATAAGCCCATCAGCCCGGTGCGTGCCCACGATGTTGCGGATCACTGACAGTTCGGATTGGGTTTCGGAAATGGCGGCCAGAAACAGGTCGATGCCATGTTCGGCGAAGCCCGTGCCAAGCCCTGCGATGAATTCGCCCAGATAGCTGTCTTCACGACCGTAGCCAGGATCTGTCAGGATCAACCCGACAAAGCCGCTGCCACGCCCCGCCACCAGCGACTGCGCGGCACGGTTGGGTGTGTACCCCACGTCGCGCGCGGCCTGTTCAACCCGCGCGCGGGTTTCCGGAGAGATGCGGGAGTTTCCGGCAAGTGCACGCGATACCGTCGCAGCCGAAACCCCAAGCAATCGGGCCACGTCCTTGATGGTTTTTCGCGCCCCCGGCATCGGTCCCCCCCAGGCCCGTGATCGTGTTCGGGGCGATTATGCACCGATTCGGTATTTGTGCAAACGTTTACGCAAGTGGGCCGCAAAGCGGTCGCTGGGCGCGTGCGGTCGTCTCAGCGGCGCGAGAGCCGGGCGAGGCCGGGCAGAATGAGCGCCATCGCCACCGCGACCGCAGCAAAAGACCAGCGCAAACCGACGGTTTCAGCGATCAGCCCCATGCCGACCGGACCGAGGAAGAAGCCGGTGAAACCAATCATCCAGCTGCGCGAAATGGCATAGGCGCGTTGCTCGGGCGCCACCGCGCGGCCCAAGAGCGAGTTGGCCGACGGCACCACCACCGCGACGCCGAGGCCGATCAGCGCCACGCCAACCACCGCCACGGCAGGGGCAGGAGCAAGCGCCACCACCAGTGCGCCTGCCACACCCAGCAACGCCGAGCCCGCCACCAGCCGCGCCTCACCCAGCCGCGCCGCAAGAAACTGCCCCGAAAGGCGGCCAATGCCCATTGTCAGCCCAAGCATTGCGGGGCCAAAAGACCCTTCGCCTGCCGGGCCGCCCAAGGTGCGCTCGATATACAGCGCCGACCAGCTTTCGGTGGCGTTTTCCGATACGAATGCGGCGAACAGAATCGCCGCTGCGGGCAGAATGGCGCCCCAAGGCGAGGCGGCAGCCTCGCCGCCTGTGGCTGCGGCGGGCGGTGTGGCATCGGCCCGTTCTGCCATCACTGCCGCCAGCAGAAGCAACACCAGAAACAACACCGGGGCCACGAACTCGGGGCCAAGCCCGGCTTTGCGCGCCAGCCCGCAGCCAAAGGCGGAGGCGCCGAAGGAAAAGGAAAACAAGGCGTGGTTGAGGTTCATAAGGTGCAACCCGTCGCGCGCCTCGCGTTCGGAAATGCGCACGTTCGAAGCGATGTCGAGCGTGGACATCGTGGCGCCCATTGCCAGCAGCACAAGGCCGAGCGAGATGATGTCGCCCGCCAGAAGCGGCAGAAAGGCGGCTACGGCCACCAACGCCCCAGCTGCGGGCAGCATGGCCCGGCCGAGCGCCACCATGATGCGGGGCGAGGCCGCCATTGCCGCCATGCCACCCGCCGCCGACAAGATCAGGACCAGCCCCATTTCAGCATCGCTTGCGCCCGCTGCCGCCTTGTAATCGGGCAGGTAGGCGGCAAATCCGCCCCAGAATACACCGACCGATGCAAGCCCGGCACCGGTTGCCCGCGAGGCAGCGAGTTCAGCCAAAAATGCCATGACATCTCTTTCCAAAGCGCTTTGGGGGCGCCAGCATGCGCTAGCATAACCACCGCGAAACGGCAACGGGGGCGCCGCGGCGTGGCTGTAAAAGGGCTTCCCTTTCCGTGCCCCCCACGTTATAGGGGCCGCCTTGCGGGCCTGCACCCTTGGAGGAGTCCCGCGTAACCGAAGACTATGGAGACACCAATGGCCAAAGAGATCCCGGATCTGCTGGCCGTGGTACGGACGGGGACAGGCAAGGGGGCCGCTCGTCAAGCTCGTCGTGAGGGCAACGTACCCGGCATCGTGTATGGCGACGGCAAAGAGCCGCAGCCGATTGCATTCGAATACAACAAGCTGCTGCAAAAGCTGCGCGCGGGGCGGTTCCTCTCGACGCTCTGGAACCTCAAGATCGAGGGCCAGGACGACGTGCGGGTGATCTGCCGCAGCGTGCAGCGCGACCCGGTGATGGACAAACCGGTGCACGTCGATCTGATGCGCCTGCATCAGGCCAGCCGCATCAACCTGTTCATCCACGTCAACTTCGAGAACCACGAAGCCTCGCCGGGTCTGAAGCGTGGTGGTGTGCTGACCATCGTGCGCCCGGAAGTGGAACTGGAAGTGCTGGCAGGTGATATTCCCGACCACATCACGGTCGATCTGACCGGCAAGGACATCGGCGATGTGATCCACATCAACGACATTCCGCTGCCCGAAGGCGCCAAGCCGACGATCACGCGCAATTTCGTGGTCGCCAACATCGGCGCACCCTCGGGCCTGCGTTCGACCGACAACGAAGAAACCGCCGAGGCCTGATTGGCTCCCGGCGGAAGGTTTGACGCGGGAAGGGGCAACCTTTCCCGCGTTTCTCATTGCGCGCGTTGAAACCGGAGCGCCCGCGCCATAGTCTGGCGCAAGGCAAGGAGGGTGCATGAAACTGTTTGTGGGCTTGGGGAATCCGGGGGCAAAATACGCTGCCAACCGGCACAACATCGGCTTCATGGCAGTAGACCGGATCGCCGCGGAGCACGGGTTTTCGCCCTGGCGCGCACGGTTTCAGGGGATGGTCGCTGAAGGCAATCTTGGCGGCGAGAAAATGCTGCTTTTGAAGCCAGGCACGTTCATGAACCTTTCCGGGCAGTCGGTGGGCGAGGCGATGCGCTACCTCAAGCTCACGCCCGCCGATCTGGTGGTGTTCCACGATGAACTGGACCTGGCCCCCGGCAAGTGCCGCCTCAAGCAAGGCGGCGGGCATGCGGGCCACAACGGCCTGCGCTCGATCCACGCGCATATCGGCGAGGGCTACGGCCGGGTGCGGCTGGGTATTGGCCACCCTGGCAACAAGGACCGCGTGGCGGATTATGTACTGAGCGATTTCGCCAAGGCCGACACCGTTTGGCGCGAAGATCTGCTGACCGGCATTGCCGAGGGCGCGCCCGCGCTTGCGGCGGGCGACGGCGCCGCCTTCGTCAACACCATTGCGCTTCGCATGGCCCCGCCGCGCGCACCCAAACCCCAGCCCGCGCCAAAAGCGGGCGTAGCGAGCGCTTTGCCCCCGGTAGCGGCGCCCGACGAGCGGCCGAAGGGCGCGATCGAACGGCTGATCGAGCGGTTCAGACGCTGAGGCCACCTTGAGAGCGCCGTGGGCTGTCTGCCCCCGGACCCCCGAGGATGTTTGGACCAAGGCAGACGCAACAAGCAGTTGCCGCGCGGCGGGTGGCGTGGTTCCCTTTGGCCGGGAGGAATTTGCATGCGTATCTTCAGGATTACAATCAGGGTGCTGTTGCTGGTCGCGCTGGTGATCGGCGGGGTCGCGCTTTGGAAGCGCGAGGAAATCGTACGGCTTTGGGCGGTCAACAGCCTTTTTGCGCCGGAAAAGATCGTGGCCAATTTCTCGGGCATGGACCGGCTGTTCCTGACCCGACCGCTGGCAATTGGCGCGGGGCCGGTGTCTGCATTGCCACCGGGACCGCCCATCGTGTTGCCGCCCGAGGTGGGCGCTTGGGTCGAGGCGCGTTGGGTGACCGGGCTGGTGGTGCTGAAGGGCGGCCAGTTGGCGCATGAAAGCTATTATCGCGGCACCCGACCCGAAGACCTGCGCATCAGTTGGTCTGTCGCGAAAAGCTTTTTGTCGGCGCTGTTTGGCATTCTGCACGCCGAGGGCATGGTGCCCGATCTCGAGGCGCAGGTGGTGGATTTTGTGCCTGCGCTGAAAGGCTCGGCCTATGATGGGGCGAGTGTGCGCGATGTTCTGACGATGTCGTCTGGCGTGGCCTTCAACGAGGACTATCTGGATTTCAATTCCGACATCAATCGCATGGGCCGGGTTCTGGCGCTGGGCGGTTCGATGGATGGTTTCGCCGCGGGGCTGAAAGTGCGTGAGGCCGCGCCGGGCACGCGCTGGCATTATGTCTCGATCGACACGCATGTGCTGGGCATGGTGATTGCGGGCGCCACCGGGCGCGACCCAGCCGACCTTCTGGCCGAGCGTGTGCTGGTGCCACTGGGGCTCGAACGCGCGCCGTACTATGTGACCGATGGCGGGGGCACGGCGTTTGTGCTGGGCGGGCTGAACCTTACCACGCGCGACTATGCGCGTTTTGGCCTGTTGTTCGCACAAGGTGGCCGCTGGGGCGAGGCGCAACTGGTACCCGCAGATTGGGTAACGGCTTCGACCACGTTGCAGGCGCCTGGCGGGGCCGCCTATGGCTATCAATGGTGGGTTCCCGCCGACAGCGCGGCGCATGGCGGCGACTATTTCGCACGCGGCATCTACGGGCAATACATTTACATCAACCCCGCCCGCGCAGTGGTGGTGGCAGTAAACGCAGGCGACACCCGTTTTGAGGACCCCGGCGTGGCCGAAGGCGATCTGGCAATGCTGCGCGCCATTGCAGAGGCGCTCTGAGATGCAAAAACTGCCTTCTGTCAACGTGCTGGGTGGCGTTCTCGCGCCCTGCTCGATGGTTCCGCGCACCGGGTTCTTCCGCGATGGGGCCTGCAACACCTGTTTTGAAGATGCGGGTAGCCATACCGTTTGCGCCGTGATGACCGCCGAGTTTCTGGCCTTTTCCGCCTATGTCGGAAATGACCTGAGCACGCCGCGCCCCGACTTGGGTTTTGCGGGGCTCAAGCCTGGTGATGCCTGGTGTCTTTGCGCGGGGCGGTTCTTGCAGGCATGGGACGAGGGCTGCGCGCCGCGGGTACGGCTGGAAGCGACGCATGAGCGCGCGCTTGAGATCGTGCCGTTGGCGGTGCTGCGGGCGTGCGCCGAGGGTTGAGCCTACTGGCAGCGCTCGTAAACGGTGGCCCAACCCGGCGAAACGACCACGAGGCCGCCGCTGAGCGCGGGCATCATCAACAGTTTTTCCTTCCAGGTCTCGCCTTCGCCTGCGCAGCTTGCATCATACATGACGGCATCATCAAAGCCCGTCAGCACGGTCGGATTAGACAGGCGGCATGCGGATTCGTAAAAGGTGATCGTCGCCCCCGCCAACACCATCGCACCATCGCCCGGTGCCGAGCAGTCGCCGATCGCATAGGTTCCGTCAAAGCCTTGGGCGCTGGCCGCAGGCGCCAAGATCAGCATCAGTGCCACGGTGAATGTCAAACCACGCATTTCTTTGCCCTTTCCATAACCAGCCGGATTCACGAGTTCCGCGACAGAGCCTAGCACCGTCAGTGTCAGCCGGGGTGCGGCGAAATGCCGCTTATGCATCTGCGACCGGCTTGATTCGTTCGCCCGACTTTCTAGAATGATTCCATCGAAAATTCGCGCCGCGCCGCGAATTCGATACGCAGAGTGGCCATTCGGCGTGGGCATCTTGTTACTGTGCTCCGCCCTCCGTTTCGAATGCCTTTCCAACGGGAGAATCGACATGAGCGACACAGACGATACCATTCTATCCAGACGCCGGGCGATGTCGCGCCTCGGGGTATTGGCGTTGACCGCATATACCGTTCCGGCCTTCACCACACTTTCAACCGCGCACGCCAGTTCGGTGTCTGAACCCTCTGAACCCTCGGAGCCTTCTGAACCCTCGGAGCCCTCTGATCCGAGTGAACCATCTTCGCCGTCGGGCGCCGAAACGTGTGACCCCACCGTCACGGACCCGAATGCGCCGGGCTTCTGCCCGCCGACTTGACGGCTGAACATCTGCAAGCCGGCAGCGGTAATTTACCGCTGCCGGTGTTGGCGCGCTGGCGCGCGGGCAATCAGGCGGAAGAACATGGTGTGACCGCAATTGTCTCTTTGCGTTTTGCCGGGTTGACGGCGCCCGTTGAATTGCGCGGTTGCCCCGAGATTGTGGAAACGGTCAACGAGGTTGCCCCGGGTTGGCAATTCGAGATTTTGTCAGCCTGCGCGGCGCCGCCGTTCATCACTGTGGCGCGGCTGGCGGACGATACTTTGATGGTGTCGCGGCGAGGCGGCCCGACCAGGCGACTGAACCGCGTCAACGCTGTTTGCGAGCTGATTGCGAGCATGGGGCAGGAACTGCTCCGCTGGCAGCCGCATTTGCTTTGTCTGCATGCAGCGGCGGTGGAAATTGGCGGTCGTCTGGTCGTGTTTCCAAACACGCGGCGCTCGGGCAAGAGCACCTTGGCGGCCTGCCTTGCGCATCGCGGGTTTCGGGTTTTTACCGACGATTACCTGCCCATCGAGACGGCGCGCGACGGGCGCATTGTCGGGCGCGCGACCGGCGTGCAGACGCGGTTGCGCTTGCCGTTGCCGACCGAGTTTTCCGCAACAATGCGCGCGGGCCTAGAGGCGCAGTTTGGTGAAAGAAATGCGCAATATGTGTTTCTGAAAGCGCCGCGCCCGGTGCCGCACGGCGAGACTGCGCCAATTGGCGCAGTCGTGTTTCTTGAGCGTAGCGCGGCCGCGGCGCCGGAGCTTCGACCCGCGCGCCCCAGCGATGCGATCAACCGATTGTTAAAGCAGAACTTTGCGCGTGGCATGCACAGTGCGGATGTCCTCGGTTCTCTCAGTGCGATATCGCAGACGGCCTCGCTTCATCATTTGCGCTATGCGTCGGCGGAAAGTGCCGCCGATGCGCTCGCAAGCACCATGGCCGCATATCAAGGCGCGCCGGTGCCGCACTACGCTATCCGCGCGCGGGCTGCCGAAGGGCCTGCGCCGATTTCGGCCAATACGCGCGCTGACCCCTCGGCCCGGTATGCTCAGGCTGCCGGGGTCCGCGAAATCCTGTCAGACGACCAGTGCTTTCTGGCCGATGCCCAAGGCATTGCGGTGCATCGCCTTAACGAGGGGGCAATTGCGATCTGGAGATTGCTGGAAGAAGCCATGTCGCCAGCAGAGATTGCCGACGTGATTCACGCGCAGTTTCCTGCGGTGCCCAGTCTGACGGCTCTGAATGACACGGTGGCGCTGCTAGACGAACTCTTGCGCAACCGACTTATCGTATGCGCTTCCGATTGACCAAAGATTCAGGCGAATACCGAGTGACGTCAGGCGATGTGGCGGACGCGCAGCACCACATCAACGCGCGTCAACTCCGCTCCGGCAGGCGCCGCTGGCAAGCGCGAGATTACGAGATCTTCGGCCGGAGCATCGGTGATTTCCGAGGTATCTTCCCAGAAATAGTGCGGGTGATCGTCCATCCGGGTGTCGAAGAAAGAGCGCGTGGCATCAACGGTGATTTCCTGCATCAGGCCAACTTCGCAAAATGCCCGCAGGGTATTGTAGACCGTAGCCAACGAGACCGCTTCGCCCGCTGCGCGGGCATCGGCATAAAGCCCCTCAGCGGTCACATGGCGGTTGCCGCCGTCACCCACCAGAAGCTTGGCAAGTGCCAGCCGTTGGCGTGTCGGGCGAAGCCCTCCACGTGCAAGCCACTTCTGCCCGCGGTCCTCGGAATTCGTCTGCATGGGCGCACTTTCGCTGGATACATCAGTCAGACTAGGGAATTGCCGCAGAATTTTCAATGCTTATAAATCCAGACGGCCCGCGACGCATTGGCGCGCGGGCCTTGCCTCTGGCTTTGCGTGGGTGCTAGATGCCTGAAAAGATGGTCCGCGAACCGGGGAGGGGCAGCGCCGATGGCAGGGCATCCGACGCATTTTGACAAGAATGACCTGCTGGCCTGCGCGCGCGGCGAGTTGTTTGGGCCCGGTAACGCCCAGCTTCCCGCGCCGCCGATGCTGATGATGGACCGCATCACCGAGATTTCGGGCGATGCCGGGCTGCATGGCAAGGGCCATGTGGTGGCCGAGTTCGACATCACGCCAGACCTGTGGTTTTTCGCGTGCCACTTTCCCAGCAACCCGATCATGCCGGGCTGCCTTGGCCTCGATGGCCTCTGGCAGTTGACGGGCTTCAACCTCGGCTGGCGTGGCTGGCAGGGGCGGGGCTATGCACTGGGGGTGGGCGAGGTGAAGCTGACCGGCATGGTGCGCCCTGATCGCAAGCTGCTGCGCTATTTCGTTGATTTCACCAAGGCGATCCAGACGCGCCGCCTGACCATGGGCGTGGCCGATGGCCGCGTCGAGGCGGATGGCGAAACGATCTATCTTGTCAAGGACATGAAGGTCGCTCTCTCCGAGAGCTGATCCGATACATATGAAGGAGGCCCCTATGCGCCGCGTCGTCATCACCGGACTCGGGATCATCTCGCCAATCGGAAACTCGGCCGAGGAGGTTACCGAGTCATTGCGCGAGGGCAAATCGGGCATTGTGTTCGCGCCAAGCTATGCCGAGCACGGCTTTCGCAGCCAGATCCACGGGCAGCCGCAGATCGTGCTGGAAGAGCATATCGACAAGCGCAACCTGCGCTTCATGGGGCCGGGTGCCGCCTACAATTTTCTGGCGATGGAGCAGGCTATCCGCGATTCTGGTCTGGAAGAAGCGGATATTTCCAATCCGCGCACCGGGCTGATTGTGGGTTCCGGTGGGCCCTCCACCTCGAACTTCTTTGAAGCGCATACCACGGTGATCGAGAAGGGTGCGCCCAAACGCATGGGCCCGTTCATGGTCACGCGCTGCATGTCGTCAACCAACTCGGCCTGCCTTGCCACGCCGTTCCACATCAAGGGCGTCAACTATTCGATCACCTCGGCCTGCTCGACCAGCGCGCATTGCATCGGCAATGGCGCCGAACTCATTCAGATGGGCAAGCAGGACATCATCTTTGCCGGCGGCGGTGAGGAACTCGACTGGACGCTTTCGTGCCTGTTTGATGCGATGGGCGCGATGTCTTCGAAGTATAACGACACCCCCACCACCGCCAGCCGAGCCTTTGATGCGACGCGCGACGGCTTCGTGATTGCGGGCGGCGGCGGCGTGGTGGTGCTGGAAGAGTTGGGCCATGCGCTGGCACGCGGTGCCAAGATCTACGCCGAACTGACCGGTTATGGCGCCACCTCGGACGGGTACGATATGGTTGCCCCGTCGGGCGAGGGCGGCGAGCGCGCGATGCGGCTGGCGCTTTCGACCCTCGGCGAAGGCCGCAAGGTCAGCTATATCAACGCGCATGGCACATCGACCCAAGCGGGCGACGTGACCGAGGTGCAGGCAATCCGGCGGATTTTCGGTGAAGGCAATGTGCCGCCGATCTCTTCCACAAAATCGTTGACCGGGCACAGCCTTGGCGCCACCGGGGTGCATGAGGCGATCTACAGCCTGCTGATGATGCAGGAGGGGTTCATAACTGCTTCGGCCAACATTACCCAGCTTGACCCCGCCATTCGGCCCGAGGAAATCGCCATGACCCGTGTTGATGGCGTGGACTTCGACTCGGTTCTGTCAAACTCGTTCGGCTTTGGCGGCACCAATGCGTCGCTTTTGTTCAGCAAATACAACGGGTAAGCAGCATGGCCGATCTGATGAATGGCAAGCGCGGGTTGGTGATGGGGGTGGCGAATGACCATTCCATCGCCTGGGGCATCGCGCAGGCGCTGCGCGCCGAAGGGGCGGAGCTGGCGTTTTCGTATCAGGGCGAGGCGTTCGGGCGGCGGGTCGAACCGCTTGCGGCATCGCTTGGGTCGAACATCCTGGTCGATGTCGATGTGAACGACGATGCCAGCCTTGACGCGGCATTCGCGCGGCTAGCGGCGGAATGGGGCACACTGGATTTTGTGATCCACGCCATCGCCTATTCCGACAAGGCCGAACTGACCGGGCGGTTCATCAACACCAGCCGCGAGAACTTCAAGAACAGCCTTGCGATCTCGTGCTATTCTTTCATCGACGTGTCGCGCCGTGCGGCGGCGATGATGCCCAATGGCGGCAGCCTGATTACCCTGACCTATGGCGGATCAAACCGGGTGACGCCCTATTACAACGTCATGGGTGTGGCCAAGGCAGCGCTGGAAAGCGCGGTGCGCTACCTTGCCAACGACCTCGGCCCCGACGGCATTCGGGTCAACGCAATCTCGCCGGGGCCGATGCGCACGCTGGCGGGGGCGGCGATTGGTGGCGCGCGCAAGACCTACCGCCATACCGAGGCCAACAGCCCGTTGCGCCAGAACGCCACGCTGGAGGCGATCGGTGGCACTGCGGTGTACCTGTGCTCGGATTACGGCGCCTGCACCACGGGCGACGTGCTGATGGTTGACAGCGGCTACCATGTGCTGGGTATGCCGCAGCCTGACAACCTCTGAGGCAGGGGGCTTTGCGCCCCCCGCACCCCCCGCAGGATATTTGACCAAGGCAAGCCGGATCAGGTTGTTTTGTTTTCCATCTGCCGCAACTGCTCACGCAGCGAATCAAGCTCGGCCTGAAAAGCCTCTGCATCGCCGTAGTCGAAAAAGCCGTGGTAATGTGCGTGGGCGTCCTCGATGCGGCGCGCGTGCTTGATCGGGCACCAGTATTTCTCGGTGCGCCCCGCGATTTCGCGCGCGTAGGACAAAATGCCGTTGCAATAGCCGCAGTAGAGGCAGTTCAGTTTCTGGATGCCGTTGAGGTAGTCGAGCATGTGACGGTCGATCACGATATGGTCGCGCCGCCGCACCTTCGCGATGCCATAGACCGGAAAGCAGACCGCCTGATAGATCGTGACGAACAGGTCCAGCAGCACGAAGGGGATGATCAGCGAATAGATTATGGGTGTCGTCAGCACCACCATCAGACGGGTGCGCGCGAGAAAGTCGCGAAGTTTCACCCGCGCGGCGCGGTGCTGTGCGCGCACGCCGGTTTCGAACACCACGCGGCGACGCACCACCTGATACTTGAGCGCCTTGCGGCGTTCATCGATCACGGCTTCTAGTTCGGCCTGAAGTGACTTGAGACGTTCCAGCAGATAGTCGATCGGGGCGGGCATGGGCATCCTCGTGCAATTTGGGCAATCAGACCACGCAATGCGCGTTCGCGCCAGTGATGCTTGCATCCGCCCTTGCCCTGCAGACACAGGCGGGCCAGTCTGCGGGGCGAAGGGGAGGATCTCATGACCATAACCGCTTGCGTTTTTGATGCCTACGGCACGCTTTTTGACGTGAACGCCGCTGCCCGCGCTGCCGCATCCGAGCCGGGGCGCGAGGATTTTGCCGGGATCTGGCCAAAGCTGGCCGAGGATTGGCGGACCAAACAATTGCAGTATTCATGGCTGCGCGCGGTTTCGGGGCAGTATTGTGATTTCTGGCAGGTCACGCAGGATGGACTCGACTGGGCGATGGAGGCTTCGGGCATTTATGATGCCGAATTGCGCGAACGCCTGCTTGCGCTCTACTGGGAACTGCCCGCCTATCCCGAGGTGCCCGCGATGCTTGCGGCGTTGAAGGCGCAGGGTATGGCGACCGCGATTCTGTCGAACGGCTCGCCCGAGATGCTGGCGGGGGCCGTGGAGTCAGCTGGTTTGGGCGAGCACCTCGATGCGGTGCTTTCGGTTGAAAGCGTCGGTGTGTTCAAGCCGCACCCGTCGGTATATGCGCTTGTCCCCGCGCATTTCGGCTGCCGCCCTGATCAGGTGCTGTTCGTTTCCTCGAATGGTTGGGATGCGGCCTATGCTGCCGGATTTGGTTTTACCACCGTCTGGGTGAACCGCGCCGGGCTGCCGATCGACCGCCTTCCTGCCCGCCCGCAGCACCTTTTGCCCGACCTTACCCGTATACCGGAGTTTGCCCAGAGTGCCTGATTTCTTTACCGCCGCCGATGGCGCCCGCCTTGACTTCACCGATGAGGGCGAGGGCCTGCCGGTAGTTGCGCTTGCGGGGCTGACCCGCAACGGGGCCGATTTCGACTATCTCGCCCCGCATCTGCCCAAGGGTGTGCGGCTGATCCGTCCCGATTATCGCGGGCGGGGCGGATCGGCCTGGACCGGGGCAAAAACCTATTCCGTGCCGCAAGAGGCGCGCGATGTGCTGGCGCTGCTGGACCATCTTCGGCTGGACCGCGCCGCGATCATCGGCACGTCGCGCGGTGGACTGATCGGCATGTTCCTTGCCGCCACGGCGAAAGAGCGGCTGATCGGGCTATGTCTCAATGATGTCGGCCCGGCGCTGGAGCGCGCGGGGCTAGAGCGGATTTTCGACTATGTGGGCCGCGCGCCGCGCGCGCGGACCTGGGACGATCTTGCCGAAAAGTTGCCCGGCTTGATGCCGGGGTTTGCCAATGTGCCGGTCAGCCGTTGGCGTGAGGAGGCGCGGCACCACTACATCGAAACGCCGCAAGGGCTGGCGTTGCGCTATGATCCGACGCTGCGCGAGGCGTTTCTGGAGGCGTTCAAAGGCCCCGAGGCCGATCTTTGGCCACTGTTTGATGCCTGCGCAGGGCTGCCGCTGGCGCTGATCCGGGGCGCCAATTCAGACCTCCTGAGCGCCACCAATGCCGCCGAGATGCGCCGCAGGCGGCCCGACATGATCTTTGCCGAAGTGCCGGACCGCGCCCATATTCCCTTCCTTGATGAACCCGAGTCGGTCGCGGCGATCCGCGCCTGGTTGGGGCTTATGGCATGAACCGGGCGGATATTCTGGCGGCACGCAAACGCATCCGCGCGCATGTGCGCCAGACGCCGTTGCTGGGCGCCCCCGCACTGGATGCGCTGGCAGGGCGGCAGGTCTGGCTCAAGGCCGAGTGTTTGCAACACACCGGCAGCTTCAAGGCGCGTGGCGGATGGTCGGCGCTTAGCGCGCTTTCACCCGAGATCCGTGCGCGGGGCGTAATCGCCTACAGTTCGGGTAACCACGCGCAAGGTGTTGCTCGCGCGGCGGCCGCCTATGGTGTGCCTGCGGTGATCGTGATGCCGTCTGATGCGCCTGGGGTGAAGATTGCCAACACCCGCGCGCTGGGCGCCGAGGTGGTGCTATACGACCGTGCTACCGAGGACCGCGACGCGATTGGCGCGGCGATGGCTGCGGCGCGCGGGTTGACGCTGGTCAAGCCGTTCGACGACGTGCAGGTGATCGCAGGGCAGGGGACCATCGGCCTGGAGTTGCTGGAGGATCTTCCTGACGGTTGGCAAGGTGAGGTGCTGGTGCCCTGTGGCGGCGGCGGTATGACCGCAGGCATCGCGCTGGCGCTGGAAGGCAGCGGCGCGCAGGTGCGGCCGGTGGAACCCGAGGGGTTTGACGATACTGCCCGGTCGCTCGTTTCGGGGCGCATCGATCGGAACGTGCGCACGTCAGGCTCGGTTTGCGACGCCATCGTTACGCCATCGCCAGGCGCGATGACATTTCCGATCATGCAACGGCTTTGCGGTTTTGGGCTGGCGGTGTCTGACGACCAGGCTTTGCAGGCGATGGTGCTTGCATTCCGCCACTTACGGGTGGTGCTGGAGCCGGGCGGCGCGGTGGCGTTGGCGGCGGCACTGTTTGCGCCGGGCCTCGGACCGCAGGTGGTGGCGATCGGTTCGGGCGGCAACGTGGACGAGGCGATCTTCGCCGCGGCGCTTGCGCGATTCGGCAGCTAAGGCAACCTTTGCCGGCATGCTGCAGCTGCAAATTCTCGTTTCGCCTGCGGCCCTTGGCCTTCTGGATCGCGGCGATAAGCCAATTTCCGCCTACATAACTTGATCTTAACCATATTCGGGGCTACTGGTTTCGCTCAAGGGACAGTGACTGGAAAAACACACGTGAGCTTTTTTGATTTGCCGCGCAAGCGAGATGGCGCCTTTGTGGGCCTGTGGCGTACACGCCGGGGCCTTCTGCTGACGACCGCGGGCGCCCTGCTTGTGGGTACGGCGGCGGCGCTGAGTGTTGTCGTTGTGCAGCGGTCGGTGCATCCGGTCACAGTAACCAATGCGGCCCCGGAACTGGTGGTGCTGGCGCTGCCGCGCCCGGCCCGTGCCGAACCTGACAGCGCCGTAATGCTGCTTGCGGCGGTTTCGGCGCTGCGCCCCGATCCGGTTGTTGTGCGAGACGAGCCGATCCCGTTTGCCGCGCCCCTGCCGGAACCCGCACCGCACATTGCAGTTGCGCCCGCTCCGATGGACGTGGCGATGAGCACCAAGGCCGAGCGCGACGTGATTGCGCCGCAGCCGCCACTCGAAGTTGTAACCGCTTTGCCGCTGCCTGCAGCCGAACTCTTCTTGCGCGATGCGATTGCCGTGGCCGTTCTGGCGCCCGATGCACTGACCCCACGCCCGGCTTTGCGCCCGGCATCGGTCGCGTCGAATGCCCGGCAGGGGGCCCCTGCGCGCCCGCAGCCGCGCCCGGTGGTTCTGGTCAGCGCCGAGGCGCCACAGCGCCCCTTGCCCCGGCCCAGCGCCGTGGCCAGTGTCCCGACACTTGCCAGCCTGTCGCCGCAACCCAGACCCGCACTTTTTGTTCAGGCCGCAAGTGCGCCGGTTGCCCCGCCCATGCCTTCGGTCAAGGCTGCGGTGGCTGAAGCCATGATTGCGACCGCTGCGCCTGCGGTCTCGCCGCTGCCCCGCTCGCGCCCCGCACGGGTGTTGCTCGCGGCGGCTTCGGCGCGCCACGCGGCAACCGTTGCCGAGCCGCCCGTGCCGCAGCGTGTGGCCCTACGCGAACCGGTCGCAGCCCCGCCGAGCGGTGACCTTGCCGAGGCGATTGCGCGCGCGCCCCAGGCCGCAGACTGCCCCTCGCAGCTGGCGCGCGGCATCCCCCGCCGCTCGGGTAGTGCCGCCAGCGGCAGCCAATTCGGCGCGGCGCTCGGCAACGCCAGCGGCACTGAGCGTGATCAGATGGTCGTGCGCGAAGTGCTTTCCGGCAACGTGCCGCAGTTCCTGCGCGCGCTGACCCCGGTTACCCTGACCGGAACTGGCACCTCGGGCAAGACGGTGGCAATTACCGTATGCGTGACGCCCGATTATGTAGCCGTGGGTGATAACGACGATTTTCTGCGGGTTCCGATGGGCCTGCCTGAGGCCGCGCAGATTGCCGACAGGTTGGGCTTCATGCTGCCCACCACACGCATCGTTGACGCCATCTATTCGCAGGCCGGGGTGCGGCTGGCGCCCCGCCCGATGCAGGCCGGGCCGCAGATGAGCTCGACGAACTATCTGCGCCAGCACAACGCCACCATCGAGGGCCAGACGAATGCGGCCGGCCTGCGCAATGGAACGCTTGTGGCCGGTATCAAGAAAGACCTCGTGCTGACCAACGCATTGCGCCGTGCCCGTGGGCAGGTTGCAATCTACGGCTGGCATCAGCCCAACGGGCGCCCGATCCAGCCGCTGACCACGGTCCATGGCCAACACTATTCCGATTATAGCCACGGTGTGCGGCTGGTCAGCCAGACCGCCTACCTCAATGGCCGCGCGGTGGCGCTTGCCGATCTGCTCGAAGATCGCGTCTACGCGCAGATCATCAGCTCGGAAGGCCCGATTGCCGCGCCGCGCACGCTGCTCGCCTCGCTCTACACGCGCTAAGCCACGCGGACCCGCCTGAACCGCAAATCGCCCGCGCGACCAGCGCGGGCGGATTTCGTTTGATCTGCGGTGCAGAACGCCGCGTCAGATCGACTTGCAGCAGCGAAAGCCGAGGTGATAATTTGCGTGGCTGCCTGACGACATCACCGAAGTGCCGTGCCAGAACGGCGCCCGCCACCGGCACCAGTCCGGGTGGGCGCGCACAGTATCCCAAATGAACCAGCTGCCCTTCATCTCGGTCACGCCCAGCGTGGTGCTGCCCCGGCTTGTCATCTGGTCGGGGGTGAGCGGCAGGTTCATGTGCTCGGCGGCGTTCCCGTGCAGATCATAGACTTTCAGCGCGCTGGTGCAGCCTGGAAAGCTGCCGGTTGGGTAGGTGTTCGAGCCACAGCCGTTGAAGCTGCCACCATCGCAACTGCCGCTTTTGAAGCTTGCGGCAGCGCAGATGCCGCGCTGGTACGCCGGGCCATAGGCCCAGGCTTGCAGCGGGGCGTATTTGGCGTTGTGCGCTGCCTGCATCCGCGAAACAGCGGCAGAGGGCGAAACACCCGAGGCCAGATCAAAGCGATAGTCGGGTTCCAGAAGTGCCCCGGCACAGGCGCCTTCCCATTCGTGCGCGTCGCACAGCCGCTTGCCCTCGGCGGCACAGATCTGCGCGGCCTCCGAGGTTTTCACCCAGACGACGGGGTAGGTGCAGGGCACGTTGGGGTATTCGAACTGGTCGATGCAGGCAGTGGCCTGTGACGCGCTTTGCGTGGCCGGGTCGTAAAGTGGTGCCATGTATTTGTCGCCGCAGATCTGCTCGAAGCGGGAATTGTCATAGTAGCCGATGCCGCCGGGCAGACGGGCCGCGCATTCCTCTGGCGTCAGCGCGTGGCGGGTGATTGCGGGGTTGCCCTGCCCGATGATCGAAGAGCGTCCGAAGATTTCCTTGACCCGCGCCAGTTCCGACGCGCTGACGCCGCGCCGCTGCTGCATCTGGCGGAACATCTGTTCGTTCAGCTCCGCGATACTCTGTGCAGCGGCCCCCCCCGCAGCGAAAGAAAGTGCGAGGCAGGCGAGAAGGCGCGGCAGGATGCTCATGATGGCGGAACCTTTCGCAACAGATAAAAGAAGTCGCGGTTGTCAGAGTATGCCACGAATCGGGGCAGGCGTGTGCCATCATTCGCGCGCGCGTCGATGTCGCGCATGGCGCGTACCAGATGCGAAATCTCCAGTCCGCCCTCGGGTTTGGGGGTGTAGATTGCGGCATAGGTGTGCTCGACCGAATTCATATCAAGCTGCATCGCATATTCGCAACCGTAGGCTTGGAACACGCGCGCCATGGCCGATGGTGTGGCGGTCGAGAAATAGGCATAGATCAGCATCTGGCGGCCCTGCACTGTTTTCATGCAGGCGCCCGCGCGCAAGGTGCGCAACTGTGCTTCGGCCGAACCCGACCAGTTGCCCGGGCCCCATGCCCGAACCAGCGGCCCCGGCACCGAATCGCCGGTGGCAGGGTCCGGCGCGATCAGTGGAACGCCGTTCTGGCGGGCAAAGCGGATCTGTGGCAGCAATGCCTCATCCTCGACCGCCCAGGTGCGCATGCCGATGGTGCCGTCATCGAGCACGTAGAGGGTGGAAAGATCGGGCACCAGTTTGCTCAATACCACGCCATCGACGACAAAACCGTAATGGTGGCCGTTATAGCTAAAGGCATAGTCGCCCATCCGAAACGCGCCGTGTTCGCGCTTGTAACCGCCGGTGAAGGTCGCGGCGACGCGGTGCGCCTGTGACGGGCTGACCATGCCCAACGTCACCAGCGGGGTGCTTGACGCGACTCCATCCGGGCCGGGAATGCTGTAATTGCGCCCCGAGCCGGAAGGGCGCGGTGACCAGTTCAGGGTCGGGTGATCGGTGCCGACTTCATAGCCCACCTCGAAATCGGTCAGATCGAAGGCGACGAGGTAGGCGGTGGCCCACCGCTCGACATCGTCAAGCCAATTGGTCTCGTTGGGACGGTCGAGGATTTCGCGGCTGATCTTGCCGGGCTGCACAACGCTGGCGTAAACCCCGGTGTTGCCCGCCATTGCATACCATTGGCCTTGCGCCATGCCGCCTTCGGGGGCTCCTTCCAGCGCCATGCCGATCGAGGTTGAAATCACCGGGTAATCGACCAGCGCCGCTTGCCCCAGCGCCTCGACCACGCTGCCCACGGCGGTTATGCCAAGCGTGGTGCCGGTTTCAGCGTAAGCATCCTGATAGAAGGTATCCTTGACGAGGTTCACCAGCGAATCGCCAAACCAGACATTGTCGCGCAGAAACTCGGCGGTGCGTTCGCGGCTGGTGCGCGAGCCATCTACGCGGTTGCGCAGATAGATTTGCCCATTGCAGAGCGGTGCATAGGGCAACCCGACCTTGCGCGCGTCTTCGAGCACCGAACCCGTGTCTGCTACCAGCGCACAGGTGGAATTTCCGTCAGCATGTGCCAGCCGCAGGGTAGGGATTTCGGCTGGCTCCAACGCCAGTCGGGTGCCGCGCGTGTCGATGTTCTCAAGGTGGTACCAATTCGACCGCCGCGCCCCGGGCGCCTTGATTTCAAGCAGATACCACGAATTGATGGCGGGACTGAGTGAGGCGAGCATCAGCTCGGTGCCGTCTGCGAGCGTCAGACGTTGCTCGGCGCGGAAGGGTTGCAGGTCGACGATGGTCTTGGTCGCAACCGCTTCATAGGCGGCACGCTGTGCCGCAAGCTGCTCGGGGCCGGGCGCGTCGATGCCCTGCGCGCGGACCGGGGTCGGCACGCCTGCAAGCGCTGCGAGTAAAGGCAAAAGGGCAAATCGCCGACCGCTGCTGTTGCTGAAAATCGGTACTGGAAAAAACACGTATCGCAAACCGCACTCCTTAGGCTTGTCGGTTCGCGCACCATGGCGGCACCGCAGCCGCGCCCGAACCCTTCACATGTGTCCTTGCCTGTTCGCGGCAAGTCCACCCCATGAGGGGGTACGATACCTTGCGAAAAACATGTCCCGCAACCCTTTAGCACGCGCGCGCGCACCGAGCTGCCAAGATGTGATCGACTTGCGGCTTGCCTGCGCCTGACAGGTCATCTAACATGTTAGGCGCCAAATCGGATCCGACCGGGTCGGCATCTGTGGGGAACATGCTATGGCTGCCGATCAGAGCGAGTTTCAGACCCTGCGCGACAAGGCCTATGCGAGCTTCACCGACCATCTTTTGGCCCGCACCATTGCGCCGGGGCAATTTGTTTCGCAGCGCGAACTTGTCGAAATTACCGGTATGCCGCTTGGCGCGATCCGCGAGATGATCCCGCGGCTCGAGGCGGATGGCCTAATCCGCACAGTGCCGCAGCGTGGCTTGCAGGTGGCGCAGGTCGACCTCAACCTTATCCGCAATGCGTTTCAGTTGCGCCTGATGATCGAGCGCGAGGCGGTGACGCGCTATTGCCAGACTGCCCCACAGGGCGAAGTCGAGGCGCTGCTGGCCGACCACCGCACCGCGCAGGCAGAGGCGGCAGGTTGGGTAACGCCGACCGCGCTTGATCGGGCACAAGAGCTTGACTGGGCGTTTCACGACCGCATGGTTGACGCGCTGGAAAACGAGCTGATTGCAAACATCTACAGGGTCAATTCAGTGCGCATCCGGCTGATCCGGCTGGCGCAGACGCGGATGCTGCCAGCGCTTTTGCCCACCGTGATGGCCGAGCACATCGCCATAATCGAGGCGATTCTGGCGCGCGATGTCGGGGCAGCGGTCGCGGCACTTGAAGCGCATATTGAGGTGGCGCGGCGGCGCGCATTGGGGGTCTGAATGGGCGTTTTCATCGGCATTGACGTAGGCACGGGCAGCGCACGGGCGGGGGTGTTCGACGCAAGTGGGCGGCTCTTGGGCAGCGGCGTAGCGCCGATTGCAGCGCATTGGCCCCGCCCTGATTTCGCGCAACAAAGTTCGACCGACATCTGGGCGGCGGTTGTGGCGGCCTGCCGTGGGGCCATGGCGGGGATAGGCGTGCCGGTGACGGGCATCGGGTTCGACGCCACCTGCTCGCTGGTGGTGGCCGATGCGGCGGGTGGACCGGTTTCGGTTTGCCCCGATGGCACGGCGGCGCACGATGTGATGCTCTGGATGGATCACCGCGCAATTGCCGATGCCGAAGCGATCAATGCCACCGGGGCGGCGGTGCTGGCACATGTCGGTGGTGTGATCTCGCCAGAAATGCAGATGCCGAAACTGCGCTGGCTGAAGCGCGAGGTGCCGCGGGCATGGGCGAAGGCGGCGCGGTTCTGGGATTTGCCCGATTGGCTGGCCCACCGCGCCACCGGCACCGAGGCACGCTCGCTCTGCTCGGCGGTCTGCAAATGGACCTATCTGGGGCACAAAGGCACGGCGGGTGAGGGCTGGGACAAGGGCTTTCTGGCTGAAATCGGGCTGGGCGATCTGGCGGACGATTTGCCCCGCATCGGCGCGCGCTTTGCGGCTCCCGGCGAGGCCGTTGGGGGGCTGAGCGCGCGGGCGGCGGCTGAGCTGGGCTTGCCTGCGGGCACCCCCGTAGCCAGCGGCATGATTGATGCCTACGCGGGCGCGCTCGGCACCCTTGGCGTGGCACCCGAGCGTGGCCCCGAGGCGCGGCTTGCGGTGATTGCGGGCACCTCTGCCTGCCACATCCTGACCGCGCCCGAAGCGGTGTTCGTGCCCGGCGTCTGGGGGCCGTATCGCTCGGTGCTGCTGGGCGAGGTCTGGGCAAATGAGGGCGGGCAATCGGCGGCAGGCGCGCTGATTGACGCAGTTCTTGCCCGCCACGCGTCCTTTGCCGGGGTGCGGGCCGAGGCTGAGGCGCGCGGGCTGCGCCCGACCGATCTGCTCGATGCTCATCTTTCTGCGATGGCCCCCGAAACCGCGACCTTGACCCGAGGGCGCCATGTGCAACCCGATTTTCACGGCAACCGCTCGCCATTGGCCGATCCCACGCGGCACGGCGCGATAAGCGGGCTGACCTTGGCGCATGACGTAGGCGACCTTGCGCTTGATTACCTTGCCACGGTGCAGGCGCTGGCCTATGGCACCCGCCATATCATCACCGAAATGCGCAGGGCAGGGGCGGCGGTTGATGCAATCGTCGTCAGCGGGGGCCTTGCCAAGAACGCACTTTATCTGCGCGAAACAGCCGATGCCACTGGCTGCACCGTGCTGGTGCCCGCGCAGGCCGAGCCGGTGCTGCTGGGGGCGGCAATGCTTGGCGCCGTGGCGGGGGGCGCCTTTGCGGACCTTCCTGCGGCGATGGCGGCGATGAGCGGCCCAGTTGCCGCGATCACTCCGCGCGGCGGCGCGATTGCTGCCTACCACGATGCAAAATACGCCGTGTTCCGGCGTATGCAGGATGACTTTCAGGCATATGCCGCCCTGATGGCGGCTGCGGGGGAATGAAATGACCAAGATCATGCTGGTCGCGAGCGGCGACCTGCGCGAAAGCGCGAACCTCACTTGCTGGCCGGCGCAGGCCGCAATGGAAGGGCGTCTGGCGGAAGTTCTTGCGGATATGGGGCATTCTTTGGTGCGCGCCCACCCGGTCAAGCCCGCAGGCCACGGCTTCATCGCCAGTCAGCGCGAGGGGATGGATGTTTTCGCGGGCCTCGACCCGACTGCTCCGCTGATCGTGGCCGAGGCGGTCTGGCAATATTCGCACCACGTTCTGGCCGGACTTTATGCCCACAAAGGGCCGATCCTGACGGTGGCCAACTGGGCCGGGCAATGGCCGGGGCTGGTGGGGCTATTGAACCTCAACGGATCGCTGACGAAGGCGGGGGTGAAGTTTTCGACACTTTGGAGCGAGGACTTTTCAGATGAGTTCTTCCTGAACGGGCTACAAATGTGGCTCAAGACTGGAACGATCGAACATAACTTGCAACATGTGCGCGCTTTCGATCCGGCTATGGTGCCGGGCCCCGACGCCGCCACCGCGCGCGCGATTGCCGACGATATTCGCACCCGAAAAGTCATTCTGGGGGTCTTCGACGAAGGCTGCATGGGCATGTACAACGCCATTATCCCCGACGAACTTCTGATGCCGATGGGCATCTACAAGGAACGCTTGTCACAATCTGCGCTCTATTTTGCGTCCCGCGAGGTGCCCGGGGCCGAAGCGCGGGCGGTGTATGACTGGATGCGCGCGCGGGGCATGACCTTTCACCTCGGACAAGACCCCGCTACGGAATTGACCGAAGCGCAAGTGCTTGACCAATGCCGGATGTATGTGGCGGCAGTGCGGCTGGCCGATACCTTTGGCTGCGAAGCGATCGGGATTCAGTATCAGCAGGGGCTGAAAGACCTCTGCCCCGCCTCGGATCTGGTGGAAGGCATGCTCAACAACGCCGACCGCCCGCCGGTTACGCGCGCTGAGGGCAGCGTGATCCGACCGGGCCGGGCGATCGTGCATTTCAACGAGGTTGATGAATGCGCCGGGCTTGATGGTGTTTTGATCAACCGCTTGCACAGCGCCCTCGGGCAACCGGTAGAAAACACCCTGCACGACCTGCGCTGGGGTGAAGATTTCGTGCTGGATGGCAAACGCGAGTTTGTCTGGCTGTTTGAAATCTCGGGCGCCGCGCCAGCGGCGCACCACGCCGGCGGTTGGGCCGGGTCGGACAGTGTGCGCCAGCCGCCGATGTATTTCCCCTCGGGCGGCGGCACCCTGCGCGGTGTGGCGCGGCCCGGCGAGATCATCTGGAGCCGCGTCTTCGTTGAAGGCGGGGCGCTTCACATGGACCTTGGCCGGGGCCGCGCGGTGGCGCTGCCCGAGGCTGAAAGCCGCAGGCGGGCCCAGGCGACCAGCCCTGAGTGGCCGATGATGCACGCGGTGCTCGCGGGCGTTTCGCGCGATGCGATGATGGCGCGGCACAGGGCGAACCACATACAGGTGGTCTATGCCAAAAACGCGGCGGCGGCAGACCGTGCGATGCTGGCAAAGGCGGCGTTGGCCGATGCGCTGGGCATCACCGTGCATCTCTGCGGCGTCTGACCTCAGGCCAGAAGCCGCGTTTGCAGCAGCGCGCCGGTTGCCTCGATATGGGCGACCAGCCGCGACGCCGCCAGATCGGCATTGCGCCCGCACGCGGCAGCGGCGATGGCGTCGTGTTCGGCCTGAACGTCGCGCCCCGCCGGCAAGTCGCCCAGGTAGATTGCGCGATAGCGGTCTTGCAGGCTGCGCAACTGCGCACAGAAATGCAGCAAAAGCGGCATGCCCGCACCCCGCAGAAGCGCCAGATGAAACTCGGTGTGGGCGGCCTCCCAAGGCTCTGGGTTGCCCGAGCCGCGTTGCGTGGTGCGCAACCGGTAGAGTGCGCCCATCACCTGACTTTCCCAATCTAGGTCGCCTGCTGCAATGGCAGCGCGCAAAGCCATCGTTTCCAGCGCTACACGAAGCCGGGTGATCTCGGCCAGGTTCGTTGCCGAAACGGGCGTGACCGAATAGCCGCGCTGGTCTTCGAATGCCACCAGCCCATCCGCCACCAGACGTGACATCGCCTCGCGCAGTGGGCTGATCGATACGTCTTGTGCTTCGCGCAGTCGATCGAGGTTGATCTTTTCACCCGGCGCAAGATCGCCGCGCACGATAGCGGCGCGCAAATCGGCGACGATCCGGCTTGAAAGGGTTTCCTTGCGCGACTTTGGCGCCATCTGGGCTATCCAATCTGTTCCGCAAAGCATAAGCGACGATTTTGGTAACAGCAATATTTGCTTCGGAAAATGGATGATTGGCGATTTTTCTGGTGACGCTCGGCGCCAACGTTTAGGCTGTTGGAAACAGAAAGGCCCTTTGTGACGCTATCGCTTGCCCAAACGACTTACGAGAGGATGCGCTCCGATATCATCTTCGGGCAGCTGCCGCCCGCGTCGAGGTTGCGGATGGAAGAGCTGCGCACGCGCTACGGTGTTTCGGTGCCAACCCTGCGCGAGGCGCTCAGCCGCCTTGCAAGCGAGGGGCTGGCGGTGGCCGAGGACCAGCGTGGCTTTGCTGTAGCACCGATTTCCGAGGCAAATCTGCGCGAACTGGCCGCACTGCGCATGCTGATCGAGCTTCATGCGCTGGAGCGGTCGTTTCAGGTAGGTGATGTCGAGTGGAGTTCGCGCGTGGTGGCGGCGCACCACAAGCTGAGCCGGATCGAGCAGCGGATGATCGCGGGCGACCCTTGCGACCGGATCGAATGGAAACGGTACGATTCGGGCTTTCACCACGCGCTGATCATGGGCTGCGGCTCTGCCGAACTGCTGGCCGTGCACGGTTCAGTGTTCGACCGCTATCTGCGCTATCAGATGGTGTATCTGACCTTCCGGGGGCAGATCGCTGCGGACGAACATCAAGCCCTGTTGGAAGCAGCGCTGGAGCGTGATGTCGCGCGCGGCAAAGAGGTGCTGGTGCGCCATATCGAGGGTGGGGTGGAACATGCGCTGCGCGCCCACGCGGCGCAGCGCGCCTAAGTGCGGTAGTTCAGCGTGGCGCGCACCCAATCATGCGCGCTGACCGTCTGCCGCGAGAAGATCTCGAATGCCCGCAGACCTTGGTGAAAGTAGAGCTCATAGCCGCCAAGAAACGCAGCACCAAGGCCCGTTACCTGCGCCCGAAAGGGCGTATCGGCAGGGGTGTAGACCGCATCGAACGCCCAGACCGGGCGCCCGGTCACACCTTCTGGCAAGGCCGAACCGGGGCGGCCAATCATGCCCAGCGGTGTGCAGTTGACCACGCCGTCGATCCCCGCGAGGGTATGTAAACAGGTAGTTTCAGCGGCGCTGACAGCAACGGCCGCGTGGCCTCGAATGGCTGCGGCAAGCGACGCGACCTTGGCAAGGTCGGTGTCGTGAAGCACGATTTCGCTGGCTCCGAGGTCGGCCAGCCCAAAGCCGACCGCGCGGCCCACGCCGCCAGTGCCCAGCACCAGCACCCGCCCCGGTGCGCGCTTGCCAAAGGCCGCACGGTATGCGGCAACAAAGCCGGAATGATCGGTATTGAAGGCACGCGGGCCCTCGGGCGTAAACAGGACCGTGTTTGACGACCCCATCGCCTGCACGACCGGATCGCCCGCCAGCACAAGTGCCGCCGCCTCTTCCTTATGCGGGTAGGTCACGTTGACCCCGGCAAAACCGAGCCGTTCGCATTGCGCGAGAAGCTCGGCAAAGCCCAGACCGCGTTCGGCGGGAATGATCAGATCGTAGGTGACATTCACCCCCAGCGACAAGCCGCAAACCACATGCAACGCGGGCGAGCGCGTTGCGGTGATGTTGCCGCCGATCAGCCCCAGCCGAAGCGTTCGCAAGGGCTCGCTCATCCATTGTATCCGAAATAGCGGGGGATCATCAGCGAAATATCGGGGAAGACAGTCAGCGCCACCAGCGCCAGCAACAATGCAAACAGGAACGGCAGCACATTCGTGATGATGTCGCGCAGCGGAATGTCGGTGACGGCGTTGATGACGAACAGCAGCATTCCGTAGGGCGGCGTGATCAGACCGATCATCGCATTCACCACCATCACCACGCCAAAGTGGATCAGGTCAATCCCGAGTACGTTGGCGGTGGGAATGAACAGCGGCAGCACCACAAGGATGATCGTGGTTGCATCCAGCAGGCAGCCCAGGCCGAGGATAAGTATGTTCATTGCCAGCAGGAACATCAGTGGCGAGATGTTCTGATCAGCCATGAATACCGACAACATCTGCGGAATCCGCTCGGTTGCGACGATATAGTTGAAGATAAGTGCGCAGCCGATCACGATGCCGACCGTCGCCGATTGGCGCGCGCTATCGACCACCACGCGGTAGAACGCGCGAAAATTGAGCGTTCGGTAGAGGCCGACCGCCAGCATCAGTGCATAAAGCGCCGCAATGGCTGCGGCCTCGGTCGGGGTGGTGGCGCCGCCGTAAATGCCCGAAAGCAGGATCACTGGCATCATCAGTGCCGGGAAGGCGCGGATGGTAATGCGCGGCGCGTCGCGCCAGGGCGTAGGCGCCTCAACCGGAATATTGCGCCGCCACGAAATGACATAGTTCATCGTCATCAAGACCGCGCCCATCAGCAGCCCCGGCAGGATGCCCGCAAGAAACAGAT
The DNA here is from genome assembly GCA_002842855.1 of Alphaproteobacteria bacterium HGW-Alphaproteobacteria-4. Classification (GTDB taxonomy): domain Bacteria; phylum Pseudomonadota; class Alphaproteobacteria; order Rhodobacterales; family Rhodobacteraceae; genus UBA6213. Next base: position 126,273 of record PHEE01000003.1, on the reverse strand, counting down.
AGCCAATCGACTGGTTCGAGATCAGCGCATACATCACCATCGGAATCGAGGGCGGAATGATTGGCCCGATCGTGGCCGAGGCGGCGGTGATCGCGGCGGCATAGCCGCGCGAGTAATGGCCGGTCTTGATCATCATTTCCGTGATGATCTTTCCGATCCCCGCCGCATCCGCCACCGCCGAGCCGGACATGCCCGAGAAGATCAGCGACGAGAGGATGTTCACATGCCCCATGCCGCCACGGAATCGGCCCACCACTGCAACGCAGAAAGTAAGAAGGCGCTCGGAAACCGTGCCCGCGTTCATGATGTTGGCGGCGATGATGAACAGCGGCACCGCCAGCAGGGTGTAGCCGTCATAAATGGACTGGATCAGTTGCTCCGCTGCAAGCGAAAGGTCGGCTCCGGCGACAGCGAGATAGAGCGTCGCGGCAACCAGAAGCGAATAGCCGATCGGCGTGCCGATGGCGGCCAGCGCGAAAACCGCTGCGAGGCAGATCAGAAAGGCGAGGCTCATTTCGGCTCCTCGGGGTGCGGAAGCAGGCGTGAAGGCGGCGCGCCGGGGTCACGCAATATGGCAATCAGGCCAAATACATAGCGCGCGATCAGCCCAACACTGAAGACGATGTAGATGATGAACACCCACTTCATGCGCACCTGCAGGACGGCGCTGCGCTTGCGGTAGTAAAAGTCGACATAATCCCACGCGGCCGGAAGCGCCCCGGCAACTGCAATGATGATGGAAACCGCCGCAACTCCGGCAAAAATGCGCTGCCAACGTGTCGGCGCCATCAGGTAGAGCAGATCAAATTTCACCTGGTCTTCATCGCGCAGGCAGAAGGCCGCACCCCAGAGCACCAGCCAGAGCCAGAGCGTTGCCTGCACCTCCTGGGTCCAGCCGACCGGCAGGTTGAAAAGATAGCGGGCGGCAATCTGCACGATGAACACGACAAACAGGGTGGCGAGCATTGCTGCCGCCACCCCATCGGCTGTGTTCCGCAGCAGGCTTCTGAGGCGCTGCATGCGGCCGGTCCTCAGTTCGCTGCGTTGATCGCTTCAACGATCCCTTCCGGCCACGAGGCCGCGTAGGGCGAAGCAAGATAGGCCGCCTGAACCTGGGTGCGGAAGGCCGCAACATCGGGTTCATAAACCTTCAGGCCCTGATCCTTGAAGAACTGAACCAACTCGTCCTCCAACTTCAGCTGGCGTTGACGACCGGTTTCGGCGGCCTCATCAGCGGCCTTTTGGGTCGCGGCTTGCTGCTCGGGGGTCATCTTGTTCCAGACGTCAAGCGACAGCGCGAGGTAGTTGAGGTCGACCAGATGCGAGGTCAGTACGATCTGCTTGGTGACTTCGTAGAACTTGCTGTCCTTGACGGTCGGCAGCGGGTTGTCTTGCCCGTCGATGGCGCCGGTTTGCAGCGCCGTGTAGATTTCGCCGAATGCAACCGGCACCGGGTTCGCGCCCAACGCCTTGCCGAGGAACTGCCAGGCGTCGGTGCCGGGCATGCGCAGCTTCACACCCGCCATATCGGCCGGGGTTGTCACGGTGCCTTCAGTGCGCAGGTTCAACTGGCGGCGGCCCAGATACATCACCGTCAACAGCTTCACGCCGAGCTCATCCTCGACCTTCTTCTTGAACGGGTCCATCAGCGCGTTGTTGAACACCGCCACCTGGTGCGCGGCGTCACGGTGCAGGTAGCCCGCGGTGAACACCGAGAATTCGGGGTAGAAAGAAGCAAGCTCTTGCGCCGAAATGATTGCCATTTCGAGGTTGCCACGCGAGATCGCCTCAAGCTCGGTCGCCTGCTTGAACAAGGTGCCGTTATAGTGCGGCTCGTAGTTGGCAAAGGCGGCAACGCCTGGGCCAAACACTTCGGCAAGCGCCACGGTGCGCTGGTCGGTTTCGGTAGCGACCGTTGACATGCGCAGCTGGATCTTGTCCTGCGCGGCAGCGATGCCCGCAGCGAAGATCATCGTGGCCGCAGCCGTGGCGCCAAGCACCGCGCGGCGGGTAATCGTGTAGGTCATGGCAGGTCCTCCCATTGCCGGTCAGAATCCCCCCCCTCCGGGGGCAATGCGACGCAAGGTTCGCAGGTTCCGCGCGACCTGTCTACAAAATATCTGGCAAAACGCCATTTCATCCACGCCGAACCACATGCGAAGATGATTGCGAAATAATCCATTATTGCATTTGCTTGTTTGGGCGTTTCGCGTAGAAAACAGCGGCAAGAGCGCCGATTCAGGGTAGAGTCGGTCGTGCCCGCCCTTGTGGCGAAAGGCGCCCTGACCAAGGTTGATGCATCAAGGAGCGATCACGATGACCAACACGATCTATATTTTGAACGGCCCGAACCTCAACCTGCTCGGACAGCGCCAGCCCGAAATCTATGGCCGCGAAACGCTCGCCGATGTCGAAAACGAATGCCGCGCGCTGGCGGCAACGCTGGGGTTGGAGCTGAAGCTGTTTCAGTCGAACCACGAAGGCGTCATCATCGACACCATCCACGAGGCGCGCAAATTGGCCTGTGGCATCGTCATCAACCCTGGCGCATTCACGCATACATCGGTTGCCATTCTCGATGCGCTCAACACCTTTGAGGGCCCGGTGATCGAGGTGCATATCTCGAACGTGCACAAGCGCGAATCGTTTCGCCACCACTCCTATGTGTCCTTGCGCGCCGAGGGTGTGATCGCCGGGCTTGGCACCGAGGGCTACAAGGCAGGGGTGCGCCGGATCGCGCAACTGGTCGCCAAGAAATGATGCCAGCGCAGATCGCTGTTGCAGGGGCCGGGCTGATCGGCAAGCGCCATGTGCAGGCGATGGCGCAGGCGGCGGGCGCGCGTTTGGCGGCGATTGTCGACCCGATGCCTGCCGCTGCGGATTATGCGGCTGCGCTTGGGGTGCCGTATTTCTCTGGCCTTGATGCGATGATTTCGGCGGGCGTGGCGGGCGGCGTGATCCTCGCCACCCCCAATCTGCTGCATATCGAGGGCGGCATGGCCTGCGTGCGTGCGGGCCTGCCGGTGCTGGTCGAAAAACCGCTGGCAACCGATGTGGCCGCGGCGCGGGTGCTGGTTGAAGCCGCCGAGGCGGCGGGCGTGCCGCTGGCCACCGGCCACCACCGCCGCCACAACCCGCTGATCGCCGCCGCCAAGGCGATGATCGCGGCGGGCGAGATCGGCGCCCCGGTTTCGGTGCATTCGATGTTCTGGCTGATGAAGCCCGATGACTATTTCGACGTTCCCTGGCGGCGCGAACCGGGCGCGGGGCCGGTGTTTCTGAACCTCATCCACGATGTCGATCTGCTGCGCCATCTGGTCGGCGAAATCATCGCCGTGCAGGCCGCGCAATCGAACGCCGTGCGCGGCAATGCGGTTGAGGAAACCTGCGTCATCGCCTTCGAGTTTGCAAATGGCGCGCTTGGCACCGCCAATGTTTCTGACACCATCCCTGCGCCCTGGTCGTGGGAACTGACCAGTGGCGAGAACCCCGCCTATCCGCAGACCTCCGAGGCCTGCTATCTGATCGGCGGCACCCATGGCGCGTTGGAGCTGCCAGCGGGCAAGCTCTGGCACAACGCCGGCAAGCGCAGTTGGTGGGAGCCGCTGAGCGCGCGCATTGGCCCGCGCCCATCGGGCGACCCGCTGGTGCTGCAAATCGAACAATTCGCCCGCGTCATCAGCGCCGGCGAGGCGCCGCTGGTTTCCGGGCGCGAGGGGTTGAAAACACTGGCGGTGATCGAAGCCGTCAAGACCGCCGCCCGCGAGGGGCGCCGGGTCTGCTTGCAAGACTGACATCAGGGAGAGATGCCAATGGAATTGCCAAAGAACCATTTCAAGGCGGGGCTGGCCGCAGGGCGCCAGCAGATTGGCATCTGGGTGACGATCCCCGGCTCGGGCCACGCCGAATCGATCGCCGGTTGCGGCTTTGACTGGATGCTGATCGACACCGAACATTCGGTGATGGATCTGGCCACCGTGCAGGCAATGCTGCAAGCCGCCGCGCCCTATGCTACGCAGGCGCTGGTGCGGCCCGGCTCGCTCGACCTCGTGGAAATCAAGCGGCTCTTGGACATCGGCGCGCAAACCATTCTGGTGCCCTACGTGCAAAGCGCCGAAGAGGCGGCGCGCGCGGTGCAGGCGGTGCGCTACCCGCCGCACGGGGTGCGCGGCGTGGCGGGCATTACGCGGGCCAGCCGTTATGGCGCGATTCCCGATTACAACGCCCGCGCCAACGCCGAGGTCTGCCTGCTGGTGCAGGTCGAGACCGCCGCCACCTTGCCGCATATCGAGGCGATCTGCGCGGTCGAGGGCGTCGATGGCGTCTTCATTGGCCCCGCCGATCTTGCCGCCTCGATGGGCCACCCCGGCAACCCCGGCCACCCGGAGGTCAAGGCCGCCGTGCTCGATGCGGTGCGCCGCATCCGCAAGGCGGGCAAACCGGCGGGCATCCTGACGCTCGACCCGGCGTTCCTCACGGAAGCGATGGCGGCTGGCACGCTGTTCACCGCCGTCGATGTCGATCAGGCGATCTTGCTGCGCGGCGCGCGCGATCTGGCCAAGAAGTGGAAGGCCTGAGCCGGTCAGGCCCTGAAATTGCGCCATCGGCGCCCCGGTGGGGGCGCTGATGCTGGCGGTCTTTGCCCTGACGCTGCCGATTTACCTGTTGATTGCGCTTGGCTTTTTCGTGGCCAAGGTGGGGTATGTCGCGGTGGCGGACATGCGCGCGATCGGCCGCGTGGTGCTGCGCGTTGCGATGCCCGCGCTGATCTTTCTGGCGCTGGCCCGGGCACCCTTGGCCGAAACCCTGCGTTGGGATTTCATGGCGGGCTATGCGGTGGGGTCGCTTGTCATATTCACCGCGGGCTTTGCGCTAGCGCGCGGGCCGCTGCGCCGCCCGATGCCGCAGGCGGCACTTGAGGCGCTGGGCATGGCGTGCTCGAATTCGGCCTATCTGGGCATGCCGGTGGCGGCAATTCTGGTGGGCGATGTGGCCTTGCAGGCCTTCGCGATGGCGATGCTGGTCGAAAACATCGTGATTCTGCCGCTTGCGGTCGTTTTAGCCGAGGCTTCTGGCGGCGGCGGGCGGATGGCCGCATTCAAACGTACACTGGGCGGCATGGTGCGCAACCCGCTCTTGATTGCGGTGTTGGTAGGGGTTGCGGCGTCGCTGACCGGGCTGGTGCTTCCGGCGGCGGTGATGCAGGTGATGGGCATGCTTGCCCCCGTTGCGGCACCGGTGGCGTTGTTGGTCATCGGCTCGGCGGTGGCCGACCTGCCGCCCTCGGGTGTTGGCGGGGCGGCGGTGGCGCGGGTTGTTTTCGGCAAGCTGGTGCTGCACCCGTTGGCGGTGTTGGCAGGGTTCTACCTTTTCGGCCCGCCAGCGCCCGCGCTGCTGATTTCGGGCGTGTTGATCGCGTCGGTGCCGATGCTCTCGACCTTTGCGCTTTTTGGCCTGCGTTGGGGCAATGAAGCACTGGCCGCCACGAGTCTGATTGTGGCAACCGTCGTTTCGTTTTTCACCGTGTCGGGGCTGCTCGCGCTACTGGGTTAGGCTGAATAGAGTGCGCCGCTTTCCTGCATCGCTGCGATTTCTGCGTTGGTAAAGCCAAGTTCGGCCGCAATATTGGAATTATGCTCTCCTAATGCGGGCGCCGTGGCAGGAACAGGTAAAGAATAGTCGGAAAAGTGAAATGGCACGTTCGGCATTCGCACCGTACCGAGGGTCGGGTGCGGCTGCTCGATGATCATGCCGCGCGCCGCGATCTGCGGATCTGCGACCACTTCATCAATGGTCTGAACCGGGGCGGCAGGCACCCCGGCCGCGTCAAGCGCGGCAAGGCAGGCGGCGCGGTTCGTTTGGCCCGCACACCACACCCGCACCGCGGCCAGTGCCGCCTCGCGATTGGCATTTCGGTTTGCCGCACCGTGAAAACGGGCGTCGGCCGCCAACGCTTCGCCGCCGATCAACCGCGCTAGCTTTAGCCAGGTGTCATCGACCTGCGCGGCGATCACCAGATGCCCGTCGCGCGCCGAAAACACGCCATATATGGTGGAAGAGGGCAGATCTTGCCCGGTCTGCTGCGGCATCTCGGTGCCGCCCGACATCAGATACCCCTGCACCGCGTAATCGTGCATCGAGACCATGCAATCGTAAAGCGCGAGGTCGATATGCTGCCCCAGCCCGGTGTCGCGCCGCCCATAAAGTGCTGCGATGATCGCCGCGACACCGTGGATGCCGGTGTACATGTCGGCCAAGGGCATCCGAAACAGCGGCGGCGCCTCGCCGGGGGTGCCGATGATCGACATCGCGCCAGACATCGCCTCGGCGATCAGGCCAAAGCCGGGGCGTTCCGACAAGGGGCCGGTGTGGCCGAAAGCAGAAACCGAACAATAGACAAGGCCGGGGTTGGCGCGCGCCAGATCGGCATAACCAAGGCCCAGTTTTGCCAGCGCGCCGGGGCGGTAATTTTCAACGAAAACATCGGCGTGCGCTACAAGCCGCGCCATCAGATCACGCGCCGCGGGCTGGCGCAGATCGAGGCAGAGGCCGCGCTTGCCCATGTTTTGCTGCAAGAAATAGCCGGAAACTCCGCCGGCAATGGTGGGCGATTGCCGTCCCGCATCACCTTCGCGCGGACGTTCGACCTTGATCACGTCGGCGCCAAACGCCGCCAGCGTGCGCGACATGAACGGACCTGCCAGAAAATGGCTATAGTCGATCACCTTGATGCCTTTGAGCGGCAGCGGCTGGGTCATTTCGCATCTCCTTCGGGCCGATTGGGCAGCATCAGCTTGTGCACGCCCTCCTGCACCACCTCGCCCTTCTGGTTGATTAGCTGGCTGGCCAGGTGGACGATGCCCCAGCCCGGCTTGCGTGTCTCGCGCCGTTCGGCGACGTGAAAGCGCACATGCAGCGCGTCGCCAATGCAGATCGGCAGCCGAAAATCCCAGGCCCAACCCAGCGACATTCCGGGCACGAAGCGCAAACTCGCGGTGGTCTTCATGCCATCGGTCAGCGACAGGCCCAAAAGCCCGTGCGCCACCCGCTGCCCAAAGGCCGAGGCGCGCGCGAAGGCCTCGTCGGTGTGCACTGGCGTATGGTCGCCGGTCAGGTCGGCGTAGGCAATGATCATCTCGGAGGTCACCGTGACCGGCTCGGATATGCCTTCGGCGCCAAGCGTAACCTCATCAAAATACAACTCTTTCATTTGGTTCCTTTCAGGGCCGCCTCGATACCCTTGACCCCCGCAACAAGTGTCGCGTTCACCGGCGTGGGGATGCCCAGACGCGCGCCATAGCGCACCACGGCACCATTGATGAAGTCGATCTCGGTGCGCTGGCCGCGCTCGATGCTTTGCAGCATCGAAGCCTTGAATTCGGGCGGAAGGCCCTCGGAGGCCTGCAGCCAAGGCCCTTCGGGCGAAGTGAAGCCAAGCGCCACACCTAACGCCCGCGCCACCGCCATCGCCTCGGCCACCGCCGCCTGCGCGGTCGTGGCAACCTCGGGAAGGGCGTAAAGCGCACCATAACTCAGGCCGGTGATGGCGCTGAGCGCGCCAGTGGCGACGTTCACCAGCAGCTTGTCCCAGACCACCGTGAGGATGTCTGCGCGCGCATCGGCAGGCAGGCCGGCTTGGCTGAAAATCCGTGCCAGTTCCGAGACCTCGGCCTCGGTTCGACCATCAGGGGTGCCAAGATAGGTTACCTTGCCGCGGGTTCCGGCTGTAACCTCGCCCGGCGTAGTCATCAGACCGCCAACATAGGTCTTGCCGATCAGCACCCGATTGGGCGCGGCGAAACCGGCGAGAATCTCTTCCTGCCCGATTCCATTTTGCAAAGAAACAACCCATGTTTGTGGTCCGATGAGGGTGCGGTTCGCGGCCAGAGCGGCCTCGGTCCCGGTTGATTTGACCAGCACGATGAGCAGATCGACCGCGCCAAGACCTTCGGCGCCCGTGGCGGCTGATACGGCGATGGTGCGGCTGTCGCCGCCCTCGTTCAGCGTCAGCCCCCGCGCGCGAACGGCATCGACAAACGCAGGGCTGCGGTTGATCAGCGTGACGTCATGCCCGGCCTCGGCCAGATGCCCGCCGAACACTGACCCAAGCGACCCCGCGCCGAGAACTGCTATCCGCATGCTACCCCCCTTGATGCGCCCATGGTTAAGGCAAGCACCTTGCGGACCCAAACGCTGGCGCGTGGGTTTGTTGGTAGTGGATGCGGAAAAGTACGGATGCTGGCTCGATGGCATCAAATGATGCATCAGAAAGTCCGCTCGGTCAGTCGCTGACACCGATTTCGCGCAGGTTTTCGCGCAGGATGATCTCGGCGGGAATCGGGGCCGGGCGCGGCGGTTGACCGCTGTGCAGATCGAGCACTGCGCGCACGGCTGCTTGGGCGATGCGGCCCATGTCCTGATGGACCACGGCGCTCATGGTGCCGTCAATCAGTGCCTGCCGCGAAAGAGGGGTGAGGTTGAATGCGACGTATACCAGTTTGCCTGCGCGCCCGGCGTCGATCAGCGCTCGTTCGATGCCGCGATTGCCAGCGGCAAGGTTGCAGATGCCGCGCAGGTTGGGGCGGCGTGCCAGCAACTCGCGGGTGACGCGGTAGCAGGTTTCGGGTGTATCGAAGGTGGAAAGGCTTTCGACCAGAGCAATGCCGGGAAAGTCTTCGCGCAGCAGGCTGCGAAACCCGCCCTCGCGCTCTTCGAGGCTGCGGTAGAGAGAATTCGTATAGAAAACGGCTATTTCGCCTTCACCGTGGCACAGAAGACCCAGCATTTGCCCGGCGGCGCGGCCTGCAGAGCGGTTGTCAAGGCCGACCGACCCAAGGCCATCGATGCCCGGCAAGGTGGTCAGGGCGGTCACCACTGGAATGCGCTTGTGTTGCAGGCGTTGCACCGCGTCGCGCACCGACGGGTGTTCGACCGCCTGTACGATCACCCCTGCGGTGCCATCGTCAAGACAGGAGCAGAGCGCGGTTGCAAGCGCGGCGGAATCGGTGCGACGGATGAAATCGCCACGCAGGTGCAGACCAAGGTCACGCGCAGCGCTGCGCAGATCGCGCATCAATATCTCGTTGGCAAAGCCGGGCGGGCCGCCCAGAAATGCGCGCAACATCAGACCGGGTGGCGCCATCGGTTGCAGCCGTGGCCGCGCGCCGCTTTCGGCCAGCCATTGTGCCGCCGCGCGTACCCGGGCCACCGTCGCGGGCTTGACGCCGGGCCGTTCGTTGAGCACGCGGTCCACGGTGGCGGTGCCGACCCCGGCATGAAGCGCGATGTCGGCGATGCGGGGTTTTGTGGGTGTGGTGTCAGTCATCCAATCCATGATGCATCAAATGAAGATCATGGCAAGGTTTCTGAAAATCGGCGCGCGCCTTGCGCAATAGCCAGTATGACCCGGCGTGACAGACCGCGCCCCTCGGTCCTAAATGCAGTGGAAACTGGCTGCGAGGACTCCGATGACCCCCGACCGACGCGATGCGATGGAACACTTGGCCAGGCTGCTGGCGGCCGCCTGGTCGTCAGGGCGCGCAATTCCGTTGCCCGCGCCCGATGGTCGCCCGCGTGACCGTGCCGAAGCCTATGCAGCGCAGGCGCGCCTGGTCGAGTTGATTGGCGCGCCGGTTTCTGGCTGGAAGGCGGGCGCGACCTCGGAAGGCATGCGCGCCCGTGACGGGCAAGACGGGCTGATTACCGGTCGGGTGTTTGCGCCGCGCCTGTTCTTTGGTTCGTCCTTGGTGTTGCCCGCGGCCGATTATGCCGTGGCCCGGGCCGAGCCCGAGTTTGCCTTTGTGCTTGCCGCCGATCTGCCTGCCGCAGGCCCGCGCAGCGTGGCCCAAATTGCGCCTCTGGTGCGTGCGCATATCGCCATTGAACTGGTGGCCTCGCGCTATGCCGAGGCGACGCCGTGGGGCGCCGAGGGCGGTTTGCTGGGGCTGGCCGATAACGGCAGCGGTGCTGCGCTGATCATCGGCCCCGCAATTGCGCAGCCCGACCGCGTGGACTACCTCAACCACCCGGTTACCCTGACGCTGAACGGGGGCACCCCGGCGCCACAAAGCCCGCCCGATATTCGCGCCCAGCCCTTTGCAGCGTTGACCGATGTGGTCAACCATCTGGGCGCGCGCGGCATCGGCCTGACGGCGGGCATGGCGATTACCGTCGGTTCGGCCTCGGACACGCTGCCCACACCGGCGGGCGGGGTGCTGAAAGCCGATTTCGGCGCGCTAGGCGCCATCACCCTGACGTTCGCCTGAGAAGGCACCATGAAACCTGACCTTTTGCTTGGCCCGATCGGCGGCAACATCGCCAGGTCGCGGTCGCCGCGCCTGCATGCGCTGGCGGCGGCGCAGTGCGGGCTTGCGCTGCGCTATGATCGGCTGGTGCCGCACCGAACGGGGATGGAGTTTGATGCGGTGTCTGAACCCGCGCGGGCGGCGCACCTCGCCTGATCCGGACCGATTGTCGCGGGCGCGCCCAAAGCCCGATGCGGAGCGTGTCAGCAGTTGCCCGTGCCGCTGTCGCATGCAATTGTCGGGTCGGGCCGCAGTCGTGGCGGCCTCAGGCAATCGGGGCAAAGGCCGCAGTCCGACCCGACCCCCGCCCGGCGCCGCAGCGCGGCCCCGGACAGACAGGAGGGTTTTTCGGATGCGATGCTTTACGGTTCTCGGGCCATCCCAATCAGGCAAGACCACGCTCGTTCGGGCGATGAGCCAACTTGAGGGTGCGACCCCGCGCACGGAAACAGCCGGCAACCTTGCGCTGACCCGGTTCTCGTTTCTGAACGAACCCTGGTGCGCGCTTGATGTGGCGGGCAGCGCCGAGCCTTCGGGCACCACCGGCAGCGCGCTTGCCGCGAGCGATGCAGTTATTTTGTGCGTGCCGTCCGACCCCGCCGCGGCGGTGCTGGCTGCGCCCTATCTGCGCATTATCGAAGCCTCGGGCACGCCTTGCCTGATTTTCATCAACAAGATGGACGCGCCGCAAGGCCGCGTGCATGATATCGTCTCAGCGCTGCAAGGGTATTCGCAGCACAACCTCGTTCTGCGCCAGATCCCGATCCGCGAAGGCGGCGTGGTGGTGGGTGCGATCGACCTCATTTCCGAACGCGCATGGCATTATCAAGAGGGCAAGCCCTCGGTCATGATGGAAATTCCCGATTCGATGCGCGAGGTCGAACATCAGGCCCGTGCCGAGTTGCTCGAGCACCTGTCCGAATTTGATGACGGCCTGCTCGAAGCTCTGATCGAAGACCGCGATCCGCCCACCAACGAATTGTTCCAGACTGCCGCGCACATCCTGCACGATAACAAGCTGATCCCGGCCTATCTGGGTGCCGCAAGCCATGTGAACGGCGTGATGCGGTTGATGAAGGCGCTGCGCCACGAGGCGCCGTCGGTCGCCAGCCTGCGCGAACGGCTCAGCCCGTCGGGCGAGGCGGTTGCGGTGGGCTTTCATGCCGAGTTTCAAAAGCACCTCGGCAAGGCCGTATATCTGCGCGCACTCGCAGATGGCGTGAAGGCGGGCACCGCGCTTGCCGGCGGCAACGTGGGCAACCTGACCGAGCTTGGCGAAAGCGGCGCGGCAACGCTTGCCGCCGGTAGCGTGGGCATTGCGGTCAAGGCCGATCACCTCAATTCTGGCCAGCTTTTCACCGCTTCGGCCACTTTGCCCGGCCCGGCATGGGTGCGTGGCCACCGCCCGACCCTGGCGCGCCTGCTGGTGCCCACCAACGAGCGCGACGAGGTGCGGCTTTCAACGGCTCTCGCACGCCTTCAGGAAACAGACCTCGGCATCGAAGTGGCGCAAGACGAAGACTCGGGCCACACCATCCTGCGTGTGCAGGGGCCGCTGCATCTGCGCCGCATCCTCGCGACCATTTCGGATGACTTCGACGTGAAGGTGACCGAGCAGATCCCTGGCACAAGCTACCGCGAAACCATTTCGCAGCAGGCCGAAGAGCACTATCGCCACCGCAAGCAATCGGGCGGTTCGGGGCAGTTTGCCGATGTCGTGCTGATCGTGCGCCCGCAGGAACGCGGCGCGGGTTTTGCCTTTGACGAGGTGGTCAAGGGCGGCGCGGTGCCGCGCAACTTCATCTCGTCGGTCGAAGAGGGCGCGCGCGATGCCACCAAATCCGGCCCGCTCGGGTTTCCGGTCATTGATGTGGCGGTAACGCTGACCGATGGCAAGCACCATGCGGTCGACAGCTCTGACCACGCCTTCCGCACCGCTGCCAAGATGGGCACCCGCGAGGCGCTGCTGAAAGCAGCACCTGTGCTGCTGCAACCGATCGACCGGGTCGAGATTCACGCGCCGTCGGTGTTTTCTGGCCCGATCGTATCGTTGATCAGCACGCTCAAGGGGCAGGTGCTGGGATTTGAGCCCAACCCCGACGCGCGCGGCTGGGATGTGACGCGGCTGCTGCTGCCTGCCGCATCGCGCGATGACCTGATGCGGGGGCTGGGCACGGCAACGCAGGGTACCGGCTGGTTTGAGCCCGTGTTCGACCATTATCAGGAATTGCACGGCAAGGAAGCCGAGGCGATCTGCCGCGAGCACACGAAAGAACACGCCTGAGAACAGGTCAAATGAACGCCCGCGCGTCTCAGGCGCGCGGGCGTTCTGCCTTCGGGTCATAGAGCGGCGCAAGGCTGGCGCGCGCTGCAAACCGCCGCCCTGCCACCTCGATCTCATAGTGCGCGGCCAGCGTTTCGGCGGCAGCTTCGCCCAGCTGCGCGCAGGGCACATAACCCAACCCCACCGAGCCGCCAAGTGTGTGCCCATAGGCCCCCGAGGCGAGCACCCCCACAATGCGGCCGTCGCGCAGGATCGGTTCATTGTGGTAAAGCATCGGCCCGGGGTCGGTCAGCAGAAACTGCACCAGCCGCCGCGTCAGCCCCGCCTCGCGCTTGCGCAGCACCGCATCGCGGCCAATGAAATCCGGTTTGTCGAGCGCCACAGCAAAGCCAAGCCCCGCTTCCAGCACATGATCTTCATCGGAAATGTCATGACCAAAGCTGCGGTAGGCCTTTTCCATCCGGCACGAATTCATCGCGTGCAGCCCGCAAAGCTTCAGCCCCTCCGCCGCCCCTGCCGCGACCAGCGCCTCGAACACATGCGCGGCCTGATCGGTCGATACATAAAGCTCCCAGCCCAACTCGCCCACATAGCTGATGCGGTGGGCGCGGGCCAACCCCATGCCCACCTCGATTTCGCGCGCGGTGCCAAAGGCGTGCCCGGCGTTGGAAAGATCGGCGGGCGAACAGGCGGCCAGCACGGCGCGCGATTTTGGCCCCATCAGGCACAGCACCGCTTCGGCGGCGGTCACATCGGTGATGATCGCCAGATCGTTGCCCAGATGCCTGCGCAACCACGCCAGATCACGCTGCAAGGTCGCGGCGGGCACCACCAGCAGGAAGCCGGTTTCGCTCAGCCGCGTTACGGTAAGGTCGCATTCGATGCCGCCGCGCGCGTTCAGCATCTGGCAATAGACGATGCGCCCCGTATCGACATCGACCTGACCTGCACAAACCCGTTGCAAAAGCGCCAGCGCCCCCGGCCCCTCGACCCTTATCTTGCCGAAACTCGACATATCGAGCAGGCCCACACCCTCGCGCAGCGCCCGGTGCTCGGCGGCGGAGTTGGCAAACCAGTTCTGCCGTGCCCAGGAATAGCGGTATTCGCGCGCCTCGCCCTCGCCCGCAAACCAGTTCGCGCGCTCCCACCCCGCAGTTTCGCCAAAGACCGCACCGGCGGCTTTCAGATGCGCGTGCAAGGGCGAGCGGCGGATGCCGCGCGCGGTGGCGGGCTGGCGATAGGGGAAATGGTCGGCGTAAAGCAACCCCAGCGTTTCGGTAACGCGCGCGCGCAGATAGCGGCGGTTCTTCTGGAACGGTTGCGCGCGGCGGATATCGACATCCCAAAGATCAAACGGCGGCTCGCCCGTGTCCATCCACGCTGCCAGTGCCATGCCCGCGCCGCCCGCCGAAACGATGCCGATCGAGTTATAGCCCGCCGCCACCCAGTAGCCCGCCAGTTCCGGTGCCTCGCCCAGATAATAGCGGTCGTCCGGGGTGAAACTTTCCGGGCCGTTGAAAAACGTGTGGATGCCCGCGTTTGCCAACATCGGCATGCGGTTGACCGCCGCCGCCAAGATCGGCTCGAAATGGTCGAAATCCTCCGGCAACTGATCAAAGCAGAAACTTTCGGGAATGCCCGCCATGCCCCAGGGTTTCGCCACCGGCTCGAACGCGCCAAGCAGTATCTTGCCCGCGTCTTCCTTGTAATAGGCGCATTCGTCGGGCACCCGCAGCACCGGCAACTGGCCAAGGCCCGGAATGGCTTCGGTAACGATGTAGAAATGCTCACAGGCATGCAGCGGCAGCGCCACGCCCGAGGCCGCCGCCAGATCGCGCCCCCACATGCCCGCGCAGTTCACCACCAGATCGGCGCGGATGTGCCCGCGCGCCTCGCCCTGCACCCAGTCAACCCCCGACACCCGGCCATCGACCTGGGTCACCGCCACCACGCGCACCCCTTCGGCAATCAGCGCCCCCGCCGCCCGCGCGCCCTTGGCCAAGGCCAGCGCGATATTGCCGGGGTCGGCCTGGCCGTCGGCGGGCAGATGCACGCCCATGGTTACGCCATCGGTATTGAGATGCGGATACATAGCCTTGATTTCGCTTATAGAAAGCTCGCTGACCTCGACCCCGAAGGCGCGCGCCAGCCCCGCCTGGCGCAAGAGTTCCTCGCGCCGCTCGCCGGTAAGCGCCACCGAGATTGACCCGCAGGCACGAAAGCCGGTGGCAAGCCCGGTTTCGGCACCAAGCCGCGCGTAAAGGTCGGCGGAATACTTGGCCAGCCGGGTCATGTTCAGGCTGGCGCGCAACTGCCCAACCAGCCCCGCCGCGTGCCAGGTGGTGCCAGAGGTCAGTTGTTTGCGTTCCAGCAGCACGATGTCGCGCCAGCCAAGGCGCGCAAGGTGATAGGCGACCGAACAGCCCGAAACACCGCCGCCGATGATGACGACGCGGGCGGATTTTGGCAGGGCGATCATGGCGCGCTCCGGGGTTCGAGGGGTAGGGGCAGAGTGCGAAGCCGCGCGCGAAACTGCAACGGGATTCGGTGCCGCAGAACCGATGGAAGTAACCTTTGGTTAACCAAATGCGGGCACGCTCGTCGCCATGCGCCTTTCGTTTCTCGCCCTTGCCGCATTGGCTTCCTGCGCCTCGCCCGCGCCCGAATTCTTCGGCGCCGCCCGGCACGAGGTCACGCTTGAGGGCATCCGTTTCGTGGTGCTGCAC
Organism: Alphaproteobacteria bacterium HGW-Alphaproteobacteria-4; assembly: GCA_002842855.1. Taxonomy (GTDB): domain Bacteria; phylum Pseudomonadota; class Alphaproteobacteria; order Rhodobacterales; family Rhodobacteraceae; genus UBA6213. The sequence continues at coordinate 110,959 of PHEE01000003.1, read as the reverse complement.
AAGGGCAATGCGGCCGAGGTGATCCGCATGGGCTACCTGCCGCTGGCCGAACGCGCCCCGGTGCCTGCGCTGATGGTCCGCGCGGTGGAACAGACCACCGGTTGCCGGGTGCTGCCGGGCAGCGTGGTCACCGGCCTGCCGGGTGATACCGGCGAGGCGCGCGCATGAAACGCGCGCTTTCAGGAGACCCAAATGTTCCGTCTTGCATCCATTCTTTACGCGCTCGCGGGCCCCACGCTCGCCGGTATTCTTGTCATCGCCGCGCTGACCACCGGGCGCGATGATCTGCGCTCGATCCTCTGGGCGGCGGTCATCGGGGCCGTGCTTGGGCTGCCGACAGCCTGGATCATTGCCAAAAAGATCCTGTCGGCCTGAACCGCGCGACGGAAAGCCCGGCGCCGCGCGTTATCTGCCATGGTGCCTCGGCGCACCTGTGATTTTGAGGAAAACATGTCCAATCCTACCGGTTACTCGGCCTCGCAGATTTGGCTGCACTGGCTTGTCGCACTGCTGATCGTCCCGCAGTTTCTGCTGAATGAGCCGATGGGGCAGGCGTGGCGCGCGATCGAGCGCGGGCAAGAAATTTCCCCAAGCGTGCTGATCACCGCGCATGTCGTCGTCGGGTTTTCAATTCTGGCGCTGGTATTGTGGCGGCTGGTGCTGCGCATGACCCGCGGCGCGCCGCCGCCGCCCGCAGAAGAAGCGCCAGCGTTGAAACTGGTGGGCAAGATCACCCACGGGCTGCTGTATCTGGTTCTGGCGCTGCTGGTGGTTTCGGGGGGCATGGCATGGTTTGCGGGCGTCAAGGCCAGCGCCGGAGTGCATGAGGTGATGACCTCGCTGCTGCTGGTTCTGGTTGGCCTGCATGTTCTGGGTGCGCTTTACCACCAGTTCGTGCTGAAAACGAACCTGATCGCGCGGATGAAGCGGCCCGGCTAGGCCAGAAATTCGCGCACAACCGCCTCGAACTCGCGCGGGGCATCGGCGTGCAGCCAGTGCCCTGCGCCAGCAATTTCGGCAAACTCGGCCGCCGGAAACTGCGCCATGATCGCGGCGCGGTGTTCGGGGCGGATATAATCTGACAATGCGCCCTTCACAAAAAGCGTCGGGCCCGCAAACTGCCCCGCAGTGCCGGGCCAGCCGATGATGCGTTCCATCTCGGCATCAAGCGCCGCGAGGTTCAACTTCCAGCGTGCGGGGGCTGCCTTGAGGTCGAGCGATTGCAGCAAGAACGCCCGCACCCCGGTATCGGGCACCGCCAGTGCCAGCCGCCGGTCGGCCTCGGACCGCAACCCTAGCCCCTCCAGGTCGAGCGCTTGCATCGCCTTGATCAGGTGCCGCTGGGTGTGGCCATAGGCCACCGGCGCGATGTCGGCCACCACAAGACGGCGCACGCGGGCTGGCGCGCTCAGCGCCAATTGCATCGCGGCCTTGCCGCCCATCGAATGGCCAAGCACATCGGCCTGCCCGCCATGCCCGGCGATCACGGCGGAAAGATCGGCGGCGAGCTCTTCATAGCCATGCGCCAAATCCCATTTGCTGTCGCCGTGGTTGCGCATGTCGACGGCGATCACCTGCCGGTCCTCCGACAGTCGTCGCGCGATCACACTCCAGTTGCGCGCCGACCCGAAAAGGCCGTGCACGATCAGAAGTGGCGGGTGGTGCGGCGAGGGCGCGCCGTGAAGAACAAGATTCAACATGGCGCGAGTCTAGCGCAGCGCCCTGACAGCTGCCAGTGCCGTTGCGCGCCCCGCGCGCAGTCGCTAGGCTCGGCGCGAACCCGGAGGTTGCATGAACCCGCTGACCCTTCACCAGATGTCCGAGCGCGTGGCGCAGCTGATGGAAGAACGGCTAAAGGCGCGCGGCACCGGACTGCGCGCGAAACTTGCGCACCGGGGCCGCGCGTTGCCGCGCAAACTGCGCGCCGAGGCCGAATTGCTGATTGATGCCGAGGCTAGCTCGCTCAGCCCGAAACTTGCACGCCAGATTGACATGGAACGGGTTTCGCTCGCCTATGACGCGCTGGTGCATCATCTCAAGCCCATCGGCGCAGGGGCCCGCAGACGCGGCTTCGCGCTAAACCTTGCGGCGACGGTCGTGTTCGTTCTGGTCGTCACGGCCGCCACGGTGTTTGGGGTGATGGTCTGGCGCGACTACCTGTAAAGCGCTGCCCTGTCGATCGCGGCGCGTGACACCAGCGAGACGGTGACGAAACTGACCCAGAGCAACAGATACCAGGACCCGAGTTTGCCCAGTGAAACCAGTTGCGTTGACGTCTGGCCGGAATAGAGCCAGGTACCGGTGGCCGTGCCGATATTTTCTGCCAGCCACAAAAACAGGCTTGCCAGAAACGCCGCCAGCGGCATCGGCATCCAGTAGCGCCGCGACAACGTGAACCAGACGCGAGTATGGGCGAACATCAGCACCGTCGCCGCAAACAGTGCCAGCCGGATGTCGGGCAGATAGTGGTGCGTGAAGAAATTGGCATAGATCGCGCCCGCCAGCACCACGCTTTGCCAAAAAGGCGGGTAAGGCGCAAAGCGCATGTCGAAAATGCGGATTACCCGCGCGATGTATGAGCCGACCGAGGCATACATGAAGCCCGAAAACAGCGGCACCCCGAACAGCTTGATCAGGCCGGGCTCGGGGTAGCCCCAGGACCCGGCGCCGACCTTGAACCATTCCATCGCCGTGCCGGTAAGGTGAAACAGCAATATCACCCGCGCCTCGGCCCAGGTTTCAAGCCGGAGCCTGAGGAACATCGCCTGCGTCAGCAGCGCAAAAGCGAACAGCGCATCGTAGCGCTGCACCGCCCAATCGGGTTGCCAGACTGCCTTGCTGGCAATGATCGCGGCAAGCATCAGTCCGCCGAAAAGGCAGGCCCAGCCTTGCTTGAGCACAAACATCACGAATTCTGCCAGCCGGTGCGGCAGCCGCGCGCGCACCGCGTCGCCAAGCCGCCGCTCGATCTCGGCGGTCGGCGGCGCAGGGCGGTGCGATGGGGTCACAGCCCCGGATAGATCGGAAACTTGGCGCAAAGCACAGCAACCTTGGCACGCACTGCGGCCTCGACGGTGCCGTTATCTTCCTCGCCATTTGCCGCAAGGCCATCGACCACTTCGACGATCCAGCGCCCGATCTCGCGGAACTCGGCCTCACCGAAACCGCGCGTGGTGCCTGCCGGGGTGCCCAGCCGCACACCCGAGGTTACGGTGGGCTTTTCGGGGTCAAACGGAATGCCGTTCTTGTTGCAGGTGATATGCGCGCGCCCGAGCGCCTTTTCGGTGGTGTTGCCCTTAACGCCCTTGGGCCTGAGGTCAACCAGCATCAGGTGGGTGTCGGTGCCGCCGGTCACAATCGCCAGCCCGCCCTTCATCAACTCATCCGCCAGCGCCTGCGCATTTTTCACCACCTGCGCCGCATAGGCCGCGAACTCGGGGCGCAGCGCCTCGCCAAAGGCCACCGCCTTGGCGGCGATCACATGCTTCGTCATTGGTCAGAATCATGCCGCCGCGCGGGCCCCGCAGCGTTTTGTGCGTGGTGGTGGTGGCGACATCGGCATAGGGGAAGGGCGAGGGGTGCGCGCCGCCCGCCACCAGGCCCGCAAAATGCGCCATGTCCACCATCAACAGCGCGCCCACCTCATCGGCAATTGCACGGAAGGCGGCAAAATCGATCTGCCGCGGAATGGCGGAGCCCCCGGCAATGATCATTTTCGGGTGATGTTCGCGCGCCAGCCGCGCCACCTCGTCATAATCGATGCGGTTGTCTTGCGCGCGCACGCCATACTGGATCGCGTTGAACCATTTGCCGGATTGGTTTGGCGCCGCGCCGTGCGTAAGGTGCCCGCCGCTGGCGAGGTTCATGCCCAGAATGGTGTCGCCCGGCTTCAGAAGCGCGTTGAAAACGCCCTGGTTGGCCTGGCTGCCCGAGTTCGGCTGCACATTGGCAAAGCCGCAGCCAAACAGCCTTTTCGCCCGCTCGATGGCAAGGTTTTCGGCCACATCGACAAATTCGCAGCCGCCATAGTAGCGCTTGCCGGGGTAGCCCTCGGCGTATTTGTTGGTCATCACCGAGCCTTGTGCCTCAAGCACCGCCGCAGAGACGATGTTTTCCGAGGCGATCAGCTCGATCTCGTGCTGCTGGCGGCCGAGTTCTGACCGAATCGCGGCGGCAATCTCGGGGTCGCGGCTGGCAAGCGTTTCGGTGAAATAGCCGGTATCACGGGTGGCGGCGGTCATGGGCTTCTCCTCAGGAAGGTTTGGCCCCATTTAGCGCACCGGGCCACAACCCGAAAGCACGCAAAGCGGCAATTGCGCTATTTGGCGCGGCAAAAGGCGCCACAAACGCGCCGGTTCGGCGCTTGTGTTTCCTATCGGCGCGCGCAAAGGTTTTCCGGACCTCGGAGGAAACCATGCGCGCCGCCCCCCGTATCCATTTTGTCGCCTCGGCCAGCGCCCCCGCGCAAACCGCGCTCGCGGTGCTCGTGGCGCGCTATGGGCAGGTGCCAACCGATAAGGCCAACGTTGTCGTGGCGCTTGGAGGCGATGGCCTGATGCTCCAAACCCTGCATGAGGGGCGGGGCCTGCCGGTCTATGGCATGAACTGCGGCACCATCGGGTTTCTGATGAACGACTACGCCGAAGATGGTCTGCCCGCGCGGGTGACAGAGGCCGAAGAGGCGGTGCTGAACCCGCTTGCCATGCGCGCACAAACCGTCGATGGGCAGGTGCACGAGGCGCTGGCTATCAACGACGTCTCGGTGTTGCGCGCCGGGCCGCAGGCGGCAAAGCTGCGCATTTCGGTGAACGGCAAAGAGCGGCTCGCGGAACTGGTCTGTGACGGCGCCATCGTCTGCACCCCCGCCGGTTCCACCGCCTACAACTATTCCGCGCACGGGCCGATCTTGCCGATCGGGTCCGATGTTCTGGCCCTGACCGCGGTTGCCGCTTTTCGGCCCCGCCGTTGGCGCGGCGCAATTTTGCCAAAGGCCGCCACCGTGCGGTTCGATGTGCTGGAACCCGATAAGCGCCCGGTCATGGCCGATGCCGACGGTCGATCGGTCCGGCCGGTGCTTTGGGTCGAGATCCGCTCCGAACCCACTGTCTTGCACCGCATCCTGTTTGAAAACGGGCATGGGCTGGGCGAGCGGCTGATGCGCGAACAGTTCGTCTGAGGGGCAGGGGCGGCGCCGGGCCGCCCCCGCGCCGCTCACTTTGCCGGTAGCCCCAGCGTCTTCAGTGCCTCGGCAATCTCGTCCAGCACTGCGGGGTCGTCGATGGTGGCGGGCATCTTGTAGGGTTCGCCGTCGGCGATTTTCACCATGGTCGCGCGCAGGATCTTGCCAGAGCGGGTCTTGGGCAAACGGTTCACGACACAGGCGAGCTTGAAAGCGGCAACCGGGCCGATTTCTTCGCGCACCAGTTTCACGCAGTCTTTGACCACATCGGCGGGCGCCCGCGTGGCGCCTTTGTTGAGGCACAGGAACCCGAGCGGCTGCTGCCCCTTCAGCGCATCCGCCACCCCGATCACCGCACATTCGGCCACATCGGGGTGCCCGGCCAGAACCTCTTCCATCGCGCCTGTCGAAAGCCGGTGACCCGCCACGTTGATCACGTCATCGGTGCGCGCCATGATGTAAAGGTAGCCGTCGGCGTCAATGTAGCCCGCATCGCCGGTTTCGTAATAGCCGGGGAAATGCTCAAGATAGCTCTTGCGGAACCGCGCCTCGGCGTTCCAGAGGCCGGGCAGCGTGCCGGGTGGCAGCGGCAGCTTGACCACGATGGCGCCCAGCTCGCCCGTGGGCACCGGGTGACCGCCCTCATCAAGCACCTGCACATCGTAACCCGGCATCGGCACCGAAGGGCTGCCGATCTTGGTCGGCAGTTCCTCGATACCCAAGGGGTTCGCGGCAATCGCCCAGCCGGTTTCGGTTTGCCACCAGTGATCGACCACCGGCACCCGCAAATGCCGCTGCGCCCATTTCACGGTGTCGGGGTCGGCCCGTTCGCCAGCAAGATAAAGTGCATCGAAATGGCGCAGGTTAAAGTCGTCGATCAGCTTGCCCTCGGGGTCTTCGCGCTTGATCGCGCGCAGGGCCGTGGGGGCGGTGAACAGCGCCTTCACCCGCTGGTTCTGCAACACGCGCCAGAAGGCGCCCGCATCTGGCGTGCCCACCGGCTTGCCCTCATAGACAATGGTGGTGGCCCCGGCAATCAGCGGCCCGTAGCAGATGTAGCTGTGGCCCACCACCCAGCCCACATCCGAGGCCGCCCAGAACACGTCGCCCTTGTCGATGTTGTAGATCGCCTTCATCGTCCAGTTCAGCGCTACCAGATGCCCGGCGGTGGCGCGGATTACCCCCTTGGGCTGGCCGGTGGTGCCCGAGGTGTAGAGAATATAGGCCGGGTGGTCGCCCCGCACCGGCACGCATTCCGCAGGCTCGACCCCATACTGGAATGTGTGCCAGGCGAAATCGCGGCCCTCGGTCAGCTTTGCAACCTCTTGTTCACGCTGAAAGATAACGCAGAAGTCGGGTTTATGCGCGGCCGCCTCGATTGCCTTGTCAAGCAGGGGCTTGTAATGCACCACCCGCCCCGGTTCTAGCCCGCACGAGGCGGCAATGATGGCCTTGGGCTTGCAGTCATCAATGCGCACCGCAAGTTCGTGCGCGGCAAAGCCGCCAAACACCACCGAATGGATCGCCCCCAGTCGTGCGCAGGCCAGCATCGCCTCCAGCGCTTCGGGCACCATTGGCATGTAGATGATGACGCGGTCGCCCTTTTCCACGCCCTTGGCGCGCAGCGCCCCGGCAAGACTGGCGACGCGCGACTGTAGTTCGGCATAGGTAATGCCCTTGCGCGAATGGGTGATCGGGCTGACGTGAATGATCGCCAATTGGTCGCCGCGCCCGGCCTCAACATGGCGGTCGACTGCGTTCCAGCAGGTGTTCACCTCGCCGTCGCAGAACCATTCGTAAAGCGGGGCCTTTTCGGCAAAAAGCGCCTTGCTGGGCGGCTTCACCCAATCGATCGCCTCCGCCGCCTGCATCCAGAAACCTTCGGGGTCTTTTTTCCAGCTGTCGTAAACGTCGCTGTATGCCATCGCATGCCTCCTCCGCATCTTTGAAGCTTGTTAGGCGCCGCCAAAGATTCCCGCAAGAATGTTACCGCGCGCAGCGGGCCGGGAACGGCGGAAATTTGCAGAAATCTGCATAAGGCGACCGCAAAGTTTTGCAAATAGGTCGAAACCGACCGGTTTTGCCGCGCGATCAGCCGAATTTGCAAAGTCAGGTGGCGCCCGCCGCAGCCTTGGGTGGTGCCGGCCTTGTGGCGTATTGATTGCCAAAATATCCTTCTCGAGGGCCATCAACCGTAATGCGCAACCGGGGTGCCCGCGATAGCGGACATGTTCAAAAGCCCCCGTGCGGTGATCGAGGGCGTCACGACATGGGCAAGGTTGCCCATGCCCACCAGGATCGGACCTACCTCAAGCCCGCCCGCTTTCGCCTTGAGAATGTTGCGCACCCCCGAGGCGGCATCGGTGTTGGCAAATATCAGCACGTTCGCCGCGCCTTCAAACCGGGCGCCCGGAAAAATCCGGTCGCGCAGGGCCTGGTCGAGCGCGGCATCAACGTGCATTTCGCCCTCATAGGCAAAATCCACCCCGCGCGCATCCAACAGTTCCAGCGCGGCGCGCATGCGCTTACCCGAATCGGTGTTGAGGTTGCCAAATTGCGAGTGGCTACAGAGCGCAACCTTGGGTGCCAGGCCAAAACGGCGCACATGCCGGGCCGCGCCGATCACGCAGGCGGCAATCTGTTCGGGCGTGGGCTCGGGGTAGACATGCGTATCGGCAACGAACAGCGGCCCATCTTCGAGGATCATCAGGCTAAGCGCGCCGACCGGGTGCAAGCCGCCGCGCGCCAGTATCTGGCGGACATATTTAAGGTGCCACAAATATTGCCCGAAAGTTCCACAGATCATGCTGTCGGCCTCGCCGCGGTGCACCATCACGGCGGCAATCGCGGTGGTGTTGGTGCGCATGATCGCCCGCGCGGTATCGGGTGTAACCCCGCGCCGCGCCATCAGTTCGTGGTAGGTGCCCCAATAGTCGCGGTAGCGCGGATCATCCTCGGGGTTGACGATGTCAAAATCCACGCTGGGGCGAATCGGCAGGCCCGCGCGCTCGCAGCGCCGCGCGATCACCTCGGGGCGGCCAATCAGAATCGGCTTGTCGGTGGTTTCCTCGATCATCGCGTTGGCGGCGCGCAGCACCCGCTCGTCTTCGCCCTCGGCAAAGACGATACGGCGGGTAGCGGTGGCCGCGGCCTCGAACACCGGGCGCATCAGCAGGGCGGATTTGAACACCGAACCGTCCAGCCGCGCCTTGTAGGCGGGCAGGTCGGCGATCGGGCGGGTGGCGACCCCTGTTTCCATGGCCGCCTTGGCCACTGCCTTGGCGACGGTGCCGATCAGGCGCGGGTCAAACGGCTTGGGGATCAGGTAATCCGGCCCGAAGGTCATTTTCTCGCCCCGGTAGGCGGCGGCGGCCTCGGCGCTGGTTGTGGCGCGCGCCAGTGCCGCGATGCCCTCGATGCAGGCCAGTTGCATCTCGTCGTTGATCGTGGTTGCCCCCACATCCAGCGCCGCCCGAAAGATGAACGGAAAACACAGCACGTTATTGACCTGATTGGGGTAATCGCTGCGGCCGGTGGCGATAAGGGCATCTGGCGCGACCGACCGCACCGCCTCGGGCAAGATTTCGGGCGTCGGGTTGGCGAGCGCAAAGATGATCGGGCGCGGGGCCATGCGGGCGACCAGTTCGGGTGTCAGCACGCCGGGGCCGGACAACCCAAGGAACAGGTCTGCGCCATCGACCACCTCGGCCAACGTGCGTCTGTCAGAAACCTGTGCGTAGGCCGCCTTTTGCGGGTTCATGTCGATCTCACGGCCTTCGTAGACAAGGCCGTGAATATCGCAAAGCCAGACGTTTTCGCGCTTCACCCCGAGCTTGAGCAGCATGTTGAGGCAGGCGATGCCCGCGGCACCGCCGCCAGTCGAGACGATCTTGATATTGTCAAAGCTGCGCCCAGTCACATGAAGCGCGTTGGTAACCGCCGCACCGACCACGATGGCGGTTCCATGCTGATCGTCGTGAAATACCGGAATGTTCATCCGCTCACGGCAGATCTTCTCGACGATGAAGCAGTCGGGCGCCTTGATGTCTTCCAGGTTGATGGCGCCGAACGTCGGCTCCAGCGCACAGACGATTTCGGCCAGCTTCACCGGGTCGGGCTCGTTCAATTCGATGTCGAAAGCGTCGATATTGGCGAATTTCTTGAACAGAACTGCCTTGCCTTCCATCACCGGCTTGGCCGCAAGTGCGCCGATATTGCCAAGGCCCAGCACCGCGGAGCCGTTTGTCACCACGCCAACGAGGTTCGCGCGGGCGGTGTAGCGCGCGGCGGTGGCAGGGGCGCGCTTGATCTCCAGGCAGGCTTCGGCCACACCGGGCGAATAGGCCCGGCTCAGGTCGCGGCCGTTTGCAAGCGGCTTGGTGGCGCGGATCTCGAGTTTGCCCGGCTTCGGAAACTCGTGGTATTCCAGCGCTGCCGCGCGGGCGTTTTCGTGCCGTGTCTCGTCCATCGTTGCCTCCCCGGAAACTGGTTTAACCTTAAACCGTTTTAGACTGACTGGGAATAGCCCGGTTGTGCCTGTGGCGCAGCGGGCCACGGCTTGCATCATCCGCGTGCCCGGCGCAGGATCACGTCGGCAGGACCGGAGGCGCCGATGACCCTTATGAAAGCTGCGGCAGAAGTGCGCGAAAACGCCTATGCCCCCTATTCCCGTTTCAAGGTTGGCGCGGCGCTGCGTGGCAAATCGGGCGCCATATACCGCGGCTGCAACGTTGAAAATGTCGCCTACCCCGAAGGCACTTGCGCCGAGGCCGGTGCCATCGCCGCCATGGTGGCTGCGGGCGAGACCGAATTCATCGAGCTTTGCGTGATCGCCGACAGCCCAAGCCCGGTGCCGCCCTGCGGTGGCTGCCGGCAAAAGCTGGCCGAGTTTGCCCGCTCCGAGGTGCCCGTCACTTTGGCCACGACCGATGGCAAGCAGTTGCAGACGACAGTTGGCGATCTGCTGCCGGGGCGGTTTGACCCGAGCCACATGGACCGTGCCTGATGGACGCGCGTGGAATAATCGCCGGGGTGCGCGACGGGCAGGGCCTGCCCGAAGATGCCGCGCGCTGGTTTGCAGATGGCCTGGCCACTGGCGCGGTCAGCGATGCGCAGGCGGGCGCGTTTGCGATGGCCGTCTACCTTAAGGGCATCGGCACGCAAGGCCGCGTTGGCCTGACCCGCGCCATGCGCGATTCGGGGCGCGTGCTTGACTGGTCGCTGCCCGGCCCGGTGCTCGACAAGCACTCCACCGGCGGCATCGGCGATTCGGTCTCGCTGCTTTTGGCACCCGCGCTTGCGGCCTGTGGCGCCTATGTGCCGATGATCTCGGGGCGCGGCCTCGGCCACACCGGCGGCACCCTCGACAAGCTTGAGGCAATTCCCGGCTACCGCAGTGACCCCGGCGTTGACGGGCTGCGCGAAGTGGTGCGCGAGGTGGGCTGCGCGATCGTGGGTGCCAGCGCCGATATCGCCCCCGCCGACCGCCGCCTTTACGGCATCCGCGACATCTCTGGAACCGTGGAAAGCATTGATCTGATTACTGCTTCCATTCTTTCCAAGAAGCTGGCGGCGGGGCTTGAGGTGTTGGTGCTCGATGTCAAGGCAGGCTCGGGCGCCTTCATGAAGACGCTTGACGATGCGCGCGCGCTCGCCCGGTCGCTGGTCGAAACCGCCAACGGCGCGGGCTGCAAGACCGTCGCGCTGATTACCGACATGAGCCAACCTCTGGGCCAGTCCGCGGGCAACGCGCTTGAGGTGCTCGAATGCATGGAAACGCTCACCGGAACCGCCGTGAATGCAGCCCTTTGGGAGGTGACCGTGGCCTTGGGCGGCGAAGCGTTGGCGCTGGCGAAACTCGCAGACAGCGTAACCGATGGCGCCGCGATGATTGCTGAGGCGCTGGAATCGGGGCGCGCGGCGGCGGCGTTCGGGCGGATGGTGGCGGCGCTGGGCGGCCCTGCCGATTTTGTTGAACGTTACCCCGACCGCTTGCCCGCAGCGCCGGTGATCCGCCCCGTTCTTGCCGAGCGTGACGGTTTCGTGACGCGCATCGATGGTGCCGCCTTGGGCCACGCGGTGGTGCGGCTGGGCGGTGGGCGGCTGGTGGGCGGCGATCGCATCAACCCCTCGGTGGGCCTTTCGCGGTTGTCTCGGATCGGCGACGAAATGGACAAGGCCGAGCCTCTGGCTTTCGTGCATGCCGCCACCGAAACGGCGGCCGATGCGGCGGTGGCGGCCGTGGCCGCAGCCTATACGCTCGCCGCAGATGCCCCGCGCGAGCCCGCGCTGGTGATCGAGCGGGTGGCCGGATGACGCGCGCGTTTCTGATTGTCCTCGATAGTTGCGGCATCGGTGGCGCCCCCGATGCCGCTGAGTATTTCAACGCAGGCCAGCCTGATACTGGCGCCAACACGCTTGGCCATATCGCCGCAGCCTGCGCGGGGGGGCGCGCCGAAACCGGGCGCAGCGGGCCGTTGCGGGTGCCAACGCTCGATTCGCTTGGGCTTGGCGCCGCGCTGCGGCTGGCCTCGGGCGCGCCTTCGCCGGGGCTAAGTGCCACGCCCGCCGGGCTCTGGGGCGCCGCCACCGAAGTTTCGCGCGGCAAGGATACCCCTTCAGGGCATTGGGAGTTGGCTGGGGTGCCGGTGCCGTGGGACTGGACCTATTTCCCCGTCACAGTTCCTGCCTTTCCCGTTGATATTACGCAAGAAGTGTCGCGGCTTGCGGGCACCGGCGGGGTCTTGGGCAACTGCCACGCGGCGGGTTTGGAGATCATGGAGCGGCTTGGCGCCGAGCATCTGCGAACCGGCTGGCCAATCTGCTATACTTCGGCGGATTCGGTATTTCAGATTGCCGCGCATGAAGAAGCCTTTGGGCTGGAACGGTTGCTGAAGCTCTGCCAAGACCTTGCCCCCCGTCTGCACGCGATGCGGGTGGGACGGGTGATTGCGCGGCCGTTCACCGGCACACCAGGCGCGTTCCGGCGCACCCCGAACCGCCACGACTATGCCATCGCACCACCCGCGCCGACCCTGCTCGACTGGGCTTCAGAGGCGGGCAGAGTGACCCATGCAATCGGCAAGATCAGCGACATATTCTCGGGCCGAGGCATTTCTGCGGTTCACAAGGGTAAAAGCGACGCTGCACTTTTCGAACATTTGCTTTGGTTGGCCGACCATGCTGAACCCGGATCCTTAACATTTGCCAACTTTGTCGAGTTTGACAGTGCTTATGGCCACCCGCGCGACGTATCGGGCTATGCCTGCGCACTCGAATGGTTTGATGCCGCCGCCGCGCAGTTTCTGGCACGGCTTCGCCCCGGCGATCTGGCAATCTTCACCGCCGACCACGGCAATGACCCTACCTGGCACGGCAGCGACCACACGCGCGAGCGGGTGCCGGTGGTCGGTTGGGGCATGGGGGCGCGCGCGATCGGACAGGTCGCCTTTGTCGATGTTGCGGCCACGCTGGCAACCCATCTCGGGCTGCCTTGCCGAGGGCCGGGGAGGAATTTTCTGTGACCGTGATCGAGCCCAAGATCGAGTTGCACCTGCATCTGGAAGGCGCCGCGCCGGCCGCCTTCATCCGCCAGATCGCGTTTGAAAAGCGTATGAATATCAACGGTATATTCGACGATCACGGCAATTATGCCTATCGCGATTTCTGGCACTTTCTGGAGGTTTACGAGGTCGCCACCTCGACCCTTTCGCGGCCCGAGGATTATGCGCGCCTGACGCGCGCGGTGCTGCAAGAAAGCGCAGCGAGCGGGGTCGTTTATTGTGAAACCTTTCTCAGCCCCGACTTCTGCGGTGGCCGCGATGTGGGTGCCTGGCGCGACTACCTCGCCGCGATCCACGAAGCGGCGGCGGGCGCCGAGCGCGACTTTGGCATCGTGCTGCGCGGCATCGTCACGCCCATTCGCCACTTCGGCCCCGAAAAGGCCCGCGAAACTGCACTTTGCGCGGCCGAAACGGCGGGCGATTTCATCGTGGGCTTTGGTCTCGCGGGTGACGAAAAGAAGTGGCAACCGATTGATTTCAAATGGTCTTTTGAATGTGCACGCGAGGCGGGTTTACGCCTGACCTGTCATGCGGGCGAGTGGGGCGGGCCCGAGAGCGTGCGCGCTGCATGGCGCGATCTGGGGGTCGAGCGCATCGGTCATGGCGTGCGCGCAATTGAAGACCCCCGGCTGGTCGAAGACCTTGCCGAGGCAGGCGTGGTGCTTGAATGTTGCCCCGGCTCGAACATTGCGCTGGGAATTTACCCCGACTGGCCCGCGCATCCGATTGCTCGTCTGCGCGAACGCGGCGTGCGCGTGACCATTTCCACCGACGATCCGCCCTTCTTCCACACCACCATGGCGCGCGAATATGCGCACCTTGCCGAGGCCTTTGGTTGGGATGATGCCGTGTTTCTCGGGATTGCCAGGACCTCGGCCGAGGCCGCGTTCTGCGACCCTGATACACGCGACAAGATCATGAAAAAACTGGAGAAAGCTGATGTCTGATCATCTGACCGTGGTCGATCACCCGCTGGTGCAGCACAAGCTGACGCTGATGCGCGAAAAAGACACATCAACGGCGGGGTTTCGCAGGCTTTTGCGCGAGATCAGCCTGCTTTTGGCTTATGAGGTCACGCGCGGGCTCGATCTGACCACCAAGCACATCGAAACCCCGATCTGCGCCATGGATGCTCCGATTCTTGATGGCAAGAAACTGGCGCTGATCTCGATCCTGCGCGCGGGTAACGGGTTGCTCGACGGGATTCTGGAGCTGATTCCGGCGGCGCGGGTGGGCTTCATAGGTCTTTACCGCGACCCCGAAACACTCAAACCGGTGCAATATTACTACAAGGTTCCCGCCGAGCTTGAGGATCGCACGGTGATCGTGGTCGATCCGATGCTGGCCACCGGCAATTCGTCAGTTGCGGCGATCGACCTTTTGAAAAAGTCGGGCGCGCGAAATATCCGCTTCCTGTGCCTGCTTGCGGCACCCGAAGGCATCGCGCGCATGACCGAGGCGCACCCCGATGTGCCGATTGTCACGGCGGCCGTGGACAGCCATCTGAACGACCACGGCTATATCGTTCCGGGGCTAGGGGATGCGGGTGACCGCATGTTTGGCACAAAATAGGGTAATTGTTCTTTACTTAGACACAATCCTGTCGCATTTTTACCCGGGTAAAACCGGGGGCGGTCATGCGATTTTCAAGGTTCATTTCGGCGGCGGCAATGGGTGTGGCTTTGTGTGGCGGCGGTGGCCCGGCGCGGGGCCTCGAAATCAACAGCCCGCGTGATGTACCGCCATCAGGCTACAGCGGGCGACAGTTTGTTGACTCGGCAGGTTGCGTGTTCGTGCGCGCGGGTGTCGGTACCTCGGTCAACTGGGTGGCGCGGGTCGACCGTGGCGGCGCGCATCTGTGTGGATATGTGCCAACTTTCGGTGCAACTGCGGTTGCCACCACGGCACCGCCTGCAGCGGCGCCCCGCGCTGCCGTGGGTGCACCAACCGCGACAATTGCGCTTACCACCACACCACCGCCGGCAGGCCTTGTGCCGCGCCCGGTCCTGCCGACGGTCGCTGCCGTGCCCGCGACGGCGCCGGTAGCGGTGGCGACGGTGGCCAGTCCGGGTGCCTATGTATCGCCCTATGTAGCGCAAACCGGGGCGGTGGCGCCGGCGCTTCCGACCATTGTTGCCACGGTCGCGGTTACCAATGCGCAGGCGGTTTGCCCGAACCTGTCGCCGGTGGCGCAGCGATACATGCTTTCCGATGGGCGCCATGTGGTCCGGTGCGGGCCGCAGACCGCCGACCCGGTGGGCTATATCAATGGCGCCGGGGTGCCCGGGCTTCGTGTCGCAGGTGTCGCCCCGGCGCCTGTTGCGGTGGCGGTGCCGCAGGGTTACCGCGCGGCTTGGGATGACGACCGGCTCAACCCCTATCGTGGGCAGGGCAGCGCAAGCGGCGCGGCACAGATGGCACAGATGTGGAGCGACGATGTGCCCGCCAAGCTGATGAGCGCGCAACCTGCGCGGGCTGCCACGCGCAGCGCCACGCACACCACCCTGTCAAGCAAATCGGCCCCCGCAACGCAAGCGCAGGCACCCGCCGTGGCCGTGCCCGCTGGCGCGCGCTTCGTGCAGGTCGGCACGTTCGGCGTGCCCGCCAACGCCGAGGCCACCCGCGCCCGCCTGCGCGCGCTGGGGTTGCCGGTCGCCTCGGCGCAGGTGGTGCAGGGCGGGCGCGCGCTGCAGATTGTCTATGCAGGGCCGTTCGAGGGCGCCGATGCGCTGCGCGGGGCGCTGGGAATTGCGCGCGGTGCGGGCTTTGGCGATGCCTTCGTCCGCTAACCGCCGCCGCGCCTATTGAACGCAGGCGCCCTGAAGTGTCACCCAGTCGCCGTCGCTCATCAGCGTTTGCGCTGGGGGGGCGGCGATGGCGAAGGGCTCGCCGTTTCCAAGGCTTTTCAGATATGGTGTCGGGTCTGCCCCCGCCTGGATCAGAAGCGCGGTCACGGTGGCCATATCGGGCGCAACCGGTGGGTCGGTCAGCAGGTTCTGGCCAAATCCGGTCAGCGTCGAGGCCGGAAGCGCGCCGGTTGCAAGCAGTCGGAAGGCGGCGCGCAGGCCCGCCCAACGCAGCGCCGCCAGCAGCGGATCGTGCGATTCCGCTGCGAGCCTTGCGGCCAACAGATGCCCGGCCGCAGCTTCGGGGCCATCGTAGCGCTGCACCAGTGGCATGCCGAGCACCAGAACCTGCCCCGGCAGCGCCAGCGCGCCGTTGAGCGCGGTCGGAACCAGCACGATCTTGCTGCCGGGCAACAGCCTTTCCGCAAAAACATCGAGCACGGGCCGCGTGGTCGCAGTTTCGCAGGGCGCACCGGTCAGTTTGGCAAGCTCTGCCAGCACCATGCCGCCGATCTCGGAACGTTGCGCAGGCGGCGCCACGGTCGCTGCATGCGTGAAAACGGCGCCCGGAAGCCAGAACAGCCCCAGCGCTGCTGTCGTCGCAGCCAGTCCTGCCATAACCCAAAGCCGCAGTCGCCCCGGGTGGGGGCGCCGCGCCAACAACGCGGCCCGCACCTTTTCCACCGCAGCGATCATCGCCGGGTCGTCGATTTCCAGATCTTCGTCGGCGTCCGGGCTGGGTGCATAGAGCGCGGGCTCAACGCCGGGGTTGAGGCGCGTCAGCGCGGGCAACGACCAATGTGCAAGTGCGCGCGCACTGTGGCCATCGGAAATGACCAGAGTCGCATCACCAAATGCCACGATCACCTCGCGCCGCTGCGCCTCGGGTGCCTCACGCCAGATGCCGCCGCTTTCGAGCCGCTGATATTCGCTGAGCGCCGTCATCGCCTGCCCGCCCCTTTTCTTTTGCTTCAGGATAGACGAAGCCGTGGGCCGGTCAATGCGCAGGGCACCCGCGCCACCGCTCCGCCGCCGCGATCTGTCAGATTTTCGGGCAAATGGCGCGGCAGTGTCGTTTTCGGGCGGGCCGGGGGGCGGCGGACGGTAAAGAACGGGTGCGGTGCGAGGGGGGGGCAGGTATGGCAGAGGCAAGCATGGCGGTGATGCCAAACCGCACGGTAGCGGCAGCGGTGGCGATCGGGGTGTTCGCGGTTCTCATCGGCTACATCGACAATTATGTGCGTGTCATCGCCGAGGAAATCGGGCTGTGGCAGTTTCAGGCGCTGCGCTCGGCGATGATGGTGCCGATGCTTGCGCTTGCGGTACCGTTACTGCGCATGCGGCTTCGCCCGGTTTCCGCGCGCGCGGTGCTGGCGCGCAGTCTGGTGCACGCAACCGGGATGCTCATGTATTTCGGGGCGCTCGCATTCCTGCCGGTGGCGCAGGCCGCGGCGGGGCTGTTTTCGGCGCCGTTCTTCGTGCTGCTGATCCAGAGGGTGTTCTACGGCCAGCGCATCTCGGTTGTGTCGGTGGTGGCGGTGGCGCTTGGCTTTGCGGGCATTCTGCTGGTGCTGGGGCCGGTGGCAGGCGGCACTTTCGGGCCTGCTTCGCTGATGCCGGTAGCGGGCGGCGCATTTTACGCGATGGGCAATGTCGCGACCCGCGCCTGGTGCTCGCGCGAAAGCGTCGTCACGCTGACCGCAGGTTATATGGCGGCGCTGGGGGTGATGGGCCTTGCAGGCATGGCGGTGCTGGCCGTGCTGGCCCCCGAGGCTGCGGCGGGCGCCGATGGCTTTCTGGCCCGTGGCGCCGTTTGGCCCTCGGCCGGGGTCTGGTTCTGGGTGGCGGTGCAGGCGGCGGGCTCGCTGGTGGGGGTCGGGCTTCTGGTGCGCGGTTACCAGCTGACACAGGCAAGCCAGGCCTCGGTGTTCGAATACTCGGTATTGCCCGCAGCGGCGGTCTGGAGCTGGCTGCTCTGGGGGCAGGTGCCGGGGCTCGCCGCGCTTGTAGGTATGGGCGTGATCGTCGCGGCGGGGGTTTTGATTGCGCTGCGCGGGCGCTAAGGTTCGGCCATGATCATCTCGCGCGGCCGCCGCTATATCTTCGTGCACATCCCGAAGACCGGGGGCACCGCGCTGACTGCGGCGCTCGAATCGCGCGCGCTGGCCGATGACATCCTGATCTCCGATACCCCCAAGGCTCGGCGCAGGCGGCGCCGGCTGCAAGGCGTGCAGGCTGCCGGGCGGATCTGGAAACATGCAACGCTGGCCGATGCGATCGGCCTGATAACCGCCGCCGAGGCGCAGGCGTTCTTCACCTTTACCCTGGTGCGCAATCCCTGGGACCGGATGGTGAGCTATTACCACTGGCTACGCTCGCAGACCTTCGCACATCCGCAGGTGGCATTGGCGCGGGCAACTGATTTCAGCGGCTTTCTCAATACGCCCGCCACCCAGACCGCAGTCGGCGCAACGCCCTATGCAAGCTATTTGACCCTGCCCGGCGTGGGCGAATGCTGCGACGCATTCTTGCGGCTCGAACATCTGGCCGAAGATGCCGCCCCCTTGGAGGCGCATCTGGGCTTTGCCCTGCCGCCCACGCCGCGCGTCAACACCTCAGCCCGTGCTGCCGACTGGCGGGGGTATTACTCCCAATCCGATGCCGCACTGGTGGGCAGGCTCTGCGCCGCCGACGTGGCGCGGTTCGGATATGAGTTCTAGCCCAGGTTCGGGGTTTCCATCTGCCCTGCCGCTGCGCCAAAAGCCAACACCGCAACCGACAACCATCAACCCCAATGACTCGCGTCATGAACGAGGGGCGGCCAGGGGCAGGTCAGGCTGGTCATCATCCTTGGCACGAATGGCCGAACCCCGGCGACTGACAGCAAGCAGTCGTTTTTTCTGGACTCTGCCTCGCAAACGGCAGGCAGAGCCGGAGGCGACCCTTTCCATGGTCCCCCCCCCCGTTGCAAAAAAAATGTGGTCACGCGGCTGCACTTTTCATAGCCTGAACACAGGGATGAGGGTGTGCCCCGAACCGAAGGGCGCCCCTGCGGACTTTTGCCTTGCGGGAGGATTTACCCGACATGATTCAGGGGGGATATGATACTGATGGAATTCACCACAGCTTTTCTCGCGCTCCTTGCGACAGCGACACCGATTCTGGCCTTAGAAACCGAAGGGATCGGCAGCATCGAGGCGCTTTTCGATGGCGAAACCATCGCGCAGCCAACGGTCCTTGCCCGCGAAGGGGACGAGGCGCAGGCGACGGCGTTCATGTTCCTGGGCGGTGCGTTCGCCAACTTGAACATCGTGGGCTACAACAGCGCCGACAACAAGCGGCTGAGCGTTGAGGTCGATTACATGGCCGAACAGCCGGGGCCGCAAACGGCACCCATGGGCGTGACCATCAGCTACGCCCCACGCGGGGGCGCAGTGCGCTGGACATCGGATGGCGCGCCCTCCGTGCCCGCGGTGACATTCACCACGCTTGAGGCCGATGGCGAAGAGGGCCGTGCGGTCGGCACCTTTGCGGCAGAGCTGTGCTATTCGGAAGATTACGAAGACGAAGGCGATCCGGCAAACTGCCGCAGCATCGAGGGTCGTTTCGACACCCGCTTTTTTGTCGAGCGATAGGTCATTCCCTCATGAAAGGTCCGCATATGAAACATCTCTTTCCATTGACCTGCATCGCCGGGTTGGCATTTGCCGGTTCGGCCAGTGCCGATCCATCACCCTTTTGCGGAAACACCGGCGCATCCGATTGGGCCGGGGTGGTCGAGGCTTTTACCGGCGACTGGTTGATCGAGCATCAGTCGGGCTACGCGCTGATGGGCCCGATGGTTCTGCCATTTCCCGGCGATGGCGAGGTCGAGACGCTGAGCATTGCCTTGCGCGGCGACAGGCTGGAGGCGACGCACCCCCAGGCGCAGGCGCCGTTGGTGTTGCGGCTGGCCGATGAACCCCGCTGGGTGGTCGACAAATCAGACCCGTATGTGCCTGCCCCGGTTCTTAGCCCCGACGATGTCGGGCTGATGATGGGCTGTGACCAGATGGAGTTGCCGCGCCTTGTGGGAACCTCGGTCGCCGTGGTCGATGGCGTGCAGATGAACTTCACCTATCGGATGATGGCGATCGACTGGTCAAACCTTTTTGGCATCATGGAAATGACCGCGACAGTCGCGGGGACTCCGATCCTTGCCAGACGCACGGTCTGGATGCGGGGAATTGGGTAATGAACACTCGATCCGATTGCAAACCCCGACGAATCCTGTGGTGGTGCGTGCCCTTTGTGCTTGCCGTGGGGGCTGGCCCCGACGCCGCCTCTGCGGCAGATCGCGCGACCTGCAAAGTGATCGCAAGCTTGCTGAAGGCGACCGACAAGGGGTTGGAGGACACCGCCCTTGGCCAGGCGGGCCGAAGCCCCACCAACGCAATCGCCACCTATGCGCGCCAGGCGCAGGAATTTGCCGACCAGTTTTCTACCCGCGATCCGCTACCCGACCAGGTCTCTGCCGCCTTGGTCGCAATGGCCGAGGCAGCCTCTGCACAGGTCTTCATCGCCGATGCCGCCCCGACCCTTCTGGAGCATGGGCTGATCATTCAGCAGGCGATGCCCGAGATTTGCCCGGATTCCGAAGTTCCGGATCTCTCGCGTCATGGCAACTAACGGGCGCCGTTCAGGTATGGCACGCTGGATGCCATCTTCGACATGGCGGGTATGACCGGACATCAGGAAAGGCTTTGATTTGACAAGCTATGCGGATTTTTCATTCACCTCGCTTTGGGCGCGCATCGGTGGCAGTGCAGATCAGGCGCTGAAGGCCACTGGGAATGCGCCGCGTGGTGTCGTCGTGGCACTGCCCGAGGAGGAGCGCGCCGCCCTTGCCGCCCAGATCGCGCCCCATCTAGACGCGCTCGAAGCGCTCAGGCTTCAGACGCTGGCGACGGTGGACAGCCGCGCCCGGCTCTTCGTGCCGTTGGCGGGCGGCGGGGCTTTCGTCGCCTTGCTCGTCGGCGGGCAGGGCGTGGCCAGCGCCGTGATCTTCGGCCTCCTTGCCGCAGTGGTGGGCTGGTTCATCGCCATGGGCAATCGGTCGGGTAAATATCAAGCGACCGTCAAATCCCGCTTCGCCACGGTGATATCGGCGCATCTGTCAGGTTTCGATCATGTCGTGGAACCCGAGACCGACCTTCCGCGCCTTCGCAGCTGGCGCCTGTTTCCCGATCTTCAGTCCGCCAGAACGACTGACCGGATCAAGGGCCAACGGGACGGGCGGTCCCTGTCGCTGTCCGAGATGTCGATCGCCTATGCGCCGGGGAGGCGCAGCAGCACCGATCACGTCCTGTCGGTCTCGGCTGTCGAGGTGGCGTCGGACGCGGTCGATGGGGCGATTGTCGTGCTGACCCCGAAGGATGCGCCGCCGCGCATTCTTGCCTCGCAAGACAAGGCGGCCGATCTGCCGGCCGCGTTTACCGGCGATGCGGCGTTCGATGCGGCCTACAGTTTGCGCAGCAGCGATCCTGATATCACGCGCCTGCTGACGGCGGACCGGCGCGCGGCGATCCTCGCGCTCGATAAGGTCGCACCGGCGGGCAGGCCCTATCTCGTGTTCCTGCCGGGATACCTCGCCGTCCTGTTTCCCACGATGTTTGCCGACCTGGCCTTTCATGTGCCGCCCTATTGGGTTCGGATCGATGCAGACGCCCTTCTGGCGCAGTTCGCATCAGACCTCGCGCTCAAGAACAGTTTGATCAACGCGGTGCTGCACTTGCCTGATCAGGCGAAATCTGGCTGAGGCCCCGAACCACGCGGGCGAGCGTGACCAAAAGCGCTGCGTCCAGAATTGATCCGCAGCGGGCATCGACCCCGACGCGCACCTTGTGGGCATTCCAGTAGCTGCTTTCTAACGATCTTCCACAGGGCCACTATGGAAGCTGCCTGACCCCCGTTGCCGCAAGGTTTCGGGGGTCTTTTTATGCGAACGCCAGCGAAACCAATCGAACGGCAATCGGAACAATTTGCAGCGCAGTTCCGCCCGCGATGAACAACAAACCGCGCCGCGCGCCGCGCGAAGATGCAAGCAAGTTCTGCACCATCGGCATTTGAAGGTTTTCTTGGTCTGTTTCGCCACAAAAACCCGGAATCCCGACACTGATCGCGTCGGCTTCCTTCAAAATGACCGCGCGGGCCGTGATCCATGCCCCGACCAAAGTTATCGCCAAACCCAAGCCAGTAAGTATGTCCGAAGTCACGTTGTCCATGCAAACCCCCGATTTCACCGCACTATGCAGCCTTGCTGCGGCTAAGGGCAAGTTGGGCTTTCGCGTTCGCGTGATCGCTTTCAGCGCTTCGACAGGTCAAAAGGGCTGATTTTTCGCTGTAGTAGTTCTGTAGTAGGATTTTGGCGCTTAGAAATTTCGCAGCAAAATCAACAAATTGCAGAAGTAAGTGGCAGCCCGTAGGGAAGGGCGCTTCTCTTGCAATATCAATGGACTTGGCTTGTCCAACCCGGCCAACTGGCACCATTGAAAACAATGGCGAAAATCGGCGTTTGTCCAACCGATTTGACGGTGCTGAAAACGGAAGCGCCGATGCACCGATCCTTGGAAGGCGTGTTGATCAGAACGGCAACTGGAACCGCGCCCGCTGGGGATGGCTCAAAGCGATCACGGGTGACCCTGAACTGTCGCCGATGGCCCGGCTTCTCGCTCATGTTCTCGCAACGCAGTTTTCGCACCATGAGACGGCGCATTGCGCGCCCGGCACCGACACCTTGGCCGATGCCCTTGCTACGTCTGTCGATACCATCAAGCGCGCCCTACGCGATCTGGCGGCGGCGGGATGGCTGATCAAGACCGAAGGACGCGGGCGCGGAAATCGGTCTGAAATCTTCTTTCTGGGCGGCAACAACGTGGTGCCGATGATCTGCCCGAAGGGGCCGGAAGCGTCCGGCCATGACCGCCCGAAAGCGGCACAAGCACCAACCACGAAGCACAAAAAGGGGGGCAAGCCTGCACCCGTTGGTATCCGCGAAGGGGCAACGCATAAGGGGGCAGATATGCGCGAAAAAGGGGGCAAGGCTGCACCTTCCCATATAAAGGCTGATCCAAAGAATATCCAAAGGACTGGCCAGCTATCGGAAACCGATCTTTCGAAGCGTTCTTCTGGCCGGATGGACTGGACGTCTTACGACCGGGCGACGGCACCTGAAACATGGACTGGTGTCCTTTTCACGATCAAGCGCGGCGGTAACGCTGAAGCTGCTTGGAACGATTGGCTTACGGGTCATGGGTTTCTGACACTGGCCGAGATCGGGCCGAGAAGTGGCGAAGATGGATGGGCGGTGCCCTGCACCCTACCGCCGCGCCGCGACGATGATCGGTTTGAAGTCAGCTTGGCTGAGAAATGGGCGCGCGTCTTTTCCCGCAACATGAAGGACCGGGCCAATGCTTGAGCAAGCGAAAGACAGATGGCTTCGGGCCTTGATGTATGACCGTGGCCTGTGCCTGGCTGCGCGCGTTCTGGGAGCGGTGCTGATCAGCGACTTCCTAGGCAATACCCGCGCCCCGGATATCGACGCACTCGCCAAGGCGTTGTGTGTGTCGCCGCGAATCACGAAGCGGGCGCTGAACCAGTTGGAACAGGCAGGTTGGCTGACCAGCGCCAATCCCGGCAAGCGCGGCAAGCCGCTGCACCTTACCTTGATCGACCGCCCTTTGCCGACTTCGGGTCCTTCCCGGCCCTGACCTATACGGGGGGCAGAGGCGCGATGCTTGAAGCTATGCAAGAATTTACAAGGGGTTAAAAGATGCGGATCATGTCGGAACTACCGGGGCTGGGGGGCGACAAGCCCGTCCATCGCATTGGCGGTTCCGACCTTTGCGACCTGTTCGGCATCACGCCGGGGATGCTGACCACGCTTGGAAAGCGCGATATCGTGGTCCGTCTTGGCCATGATGCCTATGACCTTGAAGAAAGCACCCGCCGCTACATCGCCAGCCTGCGCGAGACGGCAAGCGGGCGCGGCGGCGAAGAACAGGTGCTGAACCTGACCAGCGAACGGGCGCGGCTGGCACGGGAACAGGCCGACGCGCAGGCCCTGAAGAACGCCGTCCTGCGCGGCGAATACGTCCCGGCAAGCGACGTGGAACGGGCGTGGTCCGATACCCTGCGCGCCCTTCGTTCCCGGCTTCTGGCGGTGCCTTCCCGGCTGCGCCAGTCCATGCAGCACCTGACCACCAGCGACGTGACGATGATCGACCGCGAATTGCGCGACGCCTTGCAGGAACTTGGCAATGCCGACGCTTGACCAGATCACGAAGCAGGCGCTGCGCGCCCTGATCCCCCCGCCGTGCCTGCGCCTGTCGGAATGGATCGAACGGGAAATCGTGCTGCCCGACGGCGTGTCCGCCTTGCCCGGCCCGGTTCGCCTCTGGCCCTTTCAGCGCGAAATTGCCGACGCCATAGGCGACGCCGAAATCGAACGGGTAACTCTGGTGAAACCTGTCCGGGTGGGGTTCACCACGCTTCTGACCAGCGCCCTTGCTTCCTTCGTCGCCAATGAACCCGCGCCGATCCTCTGCCTTTTGCCCGCAGAGGCCGATTGCCGCGACTACATGGTGTCTGATATCGAACCGATCTTCGGGGCTTCCCCGGCGCTTGCCGCTGCCCTGTCGGATGAACAGGACGAGTCCGGGCGCAATACGCTTCTTTCACGCCGCTTCCCCGGCGGATCGTTGAAAGTGGTCGCGGCAAAGGCACCGCGCAACCTGCGCCGTCACAACGTCCGGGTTCTGTTCATGGACGAAGCCGACGGTATGGAATCGACCGCCGAAGGGTCGCCAATCCTCTTGGCCGAACGCCGCACCATGTCGTTTCCCGACCGCAAGATCGTTCTGGGCAGCACCCCGGTTCACGATGAAACCAGCCATGTTCTGCGCGCCTATGCCCAATCCGACGCCCGAATCTATGAAGTGCCGTGCCCCGAATGTGGGGCTATGAGCGAACTTCTGTGGCCCGATATCGTCTGGGATACAGGCGCGCCCGAAACGGCCCGTTGGCGCTGCCCGCATTGCGCCGCAGAGGTATCGGAACGGCACAAGCCGGATATGGTCGCGGCTGGCCAGTGGCGCGCCACACGGCCCGAAGTCCGGGGCCATGCGGGGTTTCGCATGAACGCCCTGATCAGCCTTCACACCAATGCCGCATGGGGCAAGCTGGCCGTGGAATTCGTGCAGGCGAAAGACGATCCGACTACGCTGCAAACCTTCGTCAACACGATCCTTGGCCAAGGCTGGCGCAGCGCCGGGGATGAGCTGGCCGAAGATGAGCTGATGGCGCGCGCCGAACCCTTCGGGCTTGCCGCCGTTCCCGCCGAAGTGCTGGCGGTTACGGTCGGGGTGGACGTGCAACACGACCGCCTAGAAGTCACCTATCTGGGCTGGACCGAAGGCGGCGTGGCGCTTGTGCTGGGGCATCGGGTGATCTGGGGACAGTATGACGCCGAAGAAACTTGGGTCGAACTGGACGGGCTGATCGGTTCCCGCTTTCCCCATGCACTTGGCGGAAAGATCGGGGTGGACGCCTGCGCCATTGACGCGGGCGACGGGGTATCCATGCACCACGTCACCGCCTTTGCCACGCCCCGGACACGGCGCAAGGTGCTGGCTATCAAGGGCGCGCCGGGGAACCGTCCGATGATCGAACGGGCAGGATCGACCACCAAGACGGGCGCGCGCCTGTGGATCATCGGCGTGGATACGGTGAAGCTGCAACTGTTCGGGCGGCTGGCGCAGGCGGGCAGCTTCCGGTTTTCGGCCGATCTGCCCCCGGTCTGGTTTGAACAACTGGCGTCCGAACGGTCTGTGGTGCGCTACACCCGTGGCCAGCCGACGCGAAGCTTTGTTCGGATACCGGGGCGGCGGGCAGAGGCGCTTGACTGTGTGGTCTATGCCTTTGCCGCGCGGGGATTGCTCAATCTGGACTACGACCAGCGCCGCGCCGATCTTTCGACCGAAGCCGCACCCGCGCCGAAACGTGCCGCGGTGCTGGCGTCAAGTTGGATGCAGCGTTAAGAGGCATCCCAAGACACTTCCTCAAGCCAAGACTAAGTTTCCCGCGAAAAAAGATCATTGCCGCGATCAAGGTATTTCAGGTCGTCACCATATACAGACTTCAAAACTTCCTTTGACCATGGATCAATCTTGTCAAACTGATCCCAAATCCCATCGCGGTCAATTCTAGCGCCGGTGCCATATTTCTCTTTCTTGGTAAGCCGGACAAACTCTCTGTCGTCAATATTCAGTTTTGTGTAATCCAAATCTCGCTCAACAATAAAAGCAATAGCAATATGCTGCTCTGATCTAGCCCCATCTCGGTGCCATACACAAACGGCATCTTTATCCGTAAGCATGACGTCAATCCCAAGTTCTTCCTTCAGTTCTCGAAAGACACATTGGTGCAGGACGCCCATCATTTCAGTTTCATCATAAAGCGTTTTGTCTTCTTCCCGAACGTGACCACCAAAATACATAAGGATACGATTCTGCTCGGGTGAGTTCTTGGACGTAGCGGTCTTACCCTTTCGGGCAACGACAAACTCAAACTCACGTTTATCCTTCAGAATAGCGATCGGAAGCAACTGTACCTTCGTGGCATCATCTTCCACTATTTCACGGTCATCAAATGCCATATTGTCATTGAAATAACCTTCAAGGTCGCTAAACTTAGCAGTGGGACCGCTGAACAGCTTTTCAAGTCCATCCTTTGGGACGAAGCAAATCTTTTCCTTTGCGACATCTTGCAGTTTTTCAAGGCAGAGTTCGGTCACTTTCACCCCCACGGCGTTTTGATTCAGGTCATCGGTTTTTACTTCAACGAACTGCCGAAAAAGTGGAGCAGCCCACTGCTTCGCGGCTTCAGCCGACGTTCTATACCCTTCCAATACATTGTCGCGCATGACGCTGCCCTGCTTTCGCGTGAGCAAATTTTTATACTCGCGTTCCATCGAGGTTTCCGGCATCGCATCGAAGTGAATCACCAGATCGACCATCATTCGGAATCTCGGCGCTGTGAAGAAGCTTTTGAACCGTTTATAGTCTTCCTCTCCAAGGAATCCATTCATCTTCTGCCATTCAAACCAGCACAAGGAATCGAAAAACCCTCTGTCCATTATTACTACATCATACTCCTTTGGGCGATTTGCAACTATCTCTGAAAGTTGGTTTATTGCTGCGCATCCATTCCAGACATTGAACAGCGGATCAAATTTGTTTTCTATAGGGCAAACACTAGCCCTTTCCGTCAGGACCTTTGTTTTAAAGTTATTCCGACGAAGGAAGATGTCCAAACTTGAAATGCTGCTCGACTTTCCAGATTTCGGCGTGCCGGAGAACTCGATAACAATGGGGCGACGCGAAAGTACCTTGCGTTTTGCGTCAAGCACAGCACTGGCCTTTTTTTCCAGTGCTTGGATGCGCGCTATGGTGTCAGCTTCTGAGTTCACGCTACACAACCCCCATTAGATGCTTTTCTCCAGAGTTTTCCATTTTCGAAACGACTCTTCCAACCAAGAACCCTACAAAGAACCCAAGAAGCCCAGACAGGTAGAAGTGGTTCGGCGAAAAACCCGTAAACTCCTTTACTGACGAAATGATAGTCGTCACCCAAATCATGTAGCTTACCCATGCAAAGAAGAATCCGAAGAAGGGGCGAGCCACGAAGTAAGCGACGCTCCCAATCATCTTTGCACTCAAGGCCTCTTGCGTGAATGTGTAGTTATCAGAGATGCACGCTTTGTAGAGTTTTCGAGTGTAAAATATTGAAACGCCGACAACTGAAAGCGCGAGACACAGAAAGAACGGATCCTCCTCGCCAGGTGCTATCTTCTGAGCCAAGTTGAGTTTCATTGCATATGCACCAGCGGCAAGTAACAGGGCCAGATAATAGATAAAGAGCGATATAACCGCCCCTCTATTCAGTCGAATATTCTTTGCATCCCTCGTCTCTGGTGCTGCCTCAGCCATCGTTACGACCTCATAGTTTTCCCGTGGTCCGCTTGTGCCAACGCGACTAAGCGTTCCGTTTTGAATACACTCTGTCAGGGAAATCTCTAAGTCAATGTCTTGGAAGATGCATGCTCCCCTTAGACCGCAGTTTGGTTGGCCACCCACCCCGGGTTGATGTTGATTTGCGACCAAGCACCGGCAAGCCCATTCGACAACTTCACTGCGGATGTGGTGATAGTTGACACTATGTGTAACTTCGTGCTAGCTATCACCATGCAACGTGAGGGCGCGCCGTGTCGAATTACCACATCGAATACACCGATCAGGCTGAGTTCAGCGCGGGCGAAGCTGCCGAGATTTCCGGCGTGAACCCGGTCCTGCAACGACACTGGCGCAAGCGCGGCTTGCTTTCCCAGATCGAAGGTGAGCGGAACGCGCGATTTTCGATCAGCGAAGTGGTTCGCATGACGATCATGCAGCGGCTGACCGAAGGTGGAATCAGCATCAAGGGCTTGCAAGCGTTCTCTGGACTTGCGGCACATCACGCGACCGCCAAGTTGATGGGCTTGCCCGGTTCCGTCGCAATCAAGGCCGACTCGCCGGATGCTGAAGCCGAAGAACGGCAGCGCATCGAAAGTTGGGCAGCGCACAGCAAGGTTCGCTATGTGTTCTGGCCCTTGCCCGAACGCGACGACTTGGAAGGGCGCATCGCCCAATACCTTCGCGCGGACCTGTCCGACCTTCACGAATTGGTCGATCAGGAAGGCGTTTTCCACGGGCTGCTGATTGACCTAGAGGCCGTCGCCAAGCTGGTTCACAGCCGCGCGAAGCTGCCCCTTGAAACCCACGTCGTCACGGCGCGCCTTTTGGATGGCAGCGCGAAATGAGTTTTCTTGCCCGCCTTTTGGACCGTATGACGGGGCCAACCCAGAAACGCCAGATCGAAGCGGGCGGAGGGGGGCGGCGCTGGCAGGGTTCGCCCATGATGAACGCACCGCAAGCGTCGATCCTTGCGGCCCGTGCGCCAGCCAAGGCTCGTGCGGCGGCGCTTTCCATGAACAACCCGACGGCGGCGCGGATCGTGGAGACGTGGCTTGCGGCACTCGCTGGCAAAGGCTGGCAAGCGCTTTCGCAGCACCCGGACCCGGCGACGCGGCGGGCGCTGAACAATGAGTTTGAAGGGCAGATGCTGGCCTTGTTGCCAGTCGCGGTGCGCGCCTTGGTGCGCGACGGTGAGTCCTTTATCAGAACATCCGTAGGTGGCAGCGACGCCGACGGATCAGGACGGGCAGCGTTTGGTTCCTTGGCGCTGCCCGCCGACCAGATCGACCCGTCCCTAACCCGTGACCTTGGCGACGGCGCGCGCATCGTTGCCGGGGTGGAGTTTGACGCAAGCGACCGGATCGTCGCCTATCATGTTCTGCCTGATGCCCCCGGAATCCCGTTCGGG
The DNA here is from genome assembly GCA_002842855.1 of Alphaproteobacteria bacterium HGW-Alphaproteobacteria-4. Taxonomy (GTDB): domain Bacteria; phylum Pseudomonadota; class Alphaproteobacteria; order Rhodobacterales; family Rhodobacteraceae; genus UBA6213. Next base: position 81,914 of record PHEE01000003.1, on the reverse strand, counting down.
ATGATCGGGCAGGCAATGCGGGTTCCGGCGCGCGAAGTGCTACACGTCTTTGACCAGCTTTTCCCCGGACAGGTGCGCGGCATTTCATGGCTTGCCCCGGTGCTGCTGAAACTGGCGGATTTTGACGCCGCGTCCGACGCCATGCTGATGACGCTGAAGGTCCAAAGCCTGATGACGGGCTTTGTGCGCGACGCCGAAGGCGGCACGGCGGGGTTCGAGTCAACCGACGGCAGTTTGAACGTGAGCCTTGAACCGGGCGCTATGCGCGTTCTGCCCTTCGGTGCAGAGGTTGAATTCTCGCAGCCCGGCCAAGGTCTGTCGCAGGCCGTCGAATTCGTGAAAGGCCAGCAACGCGAAATCGCCGTCGGTGTCGGGCTGACCTATGAACAGGTGACGGGCGATCTGTCGGGCACCAACTATTCAAGCGCCCGTGTCGGATTGCTGGAATTCCGCCGTCGCGCCGAAATGCTGCAACGCACCCTGATCGAAGCGCAGTTGCTGCGCCCGCTTTGGCGGCGCTGGATCGACGCCAAAGCATTGGCGGGTGAAATCGGCGCGAGTGAATCCGAATTGGCCGATTATCGCGCCGTCAAATTCGTTGCCCCCGGCTGGCAATGGGTGGACCCACTGAAGGAAGCGAATTCCGATATCCGCGCCATTGAAGCGGGATTGAAGTCCCGCGCCGAAGTGGTCGCAGGCCGTGGCCGCGATATCGAAGAACTGGACGAAGAAATCGCGGCGGACACGTTCGCCCGCGCAACCAAACCCACAGGAGTCTGAAATGCGAAATTCCCTCTATTCGGGCAACAACGTCACGCTGCCCGCGCCTTATGCCCTGACTTCGGGACAGGTGGCGCAAGTCGGTTCGATCATCGGCGTGGCCCAAGGTGCCGCTGCGATCAGTGCCGACGTGGTTCTTGTCCGCCAGGGCGTTTTCACCCTGACCAAGACCGCCGCGCAGGCATGGACCCTTGGCCAGAACCTGTATTGGGACAACGCCGCCCGCGCCGTCACCACGACGGTTGGCACGAACAAGATGATTGGTGCCGCCTTCGCCGCTGCCCTTGCGGCGGACACGGTGGGACAGGTGCTGCTTGATGGCGCGATCCGCTGACAACCGGGAACCTAAACCATGACCATTCACCTTCGGGCGGCGAACATGCGTCCCGCCACCTTCAGCGCAGAGGCCCGGACGATTGAAGCAATCGTTTCGACCGGGGCACCCGTTGCGCGTCCCGGTTACACCGAGGTTCTGGACCTGCGCGGCGTCGATCTGGCGCGGCTTGTCGGTGCCCCGGTTCTGGACGGGCACCGCCGGGACACGACCCGCGATCAGTTGGGCGTGATCGAGGCGGCGCGCATGACGCCCGAAGGCTTACTTGTGGTGATCCGGTTCCGCGAATCCACCCCGGCGCAAGCCGTGATGACCGACGTTGCCAACGGCACCCTGCGCGGGCTGTCGATTGGCTACACCATCGAACAGACCCGCGAAGCCAAGGACGGCACCAAGCGGGTTCGCACCGCGACCCGATGGACGCCGATTGAAGTGTCCATCGTTCCCGTTCCCGCCGATCCCGGCGCACATTTCAGAAATGGAGAAGTCACCATGCCGACCACCGAACTTGAAGTGCAGGTGCAAACCCGCGCTGAAATGAACACCGAGATTCGCAGCATCGCCGAACTGGCGGGGCTGGACCGGGCTTGGACCGACGCGCAGATCGACGCAGAGGCGACGCCGGAATCGGCTCGCGAACTGGCCTTTACCGCGATGGCGCAACGGCAAGCGCAGACCCGGACCCGCACCACGTCGCAGATCACCTTCGATCACAACGACCCCGCCGTGTTCACCGCCCGCATGGGCGAGGCGATCCACGCCCGGATGAACCCGGCGCATGAACTGTCCGCCCCGGCGCGCCAGTATGCAAACATTCGCCTTCCCGACGTGGTGCGGGAAGTCATGAAGCGGCATGGCCAGCCCTTGCAGGGTGTGTCTGACGCACAGGTGTTCACCCGCGCGGGCAGCATGGTCACGGGCGATCTGGCGGGCATCCTTGGCGATAGCGCCGGGCGAAGCCTTCGCACCGCCTATGACGCCGCCCCGTCCGGTCTGCGCCCCGCTGCGCGCCAGACGCAATATCCGAACTTCAAGGTGCAAACCAAGTATATGCTTGGCGATGCCCCGGCCCTTCGGCGGGTTCTGGAAGGCGGCGAATATCCGATGGGTTCGGTTGCCGAGTCGGTCAATACGAATACTCTGCAAACCTTCGGCAGCATGATCCCCTACACGCGCCAAATGTGGATCAACGATGATCTGAACGCGCTTGCAGACTTCAGCCGCCGCATGGGCATCGCCGCGCGTGAATTCGAGAACTCGCAGCTTGTCACCGCACTGACCAGCAACCCGATCATGGGCGACGGTCTGGCGGTGTTCGTCGCTGGCCACGGCAACCTTGACGCGGCGTCCGCCCCAAGCGTCACCAGCCTGAATGCCGGACGGGTTCGGATGCGGAAACAGACTTCGGCGAACGGGATGCCGATCAATGCCGCGCCCCGCTATCTGATCGTGCCGCCCGAATACGAAACCATCGGGGAACAGTTGCTGACCACGCTTGCAGCAACCGCCGTCGCTGATGTGAACCCCTTCGCCAAGCTGTCGCTTCTGGTGGAACCCCGCCTGACCAACGCGACGCAATGGTATCTGGCAGCGGACCCGGCGAACATCGACGGTCTGGAATACGCCTATCTTGAAGGCGCACCCGGCCCGCAGGTGGAAACGACCGTCGCCTTTGAGGTGGACGCCATGATGATCAAGGTCCGCTTGGACTTTGGCGCAGCATGGATCGACCATCGCGGTTGGTATCGGAACGGCTGATGGCTATCGACCCGACCGAACTGGAAACCCTACGCGACGCCCTGATCAGGGCGCGCGCAAGTGCAACACGAGTCGTCATGTTTGAGGGCAAGCGGGTTGAATATGGCAGCGACGCCGAAATGGCGAACGCCCTTGCCGATCTGGAAACCCGTATCCGCCGCGCCTCTGCGCCCCGACCCGGCAATATCAACTTTTCAACCTCTAAAGGTATGTGATGGCAAACCGTCCCGCTCTTCTGAAACAGTCCGAACTGACTCGCTATCTCAAGGCGATGAAAGCCGCTGGCAATGAGGGCGGCAGAGTTGAAGTGAAGCCTGATGGAACTCACGTCATCTTCCAAGGCGAGTCCGAAGCCTCAACCGTGACCAACCCTTGTGACAGGTTACTGAAATGATACGACGCAAGAACCCTTACCCCGGCGTGACCCGGATCGTGGATCGGCACGGCCAAACCCGTTTCCGGTTTCGAAGTAAAGGGTTCACTTGCTATCTGCCGGGGCCGTATGGCTCCGTCGCGTTTCGTGCTGCCTATGACGGGGCGATTGACGGCGCGAAGTCACCGAACCGCAGCACAACGCCCCACGGCACTTTGGCTTGGCTTGTTGAACAGTATCTGGCCAGCCCGAAGTATCGGAACCTGTCGGACAGCCGCAAGCGCAGCATCCGGGGCGAATTGGACTGGTTGCGCGGCGTCGCGGGCGATCTGCCCTATGCGAAGTTCGGCACTCAGCACGTCGAAGCGCTTATGGGCAAGAAGTCTGGCCCGACTGCCGCGAACACGGTCAAGAAAAACCTGTCGATGCTGTTCAACTTTGCGATCAAGCGCGAAATGGGCGTCACGTTCAACCCGGCTCGATATGCTGACCGGCGCAAGGAAAACGCCGATGGCTACCACACTTGGACCGAGGCAGAAATAACCCGTTTCAAGGAACACCACCCGACCGGCAGCAAGGCACGGCTGGCGATGATGCTGTTCCTGTGGACCGGTGCAGCGCGGCAGGACGTGGCGGCGATGGGCTGGCGCAACGTGCAGGGTGATCGCATCACATATCGGCGCGGCAAGACAGGCATCGCGGCCGATCTGCCGATCCATGAGGAACTTGCGGCCGAACTCGCCCATGTGCCGCGGGACCAGTTTCTGTTCGTCACGCACGGCGACGGCCTGGCCTATAAGCCGACGACTCTGGGCAACTGGTTCAAGGATCAATGCCGCGCGGCTGGCAACGATTTGTGTTCAGCTCATGGGCTGCGAAAGTCGCTCGCAACACTCATGGCGAACGCGGGCAAATCGCCCGATGAAATCCGCGCCGTGATGGCTCACAAGACCAATAAAGAGGGCGCGACCTACACCAAAAAGGCAGATCGTTCGCGGCTTGCGAGTAGCGGATTTGTCGGGCTTTCCAGCACGGAAGTGGAACAGAAGTTGTCCAACCTGCCGACAAGGTTGGACACAAGCGCATCGCAACCTATTGAAAGGAAAGCAAAAAAATGAACGCGTGGCAGCCCGTAGGGGAGTCGAACCCCTCTTCCCAGGTTGAAAACCTGGTGTCCTAACCGATAGACGAACGGGCCGCGCTTGGCGTGGGCGGTGTTTAGGGCAGCGGCGAGTGACTCGCAAGAGGGATTTTGGAGAAATGGCCGAAACTTCGCGCGCGCGCGGGAAGTAGAGCCTTGTCAGGCCCTTGCGGCGTCTTCGAGGCGCAGTTGCACGCGGGTTCGGCCGTTCCAGTCGTTGCGCTCGACCCTTCCGGCAAGGTGAAAACGTGCCGCGCCGGGGGTGGCGAGCAGTGGGCCCAGCGGCCCGTCAAAAGCGCCAAAAGCCACGGCGTCCAGCCGCGCGCCCGCAGTGCCGAACTGAAAGCGCAGATGGTTTTCGCCGATCCGCCGCGCGCCGGTGACTTCGGCACTGGCAAAGGCAAAGCGCGGGGCAGGGGCGCCCTGGCCAAAGGGGCCGGCCTTGTCGATGTCTTCGATCAGCGCGGGGGTGGCGGCGGCAGGCATCAGCAGCCCATCAACGCGCAATTCGTGCGGGCCGCCCGTGCCCGCGCCCTGGCGCGCCAGCAACTCGGCCAGCCGCGCCATCGCGGGCTCGATCTGGCCTTCGGCGACAGTCAGCCCGGCCGCCATCCGGTGCCCGCCGCCCTTCAGCAACAACCCTTCGGCCACCAGCCTTTGCACCGCCGCCCCCAGATCGACCCCGGCGACCGAACGCGCAGAGCCCTTGCCGATGCCGCCGTCAAGACCGATCACCACGGCGGGGCGATTGGTCGCCTCTTTCAGCCGTGCCGCCACGATGCCGACCACGCCGGGGTGCCAGCCCGCTCCCGCCGCCCAGACCAGCGGCCCCTCAAGCCCGCGCGCCTCGGCCTGCGCCATTGCGGCCGCGCGCACCGCCGCCTCGATCTCGCGCCGCTCGGTGTTGAGCCTATCCAGCCGCTCGGCCAGCGCCGCTGCCTCGTGCGGATCATCGGTTGCCAGCAGCCGCGCGCCAAGATCGGCGGCACCAATCCGCCCGCCCGCATTCACGCGCGGGCCCAGCAGAAAGCCCAGGTGATAGGTGTTGGGTGCCTTGTCCATCCGCGCCACATCGGCCAGCGCCACAAGGCCCGGCCGCGCGCGCTGCGCCATCACCCGCAAGCCTTGGCGCACCAGCGCCCGGTTCACCCCCACCAACGGCGCCACATCGGCGACGGTGGCCAGCGCCACAAGGTCGAGCATCGCCATAAGCTCGGGCCCTTGCACCGCTTGCGCGCGCAATTGGCGGTTGGCCTCGACCAGCATCAGAAACACCACCGAGGCGGCGCAGAGGTGCCCCAGTTCACCGCTTTCATCCGCCCGGTTGGGATTCACCACAGCCAGCGCGGGTGGCAGGGTATCGGCGCCGAGGTGATGGTCGAGCACCAGCACATCGGCGCCCTTGGCCGCCGCAACCGGGCCATGCGAAAGCGTGCCGCAATCGACACAAACGATCAGGCTGTGGCCACGCGCCAGTGCTGCCATCGCGGCTTCGTTCGGCCCATAGCCCTCGTCGATCCGGTCGGGAATATAAAGCGTGGCGCGCCGCCCCATGGCGCGCAGCCAGACGATCAGCAGCGCCGCCGAGGCGCCGCCATCAACATCGTAGTCGGCAAAGATCGCGATTGTCTCGCGCCCCGCCACGGCGCGCAGAAACCGCGCCGCCGCCGCCCCCATGTCTTTCAGCGTCAACGGGTCTGGCAAGAGGTCGCGCAGTTGCGGCTCCAGAAACCGCGCCGCCTCGGCAGGGGCCACACCGCGCGCCACCAGCAGGCGCGCCAACGGCAAGGACAGGTGGGTGTCCTGCACCATCGCCTCGGCCAGCCGGTCGGCCTCGGGCCCCGGGCCGACCCAGCGGCGCCCGGTGGCGGAAGATTCGACATCAAGGAAAGCGCGGTCGTTCATGCGCCACCCATGCCCGATTTGCGCCCCGTTAGCCAGAGCACGCGGCGCTACGTCGCGCGCGCAGCTTTTGTGCGGCAGGGGATTTCGTGCTAGAATGCGCGATGGGAGAGGCGTTCAACATGAAAGGGAGAAAGTAGCGTAACGAAAGGAGCAAGAAAATGATCAGATCGTTTGCTGTTTCCATTTCGATAATGGCCGCCCTTGGCATCGGCGGCATGGCGCAGGCCCAGATGGCGGAGGATGAGTTTGCCGCCGGGCGCGCCGAGTACATGGCGGCCTGTGCCGCCTGCCACGGCGAGGCGCTTGATGGCAATGGCCCGATTGCCATCATGTTTTCGGGCAAGGTGCCGCATCTGACGCAGCTTTCGAAAGACAATGACGGCGTGTTCCCGACGCTGGCGGTGTTCCAGACCATTGACGGGCGCGCCAAGATCAAGGCGCACGGCGACCCGATGCCGTTGTTCGGCAACCGCTACACCGTCGAAAGCGGCGTTTTTGGGCCTTATGGCGCCGAGCCAGCGGTACGAGCGCGGATTCTTGAACTGGTCTACTTTCTGCAGTCCGTTCAGGAATGAATCGCGCGTGCAGGCAAGGCTGTTTGGCCTTGCCTGCTGATTATGGTGCCCTCTACGGGATCGCGGTTTTCAATTGTCTTCGTGGCCGCGCCGGTTGATCGGGTTGCGCCAGATCATGCGGCGCACCGACCCGGTTTTTGACCGCATCAGAAGGGTTTCGGTCTGGATGAAGTTCGGCTCGCGCACCACGCCCTGCACGATCGAGCCATTGGTGACCCCGGTTGCTGCAAAGATCACATCGGCGCGCACCATGTCGTCGCGCGCATAGATGCGGTTGAGGTCGGTGATACCGGCCTTGTAGGCGCGTGCGCGTTCATCGTCATTGCGGAATGTCAGCCGCCCCCACATCTGCCCGCCCATGCATTTGAGCGCCGATGCCGCCAGCACCCCCTCGGGCGCACCGCCAAGCCCCATATACATGTCGATGCCGGTAATTTCCGATTCCGCGCAGTGAATCACCCCCGCCACGTCGCCATCGGTGATCAGCCGGATCGAGGCGCCGGTTGACCGGATTTCGGCGATCAGGTCATCGTGCCGGGGCCGTTCGAGCACGCAGCAGGTAATGTCGCCGGGCTCCACCCCACCCGCACGGGCGAGTTCATACACCCGCTCGGCGGGCGACATTTCAAGGCTAATCACATCCTTGGGGTAGCCGGGGCCGATGGCGAGCTTGTCCATGTAGACATCGGGCGCGTGCAATAGCGTGCCGCGCGGCGCCATCGCAATGACCGTCAGCGCATTGGGCATGTCTTTTGCGGTCAGCGTGGTGCCTTCGAGCGGGTCAAGCGCAATATCCACCGCGGGGCCATCGCCGGTGCCGACCTCTTCGCCAATGAACAGCATCGGCGCCTCGTCGCGCTCGCCCTCGCCGATCACCACCACGCCCTTGATGTCCAAGAGGTTCAGCTGGTCGCGCATGGCGTTGACCGCGGCCTGATCGGCGGCCTTTTCATCACCCCTCCCGATCAGCCTGGCCGAAGCAAATGCCGCCGCCTCGGACACGCGGGCAAGGCCCAGCGACAGCATCCGGTCTTTGAAATCAATCGAGTCGGCCATGGTGTGTCCCTCGGGCTTTGCGCTTTGGGGGCATCTAGCGCCGATGCATTGCACCCGGCAAGGATGGGTGCGCTAACGGTGGCCGCTTCATTTTCACCCCAACGGGGCTGCGCAAAAGGGCTTGCAGCGCAAGACCCAGCGTCAGGCAGTTGAACAGATGCCACAGAAAGTGCGTGCCGAGAGGCAGGTCGGTGCAGGCCGCAGCGTCGATCGAGCGCAGTGTCACCGCCAGCGCGAAGGCCAGTGCGGCGGCACTTACCCAGCGGCGCATCGGGTGTTTGTGCCACCAGACCCCGGCCACAAAGACCACGACCCCCAGGAACACTGGCAGGTATTGACCTGAGCCGTTCAGCGCGTCAGCCTCGGGCAAGGCGTCGGCCGCGCGGACCGCGCCTTCGCCATTGGCAAAGAACACCAGCACCAGCGCCGCAACCACCGCCAAAGCCGCAGCATGGCGCCGTGCAGGTTTGAGGCCCAGCAACCGAGCCGAGCCGACAAAGGCATAGAGCGCGAGAAAGCTCCAGATCGGCAGCGTGTCGGCAACCTCGGTCCAGCGTGTCGCCACGGTATGGAACAGAAACGACCCTGCGCCGATTGCTGCACCCAGCCCGATCAGCACCCAGACCGCAGGGTCCCTCTCGCCCAAGCGCCGAGCTGTAGACACCGCCCAGACGACCGGCCCCAGCACCGCGAGGTTGGTCAGCGCGTTGACCGGCTCGGCCCAGAACGCGGCCGAGGTTCGTTCGCAGTAAATATCGACCGCTGCGAACCAGTCCATCGCTTACACCGCTTCGATCCTTATCGCCACCGGCTCGCCCATCACCACGCCGGTGGCGGGCAGGCGCGCAAAGGCATGCGTCACCGCATCGCCCGTGGTCTTGTGGGTGACCACCAGCACCGGGGCAATCGCCTCGGGGTGGTCATACTGGCGCATCCGCGAAATCGAGATGCCGGCATCGCCGAGCACGGTCGCCACCTTGGCCAGCGCGCCGGGCTTGTCCAAAAGCTCCATGCGCAGGTAGTAGGGCGCGGGCGAATTGGCCTTGGCGGCAATCGGTTCCACCAGGCTTGCGGCAGGCCGCCCGAAGGTCGAAAGCCGGGTGCCGCGCGCGATGTCCATCACATCGGCCATCACGGCACTGGCGGTCGGGCCTTCGCCGGCGCCCGCACCGCGCAGCACGATCTGGCCAACACTGTCGCCCTCGAGCACCACCATGTTGGTGCCGCCCTGCAATTGCCCCAGCGGCGAGGCGGCGGGCACCAGGCACGGCGTCATCCGCTGCTCGAGCCCGCGCCCGGTCATCTGCGCCACGCCCAAGAGCTTGATCTTGTAGCCCATGTCGCCCGCCCGGCGAATATCGTCGATCGAGATCCGCCCGATCCCCTCAAGTTCGACCGCATCAAAGCTCACACGGGTGCCAAAGGCGATGCTGGCCAGCAAGGCGAGCTTGTGCCCGGCGTCGATGCCGCCCACGTCAAGGTTGGGGTCGGCCTCAAGGTAGCCAAGCTGCCGCGCCTCGTCGAATACCACGTCATAGGGCAGCCCGGCGCTGTCCATCCGCGTCAGGATGTAATTGCAGGTGCCGTTCATCACGCCCATCACACGGGTAATCGCATTGCCCGCCAACCCCTCGGTCAGCGCCTTGATCACCGGTATCCCGCCCGCCACCGCCGCCTCGAACCGGATCACCCGGCCCGCCGCCTCGGCCGCCTCGGCCAGCACCTGCCCGTGATGCGCCAGAAGCGCCTTGTTGGCGGTGACCACGTCCTTGCCCGCCGCAATCGCCGCCAGCGTGGCATCGCGCGCGATCCCCTCGCTGCCGCCCATCACCTCGATGAACACATCGATATCGGGCCGCTGCGCCAGCGCGACCGGATCGGCCTCCCAGGAATAGCCCGAAAGGTCGGCGTCGCGGTTCTTGCCCGCATCGCGCGCCGAAACCGCAACGATCTCGACGCTCCGCCCGCTGCGCGCCGCCAGAAGGGCGCCATGGCGCTGCACGATCTTCACCACGCCGATGCCAACGGTGCCAAGCCCGGCAATACCGAGACGCAGGGCTGGGGCGGCGGAACTGGGCATGGTGAACTCCGGGAACAGCAAATGTTCAGAACCCCATAACGGCTTCGCCCGGGGCATGCAACGCGGGCCGCGCGCTCAGAGCCTGCCGAGCGCCGCGGCGCGGGCGCGCAACGCGGCCCCGCGCGCCAGCAGACCGGGGTCGGGCTGGCGTGCGCCGGGCGGTGCCGCAAGCAACTGGTCAAGCGGCACCAGGCTGGGGTAGCCGCGCGCCGCAGGCGCGGGCTCGGGGCCGCACCCGGCGGTCATGAGCAAACTCAGCAGCAAAAGGGCGGCGTGCAGACGCATGATCGCACCATACCGCGCCGCAACCGCTACCGGCAAGGCCGCGTATGCGCAGCGTTTGATATTGAACGGGCGTTCAGATAGTCTGCCCGCATGGCACGAAAAAGCGGTTCTCACTCCGAAATCACCGGCCCCCGGATCCGAGCCGAGGCGCAAAGGCTCTTTGCCCGCCACGGCTTTGCCGCCGTGTCGATGCGCCAGATCGCGGCGGCGGTGGGTTTGCAGGCGGGTGCGCTCTACCTTTACACGCCCGACAAGGAATCGCTGCTGTTCGACCTGCTCAAAGGCCATATGGACGACCTGCTGGCCGCTTGGGCAGCAGCGCCTCAGGCCAGCAGCCCGCTGGCCCGGCTGGAACGCTTCGTGCGCTTTCACATCCGCTTCAACCTCGATCGCGCCGAGGCGGTGTTCCTTTCCTACATGGAATTGCGCAACCTCGGCCCCGACAATTTCGCCGCCATCGAGGCGCTGCGGCGCGCCTATGAAAACGAACTCGAAACGATCCTGCGCAGCGGTCAGGCCGAAGGCAGCTTCATGCTGCCCGATACCAAACTGGCCACCCTCGCCATCATCGCCATGCTGACCGGGGTTAACACATGGTTCCGCGAAGGCGGCCGACTCAGCCGCGCCACGGTCGAGGAAATCTACTGGGATATGGTGCGCAAGGCGGTGGGTGCCTGACCGCGCCCCGTTGCCAAACCCGCAAGCGGCTTCTTCATCGCACAAATACCCTCGGGGGGTGCGGGGGGCAGACGGCCCCCCGCCCTTGTCAGTGCGCGGGCGCGATGAAATTTCCGTTGCGCAGATCGGCCATCGCCTGCGCGATCTCGGCGCGGGTGTTCATCACGATCGGGCCGTGCCAGGCCACCGGTTCCTCGATCGGCGCGCCCGAGATCAGCAGAAAGCGCAGGCCCGCCTCGCCCGCCTGCACCACCACCTCGTCGCCTGCGCCAAAGCGCACAAGGGTGCGGTTGCCCGACAGGTCACGAATGTTGACCTCTTGCCCCAGCACTTCCTTTTCCAGCAGCACGCCCTCGGGGCCGCTGGCATCGGCAAACATCCCTGCGCCCTCGAACACATAGGCAAACGCGCGGCGGCGGGTATCGAGCTTGAAGCGCTTCTTCACCCCGGCAGGCACGAATATGTCAAGGTATTGCGGGTCGGCGGCGATGCCGTCAACCGGGCCGGTCTTGCCCCAGAAACTGCCGACGATCACCTTGACCCTTGTGCCGTCATCGTCGATCACTTCGGGAATGTCGGCGCCCTTCACATCCTGATAGCGCGGCTGCGTCATCTTGAGCGCCGAAGGCAGATTGGCCCAAAGCTGAAACCCGTGCATCTGTCCCTTGGCATTTCCGGTGGGCATTTCCTGATGCAGAATGCCGCGCCCGGCGGTCATCCACTGCACATCGCCCGCGCCAAGGTTGCCCGCATTGCCCAGGCTGTCGCCATGCGCGACGGTGCCTGCCAGCACATAGGTGATGGTTTCGATGCCACGGTGCGGGTGCCACGGGAACCCGGCCTGATAATCCGAAGGCCGCTCGCCGCGAAAATCGTCAAACAGCAAAAACGGGTCGAGCTCGGTCGGGTCGGCAAAGCCGAAGGCGCGGTGCAGATGCACGCCCGCGCCTTCCATTGTCGGGCGGGCGCGGCGGTTTTCAAGAACGGGTCGGATCGACATGCGGTGCCTCCTTGCGGCGTGATGCCGACAAGATAGGTGCAGGTGCTGCGCGCGCACAGGTCGCTGGCGCCACAGCCCTTGTGCCCTGATGCACAAGCTGGCCGGGGGTCAGTCTTCCCAGACGATGCGCGGCCCGCGCGGCCGGGTGACGACAAAGTTCTGGTGCGCGCCCGCGCCAAGGCCAAGGCCGAACATCGGGTTATATTGCATCGAGGTCTCCACCACGATCGCGGTATCGCCTACCGGCATCGACGGAATCCGGTCCTCTTCCAGCGCGATCGAGGCATTGGTATGGGGCGGCTTGCCATTGGTGGCATAAGACCATTCGCGCTGGAACTTCTTGGCGTCGTCATCCCAATAGATCGACGATATCCGAATCCAGGTCTCGCCCTGCGCATTGGTCACATAGTCAAACAGCTTGTGCAGGCCGTCTATGTAGGCCACGTTTACCGGCGCCTTTTCGCGTGAAATTGCGTCGGCTACGGTAAAGGCGCCCTTGGTGTTGGCGGTTTTCACACGGAAGGCATCGGTGAACTGATAGGCCATCGCATACCACGAAACCAGCATGGCGGCAGCCAGTACCCCTTCAATCGCAGTGGCGCCCGAGCAATCGTCGCGCCAGTAGGCGAGGAAGCGGCGGAGGGTATTGCGAATGCTCATGGCCCCTCCCTTACCGTGGTTCGTTGACAAAAGCGGTGACCACCACCAGCGCCACGGCGCCGGTCGCGTCTTTGACCATCTGCGCGCCCGCACCCGCGCCCGGCATCATCGGTTTGACCTTCAGGCAGACGCGCATCAGCATCATCTGGTCCGAAATCCCCCGCTCGATCAGCGTTTCCTTGTCTTCCTCGTCGCTGTGATCGACGCAGGTCACGGCGGTGCCAGCGCGCGCCGTGGTCCATGTCGCGCGGTCGATCTCGACCACTTCGACCATCAGATCCTGCATGCAGGTCGGCACGATCGCCATGCGGTTGCAGATCGACCGTTTCAGCGTGGTGTGATCGGGCAGCGGCTCGATCCCGAGCTTGAGGATGCGCGCAGTATCATCAACCGCGCGCTCCAGCAGAGATTGGCGGATCGACAGCGTCGACAATTCGATCGACGAGGTGAAGATCAGCAGAAAGAACGGAATGAAGATGATCGTGGGAATCGTGACCGCGCCGTCCTCGCGGCGCAGGAAGCGCCGGGGAAAGTTCAGGCAACTGGCAAGGTGTTTACGCATTTCAGTTGGTCAGACGCAGCGAGTTGATCGCCGAGGCGATGCCGGCAAAGGCGGTGTCCAGTTCGGCGGCGGTCACGCTCCAGGCATAGGCTGGGGCGGTCGCGCAATTGCGCAGCACGGTCTTGCCTTCGGCGGGCGCATCCACTGCGATGGTGAAGATCAGCACATTGCGGTCGCGGTGCTTGGCTGCGGTGCAGACCGTTTGCAGGTTTGTATCCTTGTCCGAGAACTCGGCCTGTTCGGCCATCTCGGTGTACAGCGATGATGCGTTGTTCCTTGGTTTGCCGAGGTATGTGTTCAGCGCATATTGCAGCGTGTATTTCTTGTCGCCCCAGAGCGTTTCGTAGGTGATCGGGTATTTGGTGCCACTCACCTTGTTTGCTGCATACCATTTACCGTCACTGAATTTATAGTAAGGCGATGACCGCGAAGGGTCATAGTAGTAAAGATAGCTGGTCGAAAGGTTGGTCGCCGAAGAGGTCGAAATCAACCCGCTCTCGCCGGTGCGATACGGCGTTTTGGTCGAATATGTCCGGGTATTCTGCCCGTCGGTCATCAGCACCAGAACCTTCATCGTGTTCTGGTCACTGTAGGAAAAGGGGCGGCCACCCAGATCGCTGCTGACCAGACTACCGGCGATCAGGCTGTCGACTACCGGCTGTGCGGCCGGGTCAAGCAGTGCCAGACCCCACTTCGCACCCATGTCGATGGCGGTATCGCCGCCTGCAGTCAGCGCGTTGATCTTGTTGTTCAGCGTGGTCTTGTTGTTGGCAAAGGGCAGCACCGCGGCCATGGTGTTTTCCGGGCAATTCTGGATGCCGCTCGAGCGCGCGCTGCAGCGGCTGCGTGGGCGTTACCGCAGGGGTGGCAAAATCGTTGGCGCCGAAAAAATCGACGCAGGTGTTTTGCGTGTGCTCGGTCGAAATGTTGAACCGCGCCGCAAGGTTCGTGCCCAGCACCACTTGCTGGTTATAGGGCACCACCGAAATGCCTAGCCGCCCGGCGGGGGCCCCTGGGGGTTGCACATTCTTGAACATGGTATCGACAAACTTGACCGCCGCCGAGCGCAGCAGCGAAATCCGCGTGCCCTGATAGGCCCCGTTGACATAGACCTTGTCGTTCATCGACCCCGAGATATCGAGCACCAGCGAGATTTCGACATTGCCGATAGATTCCTTCGCGCGCGACCGTGCATTCACCGTCATCTCGTGCAGCCCGGCGAATTGCGCAAGAAAGGTGGGATAGGTGTTTTGAATGTCGAGCGCGACCGTGCGCCATTCGCCAAACTGGCCCTGTTCGACCACCGGCACGATGTTCAGCCCGCCAAGCCCCGATTTGGCAAAATAATCGCGCGCGACTTCAGAAGGGGTCAGCGACTGGCTCAGGTCAGCCGCGGCCAGTGCCGCGCGGTCGGCGGTGCCCTGAATCATCACGCGCCGCTCCTCGTAGCGCATGATTTCTATGGCGACCCCGGTGACCACGAGCATGCCAACAAAAAGATAAAGCGCAAACACGATCAGCGCGCCGTCTTCCGCCGCTCCAAACTGCCGAAGCCTTGCGGTCATCACCTTCAAACGCTCAGACACGGTCAATCGTTGCATCACTTACCCCATTCACTTGCGCCGCAGCACAGCTGCCCGGTTTCTTGCGAACCGAGGCAGACTCAACTCCCTAGAATTGATCTCATCTCTGCGGCGAAATTAGGGCGCGCATTGCGGCGCAATGGTGCCACTGTCACCAGGAACTGAACGATGCGGGGTTGCCACCCGGTTTGTTGCCGGCCGCCGGGGTGGCCGCCGGATTTTTGCCACAATTTCTTAACGCTCCGGCGCAAGATTGTGCCGATCGCGCGCCATTTTCGTCGCCGCGCCGGGTGATTCGGTCAATTCCGCAATGGCGGTGGCGCAATTTTCGCCCTAGGCTCGTGCGGCGTGCCGTGCCGCAGGGAATGGGGCCGATTGCCGCAGCGAGCCATGCAGGGGAGGAACCATGCTGCAAAGAACCGAGCCGAGTTTTCGTGAATCCGTTGACCTCATGTTCAACCGCGCCGCCGCGGTCATGGATATGTCGCCGGGTCTGTGCGAAAAAATCCGCGTCTGCAACTCGACCTATACGGTTCGCTTCGGTGTCCGCCTGCGCGGCAAGATCGAAACCTTCACCGGCTACCGCTCGGTGCATTCCGAACACATGGAGCCGGTCAAGGGCGGCATCCGCTATTCGCTTTCGGTGCACCAGGACGAGGTCGAGGCGCTGGCAGCGCTGATGACCTACAAATGCGCGCTGGTCGAGGCGCCCTTCGGCGGCTCCAAGGGCGGCCTGCGCATCGACCCGCGCCAGTATGACGAACACGAGCTGGAACAGATCACCCGCCGCTTTGCCTATGAGCTGATCAAGCGCGACCTGATCAACCCGGCGCAAAACGTGCCCGCCCCCGACATGGGCACCGGCGAGCGTGAAATGGCCTGGATCGTCGATCAATATGCCCGCATGAACACCACCGACATCAACGCCCGCGCCTGCGTCACCGGCAAACCACTGAACTCTGGCGGCATCCAGGGCCGGGTCGAGGCGACCGGGCGCGGCGTGCAGTATGCGCTGCGCGAATTCTTCCGCCACCCCGATGATGTCGCCTCCGCGCACCTCACCGGCACGCTTGATGGCAAACGCTGCGTGGTGCAGGGGCTTGGCAATGTCGGCAGCCACGCCGCGCGCTTTCTCAGCGAAGAAGACGGCGCGCGCGTGGTGGGCGTGGTCGAACGCGATGGCGGCCTGTGGAACGACAAGGGCCTCAACATCGCCGCCGTGCTTGATTGGATGAAACAGCATGGCGGCGTCAAGGATTGCCCCGAGGGCACCTACGTTGCCGATGGCACTACCCTGCTTGAGGCTGAATGCGACATCCTCATTCCCGCCGCGCTGGAAGGGGTGATCCATCTGGGCAACGCCGATCGGGTGCGCGCGCCGCTGATCATCGAGGCCGCGAACGGCCCGATCACCGCCGGCGCCGACGAAATTCTGCGTGCCAAGGGCACCGTCATCATTCCCGACATGTATGCCAACGCGGGCGGCGTGACGGTCAGCTATTTCGAATGGGTCAAGAACCTTTCGCACATCCGCTTTGGCCGCATGCAGCGCCGCGCCGAGGAATCGCGCACCAAGGCGCTGGTGGATGAACTTGAACGCCTCTCGGCCGACAAGGGTCTCGGCTGGACCCTCTCGCCCGGCTTCAAGCAAAAATACCTCACCGGGTCGGATGAGCTGGAACTGGTGCGCTCGGGTCTGGATGACACCATGCGCATCGCTTACCAGAGCATGCACGAGGTCTGGCGCAACCGCCCCGGCGTTACCGACCTGCGCATGGCGGCCTATGTGGTGGCAATCGATCGCGTCGCGCAAAGCTACCGCTCCAAGGGGCTCTAGGCCCGGGCTGCCTTGGTCCAAATATCCGCGTCGCAGACCGGTGGCGGCGGGGCTCGATGCCCCGCCGCCACCGCGCACCCGCCGCAAAGTGGCGCTTCGCCGGGGGGTATTTCGGCAAAATATCGGTCAATTGTCTTGCCCACGAAGCCACGCTTGCGGCATTGCACTTGCGCCATTTTCGGGGCTTGATGGGGCGCGGAGGGCGCGATGCACTTTTCTGGTTACCGGGTTCTGGCCGAGGCTTTGCGCGGCGGCAAGGGTTGGCGCCCGTTCTGGCGCAAGGCGGCACCCGCCGACGAATATGACGCCATCATCATCGGCGGCGGCGGCCACGGCCTTGCCACCGCCTATTACCTCGCGCGCGAGCATGGGTTGAACCGCATCGCGGTGCTGGAAAAGGGCTGGGTCGGTTCCGGCAACGTCGGGCGCAACACCACCATCGTGCGCGCCACCTACATGATCCCCGGCAATCAGGAATTCTATTCCGCCTCGCTGAAGATGTGGGAAACGCTTGCCCAGGATCTCAACTTCAACCTGATGTATTCGCCGCGCGGGCTCTTGCAACTGTTCCACTCTGACGGCCAGCGCGATGCCTTCGCACGGCGCGGCAACGCGATGCTGATCCAGGGCGATGATGCGCAATTGCTCGACCGCGAGGGCCTGCGCCGCCTCGTGCCCTATCTTGATTATGAACAATCCCGCTACCCGGTGCACGGCGCGCTGTTGCACCCGCGCGGCGGCACCGTGCGCCATGATGCCGTGGCCTGGGCCTATGCGCGCGCGGCAGATGCGCGCGGTGTGGACATCATCGAGAACTGCGAGGTGACGGGGTTCGACATCACCCAGGGCCGCGTCACCGGCGTGCAGACCACCCGCGGTGCCATCCGCGCGCCGCGCATTGGCATGGCGGTGGCGGGGCGTTCGGGCCAGCTTGTCGCGCGCGCGGGCTTTCGGCTTCCGGTCGAAAGCCACATCCTGCAAGCCTTCGTGACCGAGGGGCTCAAGCCCTTTGTCCACCACGTCATTTCCTACGGTATGGGGCATTTCTAC
The DNA here is from genome assembly GCA_002842855.1 of Alphaproteobacteria bacterium HGW-Alphaproteobacteria-4. Classification (GTDB taxonomy): domain Bacteria; phylum Pseudomonadota; class Alphaproteobacteria; order Rhodobacterales; family Rhodobacteraceae; genus UBA6213. Next base: position 64,257 of record PHEE01000003.1, on the reverse strand, counting down.
ATCAGCCAGTCCGACAAGGGCGGCCTCGTCTTTGGCGGCGACATCGATTTTTACCCCTCCTATGCGCAGCGCGGCAACCTGCCGATGGCCGAGCATGTGATGGAGGCGGCGATGACCCTGATGCCCGCCATTGGCCGTGCCCGGGTGCTGCGCAACTGGGGCGGCATCATGGACATGACCCCCGATGGCAGCCCGATCATCGACCAAAGCCCGGTCGCGGGCCTCTACCTCAACACCGGCTGGAACTACGGCGGCTTCAAGGCGATCCCCGCCTCGGGACTCAGCTTCGCGCATCTCATCGCCACCGGCGCGCCGCATCCGCTTGCCCGCCGCTACCGGCTTGACCGTTTCGCCACCGGCGCGGTGCTTGACGAGGAGGGCACCGGTGCCACGCATCATCTGCATTAGGGGGCCACGATGCGCCTGACCTGTCCGCTTTGCGGCGCCCGCGACCGGCGCGAATTTACCTGGGTCGGTGCCGCCGCCTTGCGCGCGCGCCCCGCACCCGGCGGCGATTTCGTGGCTTGGGCACATGAGCGAGAAAACCCTGCCGGGCCGCTTGACGAGCTTTGGCTGCACTCCGCGGGCTGCGGCGCGCTGCTCTGCGGTACCCGTGATACCGTCACCCATGCCGCCGCCCCCCTCACCCTTGCCGGGGGCGAACGATGAGCGGGATCGACCCCAGCCGCCCGCTGCGGTTTCGCTTTGACGGGCGCGAGGTGCAGGGCTTCGCGGGCGATACTGTCGCCTCGGCGCTGTTGCGTGCGGGCCGCCGCCTTGTTGCGCGATCATTCAAATATCACCGCCCGCGCGGCGTGGTCTCGACTGGCTCCGATGAGCCTTCGGCGCTGGTGACGGTCGGGCAGGGGGCCGCGCAGACCCCGAACCAGCGCGCCACCATGGTTGAAATCACCGAGGGGCTAGAGGTCTTTAGCCAAAATGCCTGGCCCTCGCTCGCGCTTGATGTGCAGGCGGTCAATGACCTCGTCGCCCCGCTGCTGGGCGCGGGCTTTTACTACAAAACCTTCATGTGGCCGCGCCGGGCATGGTTCCGGCTTTACGAGCCCGTCATCCGCCGCGCCGCGGGCCTGGGTGCATTGTCGGGGCAGGCCGACCGGGGCCGCGACGAAAAGGCCTTTGCCTTCTGCGACCTGCTGGTGATCGGCGCGGGGCCTGCCGGGCTGATGGCAGCGCTTGCCGCGGCGCGCGCCGGGGCCGACGTGATCTTGGCCGACGAGGCGGCGGCGATGGGCGGGCGCCTGCTTTATGAGGCAGAAGAGGTGGGCGGTGTGCCCGCCGCCGACTGGGTGGCCGGGGTGCTGGCCGAGCTTGCGGGCTGGCCGAACGTGCGCCTGATGCCGCGCTGCACCGTGACCGGGGTTTACGACCACGGCACCTATGCGGCGATCGAGCGGCTTGCCCCCGCGCCCGGGCGCCCACGCGAATGTTTCTGGCGGATCGTGGCGCAGCGCGCCGTGCTCGCCACAGGCGCTAGCGAGCGGCTGATTGCTTTTCCCGGCAATGACCGCCCCGGCGTGATGCTGGCCGGTGCGGCGCGCGGCTACCTCAACCGCTACGGTGTGCTGGCGGGCAAGCGGGTGGTGGTGTTCGCCAACAATGACGATGCGCAGCGCAGCGCCCGCGATCTGGCGGCGGCGGGGGCTGCGGTGCTGGTGGTCGATCCGCGCGCGCAGGCGGTGGCGCTGGGCGACTACCCGTTGCGCGCAGGCGCCGAAGTGGTTGCCACGCGCGGCCGCGCCGCCTTGCGCGCAGTGGCGGTGCGCGATGCGGCGGGGCATGTGGAATGGCTTGCCGCCGATTGCCTCGCGGTTTCGGGCGGTTGGAACCCGGTGCTTCAGCTTGCCTGCCACCTTGGCGCAAAACCCGTCTGGAATGAAGCGGTTGGCGGTTTCGTGATGGCGCCGGATGCGGTTTCGGGCATGGCGCTGGCGGGGGCGGTAACGGGCGCGTTTTCCACCCGCGCGGCGCTGGCCGAGGGTATCGCTGCGGGCGCTGCGGCGGCGCGCGCGCTCAATCTCGCGCCGGTTGCGCCCGACCTGCCTGCGGCCGATGCCGAGGCCGGGGCGATGCGCCTGCACTGGCAGGTGGCGGCCAAGGGCCGGGCCTTTGTCGATCTGGCCAATGACGTGACCGTCAAAGACCTCGTGCTTGCCGCCGCCGAGGGCATGGGCGCCCCCGAACACGCCAAGCGCTACACCACGCAAGGCATGGCCCCCGATCAGGGCCGCCTTTCCAACCCCACCGCGCTTGCCGTGCTGGCCGATGCCACTGCCCGCGCGCTGGCCGAGGGCGGCACCACCACCGCGCGGCCGCCCTTTGTGCCGGTCAGCATTTCGGCAATGGGCGCGGGCGGGCTTGGGGCCGGGTTCGCGCCGCTGCGTAAGAGCCCTGCGCATGCCGCCGCCCTTGACCGTGGCGCGGTGATGATCGAGGCCGGGCCCTGGCTGCGCGCCTCGCATTTCCTCCGCCCCGGAGAAGACGGCTGGGCCACGTCCTGCGCCCGCGAAGTTGGCCATGTGCGCAGCGCGGTAGGTGTTGCTGATGTTTCCACCCTGTCGAGATTCGACATTCAGGGCCCTGACGCCGCCGAGTTTCTGCATCGCGTTTGCACAAATACGATCAACACGCTCAAACCCGGCCATGTCCGCTACACCCTGCTGCTGCGCGAGGATGGCATGGTGATGGAGGATGGCCCGCTGGTGCATTTGGCGCCCGACCGCTACTGGCTTTTCACTTCGTCCGGCTCCGAAGCCCTGGTGCGGCGGCATCTGGAACTTGCCGCGCAGGGCCAGTGGCCCGACCTGCGGCTGCGCATTTTCGAGGCCAGCGAAAACTGGGCGCAATTTGCCATCGCCGGGCCGCGCGCGCGCGATCTGCTAACCGCTACGCTCGACGCCTTGCCCGATCTGCCCTTCATGGGTGCCGCCCCGGTGAACTGGGGCGCCGCACAGGGCTGGCTCCTGCGCATCTCCTATTCGGGCGAGTTGGGCTATGAACTCGCTCTGCCCGCGCGCTTCGGCGATGCCGCTTTTCGCGCCCTGACAGACGCCGCCGAAGCCCTGGGCGGCGGTGCCTACGGCCTTGAAGCGATGAATGTCTTGCGTATCGAGAAGGGCTTTCTCACGCATGCCGAAATCGACGGGCGCGTCACCGCGAGCGACCTCGGCCTTGGCCGCATGTTGCGCGCGGGCGGCGGCCATATCGGCGCCGACCTCGCTGCGCGGCCCGCCCTCACTGCCCCCGGCCGTGCGCAACTGGTGGCCCTGCGCCCCACAGCGCCGGGCACAATCGCGGCGGGTGGCCACCTTTTTGCCCAAGGGGCAGCACTTGCCCCCGAAAATGACCTTGGCCACGTCACCTCGGCCTGCCACTCGCCCACGCTTGGCCACGCGCTGGCGCTGGCGCTGCTGCGCGATGGCCGCGCCCGTATGGGGGAAACCCTGCGGCTTTGGGATGGCCTGCGCGGCACCGACCAGCTGGTCGAGGTCATCGCCCCCGCCCAATACGACCCCGAGGGAGGGCGCGCCCGTGGCTGACCTGATCGCAACCCATCCGCTTGATCAGCTTGCGCAATCCATCGGCGCGCACCACCTGGCCGCCGCCCCGCAAGGCCGAATAACCGCGCTCGCCCCCTTTGAAACCAAGGGCTTGCCGGCCCCGGGCCGGGCAGTAGCGCACTCCGGGGGCCTCACGCTCTGGGCCGGGCACGGGCTTTGGCTGGCCACCGGTACCCCGCCCGCGCTGACCCCTGCGACCGACGCGACCGACGCCTGGGTGGCGGTCCGCCTTACCGGCCCCGCACCCGATGCCGTTCTCGCCCGCCTGGTGCCGGTTGACCTGCGGCCGCTGCATTTCGCCCCCGGCCACGTCGCGCGCACATTGCTGGGGCATGTCGCCGTGCTGATCCACCGCCCTGCAACTGCCCCCGATGCGCTCGAGGTGTGGCTGCCGCGCAGCATGGCCGCACACGCGCTTGATGACCTAGCCGAGGCAATGCGCGCCGTTGCCGCCCGCTGAACACTGGACTTGGCCGCACCGGCGCCCAATATAGGCGCCATGAGTCTGCCCCACGGTTTCCTTGAAGAATTGCGCGCCCGCGTCTCGATCAGCAAGGTGGTCGGGCGCAAGGTCACATGGGATCAGCGCAAATCGAACCAGGCCAAGGGCGACCTCTGGGCGCCTTGCCCGTTTCACCAGGAAAAAACCGCGTCTTTTCATGTTGATGACCGCAAGGGCTATTATTACTGCTTTGGTTGCCACGCCAAGGGCGATGCGCTGAGCTTTCTACGCGAGACCGAGAACATGGGCTTCATGGAGGCGGTCGAGGTGCTGGCACGCGAGGCTGGCATGGCCATGCCCGCCGCCGACCCGCGCGCCGCCGAAGCTGCCGATCGGCGCAGCGAACTTGCCCGCGTGATGGATGAGGCGGTGCGCCACTACCGCTTGCAGTTGAAAACCGCGGCCGGGGCGGCCGCGCGCGACTATCTCACCCGGCGCAAGCTGGGGCAGGGCACGCAGGACCGCTTTGAAATCGGCTTTGCGCCGGATGCCCGTCAGGGCCTTTTTCACGCGCTGCGCGCCAAGGGCATCAGCGCCGACCTGATCGTCGAGGCCGGGCTTTGCGCCCGCCCCGACGGCGGCGGTGAACCCTATGACCGCTTCCGCGACCGCATCATCTACCCGATTCGCGATCTGCGCGGCCGCTGCACCGGCCTTGGAGGGCGCGCCATGGACCCGGGTGCGCGGGCAAAATACCTCAACAGCCCCGAAACGCCTTTGTTCGACAAGGGCCGCAGCCTCTACAACGCCGGTCCCGCGCGTGAAGCCTGCGCGAAGGGCGCGCCGCTGATCGTGGCCGAGGGCTACATGGATGTGATCGCGCTGGTCGAGGCAGGGTTTGCCGGGGCGGTGGCGCCCCTGGGCACCGCAATTACCGAGGAACAGTTGCGCATGCTTTGGCGCCTGCACCCCGAGCCGGTCGTGGCGCTCGATGGCGACGCGGCCGGCATCAAGGCTGCGCTCAGGCTGGCCGACCTTGCGCTGCCGCTGCTGGAAGCGGGGCAGGGGTTGCGCTTTGCCATTCTGCCTGGCGGCCAGGACCCGGATGATCTGATCCGCGCCGAGGGGGTGGCCGCCATGGCGCGCATCATCGAGGCCGCACAGCCGATGGTGCGGTTGATCTGGCAGCGCGAAACCGAGGGCATGGTGCTTGACAGCCCGGAACGGCGCGCCGCCCTGGACAAGACCCTGCGCGCGGTGATTGCGCGCATCGGCGACCCTTCGATCAGGTCGCATTATGCTGCTGAAATCAAAGAGTTGCGGCATGAGCTGTTCGGCACCCGGCGGGCGCGACCCGGCCGGCGCCAAGGCAGCCGCGATGCCAAGGGCAAATGGGTGCCGCCGCCCGAACCGCCCCGCGCCAGCACGCTTTCCTCGATGCTGGCGGGCGGCCTTGGCCCCGAGGGCGCCGAACGTCTGCGCGAGGCGATGATTCTGGCAATCTGCGCCAGCCACCCTACGCTTGTGGCCGAGTTCGAAAGCCAGATCGAACGCCTCGCCCTGCATGCCCCCGCACATGAGGTTCTGCGCAACACGCTTCTGCGGCACTGCCACGAATCGCCCGACCAGATGCGCGCGCACCTCGCCGCCGCGTCGGGCCCCGAGCTTGAAAGGCTGCTGGCGATGCCCCATGTGCGCATTGCGCCGCCCGTGCGTGCCGATGCCGAACCGGAATTTGCCCGCATGTGTCTGGCCGAGGAGCTTGCCAAACTCGCCGCTACCCGCGCCGCCCGCGCCGAAATTGCCGATGCGGCAGAAGACCTTGCGGGCCTGGCCGACGAAGGCGTGACCTGGCGGCTTGCACATGCCGCCCGTGCGCGCCATCAGGCCGAGCACCCAAAACTCGACGAAGCCGCCGACCTGGGCGAAGATCGGCGCGCGATGTCGGCCTTTTTGCAGAACCTGCTCGACACCCAGACGGCGCGCAAACCCAAAAGTTGAATCGGGCTCGCGCCGCCCCCCTGTGATTCGCCCGCATGATTCGATATACGCCAAGATGATTCGCCCCGAAGCTCGCCCATCGACCCCCCGCAGCAAGGAACGCCCATGGCCGCCAAGGACACCGACGACGAAAAAGCCACCGAACAGGATGGCGAAGACGCGCTTGACATGAGCCAGGCTGCGGTCAAACGCATGATCGCCGAGGCGCGCGAGCGGGGCTACATCACCTACGACCAGCTCAACGCCGCGCTGCCGCCCGAGCATGCTTCCTCCGAGCAGATCGAAGATGTGATGTCGATGCTGTCGGAAATGGGCATCAACGTGATCGAAAACGACGAAGCCGATGAGGGCGAATCAGCGGGCGAGCTGGTCGAAACCACCTCGACTTCACGCGAGGTTGCGGTTTCCACCACCACCAGCGAAACGCTTGACCGTACCGATGACCCGGTGCGGATGTATCTGCGCGAAATGGGCAGCGTCGAATTGCTCAGCCGCGAGGGCGAAATTGCCATTGCCAAGCGGATCGAGGCGGGCCGCAACACGATGATCGCCGGGCTCTGCGAAAGCCCGCTCACGTTTCAGGCCATCACCATCTGGCGCGATGAGCTTTTGAACGAAGACATCCTGCTGCGCGACGTGATCGACCTTGAGGCAACCTTCGGCCACACCCTCAACGAAGACGGCGAGCTCGACGATCCGGTGGTGGATGACGCCGATGTCACCGCCGCGCCGCGCCGCGCCGAGGCTGAAGACCCCGAACTTGATGCCGATGGCAACCCGATCATTCTGGCCGATGATGATGAGGATGACGACGAAGGCGCCAACATGAGCCTTGCCGCCATGGAAGCGGCATTGAAGCCCAAGGTGCTGGAAACGCTGGAACTTATTGCGCGTGACTACACCACTTTGGCCGAAATGCAAGACCTGCGGATGTCGGCCACGTTGAACGAAGACGGCACCTTTTCGAAATCCGACGAGGCCGCCTACCAGAAGCTGCGCTCTGAAATCGTGGTGTTCGTGAACGAACTGCACCTGCACAACAACCGCATTGAAGCGCTGATCGACCAGCTTTACGGCATCAACCGCAAGATCATGGCGATCGACTCGGGCATGGTGAAACTGGCCGATGGTGCCCGCATCAACCGCCGCGAATTCATCGACGAATACCGCAATTACGAGCTTGACCCGACCTGGCTTGACCGTATGGCGGCCAAATCCGGCCGCGGCTGGCAGGCGCTGGTCGAGAAAAGCCGCGACAAGGTTGAGGATCTGCGTTCGGAAATGGCGCAGGTCGGCCAATATGTCGGCGTCGATATTTCCGAATTCCGCCGCATCGTCAATCAGGTGCAAAAGGGCGAAAAAGAGGCCCGGCAGGCGAAAAAAGAAATGGTCGAGGCCAACCTGCGCCTCGTCATTTCCATTGCCAAGAAATACACCAACCGCGGCCTGCAATTCCTCGATCTGATCCAGGAAGGTAATATCGGCCTGATGAAAGCGGTCGATAAGTTCGAATACCGCCGTGGCTATAAATTCAGCACCTATGCAACCTGGTGGATCCGGCAGGCTATTACCCGCAGCATCGCCGATCAGGCCCGCACCATCCGCATTCCGGTGCACATGATCGAAACGATCAACAAGCTGGTGCGCACCGGGCGGCAGATGCTGCACGAAATCGGCCGCGAGGCGACGCCGGAAGAGTTGGCCGAAAAGCTGCAAATGCCGCTTGAAAAGGTCCGCAAGGTGATGAAGATCGCCAAGGAGCCGATCAGCCTTGAAACCCCGATTGGCGACGAGGAAGACAGCCAGCTTGGCGATTTCATCGAAGACAAGAACGCAATTCTTCCATTGGATTCAGCGATTCAGGAAAACCTGAAAGAAACCACCACCCGCGTGCTGGCCTCGCTCACGCCGCGCGAAGAACGCGTGCTGCGGATGCGCTTTGGCATTGGCATGAACACCGACCACACGCTTGAAGAAGTTGGGCAACAGTTCTCGGTCACCCGCGAACGCATTCGCCAGATCGAGGCGAAAGCGCTGCGGAAGCTGAAACATCCGAGCCGGAGCAGGAAGCTGCGGTCATTCTTGGATCAATGAACGAATGGCGCCCTACGGGGCGCCTTTCGTTGTTTCAAGACAGCAGGCACCAGAGAACCGCCGATTTTAACTTCGCTTCTTTGGTCTGCCTCGTAGTCAAGGGAATCTCGCCGTTCAATTACCAAAGTCCGGCCCGTTGGCGACAACGGGCAGTCGAATACCACGCCCTTTGTCGGAATTATCAAAGCGGTAGAAAACAGATGCGTCGCCTCAGATTGGCCGCCTCCGACCCACAATGGCATAGCTTTGATCATGGTTTTTCTTCTCGGCGGCTGGATAGCGCCGCGAGGCCACGATAACTGCGAACCATCACCCTGTGCGGCGAATGACATGCCGTAGCCAAATGCCCCGCCCGGTGCCCCTTGCACCGGGCAACACCCGAGCGGCCCTCCACGGGGAAGACGCTTCTCGCCCCCCCTCGGTTCGGGCGCTGTCCTCAGTTCCGCGCGCAACTCCGCCGAACCCCTTCACATTCTCCTGCAAACGAAAGTTAACAAACCCAAAACGAACATTTGAAACACAAATAAAAACAACCGAGTAGCCTTCCTATCACGCGTGTTATCGCACCCGTCCCCGCACCATTTTCCCGGCATTTGACCTGCATCAATCCAGCCCCGCTGCCCGCGTGCTAGGGCCACCCCATGCAAGAGACCACCACGCCCCCCTCCGCCGCCCGCCCCGGCCTGTCGCGGTTTCTGCCGCCGATGCCGCTTTTTCTGCTGCAACCGATCCTGAGGCGGATCGTGGCCCGCGTGGCGCGCGAAAACCCTTCGCTGTTCAACCGGCTCGGCCCCCACAAGACCGCGCGCTTCGTGATCGACCCGCTGGGCCTGCCGTTCGGTCTACTGCTGGTCCCCAACCCCGAGGCGCTCACATTCCGCGCCTTCCACCGCAGCGCCGAGCCCGCCTCGGATGCCCGCATCGGTGGCAAGTTTCTCGATCTGCTGGGGCTTCTTGATGGCGGCGCCGATGGCGACGCCCTCTTCTTCTCGCGCGACCTCGATGTCAGCGGCAACACCGAAGCCGTCGTTTGCCTGCGAAACGCACTTGATGATGTCGATGGGTCGATCGCGGAATCGGTGGCGGGCATGTTCGGCCCGCCCGGTCGCGCCACGCTTGCCGGGCTGCGCCGTATGGCCGCCAGAAAGGGAGATCCCGCATGAAACGCCCCGAACTCGTCTGCCCGGCGGGCACCCCTGCCGCCCTGCGAACCGCTGTCGAAGCGGGTGCCGACGCCGTTTATTGCGGCTTTCAGAACGCCACCAACGCGCGCAACTTTCCGGGTCTGAACTTTACCCCCGAAGAAATGCAGGCCTCGGTCGCGCATGCCCATGACCACGGCACCAAGGTTTTGCTTGCGGTCAACACCTTTCCCACCGCCGGCCGCTTCAACCTCTGGCGTGAGGCGGTGGATATGGGGGCGAAGTTCGGGGTCGATGCCTTCATCGTCGCCGACATCGGCGTGGCCGATTATGTGAAACGCACCTACCCGAACATCCGCCTGCACCTTTCGGTGCAAGCCGCCGCCTCCAGCCCCGAGGCGATCCGCTATTACGCGCGCGAATTCGGGGTGAAGCGGGTGGTGCTGCCGCGCATCCTGACCGTGCCCGAAATCAAGAAGCTGGCGGGGGAAATTCCCTGCGAGATCGAGACCTTCATCTTCGGCAACCACGGGCTGATGGTTGAGGGGCGCTGCAGCCTGACCAACTATGTCACCGGGCTTTCGACCAATATGGACGGGGTTTGCTCGCCCGCCGCCGATGTGCATTACGACAAGCAGGCCGATGGCTCTGTGACGACCAGGCTGGGCGAATTCACCATCGACAGCTTTGCCCCGGATGAACAGGCGGGCTACCCCACCATCTGCAAGGGCCGCTACAATGCCCCGAACCGCCCAGATGCCTACTACGCCTTTGAAGAACCGATCAGCCTCAACCTTTCCGCGCTCTTGCCCGCGCTGATCGAGGCCGGGGTGGACGCGTTCAAGATCGAGGGGCGCCAACGCTCGCGCGCCTATGTGAAAAGCGCGGTTTCGGCCTTCCGCAAGGCAGTCGATTCCATCCTTGCCGGTCAGGAACCCGAACTTGCCGATCTGATTGCGCTGACCGAAGGGCAAAAGCAGACCGAAGGCGCGTTCAAGACCAAGAAATGGCGGTGACCCCGATGCAAAGCCTCACCCTCGGCCCCATCATCTACCACTGGAAGCCCGAAGAGCGGCGCGATTTTTACGCCCGTATCGCCGATGAGGCGCCGGTGGGCACGGTCTACCTTGGCGAAGTCATCTGTTCGAAACGTACGCCCTATTTCGAAGGCGACTATCCCGAAATCATCGAACGGCTGGAGCGCGGCGGCAAGCAGGTGGTGCTGTCGTCGCTTTCCGAGGTGGTGCTGAAACGCGAGCGCGAGATGTTGGCCGCGATCTGCGAAACCGAAGGCCACGAGATCGAGATCAACAACACCGCCGGGCTTCTGGATGTGGCCGAGCGCCCGCACCGCGTCGGCCCGCTGATGAATATCTACAACGAAGAAACCATGCGCTATCTTGCGGGCAAGGGCGCCACGCATTTCAGCCTTCCGGTCGAGCTTCCCGCCGCGGTGGTGGGTGAAATGGCGAAGGCGGCCAAGGGCTTGGGCGTCGGAATTGAAGTGCAGGTGTTCGGCCGCGCCTCGCTTGCCGTTTCGGCGCGCTGCTACCACGCCCGCGCGCATTGCCGCACCAAGGACAACTGCCAGTTCGTCTGCGAGGAAGACCCCGACGGAATGCCGCTGAAAACCGTCACCGGGCAGTCTTTTTTGACCATCAATGGCATCCAGACCCTGTCGCACAGCTATGTCAACCTGGCCGCCGAAATCTCTCAGATGCAGACAATGGGGGTCACGCAATTCCGCCTGTTGCCGCAGCGGGTTGATATGGTCGCGGTGGCGCGGGTCTATGCCGACCGTGTCAGCGGCGCGATTGACGCGGCCGAATCTGACGCGCGGCTGGCAACGCTTGCCATGCCTGCGCCATTTTCGAACGGTTTCTGGAATGGGCAGCAAGGCCGCCGCCAATTTGGCCCCAAGGTTGCCTGAACACTAGATATTGGGGCGGAATTGCCCCCTACCCAAGCCCTCGCGGCTGCCCTATAGTGCCTGTGGATAACACTTCCATTGGCACCAAGGAAAACGCGATGCGCTGCCCTTTCTGCGGTAATGTTGATACTCAGGTCAAAGACAGCCGCCCGGCCGAAGATCATGTAGCGATCCGGCGGCGTCGATTCTGCCCCGCTTGCGGTGGCCGCTTCACCACCTATGAACGGGTGCAGTTGCGCGATCTTGTCGTTATCAAGAACTCGGGCAAACGCGAAGATTTTGATCGCAGCAAGCTGGAAAGATCAATCCGCATCAGCATGCAAAAACGCCCGCTTGACCCCGAGCGCGTGGATCAGATGATCTCGGGCATTGTGCGGCGTCTGGAAAGCCTTGGCGAAACAGACATTGCCTCGAAGGTGATCGGCGAGATCGTGATGGAGACGCTGGCCCGGATCGACACCGTATCTTACGTGCGGTTTGCAAGCGTTTACAAGAACTTCCAGGCTGCAGACGACTTTGACAAGTTCGTTTCCGAGTTGCGCCCGCAAGGTGGCGCCGACGAGTGAGCCCCGAGGCTGATCGCCGCTTCATGGCCCTTGCCTTGGGCCTGGCGCGGCGGGGGGTGGGCAATGTTGCGCCCAACCCGGCGGTTGGCTGCGTGATAGTTAAAGGCTCAACCATTGTTGGGCGCGGATGGACCCAGCCGGGCGGCAGACCGCATGCGGAAGTGCGCGCAATTGCCCAGGCCGGCGCTGCTGCGGCTGGTTCTACGGCCTATGTGACCTTGGAGCCTTGCGCGCATCACGGGGCAACACCGCCCTGCGCCTCGGCGCTGATTGCGGCGGGGGTTTCGCGCGTGATCTCTGCCGCCACCGACCCTGACCCTCGCGTTTCAGGACGCGGCCATGCGATGTTGCGCGCGGCGGGGATCGAGGTGGTCGAGGGTGTGCTAGGGGCCGAGGCGCGGGCGCTTAACGCAGGGTTCTTTTCGCGCGTGACCACTGGGCGACCGTGGCTGACGCTCAAGCTCGCGTTGACGCTCGATGGCCGTATCGCAACGGCTTCGGGCGCCAGCCGCTGGATCACCGGGCCCGAGGCGCGCCGCGCCGTGCACCTGATGCGGGCGCAGCATGACGCGGTGATGGTGGGCATCGGAACGGCGTTGGCGGATGACCCCGTTCTGACCGTGCGCGATCTTGGAATTGTCCGGCAACCCGTTAGAATCGTTGTGGATAGCAAGCTACGATTGCGCCCTGACAGCGCATTGGTGCGAACTTCGGCCGAGGTTCCGGTCTGGCTTTGCCACAGTGCGCCCGCGCGCCCGATGCCGGGGTTGCACCTCATTGGCTGTGCCACCGGCGTGGACGGGCGCGTCGATCTTGCGGACGCGATGCAGCGGCTTGGCGCTGCGGGTCTGACACGGGTGCTTTGCGAGGGCGGCGGCACACTCGCCGCCGGGCTGATCGAGGCGGGTCTGGTAGATGAACTTGTCTGCATCTCGGCGGGCCGGGTGTTTGGCGCTGGCGGGGCGGCTTCGGTGGCGGCGCTGGCGGGAATAACGCTGCCCCGCGCGCCCGATTTTTGCATCACCGACCATCGGCGGGTCGGCGACGACATGCTGCATCGTTGGCGGCGGTCGAAGCCGTTCAATGATTGAACGAAACGTCAGCGCCAGAACGGCGTAGTTGCGAACAATCCCTGTAGCTTTGCCAACACCCGGTTGGCGGCGCCCGCTTTGGGCAGTTTGCCTGTGGCGAGTCGCGCAACGACCACCTCGGGCGGGCAGGGGTGGCGGCTTACCGGGTCGAAGTAGCGCGGATAGGCAATCAACGCGGCATGCGCAAGTTGCAGCAAATCGGGCCTTGCGCTGCGCCGCGCCGGTGTGGCGACGCGGTCTCGCGTAAGCCCCCAGCCGGCGTAGAACGGGATGCCGAGGCAGGTTACCGGTTTGCCGCGCAGCAAGGCCTCGAACCCGAGCAGAGAGGTCATTGTCCAGACCTCGTCGCAGGCGTCGATCAGCGCGATGGGGTCCGCCGCACGGGTGATGATGTTGGCGTACCGCAACGCTTCAGCGTCATCAACCGCGCCGGGGCGCAAGCCGACCTCAACATCCGGGTGAGGTTTGAAAATGACAATACTGTTGGGGTTTTCTTGGCGAGTGCGCGCTAGCAAAGCCAGATTTGTGCATTCTGCTGGCGCACCAGACCTGATCGAAGCATCGTCCTCGACCTGACCTGGCACTAGAATTCGATGCCCGATGGGCAAATCCGGCAGCGGCCCTGCGGCGATGTTGTACTTCGACAGGCGCGCTTTTCGGAGTGCATGGACCAGATTTTCCGCGCGGCGCGCGCCCGCAGGCGCGGGCGCCGCAATCAGCGCTTCCAGGTCTGACGCGTGGGCGGGGTCATAGTAGATGCCCTGCAGGTCGCGCACGAGCGACAGCGGCGGTACCAGATTGGCACCCAGCCCGCGTGAGCGCAAAAAGCCGTCTTCGATCCGCGCCAGTGGCAGGCCGCTCGCGCACAACTCTGGCGTCTCTTTGCCTGCCCAGACAAGTAACCCGCGTCCGCCGGCGCGGGCTTTGGCGATCGCCCGGGCCGGCGTGTTTTCAAACTCCAGCCGCCGCGCGTGCCCGAACGCCTGTTGCAGCGCGCGCCGCTTCCAGAGCCGCATTCCGACCGCGACATAGCCGCGGCGGTCTTCCCGATAGGCGCGCACCGAGGCTTCGAGGGTATCGAGGACCTCTTCGAAACTGCATAGACGGTCACGGCAGGGGTCGTACCAGACCGGCGCGAGAATATGCGTCACGGCGAAAATCTGCGCCCGCGTCAGGGTGCGGTGGCGCCGCGCCACCGGGTTTTCGTCGGAAGTCAGGCCCCAGCCCGCGTAGAAGGGTTGCCCGAAGACCCGCGGCTTGTGCCCCGCCAAGATTGCCTCATAGCCGAGCTGCGACGCAACGGTATAAACCGCGATTGCGCCTTCCAGCAGGCGCCAGGGTGAAACCTGTGCTGTAAGCAAGGTGATCCGGCCCGATGCGATATCGGCGCCGTAGTGCCCGGTGCGCAGGCCCATCGCTGTTTCTGGGTGTGCCTTGACGACAATCCGCGCGCCCGGATTTTCGATCTGCGCGACCACCAGCATCTCACGGAAGGTGGTGGCTTTCGCGCCGCCGTGGGTGATCGAGGCATCGCCTGCGGTTTGATCGACCACCAGCACATAGCCGGGATCGGGCACTGGTTCCGATTGGTCGAAATTATTGTATTTTGAAAGATCAGAGGCCTGTAGCCGCGCAATTCCCTCGCGGGAACGTCGCAAAAGGTCTGAATCGTCCAGTGGCGCGCGGGCCAGAAGCGCCTCGATCCGAGACGGAACGGCGCTGTCGAAATGCACACCGAGCGGGTCTATCAGCAGCCCCGTCGGCGCATCACCCGACCGCCCCGGGCGGATCGAGCGCAGGAACGCATCTTCAATGCGAACCACGGGCACGCCGCGATGCGCCGCGACACGTTCGCCGCGCCAGGCCGTGGGGCTGCGGCCCCAGACCACCACGGCATCGGCTTTGCCGGGCAGGCCCAACCGCAGCTCGTGCCCGGCAAGTGCGAGTATCCGCCGCAGTTGCGGCGCCAGAAAGCCACCGTTGTATGCAAAAAGCCGCCGAGGAATTGCCTCGGCGGCCTCGCTGCGCGGCGTCGCGCCCATCAGTTTCCTGCGAGCGTGTTCAATGTGTTGGCGGTTTGAAGCGGGCCTATGATGGCGGAAAGAGTCTTTTGCCACTGCACATAGGGCGCCTCGGTTACATAGACGGTATCGCCGTCGCGGATGACAAAATCGCGGGCCATGAACATGCCGTTCGGCTCGGTCAGGTTGAGCACATAGACCATCCGCTGCGCGCCGATTAGATCGTTGCGCCCAAGCACGATATTTGCGATTTCGGCAGGCTCGTTGCGGAACACGAATACGCCCTTGGGATCTGCCAGCTGCGAATTGAGCCCGCCCACCGTTGCAATCGCTTCAAGCGCAGAAAGCGCCTGCGAATCAAACGGCACCCGGGCCTGTGCCCCAGTGGCACCAAGTGCAGTGAAGGCGCGGGTATCTTCTTCCACCAAAATCACGTCGCCCGACCGCAACGCAATGTCCATGCGGGGATTTTCATAAAGATCGCGCAGCCATATGGTGCCACTTTGCCCGCCGCGCTTCACGGTGATGCGCGCGATTTCAGGCTTGACCGTAACGCCGCCTGCGCGCGCGATCATCGCGGAAAGCGTGCGCGTGGGGCGTTCGATCGCATAGACGCCTTGCCCGCCGATCGTGCCCATCACCGACACAGTCGAACCGTTGCCCGCCATCCGTGTGACCATGATCTGCGGTTCGGGGGTCTGGGTGTCAAGCTTTTGGGTGATCAGCTGGCGCAGTGCTTCGGGCGAATTGCCCGCTGCCTTGATCCGCCCGGCGTAGGGTACGAAGATGAACCCGGCGCCATCGACCTGCACTTCGGTTAGTTGCGTGGTCTTGGCGCCGCGGTTGGCCAGAAGCCCGTCATCAACGTTTTCCCAGATTGTCAGGCCAAGCGTGTCGCCCGGATTGATGGTGTCAGATCCGACAACCCCCGCGCGCTGGAACGCTTCGGAAAAGCCGAACGCGGGCACCACAGCGGTGGCGCGGGTGACATAATCGTTGACCTCGATCACGAAGGCGTCGCCCTCGCGCTGCACGGAACCGGCGAATATTTCGCGCTTGTTGGGCCCAGAGCGGGGCAGGGCACAGGCCGCGACCGCCGCGACAAGCATTAACAGGGCCGCTGCACGCGCGCCCCTCTTGGCCGAAACTTTCACTGCTCGGGCTCCTCTTGCCGGGAAACTGCCTCAAGTTTTGCCTGTAACACTAGCGAATCCCGCGACAATATGCCAGCGGAGTTATTTCATGCCCGGCAACTGTTGCCGTGGTGCCGCTTTGCCTGAGGTCAGCGCGTCATAGGGGTCTTCCGCAGCGAGCATCAGATCAACGATCTGGCGCATCAATTGCCGCCGCCCGCGCGCCGAATAATAGCCGCCGGGGATCTGGCTCGTTTCGAGCAGAAACTGGCGATAGTCGCGGTAGGCGCGGCTGTCGGGGCGGTCGGGGCGGGCGAAGAACTCTGGCAGCGGCTGGGTCGAGACGAACTCGGGCTTGTCGAACACCGCGCGGCCAAAGGCGCGCAGCGGCAACCCGCGCCAGAGCACTTGCTGCGCCGCCGTCGAGTTGACAGTGACCGCGCCACGCGCCTCGGCAAGCAAGGCGGCAAGCTTGCCGCCACGGATGAAATGCACACGCCCGGTAACGCCATGGCGCGCCGCTGCCGCGCGGATTGCAGCGCGGATGCCAACCCGGCCGTCTTCAAGAGGGTGCGCCTTGAATACAAGGTGATGGTGGCGCGGCGCGCCCTCGGCGAAGCCTTGCATGCAAAGATCGATGAACTCGGGCATTGAGCCAAACGAGCTATGGTCGCGAAAGCTCGCGTCATGTTCGAGCTGCAAGAGCACGAGATGAAAGGGAAACCCGCCCTTTCTGATGCGCAGGCCAGCCAACCAGCGTTCGACCGTGTGAAGCGGCATCAGGAAAAGCCGCCGCAGGTAAAGGCGAAATTCGGAAAACACCGAAATATCGCGGTGCGGGCGAAAATGGCGGTAGCGCCCGTTCATCAGCATCACGAAGAAGTGGTAGAGCGCGCCGTAGAACACGTGCTGGCGCATGTCACCCCAGCTTGCGGGGGCGGGCGCCGAATCGGATTGCGTGCGCGCCAGCGCCGCGCGCATTTCGGCCACGCTCATGCGCATCAGCCGCGAGTGACCATTGGCGCCACCGCGTTCATAGCTGACCCAATAGGGGCGCAGATAGCCCTCTTCAAAGACATGCACCGTCAGGCCAAGCGCCTCGGCGATGGCCACCGCCTGCGCATGGATCGGGCGGGTATCGCCGTAAAGCGCGAGGTCGGTGATCGCGTGGCGTTCGATGATTTGGCGGCAGGCCTCGGGCCAGGCCTCGGGCGGCGCGTCAAAGCGTATGTAGCCCGCGCGGTCATGCCAGAAAACCTCGTCGCCACGGTTGAACCCCACCCGCCAGACGCCGCAACCGGCGGCGGTGAGCATGGCGCCAAGCTGGCTGAAAAACGGGCCGTGCGGGCCTTGCAGAAGCAGAAAGCGCCGGTCGGGCTGCGGCATTTGCGAAAACCTTGTGGGGCTGCTCCGCCGCGTTTTACGGCAAACAGCGCTGCTGTCACGGAAAATCTTGCTTCTGCGCACAGGGCTTGCGCGCGTGCGCAGCGGGGCGCGGGCCTTGCGATGGCGCCCGCCGCGGGCTAGGCAGGGGCAAGCGAAAGGGGGTGGCCATGTTCACCGGCATCATCACCGATATGGGCGAGATACTGGCGGTTGAGGCGCGCGGCGACCTGCGCGCGCGGATCGGCACCGCCTACCCGGCAGCGGGTTTCGAGATTGGCGCGTCGATCGCCTGCGATGGGGTCTGTCTGACCGTTGTGGCCAAGGGCGAAGCCCCGCGTAACTGGTTCGAGGTCGATATTTCCGCCGAAACGCTCAGCAAGACCAATCTTGGCCTTTGGGTTCCGGGCCGCCGGGTCAACCTTGAACGCGCGTTGCGGGTGGGCGACGAGCTGGGCGGCCATATCGTTTCGGGCCATGTTGACGGGCTGGCCGAGATCATCGCACTCGCCCCCGAGGGCGACAGCACCCGCTTTACCTTTCGCGCCCCCGCCGCCCTTGCGGGCTACATCGCCCCCAAGGGATCGGTCGCGCTTAACGGCACCTCGCTGACGGTGAACGAAGTTTCGGGCGCCGATTTTGGCGTCAACATCATACCGCACACCAAATCCGTGACCACCTGGGGCACTGCGGCGGTGGGCGACACGGTGAACCTTGAGATAGACACGCTCGCGCGCTACGTCGCGCGGCTGGCGGAGTGGAACGCATGACATTCGAGAACCCCGGCCCGGTCGAGGAAAACTGGCGCGACGCGATTTCTTCGGTGGAAGAGATCATCGAAGATGCGCGCAACGGCCAGATGTTCATTCTGGTCGATCACGAAGACCGTGAAAACGAGGGCGATCTGGTGATACCGGCGCAGATGGCCACGCCCAATGCGATCAACTTCATGGCGATGCACGGGCGCGGGCTGATTTGCCTCGCACTTCCGGGTGACCGGATCGACGCGCTCGGGTTGCCGTTGATGAGCCCGAAAAACTCCAGCCGCCACGAAACCGCCTTTACGATGTCGATCGAAGCGCGCGAGGGGGTCACCACCGGGATTTCCGCGCATGACCGCGCCCGCACTGTTGCCGTGGCGATTGATCCGACCAAGGGCGCCGCCGATATCGCCACGCCCGGCCATGTGTTCCCGCTGCGCGCGCGCGAGGGCGGTGTGCTGGTGCGCGCGGGCCATACCGAGGCGGCGGTCGATGTGGCGCGCCTTGCGGGGCTGAACCCGGCGGGCGTGATCTGCGAGATCATGAACGAAGACGGCACCATGGCGCGGCTGCCCGACCTTGTGGCCTTCGCGCAAAAGCACGGCCTGAAGATCGGCACCATTTCCGACCTGATCTCCTACCGCCGCCGCTATGACCATCTGGTCAACGAAACCGCGCAGCGCGCGGTGACTTCGGTGCATGGTGGCACCTGGGCAATGCGTGTGTTCACGGACGAAACCCAAGGCGCCGAGCATATCGTGCTGACCAAGGGCGACATTTCCTCGCCAGAACCGGTGCTGGTGCGCATGCATGCGCTTGACCCGCTTGACGATGTGCTGGGGCTGAACCCCGATGCCGCCGGCATTCTGCCCGCCGCGATGCGTGCCATCGCCGCCGAGGGGCGTGGCGTGGTGGTGCTTTTGCGCGACATCGCAATGAAGCTTGCCGCGCCGGGCGATGTCAGCCCGCAAACCCTGCGCCAATACGGGCTGGGGGCGCAGATCCTTTCGGCTTTGGGCCTTTCCCGACTGATCCTGCTGACCAATTCGGCGCGGCCCAAGGTGATCGGGCTTGATGCCTACGGCCTGACGATCGAGTCCACCCGCCCGATTGCGAAGGATTGAGCCATGGCCGCCAACGAAAAACATTACACCCTGCCGCTGCCCAAATTCGCCAGGCCGGTGCGCCTGCTGATCGTGGTGGCGCCCTATTACAAGGACATCGCCGACAACCTCGTGGCCGGTGCCTGCGCGGTGGCCGCCGAGGCCGGTGCGGTGGCCGATGTGATTGAGGTGCCAGGCGCGCTTGAGGTGCCTTCGGCCATCGCCACCGCCGCGCGGCTGGCCGATTACGATGGCTTTGTGGCGCTCGGCTGCATCATCCGCGGCGAGACCACGCATTACGATACCGTCTGCAACGACTCGTCGCGCGGTCTGATGCTGCTGGGGCTTGATGGCGTTGCCGTTGGCAATGGCATCCTCACCGTCGAAAACCGCGATCAGGCGGTGGTAAGGGCCGACCCGGCTGGGCAAAACAAGGGTGGCGGTGCTGCGGCTGCGGCCTTGCATCTGGTGGCACTTTCCCGCAAATGGGCGGGCCAGACCAAAGGCATCGGATTTCTGCCCGTGGGCGAGGAAATCCGCATAGCCGGTGACGACAAAGGACCGACCCGCGCATGATCGACACGCCTCGTAAACCCACCGCCGCCGAAAAGCGCCAGATGAAGTCTGCCGCGCGGCTTTACGCGGTGCAGGCGCTTTTTCAGATGGAGGCCTCGGGGCAGGCGCTCGACCGGGTTCGGTCAGAGTTTGAGACCCACCGCTTCGGCGCCATTTATGAAGGCGACGAGATGGCCGAGGGCGATACGGTTCTGTTTGGCCGCATTCTGGAAGATGCGGTGACCTGGCAGGCCAAAATCGATCAGGCGACCGATGCGGCCTTGCTTGCGACCTGGCCGATCGACCGCATCGACCCCACGTTGCGCGCGCTGTTCCGTGCTGCCGGGGCCGAGCTGCAAAACCCCGCAACGCCGCCAAAGGTGGTCATCAACGAATACGTCGATGTCGCCCGCGCCTTCTTTCCCGAAGGCAAAGAGCCAAAATTCGTCAACGCCGTGCTTGACCACATCGCGCGCGGGTTTCGCCCCGAAGCGTTCGCGGCGAATTGATCTGGAAACTGCGACCGCCTGCGCTATCCTGAGCATGAAATCGGAGAACCCCATGCCCAGAAACCCCATGCCCAGACTGGTGCGCCTTTACCTTTTCAGCATTGCCCTTGGCCTGGCCTTGTCGGCGGTCTTTGTCGGGCTGTTGCTTTGGCTCGATGTCGCCAACCTGTGGCACCTCGTTTCGACCTCGCCGATGGGCTGGGTCGCGGCGGCCATGCTTTTTGTATTCAATGCGCTGGTGTTTTCGGGCGTGCAGTTTGCCATTGCGGTGATGCGGATGGCCGAGCCTGAGGGCGGGTCGGGTGGCGCCCGTGCGCCCGTTGCCACGCAGCGCCCGGTGCGGGTAAAGGTGCAAGCCCGCAAATAAGCGGCGGAAACCACAGCAGCCGTGCCAGCGTGGTTTTCCCGAGAGCCTGTTTGATACAGGTGGGCGCCAGATATCAAGGCCACGGCCTTGACAGAGCCAGCCCCCTCGGAGTGCTTATCGGCCACTGGAAAAGTTGCCGGACACGAGAAGAGCAGTAACCGCCGCCTTCACATCTAGGCGTGCCGCGCCCGCCGCGCAAGGCTTGCGCTGATGTTCCCCGTGTGTTCATATTTCCCCATGTCGCAAGCGTCTGCACCCCTGATGCCCGGCCAGTTGCTCGCACGCGGGGTGGCGCGGGCGCTTCTGGGCTTTGATTTTGTCAGCCTGCCCGAGTTCGTGCCCACCCAGGGGCTGCGGGTCGATCTCATGTGCCTTGGCCCCAAGGGCGAGGTCTGGGTGGTTGAGTGCAAATCAAGCCGCGCTGATTACATGGCCGACAGCAAATGGCAGGGCTACCTCGAATGGTGCGACCGCTTTTTCTGGGCGGTGGATGGCGATTTTCCGACCGAACTGTTGCCGGATGAAACCGGGCTGATCCTCGCCGATGCCTATGGCGGCGAGATTGTGCGGATGGGGCCGGAAACGCCGCTGGCCGGGGCGCGGCGCAAGGCGCTCCTGCGCGCATTTGCGCGCGGTGCGGGGCTGCGCCTGCAAGCGCTGCGCGACCCCGGCGTTATTTCCTTGGTTTCTTCGGCGCTGCCTTAGATGTGCCCATCGCGCGCGCGGCCTCGGCTGCGGCGCGCAATTCGTCGGCAATCTCTTCGGCCTCCTCCGGCTCGAAATCGAGTGGCAGCTCCAGCCCCTCGGCTTCAAGGTAAATCCGCACCATGCCCAGCGAGGTGGGGCCGATCTGAAGGTTTGCCGCAATGTCGCTTTGCTTGTCGATACCCATGGCCGCCCCCACCGCTGTTTGCGGTCTTGGGCTAGCGCGAAAGCGCGCGCGCTTGCAACAGCGAAATGCTTGACCCCGCTGCGCGCGCGCGCTCCAATTGGCCGCAAGCGGGGGCAGGCATGGCGGATGACATCGAATTGCGCGATCTGGAGCCGGGCGACGCGGGCTGGGTAATCAGCCGCCACGGCGCGCTTTATGCGGCAGAGGCGGGGTTTGACGCCCATTTCGAGGCGCTGGTGGCCGAGATCGTCGCCGATTTCCTGCGCCATCACGACCCCGCGCGCGAGCATGGCTGGATCGCGTGGTCTGGCGGCCGGCGCGTCGGGTGCATCTTTTGCGTGCGCGTCAACGACGACGTGGCAAAACTGCGGCTGTTCTTGCTTGAACCCGAGGTGCGGGGGCGGGGTCTGGGGCGGCGGCTGCTGGCAACCGTGCTTGATTTTGCCCGTTCCCGTGGTTACCGCCGCCTTACACTCTGGACGCATGAAAGCCACCGCGCGGCTTGCGCGCTTTATGCCGCGACAGGCTTCACACTGACCGAAGCAAGACCCGTGCACAACTATGGGTGCGATCTGGTCGAACAGGAGTGGCAGATCGTGCTTTGATTGCCGCCGCCAATCGGCCCCTTGCATTCGTGCGCGTAGGCCGCTAAATCGGCGCCCAGTGCCGCCTTAGCTCAGTTGGTTAGAGCACCAGATTGTGGATCTGGGGGTCCCCCGTTCAAGCCGGGGAGGCGGTACCACCCAAGGCCGCGGCGCCCCGAGGAGCCGGAATGCGCAAGCCCGACATTCTCTGCATCGGCGCCCAAAAGGCCGGAACCACATGGTTTCACGTCAATTTCGGCGCGCGCGACGATGTATTTGTGCCGCCGTTCAAGGAACTGCATTTTTTCGATTACCACTATGCGCCAGACAGCGCTAAATGGGCGCCCCAGCACATCCGCAAGAGCGTGAAAGAGGCGATCCGCAAGCATGTTGCGGCAACCCCCGATATCGACCTTGATTTCATCGCCTATCTGATCCGGGCGCAGGGCGCGCATATGTTCACGCGCAAATGGTATGGCGAGATTTTTGAGCGCGCGACGGGTGCGCAAAAGGCGCTCGACGTAACCCCCGAGTATTGCTGCATTTCCGACGATGGCGTGGAGTTTGTGCGCAAGTTCCTGCCGTCGACACAGCTGCTTTATTTCGTGCGTGATCCGGTCGAACGGGCGATTTCGCAGATACGAATGAACCTAAAGCGCAAGGCGAAGCTTCCCGAAACCCGCGCCGAATGGCTTTGGGCCGCAAAGCTGCCGGTCATCGGGGTGCGTGGCGATTATGCCAGCTATGTGCCGCGCTGGCGCGAAGCCTTTGGCGAGGACCGGCTGCTGTTCATGCCCTTTGGCATGATCGCCGCTTCGCCCGAGGCCTTTCTGGCGCGGATTGAAACCTTTCTGGGCATGCCGCCCGCAGTTTACCCGAACGCGGCGAAAAAAGTGCACTGGGCGGCAGATATCGAGATTCCGTCATTCGTGCGCGACTATCTGGTTGAGGCGACCCGGCCGCAGCGCGTGTTCCTGCAAGCTGAATTCGGGCCCGCGTTCTGCGCCCAGATCTAGTCTGAAATCACCGTGACGGCGTGGGGCAAAGCGAATTCCTCAAGGTTTGCGCCCGGTCCGATGCGATCGATCACCGCGAAAAGGCCGGGGGTGGCGAGCGGTGTCAGCACCCCATGCCAGATGCCGCGCAAAAGGTTGATGGCTTGCCCCGGCGCGGCAAGAAAAGCGCGAGGGCTGCCGGGGGTGCCGCCTGCATCGGGTGCAACGATCACCAGAAACGGCGCGGCGGTCATCGGGATAAATGCCTGGCTGCCGAGCGGGTGGCGTTCGAGAAGTTCGAGCCGATAGGGCAGGGCGCGCGCGCGCGCATTGAATATCGACAGCCCTGCGCGCCCACCGGGGCCAAAATCGAGCCGCGCGCGATCATGAAACCGTGCGCAGAGGCCCGCGTTGATCAGCGCATCAGGCGTGCCCGCAGCCTCAAGCACATCGCCAAAGGGGGCGAAGGCGGCAGCGGCAAGCGGTTTGGTGCGGATCGTTTGCATCGGGTTTTCCCTTGGCAAGGCCGGGGGCTTTCCGCCCCCGTACCCCCGGAGGATATTTTCGCAAAGATGAAGTTCATGTGGCGCCAAAGGCGCCCGGGCCGCGCAGGCGGGCGTGGCGGTTGACATCCTTGTAAAGCAGGTAGCGGAACGGGCCGGGGCCGCCTGCATAGCAGGCTTGCGGGCAAAAGGCGCGCAGCCAGAGGTAATCGCCGGCCTCAACTTCGACCCAATCCTGGTTGAGCCGGTAGACCGCCTTGCCTTCGAGCACATAAAGCCCGTGCTCCATCACATGCGTTTCCTCAAACGGAATGGTGCCGCCGGGCTGGAAGGTGACGATGTTCACATGCATGTCATGCGCGCGGTCTTCGGGGTCGACAAAGCGGGTGGTGGCCCAGCGGCCTTCGGTGCCGGGCATCGGATCGGGGGCGATTTCGGCCTCGTCGGTGACGAAGGCGGTGGGCGGGTCGAGGCCGGGGGCGGGTTCGTAGAGCTTGCGCAACCAGTGAAAGCGCGCGGTCAGCGCGGCGCCGTTGTGCACCTGCCACTGGCTGGCGGCGGGCAGATAGGCATAGCCGCCCGGCGCCAGTTCGTGTTCCTGACCGTCGATCGACAGCCAGATCTGGCCCTCGGTAACGAAAATCACCGATTCGGCGCCCTCGTCCGGTTCGGGCGCGTCGGAGCCGCCGCCGGGGGCAACCTCCATCAGGTAGTGGCTGAAGGTTTCGGAAAACCCGGTAAGCGGGCGCGCGATCAACCACAGCCGTGTGCCCGACCAGCCGGGCAGGCGGCTGGTGACAATATCGGAAAACACCCCACGCGGGATTACCGCATAGCTTTGGGTGAATGTGGCGCGGCCTGTGTGCAGCGTGGTTTGTGGCGGCAGGCCGCCGTGCGGGCTGTGGTAACGGGTCATGGCAGCATGTCCTTGAGACGCAGTAGGGCGATCCGCTCGACCTGACCGCAGGCGGTTTCAAACTCGGCTTCGGCTGTGGCTTCAAGGCGTGCCTCAAAGGCAGCGAGGATGCCGGCCTTGCTGTGGTCGCGCACGGCAATGATGAAGGGAAAGCCGTGGCGGGCGGTGTAGGCGGTGTTGAGCGCGGTGAAGCGCGCGCGTTCGGCATCGGTGAGCGCATCAAGCCCGGCCGAAGCCTGTTCGGCACTTGAGGCTGCGGTCAGGCGGCGCGCTGCGACCAGCTTACCCGCGAGGTCGGGGTGCGCCCGCAGCACCGCCAGACGTTCATCGCGGCTGGCGGCGCGAAAGGCGCGGGCAAGTGCCGCGTGCATCCCGGTTGCGCTGTCATGCGCCGGACCAAGTTCGAGCGCGAAGGCGCGCTCGGCCACCCAGGGCGAATGCTCGAACACACCGCCGAAGCGGGCGACAAAATCTTCGCGGTTCAGCACCGAGGGGCGCAAGCGGGGCTGGTGCGGGTGCAAAGCCGCCCAATGCGCAGCGATCTGGGCGCGGGTGGCGAACCATACCCCCTCATGCCCGCGCGCGTATTCGAGGAACCGTTTCAGCCCCTGCACTCTTCCGGGGCGCCCGATCAGGCGGCAGTGCAGGCCGACCGACATCATCTTGGCGGCGCCCTCGGCGCCCTCCTCGTAGAGCGTATCAAAGCTGTCGCGCAGGTAGCGAAAGAAATCGTCACCGGTGTTGAAACCCTGCGGCGTGGCAAAGCGCATGTCGTTGGCATCGAGCGTGTAGGGGATGACCAGTTGCGCGCGCTTGCCCGTTTCAAGCCAATAGGGCAGATCATCGTCGTAACTGTCTGATATCCAGTCAAAGCCACCCTCTTCGGCGGTCAGCCGCAGGGTATTGGCCGAACAGCGCCCGGTGTACCAGCCGCGCGGGCGCGCACCTGTCACCTGCGCGTGCAGCCGGATCGCTTCGGTAATAGTTGCGCGTTCTTCGGCCTCGGGCATGTCCTTGTGTTCGATCCATTTCAGCCCGTGGCTGGCAATTTCCCAGCGCGCGGCCTGCATGGCGGCGACCTGCCCGGGGCTGCGCGCCAGCGCGGTGGCAACGCCGAACACGGTGACCGGCAGGTGCAAGCCGGTAAGCAGCCGGTGCAGGCGCCAGAACCCGGCGCGGGCGCCATAGTCGTAGATGCTCTCCATGTTCCAGTGCCGCTGACCGGGCCAGGGTTGCGCACCGACAATTTCCGAAAGGAACGCCTCGGATGCGGCATCGCCATGCAGAAGGCAGTTTTCGCCGCCCTCCTCGTAGTTCAGCACCAGCGAAATTGCGATGCGCGCGCCGCCCGGCCAGGCCGGATCGGGGGGGCTGCCGCCATGGCCGCGCAGGTCTCGGGGGTAACGGGGCATCGGGGCCTCATCGTTCGGTCGCGCGCAGTATCACGACATTGGCACGCGCGATGCAAGCGCCGCGCAGGGTGGTTGCCCCGCCGTGCGCAATGCGCATAGTTGCGGCAGAAGGCTACCGGGGGGAAAGATGGCCGGATATTTGACAACGCATGTGCTCGATACGGCGCGGGGGTGCCCTGCGGCGGGCTTGCGGATCGAGCTTTTCCGGCTTGAGGGCGGCGCACGGGTGTCGCTGGCCGAGGCGTGGACCAATGCCGACGGGCGCACCGATGCGCCGATCCTGCCGCCCGGGCGGTTTGCGGCCGGGGTCTATGAGCTGGTGTTTCATGCCGGTGCCTATTTCGGCGCCGCCTCCGCCAGCCCGCCGTTTCTCGACGAAATCCCGGTCCGGTTTGGTCTGTCGGAGGCATCGGTGCATTATCATGTGCCGCTGCTGCTTTCGCCCTATGGCTATTCGACCTATCGCGGCAGCTAGCGGCATTCGCACAGCGGGGCTTGACAAGTGCGCGCCGCCCGCGTCGCCTTGCCGCAGGGCGGCGATTGGGGGCAAGCGATGATCGATTGGACTTTTGCGCTGGAATGGGCAGGTTTCGCGCTGCGCTGGCTGCATGTTGTCACCGCCATCGCCTGGATCGGTTCGTCCTTCTACTTCATCGCGCTCGACCTGGGGCTGCGCGCCGAAACGTCGGCGCCGTCGGGGGTGAAGGGCGCGGCATGGCAGGTGCATGGCGGCGGCTTTTACCACATCCGCAAATATCTGGTGGCGCCCGAAGAACTTCCCGCCGAACTGACATGGTTCAAATGGGAAAGCTACGCGACCTGGCTCAGCGGCTTTGCGATGCTGGTGCTGGTCTATTACCTTGGCGCCGAGTTTTACCTGATCGACCCGGCGGTGGCCGATCTGGCGGTCTGGCAGGCGGTGGCGGTTTCGGTGGGGTCGCTGCTGTTCGGGTGGCTTGCCTATGACGCAATCTGCCGCTCGCCCTTCGGGCGCGACAACACGCGGCTGATGCTGGGGCTCTATGTCATTCTGGTCGGCGTCGCATGGGGCTACACGCAGCTGTTCACCGGGCGGGCGGCGCTGCTGCATCTGGGCGCGTTCACTGCCACGATCATGTCGGCCAACGTGTTCTGGGTGATTATTCCCAACCAGAAGATCGTGGTGGCCGACCTGATCGCGGGGCGGGTGCCGGATCCGAAATACGGCATCATCGCCAAACAGCGCAGCACACATAACAACTACCTGACGCTGCCGGTGGTGTTTCTGATGCTGTCGAACCACTACCCCTTGGCCTTCGCAAGCGATTGGAACTGGGTGATCGCAAGCCTGGTATTCCTGATGGGGGTCACGATCCGGCATTGGTTCAACCGCCGCCATGCGCATTTGCCTGCGCCGTGGTGGACATGGGTTGCAACGGTCGCGCTGGCGGCGCTGATCGTCTGGTTGTCGCAGCCGGGCGCAAGGATCGGTGCCGATGCAGGCGGTTCCGCGCTCACCCCGGGCGCTGCGCGGTTTGCCGGGGCCGAGGGTTTTGACGAGGTTGCAGGCATCGTGCTCGGGCGCTGTTCGATGTGTCACGCGGCCGAGCCGGGCTATGCGGGCATCGGGCGCGCGCCAAAGGCGGTCGCGCTGGAAACCCCGGCGCAGGTGGCGCAACATGCCGCGCGTATCTATGTTCAGGCGGGCATCAGCGCTGCGATGCCGCCAGCAAATCTCAGCTTCATGGAACCGGGCGAACGGGCGGCGATTGTTGCGTGGTATCGCCGCGCGCTTGCGTCGGACGCTCCGGGTTGATGGCTCCGGCGCTGGCCGAAGGCCCCCCCGGGTTCATCGCTGCGGCGCCCTGTTCCTGGCGCTTTGGCCGCTGCTGAGTGGTTGTGCCCGGGGGCGCCGGTGCTGCGGCCCCGCGCTGCCCGCTGCACCCTCGCCATCCCGCTGCGCCGTTGCCATCCCGCTGCACCGTTGCCCACCGCTGCACCGTCGTCAGCCGCCGCGCCGTTGCACACCGCCGCGCCGTTGCCATCCCGCTGCACAGATGCCAGCCACCGCGCCGTTGCCCGCCGCTGCACCGTTGCGATCAGGTGTGCCGGTGCCAGCCGCTACGCCGCTGCCGCAGCAACACGTCTTTTGGTTGCTAGGGCACCAAAGCAGCCCCTCTGCCTGGTGCTTTTCGCAGATTCAGAAATCCTCCCAATCGGTCGCCACCGGTGCAGTTGCGAGCGCCGCCTGTGACCTGCCATACTGATCTCCGGCGGTGGGCGCCGCGCGCGCAGGTTGCACGGGCCGTGCGCCAGCCGCCGGGGACCGGCGCGCGGACTGGAAGGCAGGTTCGTTGGCCGCATGCTCCAGCCCGATACGGAACTGCGCGGTGGTTGCAGCCAGGGTTTCGGCTTCGCGGGTCAGAGAATGGCTGGCGGCGGTGGTTTGCTCGAACATCGCGGCGTTTTGTTGGGTGACCTGATCAAGCTGGTTCACGGCGGTGTTGATCTCACCAAGACCGACCGATTGCTCACGTGCCGAGGCGGCGATTTCCGAAACGGCGCCATAGATTTCGCCCACCGAGGTTTCGATGCCGCCGAGGGCGTCGCCCGCTTGCCCGACCAGCCCGACCCCGCGCTTGACCTGGCTTGACGACGAGGCGATCAGACCGGCGATTTCGCGCGCCGCTTCGGACGAACGCTGCGCCAGCGCACGAACTTCCGAGGCGACGACCGCAAAACCGCGGCCCGCCTCGCCGGCGCGTGCCGCCTCGACCCCGGCGTTGAGCGCGAGCAGGTTGGTCTGGAACGCGATTTCGTCAATCACCGAGGTAATTTTCGAAATCTTGCCCGAGCTTTCAGCGATTTCGCCCATCGCGTGAATCGCCTCGCGCACAACGGTACCCGATGTTTCGGCATTGGATTTTGCGCTTGCCACCATTTCGTTCGCGCGGGCCGCAACTTCGGCTGCGGATTTGACCGAGGCGGTAAGCTGATTCAGCGCCGCCGCCGTTTCCTCTAGCGTCGCTGCCTGTTGTTCGGTGCGGCGCGAAAGGTCATCGGCCGCCGAGGAAATCTCGCCGGCCTCGCTGCGAATGGCGGCGGCGTTTTCGACCACGCCCCGCATCGCCTGCCGCAGGTTCGCCAGGGCCTGGTTGAAGTCGGCGCGCAGCTGTTCGTAGTCGGCGCTGAAAGCGGTGCCGATATCCGCGGTCAGATCGCCCTCGGAAAGCTGCGAAAGCGCCTGGCGCAGCGCCTCCACAACCGCTTGTTGTGCGGCCTCGGCGGCCCGTCGCGCCGCCTCGTTCGCGGCCAGTGTGGCCTCGGCGTCGGTGACATCGGTGCCGAGCAAGACGTATTGCTGCGGCTTGCCTTCGGCATCGAGGACCGGGCTGATCGCGCCGCGCAGAACCACCGGCGCATCGGTGCCGCGCGCAAGCTCGAAGGCGCCGCTGATTGGTTTCCCCTCGACGAGCTCGGCAAAAAGCCGGGCGCCGCGCGCGCCGTCGCGCAGCGCAAGTGCGTCGCGCAGGTCGCGGCCGATGGTCGCGTCGGCATTGGCGCCGAACAGGTCCAGGAACCGCGCATTTGCGGCGACCAGCCTGCCCTCGACGCTGAACTCGGCGCGTGCCTGCGACAGATCGATCGCCGCGACCACCGCAGCAGAGCGTTTTTCCTCGGTCACGTCACGCCACTCGGCAACGAAGCCAAGGTCGGCGCCGGACGTATCGCACACGCGGTTGATCGATATCGCGACGGTGCCGGACTCAAAGCGGTGTTCGTGGCAGAGCTTTTGCCCCGAGGCCAGCTGCGCTGCGACTTCGGCGTCGCTTCCGATCAAGGCTCCCGCCTGCATTCCGATCAGGTTTTCCGGGTTGAAGCCGGGGTTTGCGGCTCGAATCGCTGCCCCGTGTCGGCGCAGCAGCGCCTTCATCGCGTCGTTGGCGTAGGTGATCAGGTTCGCGGTGTCGCTCAGCAACACCGCGGTCGAGCCCGCCTCCAGTGCTGCGCCGCGCATCAGTGCGGCACGGTTGGCCACCTCCGACGCTGCGAGCGCCGCGCGGAAGGATTCGAGCGAGCCCGCGATCGCTCCGATTTCGTCGCGCCGCTTG
The DNA here is from genome assembly GCA_002842855.1 of Alphaproteobacteria bacterium HGW-Alphaproteobacteria-4. Taxonomy (GTDB): domain Bacteria; phylum Pseudomonadota; class Alphaproteobacteria; order Rhodobacterales; family Rhodobacteraceae; genus UBA6213. The sequence goes on along the minus strand of PHEE01000003.1, from coordinate 34,188 downwards.
AGGTAGGGCACCCGTGCTGCGTAATCGGCTGCGGCGACCCGCGTCATCGCGGCGTTGACCCGTGCAATCGGGCGCGCGATGACCCTGTAAAACGCAAAGGCTGCCGCCATCAGCGCGGCCAGAAAGATCGACCCGGTAATTGCCGCAGCGCGCAGCAGGCCCGCCTGCAGTTCGGCAATGGCGATATCGGGGGTCCAACTCGTGGCCAAGGCGCCATAGATGATGCCTTCGTCGCCCGCGGTCACCGGAATTGCGTAGGTGAAACCGTCGTCGCTGCGATAGGCCCCGCCCGAAAACAACGCCTCAAGTGCCGCCTCCTCCAGCGCGTCGGCATTGCCGCCCGCGATGCTCTGCGCCACGCGGCTGCCTTCGGCATTGATTGCCACGGCGCCGAGCCCCTCGCCCTGGCCGTCGGCAATGACCTGATCGAGCACTGCGCGCGCCTGATCGGGCTTGCCGAACCGCAACGATCCCGAAAGCTGCCGCGCGATCATCGGGCTGACCGCCTCGGCGTGTTCCTGTGCCTCATGTACCGCCGCGGTGCGCGCGTCGCGGTAGCTGACCCAAGCCATCACGGCGGTGACGGTGGCAACCGAAAGCGCGACGATCAGCGTGGCCTTGAAAAAGACCGAGCGGAAGAAATGCGCCCAGGCGAACCGTGGCAGATGCCGAAGTTTCATTGAAGTATCCTTTCGAATCCGGTCAGTCGAGCGCTTCGGCGTTGAGCGCCACGGTCATCGCCCCGATCGGCGCGCCGGTGGCGTCGGTGATGGTGAAAGAGATCTGGATTTCGAAAAGTTGCGAAGATTCGTCGAAATCAACCTCGCTGACGTGCACGGCGTCGGCGCCGACCGGGTAGGTGGCGGTGAATTTTTCTTCGTCGCCCTGCCAGTAGTCCGAGGTGACTTCGGCGACCGCGACATTTAGGCCGCGGTTGTCCATCAGGAAGATTTCGGCAACTGTGCCGCCCGCCTCGTGCACCCATGCGCGCAGCCGCTGCGCCGCGTCATTGGTGAGCACGGGCTTGATCGTCGGCTGGTCCGATTGCCCGACTTCGGCGCGCCATTTGGCGTCACGGTCCAGAATCGCGGCATCGGTCAGGCTGGCATGTGCGGCATTTTGCGCCTGCACCGCGGCAATCAGCATCGGGTCTGCCCGCCACACCGGCATTCGCGCCTCGACATATTCGCGGGCCGCCACGGGAATATCGATCGCACCCGCGGCGGTGGCGGTGCAGGTCAGAATCAGGGCCAACGCTGTGTTTTTCATGGCAGAACCTTTCGACAGAATGCGTGAATATCGGCGTTCGCCCGCCACATTAGCCCGCAACCCTTGCCGCGCGATTAACCGCAGCCGGGGCAAGCGCCGCCGCTGCTGACCGCGCGCCCTTGCAGCGCCCGGCCCGCGACACTAAGACTCCGGCAAGGATCACGGGCTAATGAGCCCGCATCAAGGGAAGGCAGGCGCGATGAGAGACCCGATCGACACCTACATGAACACGCTTGTGCCGATGGTGGTCGAGCAGACCTCGCGCGGCGAGCGTGCCTATGACATCTACTCGCGGCTGTTGAAGGAACGGATCATCTTTCTGGCCGGTCCGGTGCATGACGGCATGTCCACCCTGATCTGCGCACAGCTTCTGTTCCTTGAGGCGGAAAACCCCTCGAAGGAAATCTCGATGTATATCAACAGCCCCGGCGGCGTTGTAACCTCGGGCCTGTCGATCTACGACACCATGCAATACATCAAGCCCAAGGTCTCGACGCTGGTCATTGGCCAGGCTGCCAGCATGGGCAGCCTGCTGCTGACAGCGGGCGAAAAGGGCATGCGGTTCAGCTTGCCCAACAGCCGCGTGATGGTGCACCAGCCCTCGGGCGGCTATCAGGGTCAGGCCACCGACATCATGATTCACGCCCAGGAAACGCAGAAGCTGAAAGACCGGCTGAACGCGATCTATGTGAAACACACCGGTCAGCCGCTGGGAAAAGTGGTGGCTGCGCTGGAGCGTGACAACTTCATGTCGGCCGAAGATGCCAAGGACTGGGGGCTGATCGACGAGATCCTCGAAAGCCGTGGCAAGGCCGAAACGCCCGAGAAATGATGCCGCCGGCCTCGCGGCAGTTTGACGCAATCGGGGGCATTTTGGCGTTGTGATGAATTGGGGGCTGGCCTAGTCTGATCTGAAAGGGCAGCCCATGAATGGCCCCGGGTGCGCGAACCCCGGCCAAGCCGCAGAGGGAAACTATGGCGAATAATTCAGGCTCGGACAGCAAGAACACGCTCTACTGCTCGTTCTGCGGCAAAAGCCAGCACGAGGTGCGCAAGCTGATTGCGGGCCCGACCGTCTTCATCTGCGATGAATGCGTTGAACTCTGCATGGATATCATCCGCGAGGAAACCAAGACCTCGGGGCTGAAAACCACCGGCGGCGTGCCCGCCCCGCGCGAAATCTGCAAGGTGCTCGACGATTACGTGATCGGGCAGGAACATGCCAAGCGGGTGCTTTCGGTTGCCGTGCACAACCATTACAAGCGCCTCAACCACGGCACCAAGGCCGAGGTCGAACTGGCGAAATCGAACATCCTGCTGATAGGTCCCACCGGCTGCGGCAAGACCCTGCTGGCGCAGACGCTGGCGCGCATTCTCGATGTGCCCTTCACGATGGCCGACGCCACCACGCTGACCGAGGCGGGCTATGTGGGTGAAGATGTCGAGAACATCATTCTCAAGCTGTTGCAAGCCAGCGAATACAACGTCGAGCGCGCGCAGCGCGGCATCGTCTACATCGACGAGGTCGACAAGATCACCCGCAAGTCCGACAACCCCTCGATCACCCGCGATGTCTCGGGTGAGGGCGTGCAGCAGGCGCTTTTGAAGATCATGGAGGGCACCGTGGCTTCGGTGCCGCCGCAGGGCGGGCGCAAGCATCCGCAGCAGGAATTCCTGCAAGTCGATACCACCAACATCCTGTTCATCTGCGGCGGCGCCTTTTCGGGGCTCGAACGGATCATCGCGCAGCGCAACAAGGGCAGCGCGATGGGCTTTGGCGCCGATGTGAAAGAGCCCGACGCGCGCGGCGTGGGCGAATTGTTTGGCGAGCTGGAGCCGGAAGATCTGCTGAAATACGGTCTGATCCCCGAATTTGTCGGCCGTCTGCCGGTGATCGCCACCCTGACCGACCTTGATGAGGCGGCGCTGGTCACCATTCTGACCGCGCCGAAGAACGCGCTCGTCAAGCAGTATCAGCGCCTGTTCGAAATGGAGGATGTCAAGCTGACGTTCACCGATGACGCGCTGAAAGCCATCGCCCACCGCGCCATCAAGCGCAAGACCGGCGCGCGCGGCTTGCGCTCGATCCTCGAAGACCTGCTGCTTGATACCATGTTCGAGCTGCCAGGCCTGGATACCGTGCAAGAAGTCGTGGTGAATGATGAATCGGTGACCAACCCGACCGTCAAACCCTTACTGATCCATGCCGAGGCCAAAAAGGGCGCTACGGCGCGTTAGCGCCAAGGTCGCAAGGGCCTGAACCTGCACTGCGTGGGGCGCCGTTTCGGCGCCCCGTTCGTTTGGCGCGGCGCCGCGATGCAGCCTCGCCCCCGCGCCGCGCTTTGCTACACCTCGGCAAATCCCACCACGAAGTTCGCGCCATAGGCCTTGGCGCATTTGGGGCAGGTGGTGTAGTAGAAATACGCCCGCCCTTCGGGCTTGCCATGTGCCGCCGAGATCGCGCGCAGCGCATCATGCCACTTGCGCGCTTCGGAATACGGGCCTTCGAACACCTTGGTCACAAAGTCACCGGTCAGCGTGGTCACCTCTTCACCCTGCACCGGCGTGCTGATGGAAAACAGGTGTTCGCCGCTCCAGGGCGAAAGATCGCGGCTCAGCACCACAAAGCCGTCTGGCGCCATCGCCGCGCCGCCCTCAAGCTTGCTCAGAACGCGGGTGAATACCTTGTCCATGTTCAGCGGGATGTGCATCACACTGCGCGTCAAGGCGCGCACAAAGGGCTTGTCGCGGAAATGCACCTCGGCGCCATCCCAGCCCTCAGGCACGAATTTGGCGCAGCACCCGGTGGTGTTGATACTGGTATCGAGGCGCGGAATCACGTTCACGTTCATCACGATCTCCTTTCGAAGAAGCCGCCACGAAACATATGTAATGCCCGCGGCCGGGGGCCGCGATGACCTGCGTCAATGCGTCACGAAAAAACCGCGCCCGGTTGCCCGGACGCGGTTCCACCTGGGCCCGAAGGCCGCAGATCAGAGGTCTTCGCCGTCTTCGTTGGCGGCGCCGATGTCGTTGAACAGTTCCGCGATCTCGAAATCGGCCGCAGCGTCGGCCTCGGCGGCCAGCTCCTGAATCGACTTGCCTGCCGCTTGCAGTTCGGCCTCTTCGGGCGAACGCGCGACGTTCATCGTGATCGTCACCGAAACTTCGGGGTGCAGCACCACCGAAATGTCGTGCAACCCGAGTTCCTTGATCGGGGTGTCGATGATCACCTGCTTGCGATCAACGCTGAAGCCTGCCGCGGTGGCAACGTCGGCGACATCGCGCGGCGAGACCGAACCGTAAAGCGCGCCGGCGTCTGAAGCCGAACGGATCACGATGAACTTCTGCCCGGCGAGCTTTTCGCCAGCGGCTTCAGCCTCTTTGCGGGTTTCAAGGTTGCGCGCTTCAAGCTGTGCCTTGCGGGTCTCGAAGCTCTTGATGTTGGCGTCCGAGGCGCGCAGCGCCTTGCCCTGCGGCAACAGGAAGTTACGCGCGTAGCCGTCCTTGACCTTGACCACTTCGCCCATCTGGCCAAGCTTGGCCACGCGTTCCAAAAGGATCACTTGCATCTGCTTGCTCCTTAATTCACGGCATAGGGCAGCAGGGCAAGAAAGCGCGCGCGTTTGATTGCGCGGGCCAGCTCACGCTGCTTGATCGCCGAAACGGCGGTGATGCGGGCAGGAACGATCTTGCCGCGCTCGGATATGTAGCGCTGCAGCAGACGCACGTCCTTGTAGTCGATCTTCGGCGCGTTGTCGCCCGAGAACGGGCAGACCTTGCGGCGGCGGAAAAACGGTTTGTTCGCCATGTTCTATGTCCTTTCCTGCTGCAAGCTCAACGACGGTCGAAGCCGCCGCGGCGTTCGCCGCCACGGTCGCCACCACGATCGCCGCGATCACCACGGTCACGGTCGCCACGGTCGGGGCGGTCGCCACGTTCGCGGCCTTCGTCACGCTTTTGCATCTGCACCGACGGGCCGTCTTCGTGGGCATCAACCTTGATGGTCAGCACCCGCATGACATCGTCGTGCAGACGGGCCAGACGTTCCATTTCCTGCACGGCAGCCGCGGGGGCATCCGATTTCAGAAAGGCGTAGTGGCCCTTGCGGTTCTTGTTGATCTTGTAGGCCATCGTCTTGACGCCCCAGTATTCGTGTTCGACGATCTTGCCGCCGTTATCCGCGATGACTGTGGAGAAATGTTCGATCAGGCCTTCGGCCTGCGCGTTGGAAAGGTCCTGACGCGCGATCAGCACATGCTCGTAAAGCGGCATGCATGCTCCTTTTCGTTTCAGGCGGCTTCACAGACGGACCAGACCTTCCGCGGGTCCGCCACGAGAGGCTGCGCCAATTACGTGAATGCGGAAGATGCGGCTTCATAGAGGCTGGCCGGACTGGGCGCAAGCGAAATGGCGGCTATTCCTGCTTGGGCAGCGCATAGCGCGCGAACAGCCGCCCCTGCGCCATGAAGAAGCCAAACACCAGTGCCGACAGGCCGAAGGTCTTGAAATTGACCCATGCCTGATCCGACATCGTGCGCCAGATCACCTCATTGGCCACGGCAAGCCCCAGGAAGAAGGCGATCAGCCGCCAGGTCAATATCCGCCAACCCTCGGGCATCAGTGGCAGCACCTCATCCATCACCAACGCTAGCCAGCTTTTGCCAAGCACCATGCCAAGGGTCAGGATGCCGGCGAACAGAAGGTAGATGATCGTCACCTTCATCTTCAGAAAGCGCGGATCGTTAAGCCAGATCGTCAGCCCGCCGAACACGATGACCAGCACCAGCGTTGCCACCTGCATCGGCGAAAGCCGCCCCGTAAGGCGCCAGAGAATACCGGTCGAAAGCACCATCAGCGGCACGAAAATTGCGGTGGCAAGGATGAAGCCGGAATATTCGGTGCCCGCAAAGGTGAACGTGTGCGCCTTCAACCGGCCAAACGCGATGAAGAAGGCCAGAAGCGGGCCGAACTCCAGCCCGAACTTCATCCAAGGGTTGATCTTTCTGCCTGCCATTGTCTCTATCCTGCCATTTCCACGATTACCGCGCCCGCCGCGATCAGCGCCATCAGCGCAACGCGGCGCGGCCCCGTGCGTTCGCCCAAGATAAGCCAGCCGATCAACGCTGCAAAGACCGTCGAGGTTTCGCGCAATACCGCAGCCTCGCCGACCTTGTCGAGCCGTGTCGCCAGCATGATTGCGCCGAACGAGAAAAAGGCGACGAAGGCGCCGATCACGCCGCGCTTTGCCAGCGGCAGCACCTCGGCCAGCGCCAGCCGCCGCCAGCGGCGAAACATCAACACCGGCATGAACCAGCCGTCGATGAAGAAGAACCACGCCAGAAAGGTGAAAGGGTCGGCGGTGGCGCGGATGCCGTAAGCATCATAGGTGGTGTAAAGCGCCACGAAAGCGCCGGTCAGCACCGCAAAACCCAAGGCGGCGGCCAATGTTTCGCGCGCCAGCGTGAGGGTGCGCAGGTTGTAAAGCGCCAGCCCGAAGATGCCCGAAAGCAGCACCGCCAGCCCCGCCCATTGGCCAGCGTTGAAATGTTCGCCAAAGATCAGCCCGGCGCCGAGCACCGCAAAGAGCGGCCCGGTGCCACGCACCACCGGATAGACAACCGTATAGGCGCCGCGCTGATAGGTCATCGCCTGCGCCAGCTTGTAGCCCGCGTGGATGAGAAAGGCGCCGGCGAAGATCGGCCACATGTGCGGCTCGGGCCAGGGCACCACGAAGAGCGCGAAGGGGGCGGCGATCAGCCCGTAGCTCATGTCGATTGCGGCGCGGCTCAGCCAGGGGTCGTGGCGGCCTTTTTGCAGCGCGCCAAAGACGGCGTGCAACAGCGCGGCAAGCAGCGCCAGCGCGAGCGCCAGCTGGTGGCCCGCAGCGCTGCCCTCGAGGCCGATCAGCCAGCTGCTCACGGTTCACGCCTGCCGCGGGCAAGCGTGGGGGGCCGTCTGCCCCCCACACCCCCCGAGGGTATTTGTGCATTGAAGAAGACGCGCGGAGTCACGCCTCGGCACCCACCAGCGCGCGGGCGAACTCCGTGGGGTCGAACGGGGCGAGGTCGTCGATCTGTTCGCCGACGCCGATCGCGTGGATCGGCAGGCCGAAACGGTCGGCAAGCGCCACCAGCACGCCGCCCTTGGCGGTGCCATCGAGTTTGGTCATCACAAGGCCGCTGACATCCGAGATCTTGCGAAAAATCTCAACCTGGTTAAGCGCGTTCTGCCCGGTGGTGGCGTCGAGCACCAAAAGCGTATTGTGCGGCGCGCCGGGGTCTTTCTTGCGGATCACCCGCACGATCTTGGCCAGTTCCTCCATCAGGTCGGCGCGATTTTGCAATCGGCCGGCGGTGTCGATCAGCAAGATGTCGGCACCATCGGCCTGTGCCTTGGTCATCGCGTCAAACGCAAGGCTGGCGGGGTCCGAGCCTTCGGGCGCGGTCAGCACCGGCACCCCGGCGCGGCTGCCCCAGACCTGAAGTTGCTCGACCGCAGCGGCGCGGAAGGTATCGCCCGCCGCAATCACCACCGATTTGCCCGCCGCGCGCAGTTGCGCGGCAAGTTTGCCGATCGTTGTGGTCTTGCCCGAGCCGTTGACGCCCACCACCAGCACCACCTGCGGGCGCGCCGCGACGAGCGGCAGCGGGCGCGCGACCGGTTCGAGGATGCGGGCGATTTCGGCGGCGAGTGCTGCCTTGATCTCGGGCACCGACAGCCGCTTGCCCAGCCGCCCTTCGGCAAGGTTGGCGGTGACGCGCGCGGCCGTGGCAACCCCCATATCCGCCGCGATCAGCAGCTCTTCGAGGCTTTCGAGCATGGCATCGTCAAGTACCCGGCGCGGTGCCGCCGGGTCACCACGGCCCAGCATGCGCCCCAGCAGGCCCGGCTTCGCCGCAGGTTCGCGGTCGGGTTCGGGCGCCGATCCGGGCGCAGACTCGGGCGCAGACTCTTGTGCGGGGCTTGCGGTGATAATCTCGGCCAGCCCTGCGTCGAGTTTTTCCGAGCTGCGGGTGAGGCGGGATTTGAGCTTGGCGAAGAACGACATCGGCGACCCTTTCGGTTGCCCTCCACCTAATCAATCCGGGGCGGCGTGGAAAGGGTCAGTTGGCCCCGGCCAGCGCGCCGCCAAGACTGCCAAGCAAGATCAGCGCCTGACCAGCCCAATAGGCGGGCCATAGTGCCAGTGCCAGCGCGCGGCGCGGGCCGGGCGCGCGGATCACGAAACGCTCAAGTGCCAGCATCACGTCGGAGGCGACGAAAAGCGCCACCCCTGCGCGCAGCAACACGGCGCCTGGTCCGGCGGGCACCAGTGCCGCCGCCGCCATCAGGCCGATCACCGCCACATAGGCGCGCACCGGGGCGCCAAGCGCGCCGGTATGCGGCGCCAGCCAGAACTCGGTTGAACCAAGCAGCACCGCGAGCGCCGCAAGTGCGGCAATATCGGCGGCATCGGGCACCCAGACCTGCCCCTCCGCAAGCCTTGCCAGCGCCAGTAGCGGCGGCGCCGCGAAGGCCAGCGCATAGGCAAGGTGCCCCACCGCAAACGCCGCCATGCCCCCCAGAAACGCCGCCGTTCCAGGGCGCGACAGCGCGAAATCCCCCAGTGCACCAAAGCTCAGGCCCACCACGATCAGGCCCGGCGCCCCCGCCACCCAGGCGGCCAGCGCCAGTGCGCCGACCGCAGCGGCCTTGGTGGCGCTGCGCGGCCAGCCATGGCCTGCGCCCGGCGCGGCCCAGCGAACTGCATAGACCAGCGCAAGCGCCGCTGCGGCTGCCACAAGGGCCGTTGCCAGTTCCATCTGCCCACCCGTTCACTGTCTGCGCACCAGCTTGCCGCGAAATGCAGGCCGGGGCAACGCTGCCCCGCCACAAGAGCCGCTGACAAACCCCGCGCCGCCGCGCTAGAATGGCGCCCGGAGGTGCCCCATGCCTGCCCGCCCGCTTGCCCGATTCATCCGCCGCACGCCTGCGGTTTCGGCCTTCGCCTTGGCAACACTGCTGCCGCTGCTGCTGCTCGTGCTGGGCGCGCTGGCTGGCGGCTGGCTGGCATGGGCCGCGCTGGTGCTGATCACGCTTATCACCTTCGCGCTTGACGAGCTGGCTGCGCGCGCCTTTCCCGATGCGCCAGACGGCGCCGCGTTTCCTGCCGCCGACCGGCTTTCGGTCGGGTTGGCGCTGGCACATTTCGCGGCACTGGTGCTGGTGCTCTGGGCGCTTTCGGGTGGCACAGGGCTGGGCGCGGCAAGTACCGTGGCGGTGTTTCTCGGGTTTGGCCTGTTTTTCGGGCAGGTGAGCAATGCCAATGCGCATGAATTGATACACCGCACCAGCCGGCCGCTGTTCTGGCTTGGGATGTGGGTCTATATCTCGCTTGGCTTCGGCCATCACACATCGGCGCACCGCCTTGTGCACCACCGCTTTGCCGCCACCGATGATGACCCAAGTTCGGCCGAATTGGGCGAGGGCTTCTGGGATTTTGCGCCGCGCGCGTGGCGGGGCGGGTTTGTGGCTGGCTATGAGATGGAGCAAGGTCTGCGCAGCCGCGCCCGCACCCCCGCTGGCGGCAGGGCGCGGCGCAACCCCTATCCGCTTTACCTTGGCGGCGCGGCTGCGGTTGCGTTGGCAGCCACGATCGGCTTTGGCTGGCGCGGGCTTCTGGCATGGCTGGCGCTTGCCGCCTATGCGCAGCTGCAACTGCTGCTGTCGGACTATGTCCAGCACTATGGCCTGCGCCGCAAGACCCTGCCCGGCGGCGAGCCCGAGCCGATCGGCCCGGCACACAGCTGGGATGCGCCGCACCCGGCCTCGTCGCTCTGGATGTTGAACGCGCCGCGCCATTCCGACCACCACGCCCATCCCGGCCGCCCCTATCCGGCATTGCGGCTGGGCGACGTTGGCCCCGGTCGCCCGATCTTGCCCCGCTCCTTGCCCGCAATGGCGGCGCTGGCGCTTGTTCCGCCGCTCTGGCGGCGGGTGATGGACCGCCGTGTGCTGGCGCTCCAAAAGGTGTGATCGGCTCGGGGCTATCGCGCGGGCGGCCAATCTGGCAGGCTGTCGCAAACGGAGGGCCCGCCCATGCGGCTTGTTCTGGCGGCAACACTTGCGCTCGTTCCGCTCGCCTCGGCAGCGCAGGAAGTGCTTGATGCCGACGCGTTCGATGCCCGCACGGTCGGGCGCACCATCACCTATAGCCGTCAGGGCGAGGTGTATGGCATCGAGGAATATCTGCCGGGGCGGCGTGTGCGCTGGGCCTTCAAGGGCGACACCTGTCAGGAAGGCATCTGGTTTCAGCGCGAAAGCTACATCTGCTTTGCCTATGACAACCGGTCTGATCTTCAGTGCTGGACCTTCACCGATACCGAAGCAGGGCTGACGGCGCAGTTCATGGGCGATAGCGGCGCCGAGCGCCTTGTGTCGCTTGCGGAAAGCCCGCAACCGCTTGCCTGCGCGGGCACCTTCATCGGCGCCTGAGGCGCGGGGTCAAAACAGGCTGCCCTGATCGCCGGGGGTGCCGCCGGGGTCGCCCCTGGCCTTGCGCGGCCTGGGCTGCGGCGCGGGGTCGGCGCCCGCCACCTGCACCGCCAGCCGCCCGTCGTGAAACTCGATCTCGAGCGCCGTGGCCGCAGCCGCCGCAGCCTTTGAGCCAACCAGCACATCACCCGCCCGCACCACCGCAAAGCCGCGCCGCAGGGTTTCGGTGTAGCCAAGCGTCTGGCGCATCCGGTCAAGCCGCGCCAGCCGCTCGGCCAGCGCTGCGCGGCGCGCGCCGGGTGCCGCATACAAGCGCTCGGCCAGCCCTGCAAGGGTGCGCCGCCGCTCGGCGTTCAGCCGCAGCGCATCGGCGCGCGCACGCGTCAGCGCGGGCGCAAGGCGGGCGGAAAGCCTGCCGAGCGCGTCTTCGGCCCGTGCAAGTCGCGCCGATTGGGCAGGCTGTAGCCGCGCCGCGCGCTCGGTGATCCGACGCGCCTCGTCGGCCATGAAGCGGCGCAAAAGCTCGGGCCGCACCAGTGCCGCCACCGGGCCGAAAGCATTGCGTTTACGCGCCGCAAACCCTTGCAGCGCGGGCCCCAGCCGCTCGGACCAAAGGTCGAACCGCTGCCGCGCCGGGCCGGTCAGGGTTGCTGGCCGCCCCAGGCCCCGGCCAAGGTCGGCCAGTCGCTGCCGCCGCGCGTCGCCCCGCTGCGACACCGCGCGCGCCAAACGCGCGCCCTGCTCGCCCGCCCAGGCCAGCAGCTCCATCCGGACCGGCACCGCCATTTCCGCCGCCGCCGTGGGGGTGGGGGCGCGCAGATCGGCGGCATAGTCGATCAGCGTGGTGTCGGTTTCGTGGCCCACCGCTGAAATCAGCGGTATTTGGCTTGCCGCCGCAGCCCGCACCACGATTTCTTCGTTGAAGCCCCAGAGGTCTTCCAGGCTGCCACCGCCGCGCGCCACGATGATCAGGTCGGGGCGCGGCAGCCCTGCCGCGGGCAGCGCGTTCAGGCCCCGTATCGCCGCCGCCACCTCGGGCGCGCAGGCCTGCCCCTGCACCGCCACCGGCCAGATCAGCACCCGGCGCGGAAAGCGGTCGCGCAAGCGGTGCAGAATGTCGCGGATCACCGCCCCTGTGGGCGAGGTGACCACCGCGATCACGCCGGGCAGATAGGGGATGGCCTGCTTGCGCGCCGCGTCAAACAACCCCTCGGCGGCCAGCGCGACCCGCCGCTTTTCCAGCATCGCCATCAGCGCACCCGCCCCGGCGGGCTCCACCTCATCGACGATCAATTGGTATTTCGACTGCCCGGGAAAGGTTGTCAGCCGCCCGGTGGCGATCACCTCCATGCCCTCTTCGGGGCGCACCGCCATACGCGCGACCTGCCCCTTCCAGCTTACCGCTGCCAGCACCGAGCGGTCATCCTTGAGGTCAAAGTAAAGATGCCCCGAGGCAGGGCGGCTGACCCGCCCAACCTCGCCGCGCACCCGCACGCGGGCAAACTCGCCCTCCAGCACCCGCTTCACCGCGCCGGAAATTTCCGAAACGGTAAACTCGGGCGCATTGCCGCCGGGGCCGGGGGTATCGTCGTCGATCAGATCCATGCCTTGCCTCGCTTGCCCGCTGACCTTAGAACGCGGTGCAACGAAGGCCAAGGGGGGCAAGGCGGTGAACATTCTGATCCTTGGTGGCGGCGGGCGCGAACATGCGCTGGCCTGGGCGATCAAGCAAAATCCCAAATGCGACCGGCTGATCGTGGCACCGGGCAATGCGGGCATCGCCCAGCTTGCCGAAGTGGCCGATATCGACATCCTTTCCGGCGCCACCGTGGTGACCTTCTGCGAGGAAAACGCCATCGACTTCGTGGTGATCGGCCCCGAGGCACCGCTGGCCGCCGGGGTCGCAGATGCGCTGGAAGCGGCGGGCATTCTGGTTTTCGGGCCGTCGGCGGCAGCAGCGCGGCTTGAGGCGTCGAAAGCCTTCACCAAGGAAATCTGCGATGCCTGCGGCGCCCCCACCGCCGCCTGGGCGCGCTTTGCCGACCCCACCCCGGCGAAGGACTACATCCGCCGCATGGGCGCCCCGATCGTGGTCAAGGCCGATGGGCTCGCGGCGGGCAAGGGCGTGGTGGTGGCGATGACCGTGGCCGAGGCGCTTGCCGCGATTGATGACATGTTCGGCGGCAGCCTTGGTGCCGCAGGCGCCGAGGTGGTGATCGAAGAGTTCATGACCGGCGAAGAGGCAAGCTATTTCGTGCTCTGCGACGGCATCGACGTGCTGCCCATCGGCACCGCGCAAGACCACAAGCGGGTGGGCGAAGGCGACATCGGCCCCAATACCGGCGGCATGGGTGCCTATTCGCCCGCCCCGGTTCTGACCGAGGCAATCGCCGCGCAGGCGCTTGACGAAATCATCCGCCCCTGTCTGGCCGAAATGGCCCGGCGCGGCACCCCCTACCGTGGCGTGATCTTTGCCGGTCTGATGATCGACCATGGCCGCGCCCGGCTGGTCGAATACAACTGCCGCTTTGGCGACCCCGAAACCCAGGTTCTGATGCTGCGGCTCGGTGCGCAGGTGCTCGACCTCTTGCTGGCCACCGCCGAGGGACGGCTGGCCGGGGCAGGGGTGAACTGGGCTGATGACCATGCGCTGACCGTGGTGATGGCGGCGCGCGGCTACCCCGGCGCTTATGCCAAGGGCTCGGTGATCCGGGGCCTTGACGCGCTGCCGCAAAACGCGCGCGAAATGGTCTTTCACGCCGGAACCGCGGCGCGCGACGGCGCGATTATCGCCAATGGCGGCCGGGTGCTGAATGTCAGCGCGCGCGGCGCCACCCTGGCCGAGGCGCATGCGCGCGCTTACGCAATGCTCGATGCGATCGACTGGCCCGAGGGCTTTTTTCGCCGCGACATCGGCTGGCGCGCGCTCTGAAGCAATGCCCCGGGGTTAATTCCCTGCCGGAGGCCGCGCCGCTTCGATCGCGCGCCAGCGTTCGACGTTGCGGTTGTGCTCGGCCAGCGTGGCCGCAAAAGCGTGCCCGCCGGTGCCATCGGCGACGAAGAAGATGTAGTTGGTGTCGGCCGGGTTTAGCGCCGCCTCGATGCTGGCGCGGCCGGGGTTGGCGATCGGCGTAGGCGGCAGACCGTCGATCAGATAGGTGTTGTAGGGGGTTTCGCGCTGCAACTCGCTTTGCCGCAGGCCGCGCCCAAGCGGCGCCTTGCCCTCGGTTATACCGTAGATCACAGTCGGGTCGGTTTGCAGCCGGATACCCTGCTCCAGCCGGTTGACGAAGACGCTTGCAACCTGACGGCGCTCATCGGGCACGCCGGTTTCCTTTTCCACGATCGAGGCCATCACCAGCGCCTGCGCCGGGCTGGTATAGGGCAGGCCCTCGGCACGCGCGGCCCAGGCCTCGGCAAGCACCGCATCTTGCCGGCGCGCCATTTCGGCGAGGAGTGCGGCGCGCGTGGACCCGCGCGCGACCTCATAACTTTCGGGGGCCAGGCTGCCTTCCTCGGGAATTTCCTGCACGTCTCCGGTCAGGAAATCGGCGCGTTTCAGCGCCTCGACCACCTGCCAGACGGTGGCGCCCTCGGCCAGCGTCACCCGCAGCCGCACATCGGGCTTGGCGGCGGCATCGAGGTATTCGGCGGGTGCGGCACTTGCGGCCGGGTCGAACTTCACCCGTTCCACATAGCGCGCGGTTGCCGGGTCAACTTCGCGCAGAATAACGTCGGTGGCATTCACGCCGATCCGGAAGTTCACCTCGGCGCCGCAGGTTGAGGGGCCGCCCGTGGTGACGACGCCGACGATCTGCTGCATCGAAGCGCCCGGCGCGATCAGGTATGAGCCGAACTTCAGCGCCCCCGCCTTGCCTTCAAGATCAGCCCCGGTGCGGAAGATGTAGCCCGAAGTGATCGCGCCCTGCGATATCAGGGCGTCGGACACTTTGCGAAAGGTATCGCCCGGCGCCACCCGCAGGCAAGCCGAGGCCGCAAGCGGGCCCGGCCCGGCATATTGCCGCTGCGCCCAGGTTATCGCGCCCGCCGCAACAACCAGCAGCACGATCAGGATGGTCAGGAAATTGGCAACGATATGGCGCCACATCAGCCGCGCGCCTTGCCAAACACGAGGCTCGCGTTGGTGCCGCCAAAGCCGAAGCTGTTGGAAAGCACCATATCAATGCGCCGCTTGACCGCCGCGTTCGCGGCGAGGTCGATCGGTGTTTCGACCGCCGGGTTATCGAGGTTGATGGTGGGCGGCGCCACCTGATCGCGCAGCGCGAGGATGCAGAAGATCGCTTCGACCGCGCCGGCGGCCCCCAGCAGGTGGCCAATCGAGGATTTGGTCGATGACATCGTTGCACCGCCCGCATGGGCCCCCAAAAGCCGTTCGACCGCCGCCAGCTCGATCGTGTCGGCCATCGTCGAGGTGCCATGCGCGTTGATGTAGTCGATCGCTTCGGGGCCGATTCCGGCGCGTTTCAGCGCCGCCTGCATGCTGCGAAAGCCGCCGTTGCCATCTTCGGCCGGGGCGGTGATGTGGTAGGCGTCGCCCGACATGCCATAGCCCAGCACCTCGGCATAGATTTTCGCGCCGCGTGCCTTGGCGTGTTCGTATTCCTCCAGCACCACCACGCCCGCGCCCTCGCCCATCACGAAACCGTCGCGGTCGGCGTCATAGGGGCGGCTGGCCGTGGCCGGGCTATCGGCGCGCTTGGTGGAAAGTGCCTTGCAGGCGTTGAACCCGGCAATGCCGATCTCGGAAATCGGCGCCTCGGCGCCGCCTGCCAGCATCACATCGGCATCGCCCCACTGGATCAGCCGCGCCGCATCGCCGATTGCATGCGCGCCGGTCGAGCAGGCCGTGACAACCGCATGATTCGGCCCCTTGAACCCGAACCTGATCGAGACCTGCCCCGAAATCAGGTTGATCAGCGCCGAGGGAATGAAGAACGGCGAAACCCGCTTTGGCCCCTTGTCACGAATAAGCAGCGCGGTATCGGCAATCGCCGAAAGCCCGCCGATACCAGACCCGATCATCACCCCGGTGCGCTCGCGGTCGGCCTCATCCTGCGGCTCCCAGCCCGAATCGCGCACCGCCTGCGCGGCGGCAGCCACGCCATAGAGGATGAAGTCATCCACCTTGCGCTGGTCTTTTGGCTCCATCCAGTCGTCGGGGTTGAAGGTGCCATCGCTGCCATCGCCGCGCGGCACCTCGCAGGCGTATTGCGTGACCACGTTCGAGGCATCAAACCGGGTGATCGGCCCGGCACCCGATTGCCCGGCCAACAGCCGCGCCCAGGTCTCTTCGACCCCGCAGGCAAGCGGTGTGACCATTCCCAAGCCCGTGACAACAACGCGACGCATGCGACCCTCCGGCAGATCCCTGTTCGCGCCTTGATACAGGCTCGGATTTGGCTGCGCAACCGAAGGCCACCAGCAGCCGCGCAGGCGGGGCTTTGCCGAGCGTGCAGGCCGGCGCTTTCGCGAAAGCAGGTTTTGCGCTATGCCCGGCGCGCATAACCCGGAGCCCCCATGCCCCCCATCACCCGCCGCAGCGCGATTGCGCTGATGCTCGCCGCCGCCGGTTGTGGCCGCAATTCCGCCGAGGCCAGCCCGCAGCCCGCCCTCTACCCCGGCGAAACGCCCGAGATGCGCGGGCTGGTGCGCAAATATGCGGCGGTCCACGGCATCCCTGAATCGCTCTTGCACCGCGTCATCCAGCGCGAAAGCGACTACCGCGCCAACCTGCGCGCCGGGCCTTATTATGGGCTGATGCAGATCCTGCCCGCCACCGCCCGCGAAATGGGCTTTCGCGGCAACCCCAACGAGTTGCTCGATGCCGAAACCAACCTGATCTACGCCGGCCGCTACCTGCGCGGCGCCTGGCTGGTCTCCGGCGGCGACGAGGCGGCCGCAGTGATGTGGTACGCCAGGGGCTATTACTACGAGGCCAAACGGCTTGGGTTGCTGGAGGAGACAGGGGTCGGGGGCTGAACGGTTTCACTGCCGCCGCGAGCTACCTGCACCGCGATGCCCTGGGCTTGGTCCGCGCCATCACCGACGCTGCCGGGGACAAGGTCGAGAGCGCCGTCTACAAACCCTTCGGCGAGCAGACCGAATGGCTTTCGCCCGCAGCGCCTGCGCCCGAGGCCAAGGGCTGGATCGGCGAGCGGTTTGATGCATCGGCGGGCTTGCAAGACCTCAACGCCCGGTATTACGATCCGGAACTGGGGATGTTCCTCCAGCCGGATTGGTTCGAGGTCACCCAACCGGGGGTGGGAAGGAACCGGTACAGCTACAGCTTCAACGACCCGGTGAATGGGAGGGATCCGGGGGGGAATAATGCTGAGTCGGGCTATGTATCGCCCTATGTTGCTGGTGCCCTTACCAACGAAGACGAGAACGCCGGAAGCAATGACGAAAGCTCAGGGGTAATCGAACTCGCACAGGTTAGCACCACGGGTCGCGGAGGTGGGCGTGTCGGGGTTCAGAGCAATCCCGCTCAGTCATTGCTCAACGTGCGCGCTGCACAGTTAATGCGAGAAATCGATACGCTCAGGGCGCAGCAGGGTCTGCCTCCACAAACGAGGGTATCGAGTAATCCGCCTTCTGCTTCGCCCGAGACGATTAGCAGTCTGTTGGCCGAGCGGGCCATATTGCAGGCTGCTACAGCACCGCTGCCAACAAGCCGGGCGCTAGCATTATCAGAATTTCCGCCAAACAATGGCGCGCTAGGCGGCTATACCACCACAATTACGCTACAGCCGGGAACAATAATAAGCCGATATGGTCCACTAACCGGTAGCTTTGTTGCACCAGAAAATGTACCGTTGCCCAATAGGTCCATGCGTTCTACTACTGACTCACAGTCGCTAAATCGTTATGAAGTGGTGAAGCCAATTCCAGGCGTCGAAGCTTCAGTTGCGGCTCCGGCGTTCGGTCAACCAGGCGGCGGTATTCAATATCGCTTGCCGGCCCCCGTTGGTCACTATTTGGGTGCGTATTTAAGGGAGATACGATGATGGATACAATCGAGATGATCGAAGCGTTGAATGCGCGCGGTATTCCGAAGGGTGATTACTCAATCGGACGCATAGAGGATAACGCGGTCTCACTATTGGTATTGAATGGGGAGTGGCACTGTATTTTCGAGGAACGCGGCGTTCGCGTTTTTGACAGGGTTTTCAATTCCGAAGAAGTGGCGTGCGAGCACGCATTCGGACTTATCACCGGCGATGCCTTCCGAAAGTAGGTAAGGAAATAATCAGGGAACAAGCTCTTGCGCAACATTATTGGCCTCTTGCGGTTACGGATATTGTGGCGCACGAACAATGAAGCGTGCACTTAGCCTTCTTGGGTTACGAATGACGAGATGATTTCGGACTCATTTCAGTCGCAACCGGTGATTTCGTTCATCCGGTCCAACGGCAACATGACGACCGGTCTCGGCGGTCGCACCATGACCTACGATGGCGAGAACCGGCCGCTTTCGGTGACTTTCAACGGCGTGCGCACCTGCTACGTCTACGGCGTCGATGGTGCCCGGCGGAAACTGGTCGAGAACCTCTCGCCGACGCCGGACTGCACCACGATCCCGGCCTCGGCCCCGGCGACGGTGTATTTCGGCGCAGTGGAGATCCGCAACTGGCTGATCGCCGGGCAGGAGCAGGTGATCACCTACCCGCATCCCGCCGTGCGGCTGGTCAACGGCTCCACCATCACCGCGGCGAGCTATCTGCACCGCGATGCCCTGGGTTCGGTACGCGCCATCACCGACGCTGCCGGGGACAAGGTCGAGAGTGCCGTCTACAAGCCGTTCGGCGAGCAGACCGAATGGCTCTCGCCCGCCGCCCCCGACCTTCACCGCCCCCGGCCTTCTCACCGCCGAAACCCTTTCGAGAACCTTAATGGAAAACACAAGATCACAATAAAACAATGGCTTGCCTGTCGTAACACGCGTGTTACGCACCCCAAAACGCAAACGGCGCCCCCTTGCAAGGGGGCGCCGTTTTCAATTCGGTTTCGAAACCCTCAGAGGGCTTCGGTGATGAACTTGCAGGCGTCGCCGAAGGTCTGGATGGTTTCGGCGGCGTCATCGGGGATCTCGATCCCGAATTCTTCCTCGAACGCCATCACCAGTTCCACGGTATCCAGGCTGTCGGCGCCCAGATCGTCGATGAACGAGGCGGTTTCGGTCACCTTGTCCTCGTCCACGCCCAGATGCTCCACAACGATCTTCTTCACGCGATCAGCGACGTCGCTCATGTCAATTCCTCAGTTACGCGGGCAAGTGCCCTGCCAGTCCCTTGCTCGTTCGAGCGGCTCATGCCGCGCTGGTGCGCGGCTTCCGGCGGGCGGTTGCCCCCCGGCCAGTCACCGATCCCTTTAGCATAGTCTTGCAGGGAAGCAATGGCTTTCGATGCCGCTGCCGGGGGTGTCAGAGCATCGCCATGCCGCCATTCACATGCAGCGTGGCGCCGGTGATATAGCCTGCCTCGGGGCTGGCAAGGTAGCGCACCGCGGCGGCGATATCGGCGGGGGTGCCCATGCGGCCCGCGGGAATATCTTCCAGAATCCGTGCCTTCTGATCGTCGGTCAGGGCGTCGGTCATGGCGGTGGCGATGAAGCCCGGCGCCACGCAGTTCACCGTGATGCCGCGCGAGGCGACCTCGAGGGCGAGGCTTTTCGACATCCCCACCAACCCCGCCTTGGCGGCAGCATAATTCGCCTGGCCGGGGTTGCCGGTCGCCCCCACCACCGAGGTGATGGTGATGATCCGGCCCCAACGCGCCTTCATCATGCCGCGAATGGCGCCCTTGCAAAGCCGGAACGCCGAGGTCAGGTTGACGTTCAGCACCTCTTGCCAGTCATCATCCGACATCCGCAAAAACAGCTGGTCGCGGGTGATGCCGGCGTTGTTGACCAGAATGTCGAGCGACCCCATCGCCGCCACCGCGGCCTTGGGCAGCGCCTCGACCGAGGCGGCATCGGCGAGGTTCGCGGGCAGCACATGCGCGCGGGTGCCGAGTTCGGCGGCCAGCGCCTGCAACGGCCCTTCGCGGGTGCCCGAAAGCCCCACCGTCGCCCCCGCCGCGTGCAGCGCGCGCGCGATCTCGCCGCCGATGCCGCCCGAAGCGCCAGTTACCAGCGCCGCCTTACCCGTCAGATCGCACATCCCTGCCTCCGCAAATGCCTTTAGCGCCGAATACCAGCCGAGGCGGCGCGGCGCCACCGATTTGCGCGGGCTGGCGCCGGGGCGCTGCCCCGGACCCCGGGGTATTTGTGCAATGAAGACGCCGCGGGCCGTCAGCCCTTGAGCGCCACCACATCTTCTGGGGTGCCGACGGCGCGGCACTCGGCCTCTTTGACAATGCGGCGGATCATGCCTGAAAGCGCCTTGCCCGCGCCAACCTCGACGAATTCGGTCACGCCCTGCGACGCCATCCAGAGCACCGACTCGCGCCAGCGCACCGAGCCGGTGACCTGCTCGACCAGCAGCGCGCGGATCAGCGCGGGGTCGCTGACGGCGGCGGCGCGCACGTTGGCGACCAGCGGCACCGCTGGTGCCGCAATCACAACATCCGCGAGCGCCTCGGCCATTGCCTCGGCGGCGGGCTGCATCAGGGCGCAATGGAAGGGGGCCGAGACCGGCAACAGAATCGCGCGCTTGGCGCCGCGCGCCTTGGCAATGTCGAGCGCCCGTTCGACCGCGGCCTTGTGGCCCGAAACCACCACCTGTGCGGGGTCGTTATCGTTGGCGGCCTGGCAGACCTCGCCTTGCGCGGCCTCGGCGGCCACCGCTTCTGTCGCTTCGAAATCGAGCCCCAGCAGGGCGGCCATGGCGCCAATGCCCACCGGCACCGCCGCCTGCATGGCGCGCCCGCGCAGCCGCAACAGGCGGGCGGTGTCGGCAAGGCTGAGCGCCCCCGCGGCGCAAAGCGCCGAGTATTCGCCGAGCGAATGCCCCGCGACGAAAGCCGCCGAGGTCACCGCCACCCCTTCCGCAGCCAGCGCGCGCATCGCGGCGATCGAGGTGGCCATCAGGGCGGGCTGGGCGTTGGCGGTAAGCTGCAACGCATCCGCTGACCCTTCCCAGATCAGCGCGCTCAGCTTTTCGCCAAGCGCGGCATCGACTTCGTCAAAAACCGCACGGGCGGCCGGGTAGGCTTCGGCCAGCGCGCGCCCCATGCCAATGGCTTGCGCGCCTTGCCCCGGAAATACGAATGCGCGGGTCATGCTTCCCTCTCTCTTTTGCCGTAAATGCTCAGGCCAGCATCTAGCGCGCGAAGGCGCGTGGCACAACCGCCCCGGTCAGTGGACGAAGGGTTTGATGACGCAGCGGCAAACTGATTGCTTTCCACACCCAAACGGGTGTCGTATAAGCCAGCCCTGAACTGGCGGCAGCGCAAGCCGCGGGGGCACCATGGCCCCGCAAACGGACCTTTGAGGACCCCATGACCAAACACACCCATGATGACGATGTGGCTTTCATTCAGGCGCTGGCCGAACTGTTGAACAAGAATGAGCTGACCGAGCTTTCGGTGATGCGCGAATATGGTGAAGATGACAGCCTTGAGGTGCGCGTGGTCAAGCAGGCGCAAGCGGTCGCCGCGGCACCCCAACCGGTGGCCTATGCCGCCGCCCCCGCCCCGGCAATCGCCGCTTCGGCACCCGCCGCTGCGGTTGTCAGCGATGACCCCGCCCGGCACCCGGGCGCCGTGCCCTCGCCGATGGTCGGCACGGTCTATCTTTCCGCCGAACCGGGTGCCGAGCCTTTCGTGACCGTGGGCGCGCAGGTGAAAGAGGGGCAGACGCTGCTGATCATCGAGGCGATGAAGACCATGAACCACATCGCCGCCCCGCACGCGGGCACGGTCAAGCGCATTCTGGTGGATAACGGCACCCCCGCCGAATACGGCACACCGCTGATGATTGTCGAGTGAGGCCCCCGATGTTCGACAAGATCCTGATTGCCAACCGCGGCGAGATCGCGCTGCGTGTGGTCCGCGCCTGCCGCGAGATGGGCATTGCCTCGGTGGCGGTGCATTCTACCGCCGATGCCGATGCGATGCATGTGCGCATGGCCGACGAATCTGTCTGTATCGGCCCGAACCCCTCGACGCTTTCCTATCTGTCGATCCCCGCGATCGTTTCGGCCTGCGAAATCACCGGGGCGCAGGCGATCCACCCCGGCTATGGGTTCTTGAGCGAAAACGCGGCCTTCGTGCAGGTGCTGGAAGACCATGGCATCGCCTTTATCGGCCCCACTGCCGAACACATCCGCATCATGGGCGACAAGATCACCGCCAAGGACACGATGAAGAAGCTGGGCGTTCCTTGCGTGCCGGGCTCGGAAGGTGCGGTGCCCGATGTCGAGTCTGCCAAGCGCGAAGCGGCGGCGATGGGCTATCCGATCATCATCAAGGCCACCGCGGGCGGTGGCGGGCGCGGCATGAAGGTGGCCAACAACGAGAGCGAGCTTGAGGTTGCCTTTCGCACGGCGCGCAGCGAGGCCAAGGCCGCCTTCGGCAATGACGAAGTCTATATGGAAAAGTACCTCCAGACACCGCGCCACATCGAAGTGCAGGTGTTTGGCGATGGCAAGGGCGGTGCGGTGCATCTGGGCGAGCGCGACTGTTCGCTGCAACGGCGCCACCAGAAGGTGCTGGAAGAAGCCCCCGGCCCGGTCATCACCGCCGAACAGCGCGCCCGCATCGGTAAAATCTGCGCTGACGCGGTGGCGCGAATCAACTATATCGGCGCTGGCACCATCGAGTTTCTGTTTGAAGACGGCGAGTTCTACTTCATCGAAATGAACACCCGCCTGCAGGTTGAACACCCAGTGACCGAAGCGATCTTCGGCGTTGACCTCGTGCGCGAACAGATCCGCGTTGCCGAGGGCTATCCGCTGTCGTTCACGCAAGACGATTTGCACCTGAACGGCCACGCCATCGAGGTGCGCCTCAATGCCGAGAAGCTGCCGAACTTTACACCCTGTCCCGGCAAGATCACCCAGTATCACACGCCCGGCGGGCTTGGCGTGCGCATGGATTCCGCACTCTATGACGGCTATGTGATCCCGCCCTATTACGACAGCCTGATTGGCAAGTTGATCGTGCACGGCCGCGACCGCCCCGAGGCGCTGGCGCGGCTAAGCCGCGCTTTGGGCGAGTTGATCGTTGATGGGGTCGATACCACGGTGCCGCTGTTCCACGCGCTTCTGGCCGAGCCCGACATCATCGCGGGGGACTACTCGATTCACTGGCTGGAAAAGTTCCTCGCCAAGAAGTTCGGCTAACGCTCAGAGCGGGCGCAAAATGCAGCTGGCGCGGCATTTGCCCTGCGCGCGGTAATAGTCGGCCAGCGAGCCGCGCTGGTCTTCGGGGACGTGGCTCCAATCAAGCCAGTCGCAGCGAAACCCGAGCGCGTCGGCCATCATCTCCATTGCCTTCGCGCTCGGGATGCCGATCAGCGCGCGGTCCTGCCCGGCCAGCTGTGCAATCGAATTGAGCGGGTTGCTGGTGCTTTCGCGCATCAACTGGATCATCGCGTTCTTGGCCAGGGCAAAGTCGCCGTCAACGAGGATGAGCCGGGGGCCGAAAGCGCGCACGAGGCGGAACAGACGAAAATGGTCCATGACGTGGTAGAGAATGCCGAGCACACCGACCACGTCATAGCGTTCGCCCGCTGCCAGCGCCGCCTCCATGCCCTCGAAAATGTCGCCCTCGCGCAGCGTCACGCGCGCCCTCAGGCGCGCGTCGGGAAACTTGGCGAACCGCGCGATCAGCTCGGCCCGCCCCTCGATGCCCACCACCGACGCCGCCCCGGCGCCCGCAAAGGCATAGGCCCAGCGGCCGTCATGCGCGGCAAGGTCGAGCACACGGGCGCCCGCAATTTCACGCGCGAGCGGTTGGATCAGTACGCGGTGGCGTTGGTTGAGCCGCCGCACCGGGCCGGGCTTTTCGGAATAGGGTTCAATGGCACCCAGAAAATCGAAGAACCCCATGTGTTTGCTCCCGTCTCAAATCTGCGTCACTATGGCGGCAGCCTAACCCAGCCCAACCATTGCGACAAGCAACCCGCCAGATGCCAAAAAGCGCACCCGCCCTGACCCCCGAACTGCTTCTCGGCGGCTATGCGAGCGGCATTTTCCCGATGGCGATGAGCCGGGATGCGCACGATCTGCACTGGTTCGATCCGCCGCGGCGCGGCGTGATGCCGCTGCACCGCCTGCATGTGTCGCGCTCGCTGCGCCGCCGGGTGTTGCGCTGGGATTACCTCGTGCGCGTCAACACGGGCTTCAGCGAGGTGGTTGCTGCCTGCGCCGAACGCGAGGAAACCTGGATCAACGCCGAACTGGCGCAAGTGTATCAAAGCCTGCATCTCGCGGGCCACGCGCATTCGCTGGAAATCTGGCAGGACGGCGCCTTGGCAGGGGGCATCTTTGGGGTGGCGCTTGGGGGGGCGTTCTTTGGCGAAAGCATGTTTTCGCGGCGCACCGATGGCTCAAAACTGGCAATGGTCTGGCTGGTCGATCGGTTGCTGCGCGCCGGGTTCACGCTGTTTGACATGCAGTATCTGACCCCACATCTGGCCAGCCTTGGCGGCATCGAAATACCGCGTGCCCGCTACGCCGCGCAATTGGAGGCAGCGCTGCGCTTGCGCCCCGATTTCACCGCGCCGCCGCCTGCAACGCCTCAGTCGATCTTGCAGCGGATCAGCCAGACGTCGTAGCGCGCATCGTCCATGGCCGATAGCGCCGGGCTGTCCGAGATCATCCAGCCATTGAACTTTTCCTCGGCGCTGCTGGTGTCGATGATGACCAGCCGCGCGAAAGCCTTGGCGGTGGCGTCTTCGGGCGGGTAGCGGCATTCCGCCAGCGTCACCGATAGCCGCCGATAGACCGCGGTTTCGCCCGCCGCCAGTTCGAGATCGGTGGTGAGGCCCGAAATCCGATCGAGCGCGCGCAGCATCGCGCCGGGTGCATCTGTTACGATCTCTTGCACCTGCGCGACAACCGAAGGCGCGACAACCGTGGGCGCCGGAAGCTCGCGCGCAGGGTCGTACCCCGGTGGAATGATCAGGCCCTGCGCCCAGACTGTGGCGGGCAGCAACATCAGAAAGCCAAGGCCTGCGCGGATCATGGCGCGGTCTCGGCGGCGGGCGCCGAACTGCCTCCCGCCACGAATTTCAGCAGCAGGTTGATCAGGCTGACCGCGCCCTGCGTGTCTTCGATTTCGGCGCCGGGGGTGAGGTTGTCGAGGCTGCCGCCGGGCATCACCTCGATAAAGGCACCGCCCAGCAAGCCTTCCGAGGCAACCAGCAGGCCACTGTCGGCAGGCAGCACAACGCCGTCGTTGAGCGCAATCCTTGCATCGGCGAAAAACGTCACCGGGTTCAGCGCGAGGTTGGTAACCGTGCCGACCTTCACCCCGGCAAGGCGGACGTCGCTGCCCACGGTAATGCCTTCGACCGAGCGAAACGAGGCGCGCACTTCATAGCCGCCGCGCTTGGGCACAAAGCTTGCGCCCTGAGCGGCCCAGACAAAGAACCCAAGCGCGATCACCAAGACCGCGGCGCCCGCCAAAACTTCGGTGCGGTTCTCGGCCATGCCCTATTCCGGCTGCCATGCCTCGTAGTCGCGCCGTTCCAGCGGCGCGGCGCGGCGCAGCGAACCTGCGGGGGCGTGGGCACCCGGCGTGCCCGACTGGTTGGCCAGATGCGGCAGTTCCCACGGCTTGCGCGCCATCGCGGCCTCGCTCGGGGCGTCCTTGTAGGTGTGGTGCAGCCAGCCATTCCAGTCGGCGGCAATCCGCGAAGGTTCGCACACGCCGTTGTAGATGACCCAGCGGCGCTTGTCGTCGCGGGTGCGGTAGTAGATGTTGCCCTGGTCGTCCTCGCCCACCTTCTCGCCCTTGCGCCAGGTGTAAAATTGCGTTCCGAGGGTCTGGCTGTTCCACCAGGTCAGAAGCCGGAGCAGGAATTTCATGTGCTGAGTCCTCCGCAGGGTACCACCTTGCGCCCGATATGAACCATGCCGGGCCGAAGGTCCAGAGGCAAGCGCCGCGCGCGGCCCCGGGCCAATTGTCGCCGTTGGCGCACCTCAGGGCAATATCGCAAGCCAGCCCCAGACGGTGAGGATCGAGGCGGCGGTGGCGATCAGCACCGATGAGGCGGCCACCCGCCGCGCCGCGCCATAGATGTTGGCAAAAAGGTAAGCGTTCACCCCCGGTGCCATTGCCGCCGTGACCACCGCCGAACGCAGTGCCGCGGTTTCAAGCCCAAAGCCCCAACGCCCCAACGCATAGGCCACCGCCGGATGCACGATCAGCGACAGCACGGTGACCATGCCGATTGCCTTCATGTCGCCCTCGGGGCGATAGCGGAACAGCACCCCGCCAAGGCCGAAAAGCGCCGTGGGCAGCGCTGCGGTCGCCATCATATCCACTGCGGCCCAGATCGAGCCGTGCAGCGCAAGCCCTGAAATATTGACCACGAACCCCGCGAGAATCCCCAGCACCAGCGGGGTTTTGCCAATGCCGGTCAGCGCATTCAGCGCGACCCGCCCCAGCGTGGCGCCCGAGCCGTGGCTGCGCACCGCCTCCATCAGCGTGATGCCGAAGGTGTAAAGCAGCGGCGAGTGGATCGAGATGATGGCAAAGTTGCCCGCCAGCGCCCCCGCGCCATAGGCGCGCTCGGTGATCGGAATGCCAAGCAGCAGCGAGTTCGAGAACAGGCAGCAAAACCCGATCGCCACCGCATCCGGCCCCGGCCGCTTGAACAACAACCGCGCCCCCGCCAGCCCCAGCCCGAACGCGGCAAAGGCCCCCGCGTAGAACGAGATCATCAGGCCGGGGTCATACGAGGCGCCAAGGTCAAGCTTTGCAATCGAGCGAAACAGCAGCACCGGCACCGCGAAGTTTTGCGCGAAGCGCATCACCCCATCGACCGCGCTTTCCGAGAAAAGGCCGCGCCAGCTTGCAACATAGCCAAACCCGAGCACCAGAAACACCGGCAGGATAACGTCGATCAGCGCACCCATCGTTACGCGAACTCCAGCACCATTCCGTCGAACGCCGGGGTTACATGCGCCGGGGTCTCGGCCGCGACATGGTCGTGGTCGAGGTCGATATGCATGTTGGTCAGCACAGCGCGGGCAGGTGCCGCGCGCGCAACCCATTCGAGCGCCCGGGCAAGGTGCACATGCGTCGGGTGCGGCTTCCTGCGCAGCGCATCAAGCACCCAGCATTGCAGCCCCTCAAGGTGGCGCCAAGAGGCCTCGGGAATGTCCGAGACATCGGGAATATAGGCCAGCGGCCCGATCCGAAAGCCGAGCGCGTCAATATCGCCGTGCCGCACGGGGATCGGGATGAACCCGATCGGCCCGCCGGCGCCGGTAATCTCGAACGGCGCGCGGATGGTGTGCAGATCGCAGATCGCGGGGTAGGAACTGTCGGCGGGCTGCGCGAAGGCATAGCCAAAGCGGCCCATCAGCGATTCCTGAGTTTCGCCGTCGGCCCAGACCGGCATGCGGGCGCCGGTGTTGAAGGTGATCTGGCGAATGTCGTCAAGCCCGTTCACATGGTCGGCGTGGGCATGGGTGTAAACCACCGCATCGAGCACGGTAACCCCGGCCCCGATCAGCTGCGCGCGCATGTCGGGGCTGGTGTCGATCAGCGCCCGGGTGGAGCCGTGCTGCCCGATCCGTTCGACCAGCAGCGAACAGCGCAGGCGCGTGTTGCGCGGGTTCGCAGGGTCGCATTCGCCCC
Organism: Alphaproteobacteria bacterium HGW-Alphaproteobacteria-4; assembly: GCA_002842855.1. GTDB lineage: Bacteria > Pseudomonadota > Alphaproteobacteria > Rhodobacterales > Rhodobacteraceae > UBA6213. Next base: position 6,667 of record PHEE01000003.1, on the reverse strand, counting down.
AATGTCCGCCAATGCGTGGCACCCCGCCCGACGACCCGCAGCCCAGAATGGTGAAGCGCAACAGGCTCATGGTGTGCCCCTCGCCTTGGTGAATAAACGGTCGAAATTGGCGCTGGTGGCGGTGGCAAACTCGGGCAGGCTCAGCCCGTAGAGCGTGGCGCCAATGGCGGCGGTGTGGGCGGTGTAGGCCGGTTCATTGCGGCGCCCCCGGTGCGGTGGCGGCGCAAGGTAGGGGGCGTCGGTTTCAACCAGCACCCGGTCAAGCGGTGCTGCGGCAAAGATATCGCGGATTTCCTGGCTTTTGGGGAAGGTGGCGATGCCCGACATCGAAAGGTAAAAGCCAAGCTCCAGCGCTGCGCGGGCCAGCGCGGGCGATGACGAAAAGCAGTGCATGACGCAGCCAAAGGCACCCGCGCGGTGTTCTTCGGCCAGTATCCGCGCCATGTCGTCATCGGCGGCGCGGGAATGGATGATCAGCGGCAGCCCGGTGGCCCGCGCCGCTTCAATGTGAATGCGAAGGCTGGCTTGCTGCGCGGCGGCAGTATCGGCGGTGTAGTGGTAATCAAGCCCGGTTTCGCCGATGCCCACAAACTTCGGGTGCTCTGCCAGCGCCACCAGTTCCGCGACCGTCACCGCCGGGTCTTCGCCGGCGCGCATCGGGTGAATGCCCGCCGCCCAGAACACGCCCGCATGCGCCTCGGCGATGGCGCGGACCTTGGGCGCTTGCGCCAGTCGGGTGCAGATGGTGACCATGCGGGTGACCCCGGCGGCGCGGGCGCGCGCCACTACCTGCGCCACCTCGCCGTCGAAATCGGGAAAGTCGAGGTGGCAGTGGCTGTCAACGATTTCGGGCGGGGTGGGCATTGGCCAGTCCTTGCGCTCAGGCGGCGGCCGCCGCCGAGATATGTAGCACCATATCCATGACCAGTGCGGCAGGGTCAAGGTTCACCGCCCGCCCGCGCCGCGCCCGCGCGCCAAGTTCCTGCTGCACTTCGGCCCAGCGGCGTGCATCCGATGCATCAAGCGCCAGGCGCGCGAAGGCGGCGGCCTCGCCGGGGGCGGCTTCGGTGGCAGGGGCGCCAGCGGCGCCAGCGCGCGCAAGCCGGGTCAGAAAGAGATCGAACAGATCAAGGATCAGGTCGAACCGCGCGTCGTTGGCCTTGCCCCCGGCAGCATCCGAAAACGCCAGCGCCGCCGCGCGGTCAAAGCGCGGCTGCCCTGCCATCAGCGCCACGAGGCGGGCGTAAAGGTCAAGCCCGTCAAGCCCCGCAATCCGCATTGCGGCGCCAACCGAGCCGCCTGAAAGCTCGGCCAGCGCTTCGGGTGCGCGGACCTCGACCCCGGCTTGCGCCAGTGCCGCCGCCATGTCGTCCGGCCCCAGCGTTGCTGCCCTGAGCTCGCGGCAGCGCGAGCGGATGGTGGGCAAAAGCCGCGCCGGCTGATGCGCGACCAGCAGAAAGGTGACGGCGGCGGGGGGCTCTTCCAACAGCTTCAAAAGCGCGTTGGCGGCCTGCGTGTTCAATTCATCGGCGGCATCGACAATGACCACACGCCGCCCGCCATCCACCGCCGAAAGCTGAAGAAAGCTTTTCAGCTTGCGCGCCTCATCCACGCGGATATCGGCGGAAAGTGCTGTGCCCTTGTCGTTCGGCCCACGGCGCAGCAGGAACAGCCGCGGCTCTGCCAGCGCCACGCTGCGGCGCGTTACCGGATGGTCGGGCGGGGTAACGAGGCTGGCAGGGGCGGCGGGCGCAAACAGCCCGTCGCCCTCGGGCACGCTCAGCAAGAACCGTGCAATGCGCCATGCCAGCGTGGCCTTGCCCACCCCGCGCGGCCCGGTGATCAGCCAGCTGTGGTGCAGCCGCCCGGTGGTGAAGGATGCCAGAAAATCGGCCTCGGCGCGCGCCTGCCCAAAAAGACGCAGCGTTTCGCGCGGGTGCGGGGCGCCGGGTGCGCGGTCGGGTTCTGGCAGGTCGGGGGCGTCGGCGCTCATGCCAGTGCCGCACGCGCCAGCGCGGTCACTTCGGCCGCCACCGCCTCGGGTGCGCGGGCGCCGTTGATAACGCGGAAGCGGCCGGGAAACTCGGTCGCGAGCGCAAGGAATCCGGCGCGCATCCGCGCCTGCATCGCCACCCCGAAATCTTCAAACCGTTCCTCGGTGCCTTTGCGCGCCAGCGCCCGGCCAAGCCCCTCGGCGGGGTCGATGTCGATCAGGAAGGTCAGGTCTGGTTCAAGCCCGATCATCATCGCGTGCAGCACATCGACCGTGGCGCGCAGATCGCCGCGGGTGAGGCCCTGATACATGCGGGTGCTGTCGGCAAAGCGGTCGCAAATGACGATGCGGCCTGCGGCGAGCGCGGGCCTTATGGTGCGTTCCAGATGGTCGCGCCGCGCGGCGGTGAACAGCAGGATTTCGGTTTCCGCCGACCAGCGGTCGGGGTCGCCTTCCAGCACCAGACGGCGGATTTGCTCGGCGCCGGGGCTGCCGCCGGGTTCGCGCGTGGCCAACACATCGCGGCCCTCGGCGCGCAAGGCCTCGGCCAGTAGCCACGCCTGGGTGGATTTGCCCGACCCGTCGATGCCCTCGAAGCTGATGAACATTGCTGCCTCAGCTACCCGCCGCTTCGGCAACCTTGGCCGCAAGCCGCCCGAAGGCGCTGCGCAGCCGCACCATCACGCCGCCCGCAGCAACATCGGCTGCCGCGACCAGCGGCACCCGCTTGGCGCCCTCGATGCCCGGCACTTCAATTACCAGCTCGCCCAGAACCTGCCCCGCAGTAACCGGGGCGGTTACCGGGGTGGAATAGACCGCCTCGGCCGTCAGCGCGTCACCCGCCACCGCCGGCACCAGCATCCGCACATTCTGCCCGGCCACCAGCGCCACCTCTGATGCCGCCCCAAGCCAGACCGGCACCGAAACCAGCGGCACGCCTTTTTCCACCAACGTTTTCAGAAGGAACTGGCGAAAGGACCATGCCACGATCTGTTCGGATTCGCGCGCCCGCGCCGCCTCGCTGTCAAGCCCGCTGATAACCAGAATCACCCGCCGCTCACCCTGGAGCACCGACCCGACCAGCCCATAGCCCGCTTCGGTGGTGTGCCCGGTCTTCATTCCGTCAGCACCGATGCCCATGCCCAAAAGAGGGTTACGGTTGTTTTTGTTGGCCTCGGACCTGTTCTTGTAGTTGTACTCGGTCTTTGAAAAGAGCGTGTAGAATTCCGGAAACTCGGTGATGATCCGCCGCGCCAGCATGCCCAGATCGCGCATGCTCATGCGATGCGCGGGGTCGGGCCAGCCCGAGGCATTGGCGAAGGTCGAGTGCTCCATGCCAAGCGCGCGCGCGCGTTCGGTCATCTGCTGCGCGAAGGCCGCCTCGCTGCCCGCCAGCCCCTCGGCCACGACCACGCAGGCATCGTTGCCCGAGTTGATGATGATGCCGTGGATCAACTCGTCAACCGTCGGGCGGTCAGTTTCGTTCAGAAACATCGTCGAACCGCCGAGCGCCTTGGCACGCGAGGAAACCGCAAAGCGGGTGTCGAGCGTAACCCGGCCATCGCGCAGCGCCTCGAACAGCATGTAAAGCGTCATCAGCTTCGACATCGACGCGGGGGGCATCGGCACGTCGGCGTTCTTTTCCAGCAGCACCGTATCGGTCGCCATGTCATAGACCCAGGCTGCACCGGCTGTGGTCTCGTAGGCGCGGGCGGGCAGGGCGGTCAGCAACGCCGCAAATAGAAGCGCAATCAGGGAACGGAGGGCGGCTGTGTGCATCGGCTTCTTTCGTTTGCTCAATTGGAAACGGCGTAGGCGTCGGCGTACCCGAGCGACTTGACCTTGGCGAGCAGCGCGCCGCGATCGGCGGCATTCGCAGCAGGCCCGGCGATCACCCGCCAGAACGTCTTGCCATGGCTGCTTTCATTCTTGACCGTCGCGCCAAGACCCGCCGCGCGGATCTGCCCGGCGGCGCGGTTCGCATTGGCCTCGACGCTGAAGATGCCTATTTGCACATAGGCTTGCGTCAGCGTTGCGGGGGCGATTGCGGGCCGCGCCGTGGGCGCCGCTTCGGCGGCGGCAATGGCTGCGGCTGCGGTGCCGGTGACATTTGCAAGCGGTGTCGCGGTAATGGCGCCCGGCGCCGTTGCGGCGGGCGCCGCTTCGGGTGCTGCGGCTGCGGCGGCCACCGGTGCCACCTCTTCGCGCCGCAGCGCAATCACCGACAACGCCGCGGGCTGCCCCGCCAGCATGCCAAGTGCGGCGCCGGCCTCGGACGAAACCTGAATGCGCGGACCGGGCGATACCCGCTCGCGCCGGAACAGGGCGCCGATCACGAACTTGCCGTTGGCCGCGTTGCGAATGATCACCCGCTCGGGGCTGGTCACGCTTGCGTCGGCCACCCAGACCCCGCCGAGCGACGGTCTGCCGTCCCAAAGGCCCTGATCGGTCAGCGAAAACACATCGGGCGCCTCGACATCGCGCTCTACCAGCCGGGTCGAAACCTCGGCAGCGGGCGCACCGGTATCGGCGCCCTCGCCGCCGTCGGCCGCGCCGAACGGCAGCCCGCCCTCGCCGCAGCCCGCAAGCCCCAGCCCCGTTGCCAGCACCGCGACCGTCAAGCTGATGCGCGCCTTCGTCATTCCCTTGCCCCCTTCGCGCGGCTGCCTGCCGCGTCTGTCTGAACCTGCCCTGCAAACACAAATGCAGCAACGCACCGCTGCCGCCCCGTGCCGCGCGCGAACCTTACCTGCTTCGCGGCTTCAAGAAAAGTGCGCATGCGGCGACTGGCGGTTTTGTGCTTTGTGGCCGGGGCGCCATCCGGCCCCTGCAAGGGCATGGCCGAAAAACGATTTCTGGCGTATAGTTCCGATGCTGGAATTTGGCGCAGGCTTTGGCGCAAATCGTTTTGCCCCTGTGGCGTGTGGATTGGGGCGGTTTTTTGGGGGAAACACCATGACTATTCTCCAAGCAATCAAGGCATGGGGCGCTGCGCTGATGGCGCTCGCTGTGTCGGTTACGGCCGCAGCGGCGGTAGAGGCCGTTGCAACGACGTGGCTCAACGTCCGTTCGGGGCCGGGCGGCGGCTTTGCCGTGGTCACAACCCTGGCGCCTGATACCCTCGTCAACGTTACAGAATGTCAGGACAATGGCTGGTGCTATGTCGAGCACACCGGACCCAGTGGCTGGGTCAGTTCCACCTACCTTGCCGCGCCAACTACTGGCGGCGGGGGCGGCAGCAGCAACCCGGATTGCAAGATGAGCCTGACGCTCGGGCCTTCAGGCCCCAGTCTGTCTCTGGTCTGTGGCGATGGTAGCGTGACCTTGCCGTTGCCTGGCACAACCCCGCCCGAACCGCCACCACCGCCTGTGGGCGATCAGGCCTGCTTCTACACCGATCCCAACTACGCCGGGCAAGAGTTTTGCTATGGCGTCGGCACGCTCAATTCCCTGAACGCGACCTTCAACAACAAGATATCGTCGGTCAAGATCTCGGGTGCTGCCCGTGCGCGGCTGTGCGACAACACCAACCTTGGCGGCCCCTGCTATACCGTCACCGCCGACACGGCGCTGCTGGCCGCTGCCGCAAATGACAAGGCCTCGTCGCTTGCGGTGCATACCGGCAACTGGCTTGAAGTGGTGCCGCTGCCATTGCCGCCGGTGTTGCCACTGCTGCCGGTGACCCATTCGAGCGGCCTGATCGACCTGAACCAGACCTTCTCGGTGAACCTCGACAACGGCTCGATCGGCAGCGCGGGCGCCGACATCTGGTATCAGGCCGTCACGGCGACGCAGAAATACATCACCCCGCGCAACGGCGCGCAACTGGCGCTGGGCGATGGCTCGAACCGCGGCTATGCGGGGTGCAGGGTCGCAAGCTTCAACGCTGCCCAGATCCCGCTTGGTGCGATTCCTGTAGGCACCTATGTCTGCGTCAAGACGAGCGAAGGCCGCACCTCGCAGTTCCGTCTCAACGGTTATGCGGGCACGACCATGAAGCTCGGCTACACCACCTGGACGAACTGACGCATGCGGGGCGGCGCTGCCCGTGCCGCCCCGCATGCCGGCAAGGCCAGCCCGGTGCCGATCTGGCCGCGATATCGCGCGAATGCCTTTCAGAATCGCTTCGACCACGCTAAAGCCCTGCCTGCCGCATAAGCGGCGGTGGCGGCCGCCGGATCCGTCAGGACTGGACCCGGCAATAGGTAAGTGCTTACAATGCGTTGCGGAAATGTGCGCAAGATGACGGACGGGATGCGATCCTTGCGTTGGGCCCGTTTCGGAATGTGGCGCGCGAACAGTTTGAACCTGTGGCCGAGCGGCTTGGGGAACAAGCTTGAATACTAACGACGGATGAGTGGCCGAGTGGTTTAAGGCACTGGTCTTGAAAACCAGCGAACCGAAAGGTTCCGTGGGTTCGAATCCCACCTCATCCGCCAATAGTTTCAATGGGTTATGGCCGTTCTTCTCCGCCCGCAAAACCCTGTTGCAAGTGCGCTGCAAGCTGGCGGCGCGGGGGTGACGCGATTCGGTCCAAGCGCGCATCTTGTAGCAGCTTTGTAGCACGCTCACGAAAGAGGTGGCTGCGGAAATCTGAACAACCGGGATAAGTGGATTTTCCGCGCAACTGCGGCATGATGCAGCAAGCGAGGAGAAGACCATGGCAAGACGACC